>NZ_CATZBU010000002.1:0-659709 GCF_958405935.1 Ralstonia psammae
TGTCGGCGGCCCGCCAGAGGCTGCCGCCCGGCGAGGTCGCGGTGGGGGCGACATTGTTCTGGTAGTCGATGCCGCTGGCGACGCGGCCGTATAGCGTGACGTTGGTTTGTGCATGCGCGGCGCCAGCGGCCGCGCAAAGGATGGCCGCACACAGCGGCCAGGTTGCTCGTTTCTTCATTGTCATCTCCTCTCTGGTGTCATGCCGGCCACAGCCGGAATTGCTTCTACTGCGGTTGCTGTTGCAAATCGAAGATCCGAGTCATCGGTGTCCACTTCTGCCCCGCGAGCGTCCAGGGGGTGGGCGCCTGAAACTGCCACATCAGCGCTTCCCATTCGCGGATCTTCGGGTCGGTGTCGGTAGCAAGCGCCATGCGCTCGGCGTCGTAGATGGCGTCGTCGGTGTCCATGAGCATCACCATGCGGGTGCCCAGACGATAGATCTCCATACCGATCACGCCGTGCTCGCGCAGGTGCCGCGCGACTTCCGGCCAGATGCGCCGATGGTGGTCTTCGTACGTGGCGATGAGCGCCGCGTCGTCCTTCAAATCCAGAGCGAGGCAATAGCGCATGGCAACCTCAGGTCAGGGCACGGTCGAGGTGCGTGTAGCCACCGTCGACAAACACCCACTGCCCCGTCGTGTGCGAGGCCTGTGCAGAGAGCAGGAAGACAGTGGTGCTGGCAATCTCGTCGGCGGTGGTCATGCGTTGGCCGAGCGGAATCTTCGATGTAATCGCCGCGAGCTTGGCATCGGGGTTCTCGAACGTGGCGATCCAGCGTTCATACAGCGGCGTCAGCACCTCCGCCGGAATGACCGCATTGACACGCACGCCGTCCGGCGCCAGCGATGCCGCCCATTCCCGTGTGAGCGACAGCTGTGCACCCTTCGCGGCGGTGTACCCGCTCGTATTGCCTTGCCCCGTCAGCGCCGTCTTCGACGAGATATTGACGATGGCCCCTCGGCTCGCTTTCAGGTGCGGCAGGCACAGATGTGCCATGACGTAGTAGTGGATCAGGTTCTTTTCCAGGGAGCGCACGAAGGCGTCCCGGCCCGCGTCCAGCCCCACGCTGTCGTTGATGCCCGCATTGTTGACAAGGCCATCGATACGCCCGAACTCGCGCACGGTTTCCTCCACCATGCCGCGGCAATCGACCTCCTGTTCCAGGTCGAACTCGAAGAAGCGCGCTCTCGGCTGCCGACGCATCAGCTCGGCTTCAAACGCTGGCGCAATCGGGCTCTTGCCGCAGATAACAGGAATGGCCCCTTCGGCCGCCAGTTGCAGCGAGATAGCCGCACCAATGCCGGCCGCGCCGCCCGTGACGATGACGACTTTGTCTTGCAGATGCAAATCCATGGTTCAAGCCTTGAGTTGCAGGTTGTAGCAGCGGGCGGCGGTGCCACCCCAGAGGTTGGCGCGTTCGAGGGTGCTCAGCCGCTCTTCGGCCCAGACGTGCAGCACGTCATACACCGTGCCGTACGACGCGGCCAACTGGCACACAGGCCAATCCGACCCGAACATCACCCGGTTGGGGCCGAAGACGTCGAGCGCCACGTCCAGGCATTGGCGTGCGTGCTGAACGTCGCGCACGGTCAGGCCCTTTCGCCAATCGGCTTCGGTCAACAAGCCGGAAAGCTTGCAGGCGACATGCGGCATGTCCTTGAGCGGTGCCAGCGCGGCCCGCCAGCGCGCCAGCGCCTGCGCATCACGCTCGAACGCTGCAAGCGGTGGCTTGCCGAGGTGATCCAACACCAGCCAGTGATGATCGTGCCGGCCGCAGAAATCCACGGCGGGCGCCAGTTGATGACCGAACACCAGCACGTCGTACGTGTAGCCCCAGAGCTGCAGTAGCGCGACGCCGTGCTCGAATGCCGGGTCCGACAGAAATGCCGCGACATCCGGTTCGTCCTGCACGGTGTGCCGGAAGCCGACCAGCTTGTGCTCACCGCTCCTGGCTTCCAGGCGGGCTTCAAGATCGGCAGCATGCAGGTCTTCCCAACCCACTACGCCGACAATCCAGTCGTGTGCGGCAGCAAGGTCGAGCAGGAAATCCGTCTCTTCACGCACGCCGCGCGCCTGCACGGCAATCGCAGCGTCCAGGCGTTGCGCGCGCAGCTCGGGCAGCAGGTCGGCGGGCAGGCGGTCTTCGGCCAGGGCTTCCATGCCGGGGCCGATCCATGAATAGGCCTCGGGGCGATAGCGCCAGAAATGCTGGTGCGCGTCTATTCGTTGCACGGGCAGCACAGGTGCCGTCATCGCATCAGCCCCGGAAGCGGTACTGCTCGAGCGATGCGGGCTTCATCGTGATCGAGAACCCCGGTGCCTGCGGCGGCAGATAGGCGGCGTTGCGCACCACGCAGGGGTCGACAAAGTGCTCGTGCAGATGGTCGACGTACTCGACCACGCGCCCTTCGCGCGTGCCCGACACGCAGATGTAGTCGATCATCGACAGGTGCTGGACGTACTCGCACAGGCCCACGCCGCCCGCATGCGGGCACACCGGCAAACCGTACTTGGCAGCCATCAGCAGCACAGCCAGGATTTCATTCACGCCGCCCAGGCGGCACGCGTCGATCTGCACCACGTCAATCGCACCGCGCATGATGAACTGCTTGAAGAGGATGCGGTTCTGGCACATCTCGCCGGTGGCCACCTTGACGGGGGCGATCGCTTCGCGCACCGCGCGGTGCCCTTCCACATCGTCCGGACTGGTCGGCTCTTCAATGAACCACGGCTTGGCGAAACCGAGTTCGCGGACCCAGTCGATCGCCTCCTTCACCTCCCAGACTTGGTTGGCGTCGATCATCAGCTCGCGGTCCGGCCCGAGCACTTCGCGCGCGATGGAGACGCGGCGAATGTCGTCCTTCAAATCGCGTCCGACTTTGAGCTTGATGTGGCGGAAGCCGCTGTCGACAGCCTCGCGGCAGAGGCGGCGCAGTTTGTCATCGTCATAGCCGAGCCAGCCGGCGGACGTGGTGTAGCACGGGTAGCCTTCCTGCTCCAGCGTGCGGATACGCTCGGCCTTGCCGGGCGCCTGCTTGCGCAGCAGGTCCAGCGCTTCGTCGGCGGTGATGCCGTCGGTGATGTAGCGGAAGTCGATGCAGCGCACGAACGCTTCCGGCGTGAGATCGGCCACCAGGCGCCACAGCGGCTTGCCTTCGGCCTTGGCCCACAAATCCCATGCAGCATTGACGACCGCGCCGGTGGCGAGGTGGATGGCGCCCTTGTCCGGGCCGATCCAGCGCAACTGGCTGTCGGATGTGACATGGCGCCAGAAGCGGCCCATGTCTTCACGAATCCAGTCAAGATCCAGCCCCTCCACCAGATGACGCATCGCCTCGATGGCGGCGCAGCACACCTCGTTGCCGCGCCCGATGGTGAAGGTCAGGCCGTGGCCTTCCAGGCCCGGCTGGTCAGTCTCCAGGATCACGTAGGCCGCGGAGTAGTCCGGGTCCGGATTCATCGCGTCGGAGCCGTCGAGATGCTGGGAAGTCGGAAAGCGCACGTCCAGCACGCGCAAGGATCGGATGATGGTCATGAGTATCGTGTTTGGGATTGCGGAATGCGTGCCCTTCAGCCTTGCGCGTTCACCGTGCGCTGGCGCTGCTCGCCCAGGCCTTGGATGCCCAGGCGCATGGTCTGGCCGGCACGCAGATAGACCGGCGGCTTCTGCCCCAGCCCCACGCCGGGCGGCGTGCCGGTGGAGATCACATCGCCCGGCTGCAGGCTCATGAAGCGGCTCAGATAGCTCACGAGATGCGCCACGCCAAACACCATGGTCGACGTCGATCCGTTCTGATAGCGATGCCCATCCACCTCCAGCCACAGATGCAGCGCCTGCGGGTTGGGCACCTCGTCGGCGGTGACGAGCCATGGGCCGATGGGGCCGAAGGTGTCGCAGCCCTTGCCCTTGTCCCATGTGCCGCCGCGCTCGAGCTGGTATTCACGCTCCGACACATCGTTGATGACACAGTAGCCCGCGACGTGCGCGAGCGCGTCGGCCTCGCTGATGTACCGGCCGCCCTTGCCGATCACCACGCCAAGCTCGACTTCCCAATCGGTCTTCACCGAGCCGCGCGGAATTTCAACGTCATCGTCCGGGCCGCAGATGGCGCTGGTCCATTTGCCGAAGACGACCGGCTCGGCCGGCACTTCGGCACCGGTTTCGGCGGCGTGGTCGGAGTAGTTCAAGCCGATGCAGATGAACTTGCCGACCTTGCCCACGCAGGCGCCCAGGCGCAGGCCGGCTTGCGGCGTGCCCTCGACGATGGGCAGGCGGCCGATGTCCAGCGTGCGCAGGTGAGCGAGGCTCTCGGGCAGCAGTGCTGTACCGCCAATGTCATCAATCACGGCCGACAGGTCGCGTACCTGCCCTTGCGCATCGAGCAGGCCGGGCTTTTCCTGGCCCTTGGGGCCGTAACGGAGGAGTTTCATCGTGTTGTCGTTGTGGACTGCAATCAATCAAACCAATCAGTTGGACCAGCCGCCGTCGATCACGCAGCAGGTGCCGGTCGTGAAGCGGGACTCATCCGAAGCGAGGTAGGTGGCCAGCGCGGCAATCTCGTCTGGCGTGCCGACGCGGCCCATCGGCTGGCGCGCAACGAAGGCCGCGCGGACGCTGTCGATGGACACGTTCTGTTCCTGCGCCTGCGTGGCAATGCGCTGCTCGAGCGAAGGAGACTCCACCGTGCCCGGGCAGATGGCGTTGCAGCGGATGCCGCGCGCCACAAAGTCGGCGGCAATCGCCTTGGTCATACCAATGACCGCGGCCTTGGTAGCGCCATACACGAAGCGGTTCGGCACGCCTTTCACGCTGGAAGCGGCGGAGGCCATGTTGATGATCGATGCACCGCCGTGGTCCAGCATCTTCGGCAACAGCGCACGCGTGAGCCTGTACATCGACGTCACGTTGAGCTGCCATGAGAACGCCCAGTCGTCTTCCGAGCATTCGAGGATGCTGCCGTGGTGCACGAAGCCCGCGCAGTTGAACAGCGCATCGAAGGCGGCTTCTTCGCGTGCCAGGACGGCAACAGCGTTGGCGTCGGTCACATCCAGGCGCAGGGTGCGAATGCCGGCCGTCTCTGCCAGTGTGGCCAGCGCCTGTGCATTGATATCGGTGGCGAGCACCTGCGCGCCCTCTTTTGCAAACATCACCGCACTTGCCCGGCCAATACCTTGCCCGGCCGCCGTCACGAGGATGCGTTTTCCTTGAAGTCTCATTGCGTCTGCGTACCGGGGTGGCCACGTTTGGCGATGGCCCATTCCGGCAATGGAGTTAAAACACTGCGCCGCTCAGGAAAGGGATCCAGCCGGCATGGCGGCGAACGACGCTCCGCCACGCCCCTCATTGCGATGATTCGTCAGTACAGAACGTTCTTGGCCTCAGGCGAATCCAGGTTCTGCTTGTTAACCACCATCACGCCCGTGTCGACCTGCTTCTGTACGGGCTTCTTCTCGATCACGCTGACGACCGTCTCGATGCCCTTGTAGCCCATCTGGTACGAGCTTTGGACTGCGATTGCACGGATCGTGCCGTCCCGCACGAAGCCCTGCAGATCCTGGTTGCCATCAAAGCCGATGGCCGCCACCTTGCCGCTCTTGCCCGACTGCTGCAGGGCGCGCCCCATCCCGACTGCCGTCGGCTCGTTCGCCCCGAAGATGCCCTTGAGATCGGGATTGGCGGCCAGCACGTCCGTCGTCTGGTTCAGCGCCGTTGCCATTTGCGATTGCGAATAGAACGGCCCCACGATCTGCAGCTTCGAATGCGCCTCGATGTATTTTTTGAAGCCGCCCACACGGCCGATTTCAGACCCGGCGCCTGGCACATAAGACATGATTGCGATCTTGCCGGTCTGGCCGACGGCCTCGATCATCGCCTTCGCACACAACTCACCTGCCTTCGCGTTGTCCGTCGACAGGAACGACTGGTAATACTGCTTGCCGGAATCGGAGACCATCGAGTCGATCAGCACCACGGGGATGTGCGCTTCCCACGCTTTCTTCATCGCCGGCACCAGCGCATCCGGGTCGGACGGAGCGAGGACAATGCCCGCGACATGCCGGTTGACCGCGTTCTCGACCATATTCACTTCGTCGGCAATGGCGGATTCAGCAGCCGGCCCCTGAAAGGTCATCGTGTAGCCCTTCGCGTTGCCCATGGCGGCCGTCGCGCCCTTCTGAACGTTCTGCCAGTAGTTGGAATTTGCCGATTTCACGATCACGGCAATTTCACCGCCCGCAGCCTGCGCATAGGCAGAAAACAATGCACACGTTGCAGCAACCACCGCCAGCACGGAACACTTCTTCATGTCTCACTCCTTGGTTTTGGTTTGAACTTCTCGACTCACAACTTGCGATTTCTGAGCTGATCGATCCAGACGGTGCCAAGGATGACCACGCCGATGATGATCTGCTGAATGAAACTCGATACGCCGTTCATGTTGAGCCCGTTGCGCAACACGCCGATCACGAACGCGCCGATGGCTGTGCCCGAAACCGTTCCGACACCGCCCATCAGCGACGTCCCACCGATGACGGCACTGGCAATCGCATCGAGTTCGTACATCACGCCCTCGTTCGGTTGTGCTGTCACCAGGCGAGACATCAGCACGCACCCGGTCATGCCTGCCAGCAAGCCCGACAGCACATACGTGAACAGCTTCACGCCCTGCACGTTCACGCCGGACAAGCGCGCGGCCTCGGCATTCGAGCCGACCGCGTAGATGTGGCGACCGAGTGACGTGCGTGAGAGCAGCACGGAGACAGCGATGAACAGCGCAAGCATGATCACCACCGGGTAAGGAATGCCGGGGAAGACCGTGTCCGGAAAGCCGTCTGCCCCGATGTGCGAGATGCGGAACAGTGCGCCATTGCCGAGTTCGCCAAAGGCGTCACCCAGGCCCGAGACCGGACGGGCGCCCGTGATCTGCAGGGCCAGGCCGCGCGCGACCAGCATCATGCCCAGCGTGGCAATGAATGGCGGCAGGCCCATCCGGGTGATGCAGATGCCGTTGACCCATCCGCACATGGCACCGACCACCACGCCGGCCAGCATGGCAATCGGAACCGGTACGCCCATCTTCACGAGCAACGCGGCCACGACGCCTGAGAGCGCCAGCACCGAGCCCACCGACAAGTCGATGCCGCCGGTGATGATGACGCACGTGGCCGCCACCCCCAGGTAGGCAATCGACGTGACCTGCAGTGCGACGGTCATGAAGTTGCCGACCGAAAAGAACGCTGCGCTGGTTGCGGAAAACGCAATCACGAGCGCCACCAGGCTACCGAGCGCTGCAAACTTTTGGATCAAGTCCCGATGGTGTTGCTTGCGCTGCGTTTTCACGGCCTGCGGCTGATCTGATGTCATTTCAAGCATGTGTTCGTCCTGATGCGTAATGCAGAATTTCTTCCTGGTTTGTCTTCCGTGTTTCCAGGACTGCCGTAATCCGGCCCTCATGAAAGACGGCAATTCGATCTGTCATGCCCAGCAGTTCCGGCAGTTCCGAACTGATCAGCACGACACCGACACCGTCCGCAGCAAGTTCGTCCATCAGCCCGTAAATCGCATACTTGGCGCCAACGTCGATGCCCCGCGTCGGCTCATCAAAAAACAGGATGCGCGAACCGCGATACAGCCACTTGCCGATCACGATCTTCTGTTGATTGCCACCCGAGAGGTTGCGCACCGTCTGCCCAACCGTGGGCGTGCGGATGTTCAGCTCGCGCACGTAGCGTTGCGCCACAGCAGTCTCTTCGGAAAAGCGCAGGAAGCCACGCGATGAAATCGCCCGCACATTGGCCAGGGTGATGTTGACGGCCACCGGCATCGACAACGCCAGGCCGTCCTTCTTTCTGTCTTCCGACAAGTAGGCAATGCCTTGCCGGATGGCCTCGCGCGGCGAACGGATCGTGACCGGCGTGTCGCCCAGCATGATCGAACCGGAGTCGATCCGTTCCGCACCGAAAATGGCCCGCGCCACCTCTGTACGGCCGGCGCCCATCAAGCCGGAAAAACCGAGAATCTCGCCCTTGCGCAGCTCGAACGACACCGGGCCGAAGACCCCTGCCCGGCTCAGCGCGTTGACGCGCAACAGCACCTCGTTGGTGGGCACCGATCGGCGCGCGGGGAACACATCGTCCAGGGAGCGGCCGACCATCCGCGCGACGATCTCGTTGACACTGGTTGAAGCAAAATCGCTCGTGGCGATGTGGCGGCCGTCGCGCAGCACCGTCACGCGATCAACGATCTCGGCCATCTCGTCAAGCCGATGCGAGATGTACAGAATCGCCACGCCATCGGCGCGCAGCTCCTTGATGATGCGAAATAACTGAACGGTTTCGGATTCCGTGAGCGAAGACGTGGGCTCGTCCATGATCAGCACACGCGCGTTGAGCGACAGCGCCTTGGCGATCTCCACCATCTGTTGCTGTGCGATCGACAGCGCGCTGACCAGCGTGGTCGGTTCGACAGCCAGGCCGATCCGCTGTAGATAGCTCCGTGCGTTGGTGTTGAGCTTGCGGTAATCAATGAACGGGCCGCGCTTGGGCTCGCGCGCCAGGAAGATGTTCTCCGCCACAGACAAATGCGGCACGAGATTCAGCTCCTGATGGATGATCGCGATGCCGGCGGCCTGCGCTTCGGATGTCGACGCAAACCGCACCACTTCGCCGCGGTAGGAGATGGCGCCGTCGTCCGCCGTGTACTGGCCGCTGATGATCTTCATCAGGGTGGATTTGCCGGCACCGTTTTCGCCGCAGACGGCATGGACTTCGCCCACGCGCAGATCCAGATCCACGCCATCCAGCGCAACCACGCCGGGGAAGCGTTTGCCGATGCGCCGCAGGCAAAGGATCTCTTGCGGCGTCGACGATCTGGAGCTGCTTACGTGCGTAGGCACGGCATCAGCACTGCTCATCGTGGTCTCCGTTGTGTTGCGAGGCTCTGATCTTCCGCTCGACGCACTGGTAAGTCCAGTTCGGAGCGATTCGACCGAGCCCAAGCATTTTTTGGTCAAACCAATATCACTTACAACACACCTGCCTGACCACTAGTGCAAACCCTGAAGTGTCGCAAACGCCAGTGTCGACAACGGCTAGCGGTGCCCATGCTAGACTCGAAACACACCCGTACGCGGCAACACCCGCGCAAAAATGCACACCACAATGAAGCAGACAGAGCCAAAGCGGCTTTACCAATCTGTAGCTGCGCAGATTCTCGCCCTGATCCGGCAGGAAAAACTCGCACCCGGCACACGCTTGCCACCCGAGCGCGAACTGGCGCAGACACTAGGGGTATCGCGCCCGTCGTTGCGCGAGGCACTGATCGCCCTGGAGATTGGCGGCCAGGTCGAGATCCGCATGGGTTCCGGCGTGTATGTGCAAGACGCCAGTGCGGCGAGCGAGAGCGCGGCCATTCCGTCGCTGGGCGAGAGCCCCTCCGAACTGATGCAGGCCCGAGCCGTTCTTGAAGGCGACGTGATCACGCTCGCCACGGGGCGCCTGACGGCGGCCACGCTGGATAAACTCCAGCGCACCATCGAGCGCATGAAGAAACTCGCATCGGGGGGAAAGTCGCCCACCGATGCCGACCGCCAGTTCCACATGCTGATCGCGGAGACCGCCGGCAATTCAGTCCTGAGCCGCTTCGTGGCCGAGCTGTTCGATAGCCGCCACGACCCACTCGCCGTGGCCATCCGCGACCACGCGGAGGGCGAATCAAGCTGGCATGCGGCCGTGCATGAACACGAAGAGATTCTCAAGGCGCTGCAAGCGGGCGACCCCATCGCGGCGCAAACCGCCATGCGGGCGCACTTGAAAGCATCCGAAGAGCGCTGGATTGCGGGCGCCATTCAGCAAGACAGCGCACAGTAGCCGCCCTCGCCTGATGCGCGGCCCGCCCGCGGCCGCGCAACCCCTCCTCCGGCACACCCCGCCCCAGCCACCGCCAAGGTGGTCTGACCAAATTTTAGGTCGCCACGACTTTATTGCTTGAAAACAAGGGATTTTCTGCATCAGGGTTTCCCCCATCAAGAAATTTCTCCCAAGATGTTAAATTGGCCTGACCAATAGGTGAGGCCTGTGTGGCATGACCAATTGCCCGAGATGCGGAGAGTGACTCCCTCAACTTGGCGCAATGCAAGCGCGCAACCAGACCCCACCTCATCACGCAAGGAGACCGGAAGGTGACCCACCGTTTGCAATTACCACGCGCGCATATTCAGCCTCTTCAACGGCTCCGTCGAACGGAGCCGGGCGGCGCATCTTCGGCCGGAGCCACATCATGCTGACGGTCGTTTGCGAGACACCAGGCACCCTGCTTGCGCTGGACCGCCCTGTCCCCAGTCCTGCCGAGGGCGAGGTCCTGTTGAGCGTCAAACGCGTGGGCGTGTGCGGTACCGACATGCACATCTTCACGGGCAATCAGCCCTATCTCAACTATCCGCGCGTGATGGGGCATGAACTGTCGGGCATCGTCGAACAGGCACCGCCCGGCAGCGCGCTGGCCAAGGGCGACGTGGTGTACGTGATGCCCTACCTGTCCTGCGGGCACTGCGTAGCGTGCCGCCAGGGTCGGACAAACTGCTGCGTCAACATCCAGGTGCTGGGGGTGCATCGCGATGGGGCGTTCACGGAATACCTGAGCGTGCCGCAAGCCTTCGTGCACAAGGCGGACGGTGTGAGCCTGGATCAAGCCGCAATGGTCGAATTTCTGGCCATTGGCGCGCACGCGGTGCGTCGTGCGCAGGTGCGTGCCGGGCAGCGCGTGCTGGTGGTAGGCGCTGGCCCGATCGGCATGGCGGCCATGATCTTTGCCAAACTGCGCGGCGCGGTGGTCACGGCGCTGGACTCACGTGGGGATCGCCTCGCCTTTGCGAAGGAGCAACTTGGCGTGGATGCCTGCGTTGTGCTGGGCGATACCGATGAAGCGCAACTCGGCACCCTCACGGGCAATGAGTTTTATGACGTCGTGTTCGATGCCACGGGCAATCCGAAAGCCATGGAGCGTGGCTTGCGCTTCGTGGCGCATGCCGGCACGTACGTGCTGATCTCCCTGGTAGCGGCCAACATCTCGTTCTCGGACCCCGAGTTCCACAAACGCGAGACCACACTGCTCGCCAGTCGCAACGCCACCACGGAAGATTTTGAGACCGTGCTCGAAGCCATGCGCGCGGGTCAGATTCCAGCCGCGCTGAACACGCACCGCATGGCGCTGGCGGACGTGCCCGCGCACTTCAAGACGCTGCTCGACCCCGCCGCTGGCGTAGTGAAAGCCATCGTGGAGTGCTGAGCGCATGACCCAGCCGATCCTCCAGTTCGGCACGAGCCGCTTCCTGCAGGCGCACGTCGACTTGTTTGTGTCGGAGGCGCTCGATGCAGGACAGGCGCTGGGCGGCATCACGGTCGTGCAGACCACCGCCAACCCGGCGAGCGCCTCACGCGTGGCGGCGCTGGCCGGCGGCGCGGGTTATCCGGTACGCATTCGCGGCTTGCAAGACGGTGTACCGATTGACCACACCGTTACCTGCCACGCTGTCCGGCGCGCCTTTCAGGCAGAGGCCGACTGGGTACAACTATGCGAACTCACGGCAACACACGTGCAGGTCGTGGTTTCCAACACGGCCGATCAGGGCTACCAACTCGACCCGCGCGATGACGCCCGCTTGCTGCAAGAGCCATCGCGCGTGCCACGCAGCTTCCCAGCCAAGCTGATGGTGTTGCTGCACGGCCGCTGGCTGCGGCAGCCTCAGGCGCCGTTGTCGCTGTTTCCGTGCGAGCTGATCGAGCGCAATGGCGACACGCTTTGCGCGACGGTCTGCGCGCTAGCGCAGCAGTGGGCGCTGCCCCCCGCGTTCGTCGATTGGCTGCGCACGCATTGCGTGTGGGCCAACTCGCTCGTGGACCGCATCGTCTCCGAGGCACTGCACCCTGTGGGCGCCGTGGCAGAACCGTACGCGCTATGGGCCATCGAGCGGCGTCCCGGGCTGGTGCTGCCGTGCACGCACCCGGGCATCGTGCTGACAGATGAACTGGATCACCACGAGCGGCTCAAGCTCTTTCTGCTCAACGCGGGCCACACCTTTCTGGCCGAGCGTTGGCGCGAAGATGCGCACCCCGCCGATCTGACCGTCGCGCAAGCCATGGGCGACCCGCGCCTGCGGCCGGAGCTGGAAGCGCTGTGGCGCGACGAGATCGTTCCCGTATTCGCTGCCCTGCACAAGCGCGAGGCCGCCGAGGCCTATCTCGTGTTGCTGCGGGAACGGTTGTTGAACCCCTACCTTGCCCACCGCCTGGCAGACATCGCGCAGAACCACGCGCAGAAGAAGCTGCGGCGCTTGGCTCCCATCGTCGCGCTGACGCGGCAGTTGGGCTTGCATCTCGCCCAGCCGCGCCTGAACGCCGCGCTGGCCAATCTGAATTGAACCCGCAAAAGCACCATGTCCGACGCCTCCCTCATCCTTCTTGCCGCCGATGACGACGTGGCCGTCGCGCGTGTTGCGCTGCCGCCCGGCACGGCACTCGACACCGCGTTGACCACTCGCGATGCGATTCCCGCCGGCCACAAGGTCGCACTGCGCGACATCGCGGTGGGACAGCCGGTGCACAAGTATGGGCAGGTCATCGGCGTGGCCACGGCGCCCATGCGTGCGGGTGAGCACGTGCACGTGCACAACATCGGCATGGCTCACTCTGCCGCCGAGCACACTGTGGGCCACGCATACCGCGCCACGGTGCCCGTCGACACGCCTGCCACGTTCGAAGGGTACGTGCGGGAAGACGGCCGCGTCGGCACACGCAATTTCATCGGCGTCATCGCCAGCGTGAACTGCTCAGCCACCGTGTGCCGGCATATCGTGCAAGCAGCCCAGGCAGAGGCGGCCGCTTTCCCCAACGTGGATGGCGTTGTCGCCATCACGCACGGCAGCGGCTGCGGCATGGCCGGTAACGGCGAGGGGCTGGTACTGCTGCAGCGCACCCTGCGCGGCTATGCCGATCACCCCAACTTTGCTGGCGTGCTGGTCGTTGGCCTCGGTTGCGAAGTCAACCAGGTCGCACCGCTCGTGCAGATGTTGGGGGCGCGAACACCGGGCCTGTTTGCGTCGCTGACGATCCAGGAAGAAGGCGGAACACGTGAGGCCATTGCCGCCGGCTTGGCGATGCTGCGCGACATGCTGCCCATCGCGAACCAGGCACAACGCCGCACCGTCCCGGCCAGCCACCTGACGGTGGGCCTGCAATGCGGCGGGTCGGACGGGTACTCCGGCATCAGCGCCAACCCTGCGCTGGGCGCGGCGGTAGATTTGCTCGTGCGGCACGGGGGCACCGCAGTCCTGTCTGAAACGCCAGAGATCTATGGCGCGGAGCACCTGTTGACGGCACGCGCCGTCACGCCTGCCGTTGCCGATGCGTTGATGGACCGACTCGCCTGGTGGGAGCATTACACCCGCACGTTGGGCGCAGACATGAACAACAACCCATCGCCCGGCAACAAGGCCGGCGGTGTCACAACCATCCTGGAAAAATCCCTCGGCGCGGTCGCCAAGGGCGGCAGCAGCGGGCTGATGGCCGTGTATGAATACGCCCAACCGGTCCAGGCGCACGGTCTCGTCTTCATGGACACCCCCGGCTACGACCCCGTGTCTGCCACGGGCCAGGTCGCCGGCGGCGCCAACCTGATCTGCTTTACAACAGGCCGGGGGTCCACCTACGGCTGCAAGCCGGTGCCCTCCTTGAAGCTGGCCACCAACAGCGCGCTCTTCCAGCACATGGAACTGGACATGGACTACGACTGCGGCGGCATCGTCGACGGCCGCCTCAGCATTGCACAAGCCGGCCAGGCGCTGTTCCAGCTGATGCTGGCCACCGCCTCCGGCACCCGCACCAAGAGTGAACTCAACGGCCTGGGCGACAACGAGTTCGTACCGTGGCAGCTTGGCGCTGTCATGTAAGGCCGGTGTTTGATGCGCCTCACCCAGCATGCGCGATACGGCTGGGATACGGCCGGTCAGGGCAACGCGGCGCACAGCGTCAAGAACAACCCCGCGCCGATGGCAACGGTGCCAATGCAGCGGGCCACGCGCTCTCCGGCGGGCGCCAGGCGCTCCAGCGTGATCGCCGCTGACACGGTCGCCATCGCGCGCAGATCCATGACGCCGGTCACCAGCAGGATTGCCGTCAGGCCCGCGCACGACGCAGCGCAGCGCAGGCCGAGGCGCAAGCCAAATCGCCACGCTGCGCCGCCAAGCGCTGGCACTGCGCGGCAACGTGCCAGCTGCCGCGCCTTCCATGCGCTGAACTGCAGTGCGCCCGCCGCAAGAACGACGACACCGCTGGCAACCGGCACCACGCGCGCCAGCACGGGCCATGTCATCTCAAGCTGGGCCAACGCAGCACCCAGCGTAAAGACCATCGCGCCGATCAGCGCCCACACCGCGAAGTACCCAGCACCCGCCAACGCGGTCGGCGCACCAACGTCCGGCTTGCCCGCCAGGTGAAGCGCAACGCGGTACCGCCGCAGCACCGGCAGCAATGACGGCAGCATCATCGCCACCATCATCACCGTCCACATGCAGGCAAACGATGCGGCAAAGTTCCACCACGTCTGCCCGCACATCGGCATCCAGGCCATCGGCATCTCGGTCATGGCCGGCATGGCGTTGTGCCACGCCACCGTCGCTGCGGTGCTGGCAATGAACAGCAATGCCGAGACGGCCAGGAAGCCGCGCTCGGACACTGCGTGCTCGCGTGGCAGATCAACGCTGATGGGCGTACTCGTCATGGCGACGCCACCAGACACCGGTTTCGTTGCGGCCCAGCGGCGCGCGGTCGAGCCACTGGTATGCGCCCCACAAGCCATCAAGCCCGCGCGCGTAGGTGGAATACGTGTGGTACACGACGCCATCTTCGAGCACGAATGCGCTCATGCCAGGCCGGTCGCGCACGTAAGTGGGTGCATCGGTGCCGCACATGGTTGCGAACTGCTGCACGGGTTCTGGCAGGTCGGATGCATCCATCACGTGGCTGCCGCGCACGTAGTTGTAGTCGGCGCTGCCGGCGCGCTGCTGCTCCTCCGAGATCGAGACGTTGAAATCGTAGTTGAAGTCGCTACCCACCGACGACACCCACGGAAAAGTCCAGCCCATCCGCTCGCGATACTCGAGCAGCTTGGCCAGTGACCCGCGCGACACCGCAAGCAGCGTGACGTCGTGGTTCGCCAGATGCGTGACGAAGCCATCAAAGCCATCGGCAATCATCGAGCACGATGGGCAGCCCGCCTTGTAGTCCGGCCCGAACATGAAGTGATAGACCAGCAGTTGCGAACGGCCGCCGAACAGATCGGCCAGCGATGCGCTGCCGTCCTCCGTTTCAAAGCGGTAGCTTTTGTCGATGCGGACCCATGGCAGCGCCTGCCGGCGGCGCGCGAGTTCATCGCTGCGGCGGGTGAGTTCCTTCTCCGCCTTGAGCAGTTCAATGCGTTCTGCCAGCCAAGTTGCGCGGGTTGCAGTGGGGTGTGTTGCACTCATGCTTGCCTCCGTTTTGGGTGAGTGGTCGTGTGCTAGATTAGGCGCCGACCTCAAACGGCGGGAGTGACAAGTGTGGCGGGATTCGAATGGATTCATTGATCACAGCCGCAGCGCGCGCGCTCGCTGCCGGTGACCCGTTCGGAGCGCTGAACCGCGTCGCCTTGCGCGACGATGCAGCCGCACTCGCCCTGCGCGGCATCGCCATGGCACAGCTCGGTGATCTGGCGCGCGCCAAGCTCTTGCTGCGTCGCGCGGCCCGCGCATTCGGTTCTCGGGAGGCACTGGCACGCGCACGCTGCATCGTCGCGGAAGCCGAAGTCGCCCTCGCCTCGCGCGATCTTGGCTGGCCCGCCAAAACCCTCGACACGGCACGCGCCACGCTGGAAGCCCATGACGATCACATCAACGCTGCTCACGCGCGGTATCTCACCATCCGCCGCCTGCTGCTGATCGGCCGCCTGGACGACGCGGAGGCCGCACTTGCCGCGCTCAACCCCACGCGTCTTCCGCCGGTATTGCGCGCGGCTCACGCGCTTGTCGTTGCGGGCATTGCCATCCGACGCCTACGGACGACTGCCGCGCGGGCAGCCCTGGCCGACGCTGACCTCGCTGCGCGCCAGGCCGGTATTCCGACGCTCACTGCCGAAGTGGAACGTGCCGCCCTGGCCCTCAGCGCGCCGGCCGCGCGCCTGATCTCGCGCGGCGAGGAGCACGTCCTGCGCCTTGAAGCTGTCGAAGCCCTCTTCGCGTCGGACGCGCTCGTGGTGGACGCGTGCCGGCTTGCCATGCGGCAGACCGATACGGTCGTCCCCCTTGCCACGCGGCCCGTGCTCTTCACGCTGGCGCGTGCACTGGCCGAAGCGTGGCCCGAAGACGTGCCCAGAGACGCCCTCATCGCCCGCGCATTCCGCACCCGGCATCCCGACGAATCGCACCGCGTGCGCCTGCGCGTCGAGATCGGGCGCTTGCGCACTGCGCTTGGTGCACTGGGCACGATCAAGGCGACCCGACACGGATTCGCACTGCAACCGCACGCAGCGCCGAACGTCGTCGTACTCGCGCAGCCCGTCGATGAGCAATACGCCGCCGTGCTGGCCTGCCTGGCCGATGGGGAATCGTGGTCCAGCTCCGCATTGGCATTGGCGCTTGGGGCCAGCCAGCGCACCGTCCAGCGCGCGCTCGACGCATTGGCAGCGGCCGGCAAGGTGCAGTTTTTCGGACGCGGGCGCGCGCGCCGCTGGGTGACGCCGCCGGTACCCGGATTCGCGACCACGTTGTTACTCCCTGCCCCGCTGCCAAGTGAGTAGGATGAAGACTCCACAACCGAATCCAGCGAGCCCAACATGAAACGATCCACCGCCGAAGTCGTGCGCGAATACGGCCCCTTCCCCGGTGTCGAAAACGTGGGTGGCGTCACCTACAACGGCGAGCGCATCTGGTTTGCCGCCGGCGGCCAATTGAAAGAACTCGACCCCGACAGCGGCAAGACGCAGCGCTCCATCGACGTACCGGCCCACGCCGGGACTGCGTTCGACGGGCGGCATCTGTTCCAGATCGCCGAGGACCGCATCCAGAAGATCGACCCGCAAACGGGCAACGTACTCGCCACGATTCCGGCGCCGGGTGCAGGTGGAGACTCGGGCCTCGCCTGGGCCGAAGGCACGCTGTGGGTCGGTCACTACCGTGAGCGCAAGATCCGCCAGATCGATCCGGACACCGGCAAGGTGTTGCGCACCATTGAATCCAACCGCTTCGTGACCGGCGTCACGTGGGTCGACGGTGAACTCTGGCACGCCACGTGGGAAGGCGATACGAGCGAGCTACGGCATATCGATCCGCAAACCGGCGAAGTGCTGGAGCAGCTTGACATGCCGGCCGGCATGACGGTGTCGGGGCTGGAGTCTGATGGCGCCGATCAGTTCTTCTGCGGTGGCGGGACCACCGGGAAGATTCGTGCGGTACGGCGCCCGCGCAAGCAGGTGGCATAAGCCTAAACCGCTCTGCAGAAGGAACGAAGCCCGCTGAAATGCGGGCTTTCCTGCTTGGGCGGCGCCAGCACAACATTACAGCTTAACTGCACAGTTAAACTGTGATAATGCTATGCTTTCGGCATGGCTAAATCACGATCTCCCAACGATCCCGCGCCGCCTGCCGCGCTGGCCGGCGATTTGCGCATTGCGCTCGGCAAGCTGTCCCGGCGCCTGCGCGAGCAAGCCCACCCGAACGATCTCACCCACGCGCAAAAGTCGGTACTGCTGCGCCTGGACCGCGATGGCCCGGCCACGGTGTCCGCACTTGCGCGGGCCGGCAGCGTGAAACCGCAGTCGATGCGGGTCACCGTTGCGGCGTTGGAAGCGATGGGCGCGGTTGCAGGCAAGCCCGATCCGACGGATGGACGGCAAACGCTCATCGAGCTGACGCCGGGCTTCCGGAAAGCGCTCAAGGAAAGCCGCGCCGCGAAGGACGATTGGCTATTCCGCGCGCTGCAGGCGCAACTCTCCGCCGCCGAGCAAGCCGAACTAGCGAAGGCCGTGACGTTGCTGCAACGACTCGCAGAGTTTTGAGCCCCCTCTTACTGTTCCTGAGCAGGAGTGCCGACATGGCATGGCCGCATCTCATCTCTTGGTTTTTCGGCGGCGCATTCCTCGCCAACGCGGTGCCGCATTTCGTCTTCGGCATCGCGGGCAAGCCGTTTCAGAGCCCATTCGCAACGCCGCGCGGTGAAGGTCTTTCGTCTTCTACGTTGAATGTGCTGTGGGGTGTGTTCAACCTGACCGTCGGTTACGTGCTCGTCTTGCGGGTTGGCGATTTCAACCTTCGCAACACAACCGATGCTGTTGCACTCGGGCTGGGCATCCTGGCGCTCAGCGTGCCGCTCGCACGACGCTTTGGCCGCTTCAACGGTGGCAATCTCGGTAGCGATCTGCCGCAACGCCCATGAGCACATCGGCAAGTACGCCAGCAACGGGCGTCTTCCGCTCGCTGCGGGTTCTCAACTACCGCTTGTGGGCCGTGGGGTCGCTGGTGTCCAACGTGGGCACATGGATGCAGCGCACCGCGCAAGACTGGCTGGTGTTGACGCAACTTACGAACCACAACGCTTCTGCGGTGGGCACGCTGATGGCGCTGCAGTTCGGGCCACAGCTCCTGCTGTTGCCGTGGACGGGCGTTGCCGCAGACCGCTACAACCAGCGCAAGCTGCTGATGGCAACCCAGGCAACATCTGGCGTGCTGGCGCTGATTCTCGGGGTGCTGACCGTCACGGGCATCGTTCAGCTTTGGCACGTCTACCTGCTGGCGTTTCTGTCCGGTTGCGCATCGGCGTTCGATGCCCCGGTGCGCCAGACGTTCGTGGCAGAACTGGTGGGCGATGGCGATCTGCCCAACGCGGTTGCGCTCAACTCGACGTCGTTCAACGCGGGGCGCATGGTTGGACCGGCGGCGGCGGGCATTGCCATCGCCACCATCGGCACAGGCTGGGCATTTTTGGCCAACGGGCTTTCGTTCATCGCGGTGCTGGCTTCGCTCGCCTTCCTGCGCAAGTCCGAACTGCGCCCGAATGCGCGTGCACGGCGCTCGCAAGGCGGCTTTGCCGAGGCCATCCGTTACGTGTGGGCCCGCCCCGACCTCAAGGCCATGCTGGTCATGTTGTTCCTGATCGGCACGTTCGGGCTGAACTTCCCCATCTTCATCTCGACGATGGCCGCGAGCGTTTTCCACTCGGATGCGCGTGGCTACGGCGTGTTGTCGTCGATGATGGCGATCGGCACGATGTCTGGCGCGCTGTTCGCCGCCGGGCGCAAGCGGCCAGAATTCAAGTCGCTGCTGATTGGCGCTGCCATGTTCGGCCTGGGTTGCACGCTGGCAGCCATCGCACCGAACTATTGGCTGTTTGCGGCAACACTGGTCATCACCGGCATGGCGGCGCTCACGTTCACCAACACGAGCAACAGCCTGATGCAGCTCTCGACCGAGCCTGCCATGCGCGGGCGGGTGATGGCACTGCGCGTGGCCATCGCGTTGGGCGGCACACCCATCGGCGCGCCGATTGCGGGCTGGGTGGCGGACCACCTCGGGCCGCGGTGGTCACTGGGGGTGGGCGCACTGTCGGGCTTGCTTTCGGCAGCCGTTGCCGCCTATGTGATGCGGCGGCAGATTCATCTGCCGCGACAAGAGCCGCCGACACTGGGGCAAAGCGCGCCGTGAATGCATTGAAGACTCAAAAAAAAACCCCGCAGTGCGGGGTTTTTTTGGCAGATGAGAGCGATCAGATCGCTTCGATCTTGGTAGCAGCCGGGCCCTTTTGGCCAACGCCCGCGACGTAGCGCACTTTCTGACCCTCTTGGAGGGACTTGAACCCGCCACCCTGAATTTCAGAGAAGTGAGCGAAGAGATCGTTGCCGCCTGCGTCCGGGGTAATGAAGCCGAAGCCCTTGGAGTCGTTAAACCACTTTACTGTGCCGGTTTCCATGTTGGATATCCTAAAAAGTTCTGTATGAGCCCTGTGCTCAACAGGCACGACAATCAAGGAAGAAACATGGAGCAAAGGAAGTACCGCGTGGCGTGACAACCCAGAACATCGGAGTAACTGCTTGAAGATCCTGCGGAGATTGGTTCTACAGACATTCCGGGCGCATGTCAACACATAATTAGGTAACCTGTCACCCTTACCCCAACCCAGCACCCCACCGCTGAGCCGGCGCGCCACAGTGGGCCGGCGTCTTTGAGAGAACCCCTTGGCATGACACTCTGCTCGGCTTGCGCCGCAATCGAACTCCATAAACGCGGCGCGCCAGGCCATGCTTTGCTGAGAATCACCGACACGCAGCGCATCAAGTCGCCCTCGGCGCGTGCGATCACGGTCAGCACATTCTCGTGCCCCACATGCGGCGCGCGATGGGTCTACCGCGACGAAAAGAACGTGGACAACCAGGGCTGGTCGCTGGAGGCGTAGACGAAGATCGCCGCGACACCCTCGTCCGCACCTCGCGTGACGTCCAGCGCTTTCGGGCGAATCATGACAGCCGCCGGACCGAGAAAACGTGAGGATAAAAAAAGCCCGCATAGCGCGGGCTTCTTCGGACTCGGGAGGTTAGCCTCACTCCCACTCGATCGTCGCAGGCGGCTTGCCCGACACGTCATACACGACCCGGCTCAACCCACGCACTTCATTGATGATGCGGTTCGACGCGCGGCCCAGCAGGGTGTACGGCAGGTGCGCCCAATGTGCGGTCATGAAGTCGGTGGTCTGCACTGCCCGCAGTGCCGTCACGTAGTCGTACGTACGGCCATCGCCCATCACGCCGACGGACTTGATCGGCAGGAACACCGCAAACGCCTGGCTGGTCAGGTCGTACCAGCTCTTGCCGATATCGCCTTCGCCGCACAGGCCCGCAGCCGCGTCCTGCGCCGAGGCCTTGGTGCCGCGCAGCTCTTCGATGAAGATGGCGTCGGCACGGCGCAGCAGGTCTGCATATTCACGCTTGACCTCGCCCAGAATACGCACGCCCAGGCCCGGGCCCGGGAACGGGTGGCGATACACCATCTCGTGCGGCAGGCCCAGGGCCACGCCTAGCTCGCGCACCTCATCCTTGAACAGATCGCGCAGCGGTTCGAGCAACTTCAGACCCAGCGTTTCCGGCAGGCCGCCCACGTTGTGGTGGCTCTTGATCGTCGTCGCCTTCTTGGTCTTGGTGCCGCCCGACTCCACCACGTCCGGATAGATCGTGCCCTGCGCCAACCACTTGGCGTTGCCGAGCTTCTTGGCTTCGGCCTGGAACACTTCAACAAACTCGCGGCCAATGATCTTGCGCTTGGCTTCCGGGTCCGTCACTCCGGCCAGGTGGCCGAGGAATTGCTCGGACGCATCCACGTGCACGACCTTGGCGTGCAGGCGGCCTGCGAACATGTCCATCACCATCTTGCCTTCGTCCAGGCGCAGCAGGCCGTGATCGACAAACACGCAGGTGAGCTGGTCGCCAATGGCGCGGTGGATCAGCGCCGCCGCCACCGACGAATCGACACCGCCCGACAGGCCGAGGATCACCTCCTCATCGCCCACCTGTTCGCGGATCAGCTTGACGGCTTCCTCGATGTGGTCGCGCATGATCCAGTCGGGCTTGGCGCCGGCGATCTCCAGCACGAAGCGCTCAAGCAGCGCGCGCCCCTGCACGGTGTGCGTGACTTCCGGATGGAACTGCACGGCATAGTAGCCACGCGCCTCGTCGGCCATGCCCGCGACCGGGCAGCTCGGCGTCGAGGCCATCAGCTTGAAGCCCGGCGGCAGTTCGGTGACCTTGTCGCCATGGCTCATCCAGACCTTGAGCATGCCGTGGCCTTCCGGCGTGGCGAAGTCCTGGATGTCCTTGAGCAGGCGGGTGTGGCCATGCGCACGCACCTCGGCGTAGCCGAATTCGCGGTGGTCGCTCCACTCGACCTTGCCGCCCAGTTGCACGGCCATGGTCTGCATGCCGTAGCAGATGCCCAGTACCGGCACGCCGAGGTCCCAAACGGCCTGCGGCGCGCGCAGCTGATGGTCTTCGTAGGTGCTGGCGTGGCTGCCGGACAAAATGATCGCTTTGGGCGCGAACTCGCGCACAAAGGCGTCGGACACGTCGTTCGGGTGGATCTCGCAGTAGACGTGTGCTTCACGCACGCGCCGCGCAATCAGTTGCGTGACCTGCGAGCCGAAATCAAGGATGAGGACTTTGTCGTGCATGTTGTGGAGGAATGGAATCGGCAATCGTGTCGACTTCAGTGCCAGGGCCGTAGCCCGGGGGCGGCATGTAGCCAGGTTCTTTGCGCTGCGCCTTTTCTGCGCGTTCGCGTTCGCGAACAGCCGCGGCGTCTTCGCGGGCCTTCTGCGCGCGCGCGCGCTCGCTGGTGCGCACGCGGCGCGAGGCGGGAATCTGCACGGCAGAGAACGCCGCCAGCACCGCAGCAAACGTCGGCAGCCAGATGCGGCCTGCACCGTCCACCGGCAGGTGGAAGAACAGCAGCCAGGCGATCACCAGCACGGCGACCGCCAGGTTCACATGACCGACCACCTGCGCCACGGCGGTGGTCAGTTGTCCGTTGACAGTGGCGTGCCACAGCAGCCAGGCCACGCCAATCAGCGTGACGCCGAGCAGCTGGCCGTACATCGCCGGCTCCGGCTGCGGCAATTGCAGCGCCCCGAAGATCGACGCCATCGGTGAAGCCAGCAGGACGAGACCGACGCACAGCGCGACAGCCGCATCCAGAAACAGAACGAGTCGCAAAAGCGCTTTCATCATCGTCTCCAGTTGCGGGCGGCCGCCCGTGCCTCGGCCACCGGTTGAATCGGCCGGAGCGCCCGCGCGCCCCGGCGGCAGTACTGCTTGCCTTCTATCTTGTATGCGGTGATCGGCAACCGATCAGTCGCGGTGATAGTTCGGCGCTTCCTTCGTGATCTGCACGTCGTGCACATGCGATTCGTGCATGCCGGCGGCGGTGATCTCGACAAATTGGCTCTTCTCGTGCCATTCGGCAATCGAGGCGCAGCCGCAGTAGCCCATCGACGAGCGAACGCCGCCCGTGAGTTGATGCACGATCGGCAACGCGGAGCCCTTGTACGGCACGCGCCCTTCGATACCTTCGGGCACCAGCTTGTCGACGTTGGCGGTGTTGTCTTCCTGGAAGTAACGGTCGGCGGCGCCGTCCTTCATCGCGCCCACCGAGCCCATGCCACGGTAGCTCTTGTACGAGCGGCCCTGGAACAGGAACACCTCACCCGGCGATTCGTCCGTACCGGCAAACATGCCGCCCATCATCACGGTGTGCGCACCGGCCGCCAGTGCCTTGGCCACATCACCGGAGTAGCGGATACCGCCGTCGGCGACCAGCGGAACGCCGGTGCCCTTGAGCGCCTCGGCCACATTGGACACGGCAAAGATTTGCGGCACGCCTACGCCAGCGACAATCCGCGTCGTGCAGATCGAGCCGGGGCCAATGCCAACCTTGACGCCATCTGCGCCGTGGTCGACCAGCGCCTTGGCCGCGTCGCCCGTGGCGATGTTGCCGCCAATCACCTGCACTTGCGGGTAGTTGTCCTTGATCCAGCGCACGCGGTTCAGCACGCCCTGGCTGTGGCCGTGCGCGGTATCGACCACGATCACGTCGACGCCGGCCTTGACCAGCAGATCGATACGCAGATCGTTGTCCGGGCCCACGCCCACCGCAGCACCCACGCGCAGCGAACCGCGTTCGTCCTTCGACGCCAGCGGATATTCGGTGGCCTTCTGGATATCCTTGACCGTGATCAGGCCGCGCAGCTCAAAGGCCTCGCCCACCACCAGCACACGCTCCAGGCGGTGCTTGTTCATCAGGCGCTTGGCCTCTTCCAGCGAGGCGCCTTCCTTGACGGTGACGAGCTTTTCGCTCGGCGTCATCTTGGCGCGCACCGGGGCGTCCAGCTCTTCTTCGAAACGCAGGTCGCGGTTGGTGATGATGCCCACCACCTTCTTGCCTTCCAGCACCGGGAAACCCGAGATGCCGTGCTGCGCCGACAGCGCCATCACATCGCGGATCTTCATGTCCGGACCGATGGTGATCGGGTCGCGCAGGACGCCCGATTCAAAGCGCTTGACCTTGGCGACTTCGCGCGCCTGTTCTTCCGGCTTCAGGTTCTTGTGGACGATACCGATGCCACCTTGCTGCGCCATGGCGATGGCGAGCCGCGCTTCCGTAACCGTATCCATGGCAGCGGAGACGAGCGGAATGGCGAGTTCGATCGAACGAGTGAGCTTGGTGCGAAGGGACGTATCGCGGGGCAGGACGGCCGAGTAGGCCGGGACGAGCAGCACATCATCGAATGTGAGTGCTTTCTGGACAAGACGCATAGCAATTTCCTCTAGGCGCAAAATCGGATTATACGGGAATTCGCCACACGGTTGTAGAGACCCGTGCTATGCTCGATAAATTTTTCTTCGCGGACGTGCCTGTTGCGCCCCGCGCCGCCAGCGGCCGCGCAGAATCAGCCTCGCGAGTGTTCGAATGGGAATCGGCGTATTGTGCGCCCTGCTGGCCGGGGCCATGTGGGGCATGGTTTTTATTGCGCCCCGCGCGCTGCCCGCGTTTTCACCGTGGGAACTGACCCTCGGCCGCTACCTCGCCTACGGCGCCATCGCAGCCATTGCCGCTGCCCCGATCCTTCCCCGCATTGCCCGCAAGATCACCCGCGCCGACTGCCTGGCGCTGATCAAGCAATCCTGCAGTGGCAATCTTGTCTATTACGTACTCCTGGCTTTCGGCGTGCAACTGGCCGGGGTTGCGCCCACCTCGCTCATCATCGGCATCCTGCCTGTCACCGTCACGGTTCTGGGGCGGCGCGACCACGGCGCGGTGCCGCTCTCCCGGCTGATCTGGCCTCTATTGGTGGTGGCTGCTGGCATTGTCTGCATCAACGTCGACCTGTTTGCCCATCAGGGCACGGCCACAACGGTCAACGTCCGGCCGACCTGGCAGCGCATCGTCGGCATCGCATGCGCGGCGGGCGCGCTGTGCAGCTGGACGTGGTATGCGGTGGAGAACGCCCGCTACCTGCAGCACAATCCGCATTTCTCCAGCAACGAGTGGTCGGCACTGTATGGCATCTCGACGGGCGCTCTGTCGACCGTGCTCTCGATCATGGGGCTGCTGGTGATCGGCACCCGCTGGGCCGACAGCGGCGGACGCGTCTGGGGCACGTTCTGGGCGGTGAACGCTGCCGTGGCACTCGGCGCGTCGCTGATCGGCAACAACCTGTGGAACATCGCCTCCCGACGGCTGCCGCTCACGCTGTCCGGCCAGATGATCGTGTTCGAGACGCTGTTTGCGCTGACATATGGGTTTGTGTACGACGGCCGCTGGCCGCGCCCGCTTGAGATCACCTCGATCGCCTTGCTGATCGCGGGTGTCGGCTGGTCGGTCCGCTTGCACGCCAACGACAAGTCTGCATAAACTGGGCGCCTTGCCGGGGGGGCGAGTCGACAGGCCAAGCTAGGCCGTCGGCCAAGATTGGCGAGTGGCGATCACGCCACCGGGCTCCCGTGCGCGTCGAGGGGCCGTCGTCGGGTCGGCCAGCGCGCCGTCGGCAGTCCACCAACGAGAACTCCATGAAACGACTGCACGTCCTGTTGCCTGCCACCGCCGCCCTCATCGCCCTCGCCTGTCCGCTTGCCCAGGCGCAATGGGCTTGGCAATGGCGTGATGACAAGGGCCACATGGTCTACAGCGACGCCGCACCGCCGCCGTCGGTGCCGCCCGGCCGCATCATCCGCAACCCGAACAGCCGCACCGCCACGCCCTATGAAGCGCTTTCCGCGCCGGCTTCGGGCGTCAAAGCCGCGGACCCGAGTGCGGCGGCCAAACCCGGCCAACCAGCCTCGGGGGTCGCCGCGTCCAACCCCGATGAAGAACTGCGCAAGCGCCTGGCCGATCGCGCCAAGAAAGAACAGGGCGAAGCCAGGCAGGCAGACGCTGCCCAGCGCAAGCAAGCCGAATGCGCACGCCTGCGTAACGAAACCACGTATATGCAAGACGGCCGCCGCGTCGGCTCGGTGCAGCCCGACGGCTCGATCGCCTATATGGATGACAACCAGCGCGCCGCAGCCGTTCAGCGCAACCAGGCTGCCCTGAGCGCCAACTGCAGCTGATCGGGGTCGGTCGTTACTCGAGGACGTCGTCTTTGGGCGGCGCCTCGTTGCGGAGCCACTTGAGGCCTTCGCGCGTGCCGGTAGCCCGCACCTTCTGCACGCGCCGCCGGCGTGCAGTTTTCGGATCGGCGATCAGCGGACCCAGGATTTCCACCCGATCACGTGCATGCAACGGAGCATCGGGCGTCTTGCGCTTGCCGTAGACACCCAGCCGGCAGGTATCGACCGTCAGACCAGATCCGCTGAGGACTCCGGAAGCACGCACGGCATCGGCCACCGTCGCCTGCGCCGGCACTTGCACGTTAATGAGCCGCGGCGGCGTGACCGTCGCCAGGCAGACCATCACGTCAATCACGGCAGTGGGTTCAGGACTCGCCATACACCGTCTCAGCGCGCTTGACGAACGAATCGACGAAGGTATTGGCGATCATGCTGAACACCGGGCCGATCAGCTTTTCCAGAATCACGCTGGAAAACTCGTAATGCAGGTGGAAATTGATCTTGCAGGCATCCGCGCGCAGCGGCGTGAAGATCCAGAAACCGGTGAACGACTTGAAAGGCCCGTCGGCGAACGTCATATCGATGCGGGTGGGCCGCGTTTGCACGTTACGCGTGCGAAAGAACTGGTGGATGCCCTTGAAGGCGATATCCACGCGCGCGTCGAGTGACGTTTCCGTCTGCTCGTAGATTTCCACGCCGCCGCACCACGGCAGGAAGTTCGGATAGTCCTTGACATCGGTGACCAAGTCGAACATCTGTTCAGCCGAGTAGCCAATCAACACGGTTTTTTCAACGTCTGCCATGCGTCATCCGAAAGCTTTGCGCGCCGCGCCCCGGTTGGTTGCGGCGGATTTGTTAAACTCGCCATTTTATCGCAGCGCATGCAGGGATCATCACCCCACTGCGCACACCGCACATTCCAACGTATGACCATCGCCGACAACAAGAAAGCCTTTTTCGATTACTTCATCGAAGAGCGCTACGAAGCAGGCATGGCTCTCGAGGGCTGGGAGGTGAAAGCCATCCGGGCCAACCGTGCGCAGATCAAGGAAGGCTACGTCGTCATCCGTAATGCCGAACTGTTCCTGATCGGGGCCCATATCAGCCCGCTGCAATCGGCCTCCACGCATGTCAATCCGGACCCCGTGCGCACCCGCAAACTGCTGCTGCACGCCGAAGAGATCAAGAAGCTCATCGGCAAGGTGGAGCAGCGCGGTTATACGCTCGTACCGCTGAACCTGCATTACACGCGCGGCCGTGTGAAATGCGAAATCGGTCTCGCCAAGGGCAAGAAGCTCTTCGACAAGCGCGAGACCGAGAAGGACCGCGACTGGCAGCGCGAAAAAGCCCGCCTCATGCGCGAGAAGGCTTGAGCCCTCTCGCTCGCCAGCCTTTATGCGCTCGGCCGCTGTTGCTTCACAATCGTCAACGCTGACGCAATCATCGTGCTCAGGTCGCCCATGTTGCCCGGCACGATGAGCGTGTTGCCCTGCTTGGCCAGGTTGCCGAACGCGCTGACATACTCTTCCGCCACCTTCAGGTTGACCGCATCGACACCGCCCTCGGTGCGAATGGCCTGACCGATCTTCTGGATCGCCTGGGCGTTGGCTTCGGCCACTGCCAGAATCGCCGCCGCCTCCCCCTGTGCCTTGTTGATGGCGGCCTGCCTCTCCCCTTCTGATTTCTGGATGGCCGCCTCGCGCGCACCGGATGCCAGGTTGATCTGCTCCTGGCGCTTACCTTCGGATGCGGCGATCAGCGCACGCTTTTCGCGTTCGGCCGTGATCTGGGCCTGCATGGCATGCAGGATTTCCTTGGGCGGCGTCAGATCCTTGATCTCGTAGCGCAACACCTTCACGCCCCAGTTCGATGCCGCTTCATCGAGCGCATTGACCACGCTGTGGTTGATGAAATCACGCTCCTCAAACGTCTTGTCCAATTCCAGCTTGCCGACAACCGAGCGCAGCGTCGTCTGCGCCAGCTGCGTGATGGCAATCACGAAATTGCTCGAGCCATAGGATGCCCGCATCGGGTCAGTCACCTGGAAGTACAGGATGCCGTCCACCTGTAGCTGCGTGTTGTCCTTGGTGATACAGATCTGGCTCGGCACGTCGAGCGGGATTTCCTTGAGCACATGCTTGTAAGCCACGCGGTCGACAAAGGGCAGCACGATATTGAGCCCCGGTGAGAGCGTCGCGTGATACTTGCCCAGCCGCTCCAGAATCCAGGCGTGCTGTTGCGGCACGATCTTGATGCCTTGCGCGATGAGCACGATGGCGGCAAACAGGACGATGATCGCGAGAGTCCCCAGCTCGAACATAGAACCTCCGTGGTTGGGCTTATTGGTTGTGGTTGGTTGCTATCTGGGCGAGACGACAAGCACGTTGCCGCGCACTTCGACGATACGGAATTCGCCACCGGCGGCCGGTGCGTTCGGCGCCAATTCGACATCCCACGCGGCGCCGCGATATTGCACGCGCGCGCGGCGCTCTGGCGACCAGGCATCGACGCGCAGCGTCTCGCCGATGTCCAGATTGACGTTGCGATTGCGGGCGGCATTCTCGCGCGGGACACGCCCATAGCGCGTACGCCGCAGCCCGACGATGCCGAACACCGCCACGATGGCGGCCACGATGGCCTGAGCCGGAAACGCAAGGCTGATCAGCGCGGCAAGGCCGCCGGCGATCAAGCCGATTGCCACCATCAGCAGATAGAAGGTCCCCGTCATCAGCTCGCCGATGACGAGCAGCACGGCCAGCGAAAACCAGACGGTCTGAGCCGACATACTCCCTCTCCCTGAATCCCAGAAAAAAACCCCCGCGACGCGGCTCGTCTGCGGGGGGCATGTCGCTCGGCCCCGCCAGCGTTGGACGCCACCGGGCACTTTGCGTTCTTGTTAGCGCGTACCCGTCAGGATACGCGCCTTGTCTTACAACACTCCAGTTCGGGCTCAGGCCGAACCGAGCTTCTGCCACGTATCGACCACCGAATCGGGGTTCAGCGAGATCGACGAGATGCCTTCCTTGGCCAGCCACTCGGCAAAATCCGGGTGGTCGGACGGGCCCTGGCCGCAGATGCCGACGTACTTGTTCATCGACAGCGCCGTGGAAATGGCACGCTGCAGCATGAACTTGACCGCCGGGTCGCGCTCGTCGAAGTCCTTCGCCAGCAGCTCCATGCCGGAGTCGCGGTCCAGACCCAGCGTGAGCTGCGTCAGGTCGTTCGAACCGATCGAGAAGCCATCGAAATGCTGCAGGAACTGCTCAGCCAGGATCGCGTTGGACGGCACTTCGCACATCATGATCAGACGCAGGCCGTTCTCGCCGCGCTTCAGGCCGTACTTGGCCAGCAGCTCGACAACCTTCTCAGCCTGGCCGAGCGTACGCACAAACGGCACCATCACTTCGACGTTGGTCAGCCCCATCTCGTCGCGCACGCGCTTCATGGCACGGCACTCCATCTCGAAGGCTTCTGCGAAGTCTTCGGCGATGTAGCGCGAGGCGCCGCGGAAGCCCAGCATGGGGTTTTCTTCGTCCGGCTCGTAGCGCGAACCGCCGATCAGCTTCTTGTACTCATTGGACTTGAAGTCCGACAGGCGCACGATCACGGGCTTCGGATAAAACGCCGCTGCGATGGTGGCGATGCCCTCGGCCAGCTTGTCAACGTAGAAAGCACGCGGGCTGGCATGGCCACGGGCCACGCTTTCCACGGCCTTCTTCAGGTCGCTGTCGACCTGCGGGTAGTCGAGAATCGCCTTGGGGTGAACGCCGATGTTGTTGTTGATAATGAATTCCAGACGGGCCAGGCCCACGCCGCCGTTCGGGATCTGGCAGAAGTCGAACGCCAGTTGCGGGTTGCCGACGTTCATCATGATCTTGGTGCTGATCGTCGGCATTTCGCCGCGCTGGACTTCCGTGATTTCGGTTTCCAGCAGGCCGTCATAGATCTTGCCTTCGTCGCCTTCGGCGCACGAGACCGTTACCAGCGTGCCGTCCTTCAGCAGATCGGTGGCATCACCGCAGCCGACCACCGCCGGCACACCCAGCTCGCGCGCGATGATGGCTGCGTGGCAGGTACGGCCGCCGCGGTTGGTGACGATGGCCGAGGCGCGCTTCATCACCGGCTCCCAGTTCGGGTCGGTCATGTCGGCCACCAGCACGTCGCCCGGCTGCACCCGCTCCATTTCAGCCGGATCGTTGATCACGCGCACCGGGCCCGTGCCGATCTTCTGGCCGATGGCGCGGCCGGTGGTCAGCACCGGTGCCGAACCCTTCAGGCGGAAACGCTGCTCGACCTTGCCGTTCGCCTGGCTCTTCACCGTCTCGGGGCGAGCCTGCAGGATGTAGATCTTGCCGTCCTTGCCGTCACGGCCCCACTCGATATCCATCGGGCGGCCGTAGTGCTTCTCGATGATGACGGCGTATTTGGCCAGCTCCGTCACGTCCGCATCGCTGATGGAGTAGCGGTTGCGGAGTTCGCCCGGCACGTCGACGGTCTTCACGCGGCCTTCTTCGCCCGGCGCGGTGAACTCCATCTTGATCAGCTTGGAACCGATCGAGCGGCGGATGATCGGGTAGTTGCCGGCGGCCAGCGTCGGCTTGAAGACGTAGAACTCGTCCGGGTTCACGGCGCCCTGCACCACCGTTTCGCCCAGGCCGTAGCTGGAGGTGATGAAGACGACATCCTGGAACCCCGATTCGGTGTCGATCGTGAACATCACGCCCGAGGCGCCGCAGTCCGAGCGCACCATGCGCTGGATGCCGGCCGACAGGGCCACCACGTCATGGGCGAAACCCTTGTGCACGCGGTACGAAATCGCACGGTCGTTGTAGAGCGAGGCAAACACGTGCTTGATCTTGTCGAGCACGTCATCGATGCCGAGGACGTTGAGGTAGCTCTCTTGCTGGCCGGCGAACGAAGCGTCCGGCAAGTCTTCGGCCGTGGCCGACGAACGCACCGCGAACGATGCCTCAGCGCCTTCGCGGGCGGACACGCGAGCATACGACTCGCGAATCTCCTGCTCCAGACGCGGCTGGAACGGTGCGGTGGCGACCCACTCGCGGATTTCCTTGCCGGCGGCAGCCAGCGCCTTGACGTCGTCGACGTCGAGGCTCGCCAGGCGTTGCGAGATGCGCTCGGTCAGGTTGTTGTGTGCAAGGAAATCGCGGAACGCCAGTGCGGTGGTGGCAAAACCGCCCGGAACGCGCACGCCGGCGCCATCCAACTGGGAGATCATCTCGCCCAGCGAAGCGTTTTTACCGCCGACGACCTCGACATCGGTCATCCGCAATTGCTCGAACGGCAGCACATAGGCGCCGTCTTGCGACAGGTTAGTCATACAAGCCCCTAAACTAAGTGAAAAACCGGTCGGATGCGCACGGGGCTTTCTTCTTGTTGTCTGGCCGTACGAATCGCTTGGCTAAACCATCCGGAAGCCATGCCAGGCCCGCCGCTGTGGCATTGCCTGGCAGGCGATCGGCCCGAATTGCTTAGCTAAACGATCGCCGCTATTCTACCGTGCCGCAGCACGAATTCCTGCCGGCGTGCTGGAAAAACCCCTCGTTTTCGATGACCGACCTCGCCACCGCATCTCCCAACCGCACACCTTTCCGCACTGTTTTCATCGTGTCGGATGGCACCGGGATCACCGCAGAAACCTTCAGCCACTCGATCCTGGCGCAGTTTGAGATGAAATTCCGCCAAGTGCGGATTCCGTTTGTCGACACTATCGACAAGGCGCATGTTGCCGTCGCGAAGATCAACGAAGCGTTTCACGCCGAAGGGGTGAGGCCGATCGTCTTCACCACATTGGTGGATGCCGAGGCAAACGAGATCGTCCATCGGGCCAAAGCCACCATCCTGGACATGTTCCAGACGTTCATCGAGCCGCTCGAGAAGGAACTGAATCTCAAGTCCACCCACGCCATCGGCCGGTTTCACCAGAACGCCGACACCGAGGCGTACAAGAACCGCATCGAAGCGATCAACTTTTCACTTGCACACGATGACGGTCAGTCACACAAGAACCTGGCCGAGGCGGATGTGATCCTGGTGGGGGTATCGCGCAGTGGCAAAACGCCGACAAGCCTGTACCTGGCGATGCAATATGGCGTGAAATCGGCCAACTACCCGCTCATTCCCGACGATTTCGAGCGCGGCAAGTTGCCCACGGTGCTGTACGACTACAAGAGCAAGATTTTCGGGCTGTCGATCGACCCTCAGCGCTTGTCGGAAATCCGCAATGAACGTCGCCCAGGCAGCAAATATGCCGCGCTGGAAAATTGCCGCTACGAGATCAATGAAGCCGAATCGATGATGCGGCGCGAGGGCATCAAGTGGCTGTCGTCAACGCATAAGTCGATCGAGGAAATTGCCACGACGATCCTTCAGGACGTCAAGATGGAGCACGGCAACTACTGAGCGAGGTGCGCCTCACCGCAAACACAACGGCCGGCATTGCACCGGCCGTTTTGCTTTTCTGTTGCCCCGTCAAGCGCGATCACGCACCCAGTTGCCGCCGTGCGCCGCGGCTTGCGCTGCTGGCGATGTTTCCAGGTAGGCCAGCGCCTGCTCGGTCGACCCCTCATGATGCGGCGTATAACTGGGCCGGAAATAGCGCAGCGCGGCCCCCAGCATTTTCCAGAACGATGGCAGGCAGTGACGCCGCGAGCCATGCCACCAGCCGCGGATAAAACCAGGAAACCTGCCCGCGCCCGGATCGCGCTTGTACATGAAGCGGAAGCCTGTCACCAGGAAGTACAGCAGCAACAGGATCGTGGTCAGCATGTGGAAGCAGCGTTCGAGATACGTGCCGCCCATGTGTCGGAAAATGTCGAACGCTACGGTGCGGTGCTCGACCTCCTCCGCACCGTGCCAGCGCAGCAGGTCCAGCATGACGGGATCGGCGCGGGCGGCATCCAGCCCCTTTGCATTGAGCACCCAGTTGCCCAGATAGCCGAAAAAGTGCTCCAGCGCCGCGATGATGCCGAGTTGCTGCCGCAGCCAGAAGCGCGTGTGGCCGATCTTCAGACCCAGCGGCTGTTCGCCCAGCACCTTGGAGAACAGCCAGTCGAGCCGCTTGGTGAAGGGTGCGGTATCGATGCCGTGGTCCTTGTAGTAATGCGTGAGTACGCCGCCGTGCGAGCGCGAGTGGACGGCCTCCTGGCGCAGGAAGCCCTCGGCGTCGGCGCGCAGCTTCGTGTCGGTAACCAGCGGCAGCGCCTTGTTGTAGACGCGGCAGAACCACAGCTCGCCGGCAGGGAACAGCAGGTTCAGGATGTTGATGATGTGCGTGCTGGACGGGTCCCCGGGAATCCATTGGATGGGCGTGCCCTTCCAGTCGAAACGGACGTGTCTGGCCTTGATGAAGTAATCGGGCGCGGTCATGGTGGTCTCCTGATGTTCTTGTCAGCGTGGGCTCAATGCCCCGCCATGCTTATGCGCGCGATCAGCCGGCTGAGCCACTGTGCATAGCGCGAGATGAAGCGCGACGAGTGCGCCTCGATGCCGATCGTAACAACGGGCTTGTTGCGCTGAACCGCTCTGAACATGGCCTTTGCCACGGTCTCGGGCTTGAGGCCGCGCAGCTGGTAGAGCTTGGTCGCGCGGGCGCGCAGTTGAGCCTGCTGCGCCTCGGTCGTGCCGGCGTAGACGGTGGAGGCCATGATTCCGGTCTCTGCAAAGCCCGGGCAGATGGCCGACACGCCGATGCCTTGCCCGGCCAGTTCACCTCGCATGCATTCGGACAGCATCAGCACCGCAGCCTTCGTCGTCGCATAGGCAGCAAGATCGCGCGACGGCGCAAAGGCGGCCGCCGATGCGGTGTTCAAGATGTGCCCACCCTGCCCGCGCGCCACCATTTGCTTGGCGAACAACCGGGCGCCGTGGATCACACCCCACACGTTCACGTGCAGAATGCGTTGCCAATCGTGCTCGGACGTGTCGACAATGCCACCCGCCATGCCGATGCCCGCGTTGTTGACGACGATGTCAGCGCCGCCCAGCTCGTTGCCGACCCAATTGACCAGCGCTTCCATTTGCTCGGCGTTGCCGACATCGACGGTGCGCGCCCACGCTTTGCCGCCGGTGAGGCGGATGAGCGTGGCAGTGCGCTCTGCGTCTTCGGCGCGGATGTCGACGGCGACGATGGCCGCGCCCTGCTCCGCGAATTCCAGCGCCGCACAACGGCCAATGCCGCTGCCTGCCCCCGTGATGACGGCCAGTTTGCCGGACAGCGGCTTACGCTCGCCATGCTGACGGGCGCGTTGCAGCGCTTCGGATTCCGGCTTGCCGCCGACGTGCTCGATCAGCTCGCGCGCCATCTCGGCCATACGCCCGGCATGCGTGACTGGCAGCCAGTGCCGCGCCACCACCTCGCGACGCCAATACTGCGGCACCCAGCGCGAGAGATCTTCGGACAACGCGGGGCTGACGTACTTGTCCAGCGTCGGCACGATCACCTGCACCGGCACGTGTGCGACACGCTGGCGGGGCGTGAACAGGCTGCGGATGAAGTTGGCGCGATACAGCGAGACACCGCGCACGCCATCAGCAGTTTGCGTGGCGCGCGGCACGATGGTGGTCTTCTCGACACGGCGCAGCACACGCGGCCACGCGCGCCCGAGCCACAGGCGCCAACTCAGTTCCGGCACGATCGGCAAATGGAACAGCAGCACGTACCACGAGCGCACGAGCTGCCCCAGCATCTTGCCCAGCGACGACGGCGTCGGCCGCAGCAGCCGCGCGCGCATCCAGTAACCCACGTGGTCCAGGCAGGGCCCCGAGCACGACGTGTATGACGCAATGCGTCCGCGCAGGCGGTCCTCCGTGACGAATTCCCACGACTGGATCGAACCCCAATCATGCGCGATCAGGTGCACGGGCCTGCCTGGGCTCAGCGCATCGATCACGGCGATGAAGTCGTCGGTCAATCGCGCGAAGGTGTAATGGCGCATCCCCTTGGGCGAACTTGACTGCCCCGCCCCACGCACGTCGTAGGCGATGACGTAGTAATCGCGGGCAAGCAGCGGTGCCATCTCGTGCCAGACCTCGCTGTTGTCGGGATAGCCGTGCACGAGTACGACGGTCGGGTGCGCCGGGTCGCCCCACGTCTTGACGGCGAGCGAGACGCCGGCGGATTGCACCGTGCGCGCCGAATGTTCTTTAGCCGCGAAGGTACCGGCCGGCTCGAACAACGCCAGCGGGGCCTCTTCAAGAAGCGTTTTCATGTGAGCCTCCGTGCGCGTCAGGCAGCGCGCTGCTGCGCAAGCTGGCGTTGCTGCCAGCGCCGCACGTGCGGCAGATCGTCGTCGAGCCAGTACGCGTCATCCTCCGTGATGACGAGCAGCTCTTCGAACTTGGCACCGACGCCGTGGAAACCCAGGTGCGGCTCAACGGCCCATAGGCCCGGCACCGGCGCGTGCTCGGATCGACGATCAATCGACCACAGCGGCGACCACCCCTCCTGCTTGCCGCTGCGCACCTGGTCGAGAATCAGATTGCGCGTGGCATTCAACCCGAAGCGCGCAACGAAACGCGGCTTGGATGGACGGTCCAGCTTGGCCACGCGATGGGCCAGCACTTTGAACGGATACGCCTTGTGGCGCGGCTCCACCCCCTGCTTCATGCAGAGCTGGTCCACCGCGCGCGCCACATCGGCCATCGATCGACGCTCGCGGATCAGGCGCACGATCAGCTCGCGATGCGCCATCAGATCGTCCTGCAGTTGCTCGAGGATCGCGTTCTCGCCGAGGCACATGGCATAGCCAACATCGGCGATCACGCCATTGCGCACGGGCGCCACGTCGAGGATGACCGGCATGTTCTCCTCCAGCCGCCGCGACGACGGAAAGAACGCCAGGTTGAAACCGGCCATGTGCGTCAGGCCCGAAAAGCCCTGGAACGCCGTGCGATCGCCAAACCAGGCGAACGGCTTGTGCAGCCAGTCATGGACACCACGATCGCCCAGCCATTCAGTGAGCAGCCTGGCCGCGTCCTTCTCAGTCATGCCTGGACGCAGCATGCCGCCGACAGCCTCGACGCACGCGTAGGCGAGTTGCTGGATTTCGCGAAACTGGGCGAGTTCGTCGACATGGACGCGCGCCAGGGTGGGGTTCGGCATGCCGGCCTCCTTGAGTGTAGGTATCGGGGGTGCTCAACGGAACCGCGTCCAATGTTCCATTACTCAATGGCAAAGTCAATGCGGGACTTTTCTGGCGTTTGAAAACGCCGTGTGACCGGTAATCGACAGAAAAAAGAGAGGTTTAGCCTGCGCGGCGTTGTCGCACGGCTTCGAACAGGCAGATCGCTGCTGCGGCAGCGACATTGAGCGATTCCATACCGCCCGGTTGCGGAATCGTCACAGGTGTCGTCACGGCAGAGAGCCACGCGTCCGACACACCGGCCCCCTCGTTTCCGAATACCCAGCCAACGGGTGCCGTGAGCGACACATCGAACACAGCCTGCTTGGCGTGCGACGACGTTGCCAACAGGGGCACCTGCAAGCGCGAATGCACGCTCTCAAACGTGCAGTGCTCGACAATGTTCAGATGGAAATGCGCACCCATGGCCGCGCGCAATGTCTTGGCCGACCACGCGAACGCGCAGCCCGGCGTCATGAACACATCGCGCACTCCGGCAGCGGCCGCGCAGCGCAGGATGGAACCGACGTTGCCGGCATCCTGAATGCCATCGAGGATCACGCAGTCCGCATCGATGGTTTTCGGCAGCTTGCCTTCCGGCGTCTCGACCAGGGCCATCAGATCAACGCCGTTGACGACCGTGGTGAGTTGGGCAAACAGGTTGTCCGCCAGCACGACGACGGTTTCCGGATCGACGCGATCGAGCACCGCGGCCACTTCCGGATGCCGGATATGGCGCTCCGAAACCAGGCATTGCGCCGGCATGTGGCCCGCATCCAGATAGGCCACGACCAGATGCACGCCATCGAGCACGGATTGCCCCGCGCGCCGACGATGCTGCGTCGAGCCCGAGAGCGCCTTGAGATGCTTGAACACCGCGTTGTCGCGGGAGGTGATGTGCTTCACGAGTAGGCCCAGCGAAAAAAGGTCAGTCGTCCCAGGCGCTGCCTGCTGCGGTGGTTTCGATGCCGATCGCGCTCGCGCCCTCCAGCGCACGGCGCACGGGCGCGAACGAGCGACGATGATGCGGCGTCACGCCGTGCAGGTCGATCGCCGCCAGATGCTGCGGCGTGCCATAGCCGGCATGGACATCAAAACCGTAGAGCGGAAACTCGATATGCAGCGCGGCCAATTGGCGATCACGCGTCACCTTCGCGAGGATGGACGCGGCCGAAATGGCCGGCACCAGCGCATCGCCCTTGACGATGGCCTCCACTGCAAACGCCACCTGTGGGCACCGATTGCCGTCCACCTGCACGAGATCGGGCAGCGTGCCCAATGCAGCCACGCCCTGCACCGCACGCTGCATGGCGAGCATGGTGGCGTGCAGGATGTTGATGCGATCGATTTCCTCCACGGTGGCTTCCGCCACGTGCCAAGCCAGCGCCTTTTCGACGATCTCGTCGTACAGCGCCTCACGCTTCTTGGCGGTCAGGATCTTGGAGTCAGCCAAGCCCTTGATCGGCTTGCGCGGATTGAGAACGACCGCCGCAGCCGTCACCGGCCCGGCCAAAGGCCCGCGTCCAGCCTCATCCACGCCGCAGAGGATGCGACGCGCGCGCTTGGCCGCCGGCTCTTGCGAGAGCAGCAGGCCAAGCTGATCCGGATTGGGTTTGCGGGCAGCCATGGACTCAAAGCTTACCGCGACTGCGCAGCAGATCGACCACGACTTTCGCGCCGATCTCCGCCATGTTCTGCTTGAGCGTGAGGTGCATCTGCGTGAAGTGCTCGCGCAGGAACGTGGCGTTGCCATGATCGCTCAGTTGCAGCAGCGTTTCGCGCGCGAGCGCCTCAGGCGTCGCGTCGTCCTGCAGCAATTCCGGTACGACAAAGCGGCCGGACAGGATGTTCGGCAGCCCCACGTACGGCAGATAGCCTTTGCGCTTCATGATCTGCGCTGTCAGCCAGGGCACCTTGTAGGTGATGACCATCGGCTTCTTGTACAGCGCCGCTTCCAGCGTGGCCGTACCGCTGGCCAGCAGGATCACGTCAGCCGCTTCCATGGCTGCGTGCGACTGACCATCAACGACCCACAGATGCAGCCCCGGGTGCTCCGCGCGCATCGCATCGATGCGCTCGCGCAGCGTCGCATTGGCCGCCGGCAGCACGAACGCCAGATCCGGCTCGACCGCCTGCATGCGCGACATCGCCGCAAACAGCGTCGGCCCGAGATGCTTCACTTCGGAATTGCGGCTGCCCGGCAGCACCGCGACGACCTTGCGGCCCAACGGCAGCCCGAGGCGCGTGCGTGCGCCTTCCACATCTGGCACCAGCGGAATCTCGTCTGCGAGCGGATGCCCGACGTACGTGGCCGGAATGCCGGCCTTAGCGTAAATCTCGGGCTCGAACGGGAACAGGCAGAGGATGTGATCGACGGCGCGGGCTATCGTCTTGATACGGCCGGCACGCCACGCCCAGATCGACGGACTCACGAAATGCACCACCGGCACACCCGCCTGCCGCATGGCAATCTCGACGTTGAAATTGAAGTCCGGCGCATCGACACCGATGAAGGCCAGCGGCGGCTTGGCCAGCAGGTCCTCCTTGAGTTCCTTGCGGATAGCAAGGATCTCGCGCAACTGACCGAGCACTTCCACGTAGCCGTTGACCGAGAGCTTGTGCATCGGCCAGTTCGACTGGAAACCCTGCTCCGTCATGCGTGCACCACCGATGCCGTTGTAGGCAATGTCGGCAGGCAGTTGGGCGTGCAATCCCTTCAGGAGGAGCGAGGCCAGCAAATCCCCGGAGGCCTCGCCGGCCGCCATGCCGATGCGACGCACCGGCGTGACATTCTGAGGCTGCTCGCTCAACGCACGATGCCGCGCTTGGTGGCGGCAATGAAATCGGCAAACGCGGTCAACACCTCGCGGGTCGGGGCGTCATCCGTCTGAGCGATCTGCGCGGCGATTTCCGCCTTGGCCTGATCAAAGCTCAGATCGCTCTTGTAGAGCAGCTTGTAGGCCTGACGCAGCCCGGTGATCTGCTCGGCCGTAAAGCCACGGCGACGCAGGCCTTCCACATTGATGCCGTGCGGGGCGGCCTTGTTGCCGCCCTTGTCGCTTGCGGCGATCACGAACGGCGGCACATCCTGCACCAGCGCCGATGCGCCACCCAGCATGGCATGCGCGCCGATACGCACGAACTGGTGCACACCCGACATGCCGCCGAGGATCGCCCAGTCGCCAACTTCCACGTGACCCGCAATCTGGGCGTTGCTCGAGAACACCGTGTGGTTGCCCACGCGGCAATCGTGCGCGATATGCACGTAGGCCATGATCCAGTTGTCGTCGCCGATGGACGTGATACCGGCATCCTGTGCAGTACCGGTATGGATCGTGGTGAATTCGCGGATGGTATTGCGATCGCCGACAATCAGCTGCGTCGGCTCATCACGATACTTCATGTCCTGCGGGCGGCCGCCCACCGATGCGAAGTGGCCGATGCTGTTGTCACGGCCCAGCGTCGTGTAGCCCTCGATCACCGTGTGGTGGCCGACGCGTGTGCCGGCACCCATGCGCACGTTCGGGCCCACGACCGTAAACGCACCGATCTCGACGCTCGAATCCAGTTCGGCCTTCGGATCGATCTGCGCGGTCGGGTGGATCTTCTGTGCTTGCGTCATGCCTCGCCCTTGGACTTGTCTTCGCGCACGGCACACATGATTTCGGCTTCCACGGCGACTTCGCCATCCACCTTGCCGTACACCTTGAACTTCCACATACCGCTCTTCGAGCGCAGCAGTTCGGCCGTCATGACGAGTTGGTCGCCCGGCGTCACCTGGCGCTTGAAGCGTGCACCGTCAATGCTTACGAATAGGTAGAGCTGGTTTTCCTTGCGCTCGTGATCGGTCTCGCCGAAGGTCAGCAGCGCTGCGGTTTGCGCTAGCGCTTCGAGCATCAGCACGCCCGGCATCACCGGATGGCCAGGGAAATGCCCGTTGAAGAACGGCTCGTTGAATGTGACGTTCTTGATTGCCGTAATCGACTTGCGCGGCTCCAGCGAGATCACCCGATCAACCAGCAGCATCGGGTAGCGATGCGGCAGCAGGTCGAGAATCTTCTTGATGTTGAAATCGCTGACGAGGCTGGGGGTCGCGCTCGTCGCATTCGTTGCTTCGGTCATGATTGTTGCTGCAGGTCTTTGACCCGCTGTTCCAGTTGTTGCAACCGTTCGCGCATGCGCGTCAGGCCTCGGACGATGGCTGCGTTACGCTCCCAGTCGCCATGCGGCATGAATGGGAAAACGCTGGTGAAGTGGCCACCGGGCTTGGTGATGGATTTGGTAATGGACGTGCCGCCCGAGACGGTCACGCGGTCGGCAATGGTCAGGTGGCCGGCAAAATTGGCCGCGCCGCCGATGATGCAGTAGCGCCCGATCTTCGTGCTGCCGGAAATGGCCGCGCAGCCCGCGATAACGGTATAGGCGCCCACGTGCACGTTGTGCGCAATCTGCACCTGGTTGTCGATCTTGCAGCCCTGCTCGACCACCGTGTCGGCCATCGCGCCGCGGTCGATGGCGGTGTTCGCGCCGATCTCCACGTCATCGCCAATCACGGCCCGGCCAATCTGCGGAATTTTCACCCATTCGCCGCCCTGCGGACCAAAGTCGGGTGCAAAGCCAAAGCCGTCCGCGCCGATCACCACGCCGCTATGCAGAATGCAGCGCGCGCCGACCTCGCAACCGTGGTAGATCGAAACGTTCGCGTAGAGCAACGTGTCGTCGCCAATGCGGGCACCCGCGCCAATGAAGCTGTTGCCCGCGATTCGCACACGCTCGCCGAGCACGGCGCCAGCTTCGATGGTCACGTTCGGGCCGATGGAGCACGACGCCGGCACCGTGGCGCCCTCTTCCACGCTGGCAGTCCGGTGAATGCCCGGCACAACAGGACGCGCCGCCAGCGCAACAAAGCGCTGGGCGACACGCGCAAATGCAGCATACGGATTGGCCGCTATCAGCCAGTTCCGGCCAGCAGCGTGGCCTTGGCTTTCGAGCGTTTCCAGATCACGGGGCGACACGATGATCGCACCCGCACCGGAACTCACAGCCTGATTGAGGTACAGCGGATTGGAGAGAAAAGCGAGCTGATCGGCGCCCGCTTGATCCAGCGGCGCGATCGACTTGACGATCAGGCCTGCGTCACCCTGGACGGTCGCGCCGAGCGACGCAGCAAGTTCACCAAGCGAAAACGACATGCGAACAACCTCATTTGGCCGATTGCGAATTTAGCGCCTTGAGCACCTCGTCGGTGATGTCGATGCGCGGATTCACGTACACGGCTTCCTGCACGATCAGATCGTACTTGCGCTGCTCGGCAATCGAGCGGATCACGCGGTTGGCGCGCTCGAGCACCTGGGCCAGCTCTTCATTGCGGCGCTGGTTTAAGTCCTCACGGAACTCGCGCTGCTTGCGCTGGAAGTCACGATCTAGGTCCGACAGTTCACGCTGGCGGCGGGTGCGATCAGAATCGGCCAGCACGGCCGAATCCTTGTCCAGCTTGTCGGACATGCTCTTGAGCTTGGCGGCCATGTCCTGCAGCTCGCGGTCGCGCTTGGCGAACTCGGTTTCCAGCTTGGCCTGGGCGGCCTTGGCCGGCTGCGAGTCGCGCAGGATGCGCTCCGAATTGACGGCAGCGATGCGCGCTTCCTGCGCCGTGGCCGGCAGCGTGAAGCTGGCTGCGGCAAGTGCGGCGAAAGCAGCGGACACGCCCATGCGGGACAACGTGATGCGCGTGGATTTCATGATGAATGCAGTCATTAGAATGCAGTCCCAATCTGGAACTGGAAGCGTTGCGTTTGATCTTCGGTCTTGCGCTTGATCGGGAAGCCCATGCTGATCTTGAGCGGGCCGATCGGCGACAGCCACGACAGACCGAAACCAGTCGAGTAGCGCATGTCGCCCAGCTTGTACGGCTGACCTTCGGCGAACACGTTACCGTAGTCAAAGAACGTGAACAGGCGAACGGTGCGGTCCACGCCCGAACCCGGCAGCGGGAAGATGAATTCCACGTTGCCGACGAACTTGCTGGCACCGCCGATGGCCACGCCGTTGGCATCGCGCGGGCCCAGCGTGCTGGTTTCGTAACCGCGCACCGAGCCGATACCGCCGGCGTAGTAGTTCTTGAAGACCGGGAAGTCCTTGCCGCCGTAACCGTGGCCGTAACCGATTTCGTTGTTGAACGCCATCGTGAACGACTTCGACAGCGGGTAGAAATACTGGTGCTGGTAGTACGCACGGAAGTACTGCAGATCGCCGCCCGGAATGCCGAACTCGAGGTTGGCCTGCTGATAGCGGCCACGCGTCGGCACCAGAGCGCTGTCACGCTGATCCTTCGACCAGCCGATGGTGATCGGGAAGTTGTTGGTGATACGGCCGTTCTTCGCGACGTAGTTCTGGTAGGCCAGCGGCGTGTTGGTCGTCACGTCGATGGTCGTGCGCTCGTAGCCGATGCCGAAGAAGACGGTATCGGTTTCCGAGAACGGCACGCCAAACTTGACGTTGCCACCCTGTTGCACGACGCGGTAGTCCTGGTCGCCCGTGTAGTACAGCGGGCGATACGTGCGGTAATACAGCTCGGTCGAACGGCTAATGCCATCCACCGTGAAGTACGGATCGAACTGCGTCACCGCAATGGTGCGGTTCGACTTGGACGTGTTCACATCCAGGCCGAGGCTCGTGCCGGAGCCGAACACGTTGTCCTGACGGATACCGGCCGACAGCACCAGCTTGTCGGTCGACGAGAAGCCCACGCCCAGGTTGATCTGGCCGGTCGGCTTTTCGGTCACGTTGACGTTCACATCGACCTGGTCGGTCGTACCCGGCACGTCTTCCGTCGTGATGTTCGCATCGGTGAAGTAACCCGTGCGGTTCACGCGGTTCTGCGAAAGCTGCAGCTTCTCGCCATCGAACCACGAGGCTTCCATCTGGCGCATTTCGCGGCGCACGACTTCGTCGCGGGTCTTGCTGTTGCCGACAACGTTCACGCGACGCACGTACACACGGCGGCCCGGGTCGACGACCAGCGTGAGCGCAACTGTGCGGTCCGACTGGTTGATCTGCGGCTGCGGGTTGATGGTGGCGAAAGCGTAGCCGTACGTGCCGAGCAGGTCGGTAATCGACTTGGTCGTCGACGACAGCTTGGCCGACGAGAAGACATCGCCCTGCTTGAGCTTGATGAGCTTCTCCATCTCGGCCTGCTTGCCCAGCAGCTCGCCGGTCAGCTTGATGTCCGATACCTTGTACTGCTCACCCTCGTGGATGTTCAGCGTCAGGTAGATGTCCTTCTTGTCCGGCGTGATCGACACCTGGGTCGATTCGATGGCGAATTCCAGGTAGCCGCGATCCAGATAGAACGAGCGCAGCGCTTCCAGGTCGGCCGTCAGCTTCTGCTTGGAGTACAGATCGTTCTTGGTGTACCACGACAGCCAATTGGGCGTGGACAGCTGCATCTCGTCGCGCAGGTCGCCTTCCTTGAAAGCCTTGTTGCCGACGATATTGATCTGGCGAATCTTGGCGGTCGGGCCTTCGTCTACCGTGAAGGTAATCGACACACGGTTGGCATCGACCGGCGTAACGGTGGTCGTCACCTCGGCCGCGTAGTAGCCGCGCGAAACATACTGGCGCTTGATTTCCTGCTCGGCGCGGTCGATGAGCGACCTGTCGTAGTAGCGGGCCTCAGCCACACCCACGCCACGCAGGGTACGACGCAGCGCTTCCTTGTCGAACTCCTTGAAGCCAATGAACTCGAGCTGCGAGATCGCCGGACGCTCTTCCACGCGCACCACCAGCACGTTGCCTTCGGAGCGGATCTGCACGTCCTTGAAGAAGCCGGTGTTGTAGAGCGCGCGAATCGATTCGGCGCCCTTCTCGTCGGTGAAGGTCTCACCCACCTTCACGGGCAGATAGCCGAACACGGTGCCCGGCTCGACGCGCTGCACCCCCTCCACGCGAATGTCCTTGACGACGAACGGCTCCACTGCATGAGCCTGACCGGCAGTGACGGTCAGCACGGAAGCCGCCAGCACGCTGAGCGGGAAGCGATGTTGTCTGATCAATCTAATCCCCTAGTTGGATTCAATCGGAATCCACTTCTGAGTGTTTTCAAAACCCTGAGTTGCCCGCCCGCACCGGTGGCAACGATGAGGCTTACCGACCCAATCTGAATACGGTCTAGCCGTGAGTCAGAAACAACCGACTCAAATCGTTGTACAGGGCGAGCGAGGTGAGAAGCAGGATGCAGGCGACGCCGATCTTCTGAAGGACTGCTTGCCAGGATTCCGGCACGGGTCGGCCAGTCAAAAATTCCACGCAATAATACAGCAAATGCCCCCCATCCAATACCGGAACGGGCAATAAGTTCAGCACGCCGAGACTGACGCTGATCAACGCGAGAAAGCTCACAAACGTCTGCCAGCCAAGGCTCGCCGCCTTGCCCGCAAAGTCTGCCACCGTGATCGGCCCGCTCAGGTTCTGCAGCGATGCCTGACCGACGATCATCTTGCCCAGGACCTGCAGCGACAGCACCGACGTCCGCCAGACCTCGCCCACCGCGTGGCCGAAGGCGGCGACCGGCTCGTCCCGGATCATCGCCGTTTCCACCTTCTGGTTGAGCTGCGCGCCAAGCTTGCCGATCTTCGGCCCCGTGGGGTTCTTGGGATCGGTGTCGGCATCGGGCCGAACGGGCAAGGTCATGGGCTCGCCATTGCGCAGGATATCGATCGACGCATTCTGCTCGGGCATGGCGCGGATCTGGCGGATGAGGTCCATCGCCTGATCGGCGGGCTGACCCGCGAAGCGAACGATCTGGTCGCCAGCCTGCAACCCGGCGCGTGCCGCGGCGCTGGAGGGCAGCACGTCGACGATGGTGACGGGACCGCCGAGCAGGCGCAGACCAATCTGGTCGATCACGTCGGCCTGCGGCGTACGGGCGGCGCTCGGCAAGCCATGCAGACGGACGGTGCGCTCGACACCATCGGCGCCGCGCACTTGCATAAGTGCATCGCGCCCAGCGATACCGGCCGAATACAAGCGCATCCGTACATCGCTCCAGCTGCGCACGGGCGCGGACGCTTCGCCCTCCGTGCCGATAGCGATCACGCGATCCTTGGCACGCAGGTCGGCCTCGGCGGCAATGCTGCCAGGCGGGGGGGCACCGAGGATAGGCAACGGCTCGATCGCACCAACCCACGCCAGCACTGCATAGAGCGCAATCGCGAGCAGGAAATTGGCGATCGGGCCCGCAGCCACGATGGCAAATCGCTTGTAGACAGGCTGGTGGTCGAAGGTGCGCGGGAGATCTTCGGGGAGGATGGGCGGATCTTTCTCGGGGTCTCGCGAGCCCTCGCCCAGCATCTTGACGTAGCCGCCCAGCGGAATGGCGCAGATCGTCCATTCGGTGCGATCAGGGCCGCGACCCACACGGCGAAACAGCACCTTGCCAAAGCCAACGGAAAACCGGAGCACCTTCACGCCGCACAGGCGCGCGACGCTGTAGTGGCCCAGTTCGTGAATGACGATCAGTACCGCGATCGCAAAGACAAACGCTAAAACGGTCTGCAAAACCTTCTCCGGATGCACTCAAGGGCACGTGCGAGGCTGGCCCCGCGCGAAGCCGCTATGTTACCCGCTCGCTCTGACAGGGCGCTTTCACGCGGCCGGCAGTTGCGCGCATACGGTCGCGATATAGCGCTCAGCCTGCTGACGCGCTTGGGCGTCAGCCGCAAAAACGGTGTCGAGCGAGTCGGCCGGCACGATGGAAGCATGGGCGAGCGTGTCGCCCACCACGGCAGCAATCTCGGTGAACCGGATGCGGCGCTGTAAAAATGCTTCCACAGCCACCTCGTTGGCCGCGTTCAGTACAGCAGGTGCCGTACCACCGGCGCGCAGCGCGTCGAAGGCCAACGCCAGGCACGGGAAGCGGCGCAGGTCCGGCGCCTCGAATGTCAGCGCGCCCGTCGTGACGAGATCGAGCAGCGGAACGCCAGCTTCAATGCGCTCGGGATATGCCAATCCGTAGGCAATCGGCGTGCGCATGTCTGGATTGCCGAGTTGCGCCAGCACCGAGCCGTCGTCGTAGCCGACCATCGAATGGATGACACTCTGCGGGTGGATCAGCACTTCGAGGTGCTCGACCGGCACGCCGAACAGCCAGTGCGCCTCGATCACCTCCAGCCCCTTGTTCATCATGGTGGCGGAGTCGACAGAGATCTTGCGCCCCATCACCCAATTCGGATGCGCGCACGCCTGATCTGGCGTGACGTCCGCAAGGGAATCGACGGCGCGCGTGCGGAACGGACCACCCGATGCCGTCAGCACGATACGCGACACGCCACGCCCGAACTGTGGAACTTGCTGCGGCAAGCATTGGAAGATGGCGTTGTGCTCGCTGTCGATTGGAAGCACGGTGGCGCCATGCTGACGCACGGCGTCCATGAAGAGCGCGCCCGACATCACCAGCGCCTCCTTGTTGGCCAGCAGGACACGCTTGCCAGCACGCACCGCGGCAAGCGTCGGGCGCAAACCGGCCGCACCAACAATGGCGGCCATCACGGCATCGCAATCGGGATGGGCAGCGGCTTCTTCCAATGCCTCGGTGCCAGAACGGATTTCGATGCCAACGGCATCGGCGCCGAGCTGGTCACGCAAGGCATCCGCCGCAGCCGCCGAACCCAGCACGGCCATCTGCGGACGAAACTCGCGGCAAAGCACGGCGAGCTTGTCGGCCTGCGCGTTGGCGGTCAGCGCAAACACGCTGTATTTGTCCGGATGACGGCGCACCACGTCGAGCGTGCTATCGCCAATGGAGCCCGTGGCGCCAAGAACGGTCAAACGCATCATGTTCAGACGCCTCAGGAAATCAGCAACGCAGCCAGCGGAAACACCGGCAGCAACGCGTCGATACGATCGAGCACACCACCGTGGCCGGGCAACAGCCGGCTACTGTCCTTCATGCCGACCTGACGCTTGAGCAAGGATTCAAACAAATCACCGCCAACGCTTGCCGCCACCAGCAAGAGCGTCAGCGCCAAGGCCGCGACAGCGCCGCGCTGATCAAACTCATGCGAGAACCACGTCGGAGCAAACCAATGCGTAATGCCGGCCACGGTGGCGATCACCGCAACCAGCACGGCCCCGCCAATCGCACCTTCCCACGATTTGCCTGGACTGATGGACGGCGCGAGCTTGCGGCGACCAATGGCCTTGCCGACAAAATAGGCGCCCACATCGGCCGCCCACACGAGCACCGCCACCGAAAGCAGAAAGGCAACGCCGTGCGTACGCAATTCAATGGCACCATGCACGAACGCCGGCAGCATCACCAAGCCCAGCAGCGCGAACACCACCTTGCGCGTGCCATGCAACTCGCGCACGCCGCCTTCCAGCAGTGCCCAGGCGATCACCCACGCGATCACCGCGCCATGGAACAGCGGCCGCACATCACCGCGAACGGGAATGTCGTGCCAGACGATCGTCAGCATGACGACAACGATCGCATAGAGAATCGGCCCCCACCAACCCGGAAGGCGCACGAGACGCCCCCATTCCCACGCGGCGAAGGCTGCAAACACCGTCACCAACCCGGCTAGGCCGGCGGGCGGCGCGAAGAACAGAATGGGCAGGATGACAATCAGCAGGCAGACAGCGGTAATGACGCGAGTCAGCAGCATGTGTCAGGCTCCGGCAGATAGCGCGGGGGGAACATCGGGCTCAAGCTGCGCGCTGGTGCGGCCGAAGCGGCGCTCGCGGTTGCGATACCACGCAAAGGCGCGATCGAGTTCTGCAGCATCGAAGTCGGGCCAGTAGCGATCGGTGAAGTACAGCTCGGAATACGCAAGCTGCCACAGCAGAAAGTTGCTGATGCGCTGCTCGCCACCGGTACGGATGAACAGGTCCGGCTCCGGCGCGTAGGACAGCGCCATGTACGGCGCAAGCATCTCTTCGGTGATGGCGTCGGGTGCGATGCCCGGCTGCGCCACCAGCAAGGCACGCATGGCTTGCAGGATGTCCCAGCGCCCACCGTAGTTGGCGAGAATCGTGACGGTCAGACCGGGGTTGGCAGCCGTCTTGGCCTCAGCTTCGCGAATCAACAGCTGGATGCGCGGGCTGAACGCAGACAGATCGCCCACCACGCGCAGGCGGATGCCGTTGTCGTGCAGCTTGCTGACTTCGCGGCGCAGCGCCGTCATGAACAGCTTCATGAGGAAGGTGACTTCCTCGGCTGGACGACGCCAGTTTTCGGAGCTGAAGGCAAACAGCGTGAGGTAACCGACGCCACGGCGTGCCGCCGCTTCAACGGTTGCACGTACGGCGTCGAGGCCGCGGCTGTGCCCGGCCACGCGCGGCAGATGCCGTTGGGTGGCCCAGCGGCCGTTACCGTCCATGATGACGGCAACGTGGCGCGGCGTATCGGCGGTGTCGGGCACCGCCAGTGTGGAGCTGATATGCATGAATCGGGCTCCCCACCGCATGCGCCCAATGCGCCGGCGGTGGGAGACGGCCTTACACCGTCATGATTTCCTTATCTTTCTCGGCGACCAGCTTGTCGATCTCGGCGACGAACTTGTCGGTCAGCTTCTGAACGTCATCTCCGCCGCGACGCTCGTCGTCTTCCGAGATGGCCTTGTCTTTCACCAGCTTCTTGAGCTGCTCGTTGGCATCGCGACGCAGGTTGCGCACGGCGACCTTGGCATCTTCGCCCTCGCCCTTCACGACCTTGGTCAGCTCCTTGCGGCGCTCTTCGGTCAGCGCGGGGGTCGGCACGCGAATGATGTCGCCCATGGTGGCGGGGTTCAGACCGAGGTCCGCCTCACGGATGGCCTTCTCGACGGCCTGCACCATCTTCTTTTCCCACGGCTGCACGCCGATCGTACGTGCGTCCACCAGGGTCACGTTGGCAACTTGACTGATCGGCACCATCGAGCCGTAGTAGTCGACTTGCACGTGATCGAGCAGACCGGTATGGGCACGGCCAGTACGGATCTTGGCCAGATCCGTCTTGAGAGCCTCGATCGACTTCTGCATCTTCTGCTCGGTATTCTTTTTGACATCGGCGACGCTCATACTTCCTCCGAACGATAACGGCGGTCTGCCGAACATGCGCCCCGGAACACGACACAGGGCACCGGCAAGACCAAAAAGACAATAGGCAATTTTACATGGAAGCCGCTCGCCAACGCCATTTGCGCAAGGTCAGCGAACGGTAAAAAAAAGGCGTCTGAAACGAGGCTTGCCGCTGGCTTTAGACGTGCACCAGCGTGCCCTCGTCTTCACCCATGATCACGCGCTTGAGTGCGCCCGGCTTCTGGATCGAAAACACCTTGATCGGCAGCTTCTGGTCGCGGCACAGCGCGAAAGCGGTCGCATCCATCACCTGCAGGTTGCGCGAGATGGCTTCGTCGAATGTGATGGTGGTGTAGCGGGTGGCGCTCGGGTCCTTCTTCGGATCAGCGGTGTAGACGCCGTCCACCTTGGTGGCCTTGAGGACGATCTCGGCCCCGATTTCCGAGCCGCGCAGCGCAGCGGCCGTGTCGGTCGTGAAGAACGGATTGCCCGTGCCGGCCGCGAAAATCACGATCTTGCCCTCTTCCAACTGGCGGATCGCGCGGGGGCGGATATACGGCTCGACGACTTGGTCCAGGCGCAGTGCCGATTGCACGCGGCCTTCGAGATTGGCATGACGCATCGCGTCCTGCAAGGCCAGCGCGTTCATCATGGTGGCCAGCATGCCCATGTAGTCAGCCGTGGCGCGATCCATGCCGGCAGCTCCGCCCGCAACCCCGCGGAAGATGTTGCCGCCGCCGATCACCACTGCCACTTGCACGCCCATCTTCACGATTTCAGCGATGTCGTTGACCATCCCCTCGATGGTGCTGCGGTTGATGCCGAACGCATCGTCGCCCATCAGGGCTTCGCCGGAAAGTTTGAGTAGAACGCGCTTATAGGCAGGCATGGAGATCCTCGTGACGATTCCTGGTACGGGAGACAGGAAAGGGGGAAATGACGCTGCGGATATGACAACGACGAACGAAGCGGGGACTTCGCACATCCCGCAACCTTCTTGCGCGGAACCCGTCAGGAAATACCCCCAACGATGCCAGCGCAAGCAGGCTGCACCTGCAAACAGGGCACCTTTCGGTGCCCTGTTTGTTCGGCATTATACGGCTGCGCCAAGGGTGGAAACGACACCTGCCGGCCTGCGCCGGAGAGCGAATCGCCGCACCATTGGAGACGGTCGTCGCAGCATTACGCCTGTTGCTTGGCAGCAGCCACCTGGGCAGCCACTTCAGCGGCGAAGTCGTCTTGCTTCTTCTCGATGCCCTCGCCCACCACGTACAGCGTGAAAGCCTTCACGGTCGTGTTGGCGGCCTTGAGCATCTGCTCAACGGTTTGCTTGTCGTTCTTCACGAACGGCTGGTTCAGCAGCGAGACTTCCTTCAGGTACTTCTGCACGCTGCCTTCCACCATCTTGGCAACGATTTCAGCCGGCTTGCCCGATTCCGCAGCCTTCTGCTCAGCAACGCTGCGCTCCTTGGCGACCAGCTCGGCCGGCACGTCGTCAGCCGACAGCGACACCGGCTTCATGGCGGCAGCCTGCATTGCAGCGTCCTTAGCCGCGACTTCGTTGCCCTCGAACGCCACCATCACGCCAATGCGAGTGCCGTGCAGGTACGCAGTCAGCTGGGTGCCTTCGAAACGCTGGAAGCGGCGAATCGTCATGTTCTCGCCGATCTTGCCGATCAGGCGGGTACGCACGGCTTCAACCGTTTCGTCACCGATCGACAGGGCCGACAGGGCAGCCACGTCAGCCGGGTTCTTCTGAGCGATCAGCTTGGCAACATCGTTGGTGAAGGCCAGGAAATCGTCGTTCTTCGAAACGAAGTCGGTTTCGCAGTTCACTTCGACCAGGGCGCCCGTGGTGCCCTCGACGAACGCAGCGACCACGCCTTCAGCGGTGACGCGGCTGGAAGCCTTGCCAGCCTTGTTGCCCAGCTTCACGCGCAGGATTTCTTCGGCCTTTTCCAGGTTGCCTTCGGCTTCGGTCAGGGCCTTCTTGCATTCCATCATCGGCGCGTCGGTCTTCGCGCGCAGCTCTGCAACCATGCTTGCGGTAATTGCCGCCATTCTCATGCTCCTTGTTTCAGATCGTCGTCCGGTCGCGCGCGGATTCTTCGCCTCGCGCCGGCCTGTCGTCCGGTTTCCATCCGGCCGCCCCACGAAATACGACGCGCGTGGGGCATCCGCATGACAAATTTCAAAAAAAAGGGGCGTTTGTTACGCGCCCCTGTCTGGCCATCGGCCCTGATGCGTTCCATCAGGTGCGGCCTGGCACGCGTCCCGCGCACTCAAGGCGCGGGCGCGCACCTTCTTGTGTTTAGCCTTCTTGGACTTCGACGAAGTCGTCGCCGCCGCGAGCGGCTTCAACCACTTCCTGGACCGCGTTGGCGCGGCCTTCCAGGATCGCGTCGGCCACGCCGCGCACGTACAGTGCAACAGCCTTGCTCGAGTCGTCGTTACCCGGGATAACGTAGTCGATGCCTTCCGGCGAGTGGTTCGTGTCAACCACACCGATCACCGGAATACCCAGCTTGGCAGCCTCGGTCACGGCAATCTTGTGGTAACCGACGTCCACCACGAAGATGGCGTCCGGAATGCCACCCATGTCCTTGATGCCGCCGATGGACTTCACCAGCTTGTCCATTTCGCGCTCGAACATCAGCGCTTCCTTCTTGCTCATGGTTTCGGTCGCACCGGCTTCCTTGGCGACTTCCATGTCCTTCAGGCGCTTGATCGAGGTCTTGACCGTCTTGAAGTTGGTCAGCATGCCGCCGAGCCAGCGGCTGTCGACGAACGGCATACCTGCGCGAGCCGCTTCTTCAGCCAGGATCTCACGCGATTGGCGCTTCGTACCGACGAACAGAATGGTGCCCCGGTTGGCTGCCAGTTGGCGCACGTACTTCAGTGCGTCCTGGTACATCGGCAGCGTCTTTTCCAGGTTGATGATGTGAATCTTGTTGCGATGGCCGAAAATGAAGGGGGCCATCTTGGGGTTCCAGAAGCGGGTTTGGTGGCCAAAGTGGACACCGGCTTCCAGCATTTCGCGCATGGTCACGGACATGAAATTCTCCAGTCGGGTTAGGTCTAAAGCCGCCCCAGACATTTTTCGCATGCAATGCGAAAAACACCCGCGGTGAAGCGGCTCGCGATTTCAAGCGCCACCGACCACATGACCGGCAACTGCTTAGCCAGCGATTATAGCGGCAAAAACCCAATCGACTCAAGACCTTCCGAGCATTCGCGACAAACAGGCCGGGGCTGGCGCAGAACGCCCGAAAACCCCGGCCGGGGCGCTTTGGTGCGATAATTCACGCTTTAGCCACGACGCGGCGCTTCGCGCGCTCGCGTGCAGAAAGAGTCACAGCATGGCCGTTACCATTCACTCCGCCGAAGATATTGCGCAGATGCGCGTAGCCTGTCGGCTTGCGTCCGAAGTCCTGGATTACATCACCCCGTTCGTAACGCCCGGCGTGACCACGGGCAAGCTGAACGAGCTGTGCCACGCCTACATGCGTGACGTGCAGGGCACTGTGCCGGCGCCGCTGAACTACGCGCCGCCGGGCTATCCGCCCTTCCCGGCTTCAATCTGCACGTCGGTCAACGATGTGATCTGCCACGGCATTCCGGGCGACAAGGTGCTCAAGAGCGGTGACATCGTCAACCTCGACATCACCGTCATCACCAAGGAAGGCTATTACGGCGACACCAGCCGCACCTTCGTCGTCGGCGAAGGGTCGATCCTGGCCAAGCGGCTGACGCAGGTGACGTTCGAATGCATGTGGAAGGGCATCGCGGCAGTGCGTCCGGGCGCACGCCTGGGCGACATCGGCCACGTGATCCAGCAACACGCCGAAGCCGCCGGCTACAGCGTGGTGCGCGAATATTGCGGCCACGGCATCGGCAAGAAATTCCACGAAGATCCGCAGATCCTGCACTACGGCCGCCCCGGCACTGGGATGGAACTGAAGGCCGGCATGATCTTCACGATTGAACCGATGATCAACGCGGGCAAGCGCGACATCCGCACGATGCCCGACCAATGGACCGTCAAGACGCGTGATCGCAGCTTGTCGGCGCAGTGGGAACACACGCTTCTGGTGACGGAAACCGGCCACGAAGTGCTGACCGTGTCGGCATTGACGCCGCCGGCACCGGAATTCGTACACGAAGGCGCGCCGGCCACGGCCTGATCCTCGCGGGCGAGCCGCACAGTCAGCGGCAGCAACGTCACGCTGATCTCGCCCCGCACCGGCTCAACTCTTGCAGCGACCGGCTCGTTCCGGTCGCTGTTTCATTCACGCTCCGCTCATGCACTCCGCTGCCGCTGCCCCTGCCGAAGAAGTCCTTCCGCGCGACGCCCTGAAGGCGGAGCGTGCGCACCTGTTCGCGCAGTTCGACCAGCACGCCAACGTTCAGCAGCTCGTGACCAGGCTAGCGCGCGCGGTGGACCGAGCGCTGGTGCAACTCTGGCAGGAAGAGGAGATGCCGGCCGACTGCGCGCTCATTGCCGTAGGCGGCTACGGGCGCGGCGAGCTGTTCCCGCATTCCGATGTCGACATCCTCCTGTTGCTCCCGGGCACCGCAGACAAGGCACTGGAGGCCCGACTGGAGGCCTTCATCGGCCGCTGCTGGGACATGGGGCTGGACATCGGCTCGTCGGTGCGCACGGTGGACGAGTGCATCAATGAGGCCGCGCAAGACGTCACGGTACGCACGTCGCTGCTGGAAGCGCGCCTGCTGACCGGCGACGAAGGCCTGTACCGCACTTTCGAGACGCACTATCAGGGTCACCTGGACGCGGCCGATTTCTTCCAGTCGAAACTGCTGGAAATGCGCCAACGGCATGCCAAGTACCAGGACACGCCCTACTCGCTCGAACCCAACTGCAAGGAAAGCCCCGGTGGTCTGCGCGATCTGCAGGTGATTCTGTGGATGACGCGGGCGGCCGGCTTCGGTTCCAGCTGGAACGAGCTGCTTGCCAATGGCCTGCTCACGCGCCGTGAAGCGCAGGAGCTGACGAGCAATGAGCGCCTGCTCAAAACGGTACGTGCGCGCCTGCACCTGCTGGCCGGGCGTCGTCAGGACGTGTTGGTGTTCGACCTGCAGACGCAACTGGCCGAATCGTTCGGCTACCGTCCGACCACTGCCAAGCGCGCGAGCGAACAGCTCATGCGCCGCTATTACTGGGTGGCCAAGGCAGTCACGCAGCTCAATACCGTGGTGCTGCAAAACATCGAGGCGCGGCTGTTCCCGAGCGAGCTGGGTATCACGCGCAAGATCAACGATCGCTTTGTCGAACGGCAAGGCATGCTCGAAATTGCGGACGCCGATCTCTACCAGCGCGAGCCGACGGCCATTCTCGAAACATTCCTGTTGTACGAGCAGACGCGTGGCATCAAGGGACTGGCGGCCAGCACGATGCGCGCGCTCTACAACGCACGGACGTTGATGGACGCCAAATGGCGCAAGGACCCCGCCAATCGCGCGCTGTTCCTGTCGATCCTGCAACAGCCGCAGGGCATCACACACGCGTTGCGCCTGATGAACCAGACCAGCGTGCTAGGCCGCTACCTGGTCAACTTCCGCCGCATCGTCGGCCAGATGCAGCACGACCTGTTCCACGTCTACACGGTCGATCAGCACATCCTGATGGTGGTGCGCAATATCCGGCGCTTCGCCATCGTCGAGCACACGCACGAGTTCCCCTTCTGCAGCCAGCTGATGGCGAACTTCGACAAGCCGTGGGTGCTGACCGTGGCCGCGCTGTTCCATGACATTGCGAAGGGACGCGGCGGTGACCACTCCGTGCTCGGCATGTCCGACGCGCGGCGCTTCTGCAAGGAACACGGCATCGCCAAGGAAGACGCCGACCTGATCGTCTGGCTTGTCGAACACCACCTGACCATGAGCCAGGTCGCGCAGAAGCAGGACCTGGGCGACCCGGAAGTCATCCGTCATTTTGCCGATCTGGTCGGCACCGAACGTCGGCTGACCGCGCTGTACCTGCTGACCGTTGCCGACATCCGCGGCACGAGCCCGAAAGTGTGGAACGCCTGGAAGGGCAAACTGTTGGAAGACCTGTATCGCATGACGCTGCGTGTGCTGGGAGGGGCCACCACAGACCCGCACGCCGTGCTAGAAGGCCGCAAGGAAGAAGCGCGCGCCCTGCTGCGCCTGGCCGCGCTGGACGACAGCGCGCACGAGGCACTGTGGAAACAGCTCGACGTGGGCGTTTTCTTGCGACACGATGCGCGCGACATTGCTTGGTTCACAAGGCACTTCTACAACCGCGTCGACACCACGATCCCCATCGTGCGCGCGCGCATTTCACCGGCGGGCGTGGGCCTGCAGGTGGCGGTGTACTCGCCGGATCGGCCCGATCTTTTTGCGCGCATCTGCGGCTACTTCGAGCGCAAGAGCCTGTCGATTCTGGACGCCAAGATTCACACCACCAAACACGGCTACGCGCTCGACACCTTCCAGGTGGCCGACCCCAGCAGCGGCTTGGTGGAGCCCGGCCATTACCGCGACATCATCACGCTGGTCGAGCACGAACTGGCTGAGCAGATCTCGCGCGAAACCGCCCTGCCCGAGCCGCCGCGTGGGCGCATCTCGCGCCAGTCGCGCAGCTTCCCGATCAAGCCCCGCGTCGATCTGCGTGCGGACGAGCGCGGCCAGTACTACCTGCTCTCCATTTCGGCGACAGACCGCACCGGTCTGCTCTACGCCATTGCCCGCGTGCTCGCCCACCGTCGCGTGTCGGTACACACCGCGCGCATCAACACGCTCGGCGAGCGCGTGGAAGACATCTTCCTGGTCGACGGCACCCGCCTGACCCAGGACAACAAACTGCAGCTCGAACTCGAAAGCGAACTGCTTGATGCGCTCGCCATCTGAGCGCCAGCCTTACCGGTCTAGATTCATGACTACCGATTCCGATGATTTTCCCGGCGACGACGACAAGCGCGGCGCCAGCGACCCGACCCAGCGCGCCACCCGCCCGGGCAAGCGCGCCACGCTCGGCGTGCGCCGCGACGACGAAGGCAATGCCGTACGTTCCACCGGCAAGCCGCTGCGCTCGTCCGATCTGAACCGCGAGCGCCAGCCGCTGCGCCCCTCGCAGCGCCGCCCCAAGCCGGAAGAAGGCGCCGGTAAGCCGCCGCGCCCCGCTCGTCCTGCGCGCCGCGACGACGACGGCCAGACGCGCGACGCCAAGCCGCGCCGCATGCAAGGCGATCGTCCACCGCGACGCGTTGATGATGAGCGCCCACCGCGTCGATTCAACGACGACCAGCGCCCGCCCCGTCGCCCCGACGATGGCCGTCCGCCGCGCCGATTCGAAGATCGCCCGCCGCGCCGCTTTGACGATGAGCGTCCGCCGCGCAGGTTCAACGATGATCAGCGCCCGCCCCGTCGTTTCGATGACGAGCGCCCGCGACGCTATGGCGACGATCAACGCCCGCTGCATCGTGATGGCGACCAACGCCCACCGCGACGCTTCGACAACGACCGGCCGCCGCGCCGACCTGACGACCAACGTCCGCCGCGCAGGTTCAATGACGATCAGCGCCCGCCCCGCCGTTTCGATGACGAGCGCCCGCCGCGCCGGTACGGCGACGACCAGCGCCCGCCGCATCGTGATGGAGACCAACGCCCACCGCGACGCTTCGACAACGACCGGCCTCCGCGCCGACCTGACGACGAACGCCCGCCGCGCCGGTTCAATGACGATCAGCGCCAGCCCCGCCGTTTCGATGACGAGCGCCCGCCGCGCCGGTACGGCGACGACCAGCGCCCACCGCATCGTGATGGAGACCAACGCCCACCGCGACGCTTCGACAAAGACCAGCCTCCGCGCCGACCTGACGACGAACGCCCGCCGCGCCGGTTCAACGACGATCAGCGCCCGCCCCGTCGTTTCGATGACGAGCGCCCGCCGCGCCGGTACGGCGACGACCAGCGCCCGCCTGGTCGATTCGCCGATGAGCAACGGCCGCCGCGACGCTATGGCGATGACCGCGCTCCGCGCCGTTTCGATGACGACCGTCCGCCGCGCCGCTTCGAAGATCGTCCGGCACGTCCGCAACGGCCCGAGCGCGAGGACCGCGCTCCGCGTCATGCAGAGGAGCGGGCACCGCGCCCGGCGCCGCAACCCGAGTCGAGCGGGCTGGTCCGTCTGTCCAAGCGCATGTCCGAGCTGGGTCTGTGCTCGCGCCGAGAGGCCGATGAATGGATTCCGCGCGGCTGGGTGCTGGTGGATGGCGAACCCGTCACCGAACTGGGTTCACGCGTCAAGCCGGATGCGATCATCGAGATCCATCAGTCGGCGCGCTCCGAGCAAGGCGAGCGCGTGACCGTGCTGATGCACAAGCCGGTCGGCTACGTGTCGGGCCAGGCAGAAGACGGCTATCAGCCAGCCGTTTCGCTGTTCGTGCCGGAGAACCAGTGGGAAGCCGACCCGACGCGCAAGCGCTTCGCGCCTTGGCAGCGCCGGGCGTTGGCGCCGGCCGGCCGACTGGATATCGACTCCACCGGCTTGCTGGTGTTGACGCAGGACGGCCGCGTGGCACGCCACCTGATCGGCGAGGATTCGACCGTCGAGAAGGAATACCTGGTGCGCGTGGTGTGGGATTCGCCGAACGGCCTCGTTGAGCGCGACATCTCCAAGGTCTTCCCGGAAGAGCTGATGGAGAAGCTGCGCTTTGGCCTGTCGCTCGACGGCGAAGAACTCAAGCCCGCGAAGGTGAGTTGGCAGAACGAAGAGCAACTGCGCTTTGTGCTGCGCGAAGGCAAGAAGCGCCAGATCCGCCGCATGTGCGAGCAGGTGGGACTGGAGGTGGTCGGCCTCAAGCGCATCCGCATGGGCAGCATCGTGCTGGGCGACCTGCCGGTCGGTCAGTGGCGCTTCCTGGGGCCGTTCGAGAAGTTCTGAGGCAGCCTTTGTCCAAAGAAAAACCGGTCAGCGCGCAATGCGTTGACCGGTTTTTTTATGCCTGCCGCCCAGGTTACAGACGCGGAGCCTGGCAGGCGGCGCCCGTGGTGTTGGCCGATGCAGACATGCCAAACACGGCTTGCGCCCCGCAGCGCGAACCGAACATCTTCGCTTGGTCATGGCCCACGCCAACCACTTCGTGCGCCTGGTGATTGACGTGCCTGCGTCCCGCCATGTGGCGCTCGTAGCGCCAGTAGTTGCGTGCGCGATCCAGGCGCGTCGGGCCTTCCGCCTCGGCACCGCAGAGCTTGTCGAGCACGCGGTGGTTCGGATCGTTGTCGCTCGTGCCGGCCAGGTAGGTCACGTGACGCTGCGCGTATCGGTTGAACAACTGCCGACCGGTCTTGCCGGCGGCGTACGGAACCATATCGACCATGCCGTACTTGTAGTGGTCATAGTCCGGGCAGACGCTAGTGCTGTAGCGCGCAAAGCCCTTGCCGCGCGGACGCTCCGGCGTGAAATACAGATACGACGACGGGTTGGCGACTACGTAGCGCAGGTCGATGCCGCGCTTGCGGATGGCTTCGTCGATGTTGTTGAGCACGGCGTAGCGTTGCACGATCTGGCCGCCGCCCGAATGGCCTGCCACCGTTACGCGCTTGACGTTGGGTGCACGCGCCGGGTCGGTCACGTAGCCGATCAGGTCATCGAGCACCTTGAGCGAACTCAGATCGGTGTACGGTGCGTTGGTGGCATTGAACCCGCCGATCCAGCCATCCACCGACCACACCGGCATGCCGTCGAACCCCTTGCCCTCGTCTGGCGTACCCGGAAAGTTCGGGGCAATCAGCAGGACCTCGTCGGGATTGCGGCCACTAGCCTGGAGCAGATCGGCGCCGGCGGTGTAGTAATCATTGCCGTTGCGCTGCAGGCCGTGCTGCACGAATACGACTTCGCGGATGCTGCTCAGATCGCCATCAAGCGGATGGTTGGCGTACACGGGGAAATCGTAGGCAACGGCATCCGCGCCCAGACGCACGCGTTGCCAGACCGGGCCCTGAGGCTTCTGGGCAGCCGGTGCAGCCGCCGTCGTTTCCGGCGCCTGCGGCCCCGCGCACGCAGCCAACCCGAGCATCGCCGTCATGGCAACCCCAAGCGCCAGCCGGCGCCAGCCCCTCAAACCATCGCGCTTCATATCGTCTCCGTGGTGGATGCAACACGCGTCCACCCGCCCCCGCAGGTGCGACGCTCCCGCAGTCTCGATCAGTCGTCGTGATTGGCGGGCAATTCCGGGAACAGCACTTCGGTAAAGCCGAAGCGGGTGAAATCTTTCACGCGCATGGGGTAGAGCACGCCCTGCAGATGATCGCACTCGTGCTGCACGACGCGGGCGTGGAAGCCCTCGGCGATGCGGTCGATGGCGTGACCGTGCTGGTCGAAGCCGGTATAGCGCAGGCGCGTGTGGCGCGGCACGACGCCACGCAAGCCTGGCACCGAGAGGCAGCCCTCCCAGCCGTCTTCCATCTCGTCCGACAGCGGCTCGATGGTGGGGTTGATCAACACCGTCTTCGGCACGGCCGGCGCATCCGGATACCGGTCGTTGCGATCGAACCCGAAGATGACCACTTGCAGATCCACGCCGATCTGCGGGGCTGCCAGGCCGGCACCGCGCGCCGCATCCATGGTGTCGAACATGTCTTCAATCAGTGCAGTCAACTCGGGCGTGTGGAAACGCTCGACTGGCTTGGCTACGCGCAGCAGACGGCTGTCGCCCATCTTGAGGATGTTTCGGATCATGCCTGGTCTCCCGCCGATTTTTTTAACAGCGCGAGCATACCCGCTTCGTCCAGAACCTTCACGTTCAATTCTTCGGCTTTGGCGAGCTTGCTGCCGGCGTCTTCTCCTGCGACAACGTAGTCGGTCTTCTTCGACACCGAACCCGATACCTTGGCGCCTGCTGCTTCCAGCATGGCTTTGGCTTCGTCACGCGTGAGGTTGGGCAATGTGCCGGTCAAAACGACCGTCTTGCCGGCCAGCACGCCTTCTTCTGCGGTTTCAGCGGGCATAGTGGCCAGCAGCTCCTGGCGCAATGCGTCCAGCTTCGCCAGTTGCGCGCGATGGTCGTGCGAACCCAGCCAGTCGAGCAGCGATGCGGACACATCCGCCGGCAGGCCAGCCAACTGATCGGGCTCCACGCTGGCCAACTGGGCAAGCGTCGGCGCAGCCACGGCCAATTGTTTCGCACGCGTGGCCGTCAGCTTGGGCACGCCAAGCGTGGCGTACAACTCGGCGGGTTCCAACTTCTCGCGCAGCTTTGCGTTCGGTGCATGCTCGCCCTGCGGCGCGACACCGGCTTCGAGCAGCGCATCCAGTGCCTGCTGATTCTTCGGCTCGGCAAAGAAATCGGCGATGGCTTCAGCCACCGTTGCACCCACGTCCGGCAGCGCCAGCAGCAGCGGCGCCGGCGCACGCCGGATCATGACCAGGCTGCCGAGCCAGTCCGCGAGCGTCTTGGCGGTCGATTCGCCTACGTGGCGGATACCCAGCGCAAACAAAAAGCGCGCCAGCGGCGGCGTCTTGCTGGCGTGGATGCCCTCCAGCAGATTTTCGGCCCACTTGGTGGCGATCTTGCCGCCAGCGACGGTTTCCGGTGAGGTTTCGTCACCCCGGCCGTCGCGCTCGTCGGCGCGGCGCTTCATCTCCAGGAAGTCTTCGAGCTTGAGCTTGTACAGGTCAGCAATGCCGTGCACGTAGTCGAGTTCGACCAGGTTGTCGATGTAACGCTCGCCCAGGCCTTCGATGTCCATCATGCGGCGGCCTGCAAAGTGGCGGATCGCCTCCTTGCGCTGAGCCGAGCAGAACAGCCCGCCCGAGCAGCGGGCCACCGCCTCACCCTCTTCGCGCACGACGTGCGAGCCGCATACCGGGCAGGCCTTCGGCAGTTCGAACGGCGGGTACTTGGGCTGCTGCCGCGGATTGAACAAGTCGCTGCCCGGCACGTCATCCATCGGGCGGCGATCCAGCACCACGCTCACCACCTCCGGGATCACGTCACCCGCACGCCGCACGATCACGGTGTCGCCCACGCGCACGTCTTTGCGGCGCACTTCATCTTCGTTGTGCAGCGTCGCGTTGGTGACCGTCACGCCGCCAACAAACACCGGCACCAGCCGCGCCACCGGCGTGATGGCGCCCGTGCGGCCGACCTGCACGCCAATCGATTCGACGGTGGTCAGCGCTTCCTGCGCCGGATACTTGTGCGCAACTGCCCAGCGCGGCTCACGCGTGCGAAAACCGAGTTCGCGCTGCAACGCTAGCGAGTTAACCTTGTAGACCACGCCATCGATGTCGAACGGCAAGCTGTCGCGCTTGGCACCGATGGCCTCGTGAAACTCCACCAACCCGTCACCGCCCTTCACTGCCGCGCGTTCCGCGCTGACGGGAAAACCGAACGCCTGCAGCGCATCGAGCATGCCGGAATGCGTGTCGGGCATGCCCTTCCACCCGACCACTTCGCCCAGGCCATAGGCGAAGAACGACAGGGGGCGCTCGGCAGCCATCTTCGGATCGAGCTGGCGGACGGCACCGGCCGCGGTATTGCGCGGATTGACGAAGGTCTTGTCGCCGCGCTCGCGCTGGCGTGCGTTGAGCTTTTCGAAGTCGTCGCGGCGCATGTAGACCTCGCCGCGCACTTCCAGCACATCGGGCACAACGCCATCGACCGGATGCACACCCAGCGGAATCTGGCGGATCGTGCGGATGTTCTGCGTGACGTCTTCGCCAGTGGTGCCGTCACCGCGTGTGGCGGCCTGCACGAGATAACCGCGCTCGTAGCGCAGGCTGATCGCCAGGCCGTCGAACTTCAGCTCGGCGGCATATTCCACAGGCGGATCGGTGTCATCGAGGCCCAGCTCGCGGCGTACGCTGGCATCGAACGCACGCGCGCCGTTGGCGGTGGTGTCGGTCTCGGTGCGGATCGACAACATGGGAATCACATGCCTGACCGCCGCAAATTCAGGCAGGACCGCCCCGCCGACCCGCAGCGTGGGCGAGTCAGGCGTCTTCAGTTCAGGATGTTCGGCTTCCAGCGCTTCCAGCTCGCGATAGAGCCGGTCGTATTCGGCGTCGGGCACGCTGGGCTGGTCGAGCACGTAGTACTCGTGGGCGTAGCGGTTCAGCTCGGCGCGCAGCCAAGCTGCCCGCGCCTCGAGCCGGTCTTCAGAGGACGGCCCGGACGCGGGTTCTGCAGTCTTGCTCATCGTGAGTCGGTCAGTGGCTGAACAAGCGCACCGCGGTGCTGGAACCGGCCGGGATGCCGCGCGATTCGAGCTTGTCATACAGCACCCGCAGATGCTTCTGGATGGCGACGAACGATTGCTCCGTCAGCGGACGCAGGTTGTCATCCACCACCTGTGCACCCATGCGTTGCGACAGCGTGTAGGCGTATTCGCACACCAGCTTGAACGGCTTGCTTGCCTCTTCCGCCACCGGCACATCGAGCAACAGCGTGATCTGGCGGCCGGCCTTGACGGTCAGGTCATCGCGCAGGAAATTGGTATCGCCAAACTGCAGCGTGAACAGTGCGCGTTGCACACCGTCAGCCCCCGCATGGAAGCGCGTAAAGCGTGTGCCGTCGCGCGAGAGCACGAGGCCGTCCTGCGTGGCCACCGTCTGCACGTACGCTGCCGACCACGGAGCCCCATCGGAGATCACGCTCACGCCCAGTTGCACATCGCACTCGGCGGCAAACGCATCGAGTTCGCGCGCATTGGAGATCGTCTCGTTCATGTCCGGCAATTCCGGCACGGCATCGGCCGCTTCCGACAGCGGATCGATCGCGTTGATGAACTCCGAGAACTCCAGCGCATTCAGCGGGCCCGTGCGGTTGGCCAGTTGCACGGCCACTTGCAGGTCGAGGTAGCGCTGACCGGCGCGGATGGCTTCCCACGCATTGGCGGCGGGGTTCAAACCTTCCACGTGGATCTGCTTGGTGCCTGCGCGGCGCAGCTTGGCCAGCGCCGGCAGCAGACGGTCACCCGACACTTCACGATCCGGGTGCAGCGGCACGATGCAATCGATCAGCGGATCGATCACGCCATTGGCCGGCTCCAGCGAACCCGGCGCGGGTTCGGCAATGTCTTCGGTCTCGGCGGTTTCGAGCGCGGCCTCGTCGCCCGAGGGCGTGAGTTCGGCACCGATCACGCCGGCTTCGGTTTCGGCGCTGCCCGTGGCGGGTGTGTGTGCCTTCGCCGAGAAACCGGGCTCAAGCCGCGGTTCGACACGGCTGGCTTCGTCGCGCTCGCCACCGAGGGCGGGTTCGGCGCGCTCGGTCCAACCCTCGCCGCGCGGGGTCTCGTCGACAGGCGGGTTATATGCCTCGGGGCGGCGTGCCTTGCGGATCTGCCACTGGTTGTACGCAACGATCACCAGCACAAACACCACGCCGGCGCCCAGCAGGGCCATCACCAGGTTGTTGTCCTGCATTTATGCTGCCTCCGCCATGGTCAGTGCGGCATCCATATCCACCGCCACGATCCGGGACACACCTTGTTCCTGCATGGTCACACCGATGAGCTGTTGCGCCATTTCCATCGCAATCTTGTTGTGAGAAATAAAAACGAATTGGGTCTTGTCGGACATGCGCTTGACCATGTTGGCGTAGCGCTCGGTGTTCGCGTCGTCCAGCGGCGCGTCCACCTCGTCGAGCAAGCAGAACGGGGCTGGGTTCAACTGGAACATCGCAAACACCAGCGCAATCGCGGTCAGCGCTTTCTCGCCGCCCGAGAGCAGGTGGATGGTCGAGTTCTTCTTGCCCGGCGGCTGCGCCATCACCTGCACGCCCGCGTCGAGAATTTCTTCGCCGGTCATCATCAGCTTGGCCTGGCCGCCACCGAACAGCGTCGGGAACAGCTCGCCAAAGTGATAGTTGACCTGGTCGAACGTGCCTTGCAGCAACGCACGCGTTTCCTGGTCGATCTTGCGGATGGCGTCTTCCAGCGTGGTGATGGCGTCGGTCAAATCGGCCGATTGCGCATCGAGGAAGCCCTTGCGCTCGCGCGCCGCAGCCAGCTCGTCGAGCGCGGCCATGTTAACCGGGCCGAGCGCGTTGATGGCGTTGTTGATGCGCGTGACTTCACCTTGCAGGTACGAAGGCTTCAGGTCGCCGGTCAGGCGTTCGGCCAGCGCGGCTTCGTCCACATTGGCAGCGGTGAGCTGCTCGGTGAACTGCTCCTGGTTCAGGCGGGCTGCCTGTTCCTTCAACTGCAGCTCGGTAATGCGATCGCGCAGCGGTTGCTGGGCGCGTTCGGCAGTCAGGCGTTGCTCGTCATGCGTGCGCAGTTGCGCGGTCAGCGCATCCAGTTCTGTGCGTGCCAGGCCAAGTTTCTCTTCTTTCTCGGCGCGGCGCTCCAGCGCTTCCTGCAGGCCAGTATGGGCGGTCTGCTCGTTGATGGTTTCCAGCTCGGCGCGCGCGTTCTCCAGCGTCAGCACGATCTGCTGCGCCTGATCGCTCGCCACCTGGATGTTGCGCTTCAGTTCTGCAATGCGGTTCTGCAGATTGCGCTCTGCAAAGTGCGCTTCCTGTGCGCCGCGCTCCTGATCGCGCAAGGCGTTGCGCGCGTCGCTCAGGCGAACTTCGAGCGCCTCGAACGCCTGCTGGTTGTCTTCAAAGCGCGCCTGCATGTCGGCGAGTGCTGCGTCGTGCTGCTCGAATGTCGCTTCGGATTCCGCACGGATGGCACGCTGCTCTTCGATCTGCGCGCGAATCTCTTCCAATTCGCTGTCGATCTGGCCGCTACGCGCGTTGTAGCGCTCCATTGCCTGCGACAGCTTGAGCACGTCCATCTGCAGCACGTGCACGCGGCGCGTGGCCTGCTCGGCGCGGGCGCGCACCTGCGTGAGCGTTTGGCTGGCCTGGCTGTACGCCGCTTCAGCGCGCACGGCAGCGCTCTTGGCTTCGTCCGCCAGCAACATCTGCGCACGCACCTGCTTCTGCAGGTTCTCGATTTCCTGGGCGCGGGCCAGCATACCGGCCTGTTCGGAATCGGGCGCGTACAACTGCACCGATGACCGGCCGATCAAGTGCCCGGCCTTGACGACAAACGTGCCGCCTTCCGGCAGCGTCTGGCGCGCGGCAAGCGCAGCCTGCATGTCGTCGGCGATATAGACGTCGGCCAGCCAGTCTTGCAGCACGGCGCGAATGCCCGGCTCCGTCACTTGCACCAGCGACATCAGCGGACGCAACCCGGCCGGCGCTTCCACCGGCCGTGCTGCCGGCGGCGGCGCATAGAAGGCGAGCTTGGCGGGCGGAGCATCGGCAGCAAACGCCTTGATCCAATCGAGGTTAGAGACTTCCAGCGCGCCGAGCTTTTCGCGCAACACGGCTTCGAGTGCGGGCTCCCAGCCCTGCTCGATCTGCAGCTTCTTCCAGAAACGCGGCAGCTCGTTCAGTTCATGCTTGGCCAGCCACGGCTGGACCTTGCCGTCGGTCTGCACGCTTTCCTGCAACTGCTTGAGCGCGGCAAGGCGGGCTTCGAGGCTGGCGATGGCGGCGGCTTCCGATTGCACACGGTCTTGCGCGGCACGACGTGCCTCGTCGAGTTGCGGTACCTGTGTCTCGGCGTCTTCCAGCGCGGCCTGCGCTTCGGCCAGCACCTCCTCCTGTTCAGCCAGTTCGGCACGCAGCGTTTCAAGCTGCACGTCGTCCGGCTTGTCGAGGCCGGAGGACTCCTGCGTCAGACGTTCGCGGCGCTGGTCGAGCTGCAGCAGAGCCTGGTCGGCATTGCGCTGGTGCGCGGCTTCGAGCTTGAGCGCCTGTTCCGATTGCAGGATCGCAGCGCGCTGATCGTTCAGCGCGGTCTGCGCGTCGCGCCATTGCGCTTCCATGCCGGGGAGTTCGTCGGCTTTGCGCGCAACGTCCTCGGCGGCCTGCGCGGCCCGCTCCTCGGCCATGGCGAGTTCTTCCTCGGCCGCGGCAAGGTCTTCCTGCGCCTGCTCGCCCTGCGCATGCCACTGCTCTTGCTGCGCGGTCAGCGTGGCAATCTGCTGCTGGATGCGGTTGCGCGATTCCACCACGTAGCGGATCTCCGCCTCCAGGCGGCTGACCTCGGAGTTGGCTTCGTACAGCGCGCCCTGCGCAGCGTGCATCGCATCGGACGACGCGTAATGGGCAACGCGCATCGTTTCGAGTTCGGCCTCGATATGGCGCAACTGCGCGGTCTGCGCTTCAAGGTCGATCTGCGCCTGTTCGATGGCGCGCTGATGGCGCTCCTGCTCGCCTTGCGCCTCACGCTTGCGCAGCAGCCACAGCAGGTGCTGCTTCTCTTCGCCGTCGGCCTGCAGGGCCTGGAAGCGCTGTGCAACTTCGGCCTGGCCTTCAAGTTTTTCGAGGTTGGCGCCCAGTTCCCGCAGGATGTCTTCCACGCGCGTAAGGTTTTCGCGCGTATCGGAGAGGCGGTTTTCGGTTTCGCGGCGGCGTTCCTTGTACTTGGATACGCCCGCGGCTTCTTCCAGGAAGATGCGCATGTCATCGGGCTTGGCCTCGATGATGCGCGAGATCATCCCCTGCCCGATGATGGCGTAGGCACGCGGCCCAAGGCCCGTGCCGAGGAAGATGTCCTGGATGTCGCGGCGGCGCACCGCCTGGTTGTTGATGAAGTACGACGAAGTGCCGTCGCGGCTCAGTACGCGCTTGACCGCCACCTCTGCGTACTGGCTCCACTGGCCGGCGGCGCGGCCTTCGGCGTTGTCGAACACGAGTTCGACGCTGGCCCGGCCAGCCGGCTTGCGCTGGGTCGAGCCGTTGAAGATGACGTCCTGCATCGATTCGCCGCGGAGTTCTGCGGCGCGTGATTCACCGAGCACCCAGCGCACGGCATCGATGATGTTGGATTTACCGCAACCGTTCGGGCCAACGATGCCGACGAGCTGGCCAGGAACGTGGAAATTGGTCGGATCGACGAAAGACTTGAAGCCTGCGAGCTTGATCGAAGAGAGGCGCACGTTGTGTTCGTCTCGAAGGGATCAGAAAAGGGGGGATAAAGCGGGCGCCCCAGGAACGCGCCTTTGTCGTCACGTCAACGCCGTGCGGCGCGGACTGGCAAGGCACGCCCCAGGGGCGCGGATGGCGTCATCATACCATTCGCTCCCCGGGCACCCGCCAATCAAATCGCTACAAAAATGGACGAAATTTGCGGCATGGGAAGGCAAATTACTGCGGATTTGTAAGCAGTTTCACCTTCATGACAAATGGCGTCAGTCCGGACGGCGCGTGCGCGAACGTTCCGGAAGGGCGAGCCAGTCGAGCAGCGCATTGTGCAGCGCATCAGGATCCTGGATTTGTGGCGCATGGCCCGCATCCGGGAATTCCACCAGCGTGGCGCGCGGGATCGCCTTGGCCGCTGCCCGACCAAGCTCGGGGTAATGGCCAAGCTGTGCACGTGCTTCCGGCGATGCGGTGTCCTTGCCGATGGCGGTGGTGTCTTTCTGGCCGATGAGCAGCAGCGTCCAGGGTCGCAACTGACCGAACTCATAGACGACGGGCTGCGTGTAGATCATGTCGTACAGCAGTGCGGAATTCCACGCCACCAGATCGCGACCCGGGCCGCGGTACATGCCGGCCAGCATCTGCACCCACGGCTCGTATTGCGCGCGCCATTGCCCGGCGTAGTACGTGAACTGCTCGTAGGCACGGATACGCTCGGCGCTCGTCTGCTTCTCACGCGCGAACCACTGGTCGACGGTCATGGACGGCACGCCCTTGGCCTTCCAGTCTTCCAGGCCAATCGGATTGATCATCACCAGCCGCGACACCGCTTTCGGATACATCAGCGCGTAGCGCGCCGCCAGCATGCCGCCCGTCGAATGGCCAATCACAATGGCCTGCTCGACCCCTAGCGAGGCCAACAACGCATGCGTGTTGCTGGCCAGTTGCTGGAACGTGTACTGGTACGCGCGCGGCTTGCTCGATTTGCAGAAACCGATCTGATCCGGAGCGATCACGCGGTAGCCGGCAGCCGTCAGCGCGGCGATCGTGCCTTCCCAGGTCGCCGCGCAGAAGTTCTTGCCGTGCAGCAGCACCGCCACCTGCCCATTGGGCTGCTTGGGCGCAACGTCCAGGTACGCCATCTCCAGCGCATTGCCCTGCGACTCGAACGTGAAGAGCTTGACCGGAGCCGGGTAATCGAAGCCCTCCAGGCGCGGGCCATACGCGGGGCCGGTTTCTGCGGCAGCGGCGTGCAGGGCCGCAGCGGCCATCGACAGCGCAACCGTCAGCGCCATGGAAATCGAACGAAGCGACATCGGCAACTCCTCGGTTGGTTGGCGAAACGCCGGCAGCCTATTTGCGCCGCGACAGCCCCGACAGTGCACCCGCCAGGATGATGCAGGCGCCGCCCAGCATTTCCTGGGAGGATAGGCGCTCCGCCGTCAGCAGCGCCGAAGATACCGCCGCCACCACGATTTCGAAGAGCATCAGCAGCGCCGCGCGATTGGCCGGCAAGCGTTGCAGGCCGCGCTGCACCATCGCATTGCCGCCCACGAGCACGCACGCCATGCCCGCCAGCAGCAGCCACGTGCCGCCTTGCGAAAAGGCCGCAGGCGCTGCGTGCACGCCATCGAACAACAGCGCGGCGGGAAAACCCACCAGTGCGCAGCCCGTGAAGACGACCACGGTGCGCATCTCCGGGCGCATGGTCGGATGACGCTGCCCCGCCAAGCGGGACAGCACGTTGTTGCACGCAAAAGCGAGCCCTGCAACCAGCCCTGCCCATTCCGCCGCCGAACCCGGCCACGGCGTGCCGGCCTCGCCCGACCACAGCATCATCACCGCGCCCGACAGCGCCAGCGCGAGCAGCACACCGCCACGCCTGCCGAGCTGCTCATGCAGCCACAGGCGCGCCAGCAAGGCCGTCCACACGGGAGTGAGATAGAACAGGAGCAGCACCCGCATGACCGTGCCGTGCACCGTGCCCCAGACGAACCCCGCGTTGGTGACACCCGCCGCAATCCCGAGCGCCGGGATCACCCAGGACCACTGGAACGTCGAAAAGTGACGGCGCAGCACTACGGCAGCCAGCACGGCCGCAGCCGCACCCGTCATCGACGAGGCCAACATGCTGCCAAGCCCCCAGCCGGCCAGCAGGCGGTACGGATACCAGGAAATGCCCCAGACCGAGGCGCCCAGAAGGATGAACAGCGCGGCCGCCCATTGCGGCTCGTGATGGGTGGCGCTATCCGTTGAGGGCGCCGAAGAAGCAATCGTTGTCATGTGATCAATAAAAAACGGCGGGAATCCGCCGCTTGCTGCAATGTCTGAGGTGACCGATCACGCGACCAACACACGTTGGCCGTATAATTTCGGGCTTCCCGGCAAGCGCCGAGCTTGCCCGCTGACCAGCCCACCACCGCCGCCCAACACCGTGAATCCGCGCCTGTCCGCCCTGCAGCCGTATCCGTTCGAGAAACTGAAAGCGCTCGTCAAGGACGTGACGCCCAGCGCCGCCCATACGCCGATCAGCTTCGGCATCGGCGAGCCCAAGCACCCGACGCCGGCCCTGGTGAAAGACGCGCTGACGGCCGCGCTTGGCGGGCTGGCGAATTATCCCACGACGCTTGGTTCCGATGCACTGCGACAGTGCATCGCCGCATGGCTGGAGCGCCGCTACGGCTTGCCGAAGGTCGACCCGGGCACCGAAGTCATCCCGGTCAATGGCTCGCGCGAGGCGCTGTTCTCGTTCGCGCAGACCATGATTGACGGCAGCAAGCCCGGCGCCCGCGTGCTGTGCCCGAACCCGTTCTACCAAATCTACGAAGGCTCGGCTCTGCTGGCCGGCGCCACGCCGCTGTTCGCCAATAGCGACCCGGCGCGCAACTACGCGCCAGATTTCGCCGCGCTCACGCCGGAAGAATGGCGCAACGTGCAACTCGTCTTCGTGTGCAGCCCCGGCAACCCGACCGGCGCCGTCCTGACGCTCGAAGACTGGAAGCAGCTCTTCGCGCTGTCGGACGAATACGGCTTCATCATTGCGTCCGACGAGTGCTATTCCGAGATCTATTTCGACGAGGCCAACCCGCCGCTGGGCGCCCTGCAGGCCGCGCACCAGTTGGGCCGCGGCTTTGACCGCCTGGTGATGTTCTCCAGCCTGTCCAAGCGCTCCAACGTGCCGGGCATGCGCTCCGGTTTCGTGGCCGGCGACGCCAAGCTGCTCAAGGCCTATCTGCTGTATCGCACGTATCACGGCAGCGCGATGAGCCCGTCGGTGCAATCCGCTAGCATCGCGGCGTGGAACGACGAGGCCCACGTGCGCGAGAACCGCGCGCAATACGTCAAGAAATTCCAGCAAGTCACGCCGATGCTGGCCGAGGTGCTGGACGTTGCCCTGCCCGACGCGGCCTTTTACTTGTGGGCCAACGTCAAGCGCACGGGTCTGTCGGACACCGAATTTGCGCGCCAGCTGCTGGCTGCCAAGAACGTCGCCGTGCTGCCGGGCAGCTACCTCGCCCGCGAGGCGCACGGCACGAATCCGGGCCAGGGCTACGTGCGTATCGCTCTGGTGGCGGGCGTGGACGAATGCCTGGAAGGCGCGCGCCGCATCGTCGAATTCTGCCAGCAACGCTGATCCGTAATTTTTCTCTTCTGTTTCCTCTCCGAGAGCCAACAAGACCATGACGCAACAACTGCAATCCCTGATCGATCAAGCGTGGGAAGACCGCGCCAACCTGTCGCCCAAGGCCGCTCCGGCCGATGTCCGTGAAGCCGTCGCCAACGTGATCGGCCAGCTCGATCGTGGCGCGCTGCGCGTGGCTGAAAAGCAAAACGGCGAATGGATCGTCAATCAGTGGATCAAGAAGGCGGTGCTGCTGTCGTTCCGCCTGGAAGACAACGCCCCGATGGCTGCCGGTGGCTTCACGCAGTTCTACGACAAGGTGCCGAGCAAGTTCGCCAACTACACGGCAGAAGACTTCGCCAACGGCGGTTTCCGCGTAGTACCGCCGGCTGTGGCGCGCCGTGGCTCGTTCATCGCCAAGAACGCCGTGCTGATGCCATCGTACGTGAACATCGGCGCCTATGTGGATGAAGGCACGATGGTTGACACGTGGGCCACCGTCGGTTCGTGCGCACAGATCGGCAAGAACGTTCACCTGTCGGGCGGCGTCGGCATCGGCGGCGTGCTGGAGCCGCTGCAGGCCAACCCGGTCATCATCGAAGACAACTGCTTCATCGGCGCGCGTTCGGAAGTGGTGGAAGGCGTGATCGTTGAGGAAAACTCGGTGATCTCGATGGGCGTGTACCTGGGCCAGTCGACCAAGATCTACGACCGCGAAACCGGCGAAGTCAGCTACGGCCGCATCCCGGCGGGCTCGGTGGTGGTGGCGGGCAACCTGCCGTCGAAGGACGGCACGCACAGCCTGTACTGCGCCGTGATCGTCAAGAAGGTCGACGCCAAGACGCGCGCCAAGGTCGGCCTGAACGAGCTGCTGCGCGGCGATTAAGCACCAGTGCAAGGCATGCCTGCTAGTCTTGCAGGCGTGCCAACCACTTGAAGCGCAGCCATGTCCGAACGCAATGCCACCGGCACCCGCTTCGGCAAGCTGCGCCAACGCATCATGGGTCTTGATCCAAACACCATCGGTACTGTCTTGTCGCTGCTGCCCACCATCCTGGAGCAGGCGAACAAGACCATCGACAAGTTCAAGAACCGCAAGAAAACCGGCAACGAACCGGCGCGCGCAGAAGGTGCCGTGCCCGACCCGAATACACGCATCGCCGAGCTTGAAGCGGCGATCCTGCAGCAAGCCGAATCCGTCAAGCTGCTGGCCGAGCAGCACGCCATCACCATCGACGCCCTGCGCGATGAAGCCGCGCGGCTGGAGCGCCGCCTCAAGCGCATGACGTGGCTGGCGTCCATTGGCCTCGCACTGGCCGCCGCTGCGCTTGCACTCGCCCTGCAAGCCTCTCGACACTGATTGCCAATCCCACCATGACGACCCTGCATGGCATCCCCAATTGCGACACCGTGAAGAAAGCCCGCACGTGGCTCGAATCGAACGGCGTTGCCTACACCTTTCACGATTTCAAGAAGCAAGGCGTGAGCGCCGACATGCTGGCCGGCTGGCTCAAGCATGTGCCGCTCGCCACGCTGCTCAACCGCAAGGGCACCACGTGGCGTGCACTGTCCGATGCCGACAAGGCCCGTGCCGAAGACGAAGCCGGCGCGATTGCACTGATGCAGGCCAACCCGTCGCTGATCAAGCGTCCGGTGCTGGTGCACGGCAAGCGCGTCAACGTCGGCTTTTCGGCAGACCAGTACGCCACCCTGTTCTAACAATAACGACAACATCGCCACCGTCATGCTGCCCACGCTTGCCCTGACTGAAGACCTGATCCGCCGCCGCTCCGTCACGCCCGAAGACAAGGGCTGCCAGGACGTGCTGATCGAACGCCTGACCGCTGCCGGCTTCGAATGCGAAACCGTGGTCAGCGGCCCGGACCACTTTCGAGTGACCAACCTGTGGGCCGTCAAGCGCGGCCGCGCCGGCACCGAAGGCAAGCTGCTCGTTTTCGCGGGCCACACCGATGTGGTGCCCACCGGCCCCGTCGAGCAATGGCACTCTGACCCGTTCGAACCCACGCACCGCGACGGCAAGCTCTACGCACGCGGCGCGGCAGACATGAAGACCTCCATCGCCGGCTTCGTGGTCGCATCAGAAGAATTCGTCGCAAAGCATCCGGACCACGCCGGCTCGATCGGCTTCCTGATCACCAGCGACGAAGAGGGCCCCGCCCACGACGGCACCGTCAAGGTGTGCGACCTGCTGCGCGCACGCGGCGAGCGCCTCGACTACTGCGTGGTCGGCGAGCCGACCTCCGTATCGACACTCGGCGACATGGTGAAGAACGGGCGACGCGGTTCGCTGTCGGGCAAGCTCACGATCAACGGGGTGCAGGGTCACATCGCCTATCCGCATCTGGCCAAGAACCCGATCCACCTGGCTGCCCCTGCACTGGCCGAGCTGGCTGCCGCCAAATGGGACGACGGCAACCAGTACTTCCCGCCGACCACGTGGCAGATGTCGAACATCCACGGCGGCACGGGCGCGACAAACATCATTCCCGGCCACGTCACGATCGACTTCAACTTCCGCTTTTCGACCGCGAGCACGCCCGACGGTCTCAAGGCGCGCGTGCACAGCATTCTCGATGCGCACGGCCTCGACTACACGCTCGACTGGACGCTGGGCGGCGAGCCCTTCCTGACCGAGCGCGGCGACCTGTCACAAGCCCTCTGCGCCGCCATCCAGGCCGAGTGCGGCGTGACCACCGAGCTGTCGACCACCGGCGGCACGTCGGACGGCCGCTTCATCGCCAAGATCTGCCCGCAGGTGATTGAGTTCGGGCCGCCGAACGCAAGCATCCACAAGATCGACGAACACGTGGAGGTGGCCTTTATCGAGCCGCTGAAGAACGTGTATCGCCGCGTCTTGGAAACCTTGATCGCCTGAGGTTGCCGCATATGGCGCGCAACGTCGAGATCAAGGCGCGTGCGCGCGATGTGGCGGCGCTCATTGAGCGCGCGGCTGCGATTGCGGATTCCGGCCCCGAACGCATCGACCAGGACGACACGTTCTTCGCCTGTGCAAACGGGCGCCTGAAGCTGCGGCAGTTCTCGCCCGAGCGCGGCGAGCTGATCCACTACTTCCGCGACAACAGCGCCGGCCCCCGTGTGTCGAACTACCACATCGTTCCGACCGGCTCGCCCGACGCCCTGCGCGACACGCTGGCCGGTGCCATCGGCACCGCCGGCCGCGTCATCAAGGTGCGCCAGCTCTATCTCGCCGGCCAGACGCGTATCCATGTGGATGCGGTCAAAGACCTCGGCAATTTCGTCGAACTCGAAGTCGTGCTGCTCGACGCGCAATCCGAAGACGACGGCGTGAAAATCGCCCAACAATTGATGCACTCCCTCGGCATTGCCGAATCCGACCTGCTCGACGTGGCCTACGTCGACCTGCTCGCAGCCACCCAACGCTGAGCCATATCACGTCCCCCATGACCACCCCTACCCTGCCCGCCTCCCACCCGTTCACTACGGTGCGCGACCTGCTGCGCTACGCCGTGTCGCGCTTCACCGCCGCCGGCCTCGTCTTCGGCCACGGCAGCGAGAACGCCTACGATGAAGCCGCTTACCTGATCCTGCACACGCTGCATCTGCCGATCGACACGCTGGAGCCGTTCATGGATGCACGCCTGCTGCCCGAAGAGGTGGCCGCTGTGCTCAAGGTGATCGAACGCCGCGCCGTCGACCGCGTGCCCGCGGCGTACATCACGCACGAAGCGTTCATGCATGGCATGCGCTTCTACGTGGACGAGCGCGTGATCGTGCCGCGCAGCTTCATCGGGGAGTTGCTGGAAGACGGGCTGGAACCGTGGCTTGACCAGGAGGATGGCCCCACCGACGTGCTGGAGCTGTGCACCGGTTCAGGCTGCCTGGCGATCCTGGCTGCGCTGCAATGGCCCAACGCGACCATCGACGCGGTGGACCTGTCGCCAGATGCACTGGTGGTGGCCAATCGCAATGTTGCCGACTACCACCTGGAAAACCGCATCCGCCTGCATGAGGGCGACCTGTATGCGCCGCTGCCGGCGGGCGTGCATTACGACGTGATCCTGACGAACCCGCCGTACGTGAACGAGACCTCGATGCAGGCGCTGCCACCCGAGTACCGCGCCGAGCCGCGCATGGCGCTGGCGGGCGGCAACGACGGCATGGACATCGTGCGCCGCATCCTGGCCGATGCGCCGCGCCATCTCAAACCGCACGGCGTGCTGGTGGTGGAAATTGGCAACGAGCGGGAAAACGTGGAGGCCGCCTTCCCGGATCTCGACCTGATCTGGCTGCCAACCAGCGCCGGCGAAGACCAGGTGTTCCTGGTCACGCGCGAGGCGCTTTAAGCGCACGGGGTTGCGCACGCGACGCGCTGCGTTCGGAACCCGGGATGTGGCGCTCGGAACCCGGTGATCCGGGTTTAAAGCGCCGCATTTCGGGTTCCAGACGCCGCGATTGAAGCTCAGGACCCGATGCCTGGCGATTGGAACGCCGCCCCCCTGAGCCCCAAACCCCGCAAGCCGCGTGCGGGACTCAGTGATTGCAGTTCAGAACCTCACGCGCCGGGCCTGGAACCCGGCGTTTGACGTTTGCAACGCCGCGCACCGAGTGCAACGCTCGGACAAGGCGGCGCCTGCTGCCATGGCGTTACGACTTCACCTCATCACAGGCGTCTTTCACAACGCAGATGGAAAAGCGCTTATCGAACACCTGGCCGCTCGGGCAGTGGTCGAAGACGGCCTGCGACTGGGCGTCGCACGTGGCGTAGGCGGTTGTGCAGTTCGTGCGCACGGGTTGCTTGGGGCCGCGGTTCGTACCGTCGTCGATCATGAAGCGGCCCGATGGCGCTGGGCATTTGAATTCTGCGGCGGCCTTGGCAAGCGCGGCGGCGGCCTTTTCGGCTTTCGACGTCTGGGGCGTGGGCGGGTTGATCGGGGATGGGCGGCGGTCGCAAGCCGTTAGTGCTAGCGCACACAGCAGCATGGTGAGTGTGAGTGCGCGTGTCATGGGGGCTCCTTCGGGGTTGGATATCCGAAGTTTACGCTGGGTTGGGGAGTGTGCAATGTGGTGACAGTGCATCCCCTGTTTCGCCCCCTGCGGGCCGACCTCCTTTCTTTGTCTTGCCAAGGAAAGGCAGGCAAAGAAAGGCGCCATCTGGGGCATCAACGGCCAAACCGTCGGCGCGCGCTGGCGCCGGAATGTGGTCTGACGAGGAGGCGCTCAGCGGAGCATCGCGGACATGGCGGACAGGCTGTTGAGCATGCGCACGGCGTGCTCGACGGAATCGGCCGCGAAGCGCAGCGCCGTGCCGTCTACGCGTTCCAAGGCGGGCCATTGGCAGAACAGGTCGGCCAGTGCGGGCGTGTGCGTTTGCAGGCGGCACACGATTGGGGCCTGGATGCGCAGCGGCATGCTGAAGTGCCCGCGCTGTACCGTTGCCTTCACCGCCGCGTAGATGGCGTCGCACGACTGCTCGGGTGAGAGCGATGTCCCCGCGTTCTGCCCTTCGGCCTGCTTGGTCTCGACGAACGTGGTGTGCGGCAGCAGCGGTTTCGTCTCTTTGATGAAGACATCGTCGCCGCTGGCAACGGCAACCGGCACGCCGCGCTCGCCGGCCAGGGCGCCATAGAGGCCGGCCTCGCCCAGCTCCTGTTCGTTAAACCAGACGCGCGCAAACGCGAAGCTGTTGATGGTGTGCGCGAGCACGCCGCGGCTGCCGGCACGCGCGTGGTAGCCGATCATGCAGACGGCATCGCAGCCGTCCACGCCGGCCATCATGCTCAGGTAACGCGGCTTGCCCAGTACGAAGCGCGCGCGGCGGTCGATGGAATCGGGGATGAGGTTGCGGAAACCTCCGTGCGAATCGTTGACGAGCACGTCTGTGGCGCCACCGTCGAACGCGCCGCGTACGGCGGCGTCGGCTTCGGCGGTCATCCAGCGGCGGGCGCGTTCGTATTCGCCGTTGCCGGCGCGCGTCTGCTCGGGGTGGAACACGTTGGCCACGCCTTCGATGTCGGCTGAGATCAGGATTCGCATGAGGTCAGGTCAGATCAATTCGGTCAGTGCGCGACGCGTGTTGCCGTCGCGGCCGGTGACGGCTGCTGCGCGGAACAGCGCGTGCACGATGGCTTGCTCGACGCTGTCGGCGGCGGCCTGGAACAGCGGGTCGAGATGCGATTCGTGCGTCATGGCAACGGCCGGCATGGCCCGTGCTCCTTCATGCGGCACGGTGTAGGCAGTGGAGAACGCCAGCGCGATGTCGCCGCTGCCATGGCCAAAAACGGAGCCCGTGCGTGCCAGGCCTGCGCCTGCGCGCAAGGCAAGGCGGCGTAACTGGCGGGCGTCCAGCGGCGCGTCGGTGGCGAGCAGCATGATGATCGAGCCCTTCTCCGGTTCCGGTGTCGGTGCCGGTCTGCCGGCGGCCAGCGCTTTCGCCAGTTCTGCACCGACGTTGCGCCCCGCAAGCGTCAGGTTCTCCGTCACACCAAAGTTGGACAGCACCAGCACGCCGACCGTGCGTTGCGTGCCATCGGCGAGCGTCACCACGCGCGAGGCGGAACCAATGCCACCCTTCACGCCAAACGACGACATCCCCCGCCCTGCACCGACGGCGCCTTGCTCGAACGTCTCGGCTGCCGCCGCGTAGGCCGCGTCGTAGTGAACGTCCTGCACGGCAAACGCCTGCAGGTCGTTCAGGTAGCCGTCATTGCATTCGAAGACGAGCGGATTGACGGTGGACCATGCGCGGCCGATCTGCGGGTTGGCCGCAACGGCCTGGCGGATCTGCGCTTGCGCCATGGCGCCCACGGCAAACGTGTTGGACAGCGCAATCGGCGTTTCCAGCACGCCCAGCTCCTCCACCTGCACCAGGCCGATGCTCTTGCCGAAGCCGTTGAGCACCACGCTGGCGGCCGGCACCTTGTCGAGGAACGGGTCGCCGGCATGCGGACGCACCACGGTCACGCCGGTCTGGATGGCACCGCCTGCGAGCGTGGCGTGGCCCACGGTCACGCCGGCTACGTCGGTGATGCTGTTGCGTGTGCCTGCTGGCAGCGCGCCGATGTGCGGAAGGCTCAGAGACATGCGAACAGACTCAGCGGCGGTCGATCTTCGGGTCCAGCGCGTCGCGCAGGCCGTCGCCCAGCAGGTTGAACGCCAGCACGGTCAGGAAGATGGCCAGGCTCGGGAAGATGGCCACGTGCGGCGCCGTCACCATGTCGGCACGGGCTTCGTTGAGCATCGCACCCCACTCCGGCGTGGGCGGCTGCGCGCCCAGGCCCAGGAACGAGAGGCTGGCGGCGGTGATGATCGAGGTGCCGATCCGCATCGAGAAATACACGACGATGGACGAAATCGTGCCCGGCAGAATGTGCCGCATGATGATCGTCCAGTCCGATGCGCCAATGCTGCGCGCGGCTTCCACATAGGTCAGGTGCTTGAGCATGAGCGTGTTGCCGCGCACCAGCCGCGCAAACGCCGGAATGCTGAACACCGCCACGGCAAAGATCACGTTGATCATGCCGTTGCCCAGGATGGCCACGATGCCGATGGCCAGCAGGATGCCCGGGAAGGCGAACAGCACGTCAGAGATGCGCATGACGATGCGGTCCCACCAGCCTTCGTAGTAGCCGGCCAGCAGGCCGAGCATGGTCCCCACGATGGCGCCGATGATGACGGACACGAAGCCCGCTTCCAGCGAGATGCGCGTGCCCATCAGGATGCGGCTGAAGATGTCGCGGCCCAGCGAATCGACGCCGAACCAGTGCTGCGCCGACGGCCCGGCATTGAGCGCGTCGTAGTCGAAATAGTTCTCCGGATCGAACGGCACGATGTGCGGTGCGAGGATGGCGATCACCGCCAGCGCGATCACGAACACACCGGCGCCCATCGCCAGATGCTGCTTGCGGAACTTGCGCCAGAACTCCGTCCACGGCGTGCGGACGGGTTCGGTAGCGGTTTGCGGCGTGACCGCCGGGCTTGCGGCTTGTGTCATGGCGGTCTCCTTACTTCTTGTAGCGGATGGTCGGGTTGATCACGGTGTACAGGATGTCCACCACGAGATTGATCAGGATGAACTCCAGCGAGAACAGCAACACCTCGGCCTGGATGACGGGGTAATCGCGCATCTCCACCGCATCCACCAGCAGGCGACCGAGGCCCGGCCAGTTGAATACTTTCTCCACCACGATCGAGCCGCCCAGCAGGAAGCCGAACTGCAGGCCCATCATCGTCACCACCGGGATCATCGCGTTGCGCAGGCAATGCTTGATGACCACCACCGTCTCGCGCACCCCCTTGGCACGGGCGGTACGCACGAAATCCTCCTGCAGCACTTCCACAAAGGATGCACGCGTGAAGCGCGCCATCACGGCGGCCACCGCAGCGCCCAGCGTGAGCGAAGGCAGAATGTAGTGCTTCCAGCTATCGGCACCGATGGCCGGGAGCCAACCGAGCTGCACCGAGAACACCTCCATGAGCAGCATACCCAGCGCGAACGCGGGGAACGAGATGCCGGACACGGCGAGCGTCATGCCCAGGCGGTCCGGCCACTTGTTGCGCCATACGGCAGACGTAATGCCGATCACCATGCCGAAGATCACCGCCCACACCATGCTGGCAATCGTCAGGTTGAGCGTGGGCCAGAAGCGCTCGCCAATCTCTTCGCTCACCGGTCGCTTGGTGCGGATCGAGTTGCCGAACTCGCCGCGCAGCGCGTTGGCGAAAAAGCGCACGAACTGCTCGTGCATCGGCTTATCGAGCCCGAGGTCGGCGCGGACCAGCTCGACGGTGGCCGGGTCCGCTTCGGGTCCGGCAGCCAGTCGTGCCGGGTCGCCCGGCAACAGGTGCACGAACAGGAACACCAGCACTGCCACGATCAGCAGTGTCGGGATCACGCCCAGCACACGTTTAAAGAAGTAGTTCAGCATGGCAAATCCACCGCAGGCGGCAATTCAATGGCCCGCGCAGGCGCTGCGCGGGCCGGTACGGCAATGAGACTTATTGCTTGATGTCGATGTCGTCGAAGCTGAACGAGCCATCCGGCGCCACGTAGGCACCCGACAGACGCTTCGAACGCGCGTAGACGATCTTCTCCGTCACCAGGAAGGCCCACGGTGCGTCTTCCCAGATGCGCTTCTGTGCGTCGGTGTAGAGCTTCGACTTCTCGGCGCGATCGGTCGTGCGCAGTGCGCCGGCGATGTCGGCATCGACCTGTTCGTTCTTGTAGTACGCGGTGTTGAACGACTTGGGCGGCATGGCTTCCGACGCCAGCAGCGGACGCAGTGCCCAATCCGATTCACCCGTCGACGACGACCAGCCTGCGTAGTACATGCGCACGCCGGCATCTTCGGGCTTCGGCACGCTTTCCACGCGCTCAACGCGCTGGCCGGCTTCCAGCGCCAGCACCGACGTCTTGATGCCGACCTGGGCCAGTTGCTGCTGCACGAACTGGATGATCTTCTGCGCCGTCGTGTGGTTGTAGGCCGACCACAGTTGCGTCTCGAAGCCGTTCGGGTAACCCGCTTCCGCCAGCAGCTCTTTCGCCTTGGCCGGGTTGTACGGCCACGGGCCGAGCTTGACGGCGTAGTCAACGCCCGGGGGCACCACACCTTCGGCCGGCACGGCGTAACCCGCAAACGCCACCTTGGTCAGTGCATCCTTATTGATGGCGTAGTTGATGGCCTGACGCACCTTGGGGTTGTCGAAGGGCTTCACCTTGGTGTTGAAGCTGACATAGCGCTGAATGATCGACGGCGCGGCAATCAGGTCAACCTTCGGGCTGCCCTTGAGCACGGCAGCCTGCTCGAACGGAATCGTGAACGCGAAATCAGCTTCGCCCGTTTGCATGATGGTGGCGCGCGTGTTGTTGTCGACCACGGGCTTCCAGGTAATGGTGTCGATCTTCGGCAGGCCGTGCTTCCAGTAGCCGTCGAATTTCTTGCCCTTCAGGTAGTCGGTCTGCTTCCACTCGACGAATTCGAACGGGCCCGTGCCAACCGGGTGGAAGGCAATGTCCTTGCCGTACTTCTTGAGCGCCGTGGGCGAAATCATGGCCGCCGACGGGTGGGCCAGCACGTTGATGAACGGCGAGAACGGCTCCTTGAGCGTCACGCGCGCGGTGTACGGATCGACCACGTCGGTCTTGGCCACGCGGTTGAACAGCACAAAACGCTTGAGCTTGTTGGCCGGGTCCGTCACGCGGTCCAGGTTGGCCTTGACGGCGTTGGCGTCAAACGTGCTGCCATCGTGGAACTTCACACCCTTGTGGAGCTTGAACGTATAGACCAGTCCGTCCTTGCTGACTTCGTAGCTGTCGCACAGCACGTTGACCAGCTTCATGTCCTTGTCGAAGCCGAACAGGCCTTGATAGAACGACTTGGTGGCGCTGAACGACAGCGTGTCGTTGGCGTCGTACGGGTCCATCGTGGTGAAGGTCGAGTAGACCGCCATCACAGCGTCCTTGGCGGCAAAGGCCGGCATGGTGAACGCCGCCAAGGCCAAGCCGCTGGCAACCATGGCTGCGCGCGGGGCCCAAGTAAGCCGATGCGAGAATCGATTGAACATGTCCTTCCTCCTCAAAGAAGTTTTTGGCTTCACTACGTTCTTCATTGCTTTCAATACGCGCCGCCAATCGAATGGCGGGCAACAAAGTGGTCTGGCGCCACTTGCACCAACGGCTGCACCACCGGCATGTCGCCAATGGCGCGGATCGGACTGGGGATTTCGTGCGTGGAGAGTTCACGCTTCAGATGACGGCGCGCCGGGTCAGCAATCGGCACGGCAGACATCAGCTTCTTGGTGTAGGGGTGCTGCGGGTTTTCGAAGATTGCGCGGCGCGGGCCGATCTCGACGATCTGGCCGAGGTACATCACCGCCACGCGATGGCTGATGCGTTCCACCACCGCCATGTCGTGCGAGATGAACAGGAACGCGACGCCAAACTCCTTCTGCAAGTCGAGCATCAGGTTGACGATCTGCGCCTGAATCGACACATCCAGCGCGGAAACCGATTCATCGGCAATCACCACCTTCGGGTTCAACGCCAACGCACGCGCAATGCAGATGCGCTGGCGTTGCCCACCCGAGAACTCGTGCGGATAGCGCGATGCATGCGCGGCCTGCAGGCCCACCTTGTCGAGCAGCCATTCCACGCGTTGCTGCGCCTCTTTGCCGGAGGCCACCTTGTGCACCAGCAGCGGCTCCATGATGGAGTAGCCGACCGGCACGCGCGGGTCCAGCGAGGCGAATGGGTCCTGGAAGATGAACTGGATATTCCGGCGCAGCGTCTGGAGCGCGTGCCCCTTCAACTCGCCGATGTTCTGGCCTGCAAATTCGATGCTGCCGCTCTGGCTATCCACCAGACGCAAGAGCGACCGTCCCGTCGTCGACTTGCCGCAGCCCGATTCGCCGACCAGCGCCAGCGTCTCACCAGGGTAGAGATCAAAACTGACCTGCTCCACCGCATGCACCCGGCGCGTGACGCGGCCAAAGATGCCCGTGGGCACGTCAAAGCGCGTGACGAGATCACGCACGCGCAAGATGGGTTGCATGTCGTGCGACGCAGCCGGTTGCGGTGTCGTATCCACCGCGGCGGCCGTGCCATCCACGCGCAAGAGCGGAAAACGCGCCGGGCCATCGGTGCCCTGCATCGAGCCCAGGCGCGGCACCGCCGACAGCAGCGCACGCGTATAGGGATGCGCCGGTTGCGCAAACACGGTAGCCGACGGGCCCTCTTCCACACGGTCGCCCTTGTACATGACGAGCACGCGGTCGGCCACTTCGGCCACCACGCCCATATCGTGCGTGATGAACACCACGGCCATGTGCAGCTCCTGCTGCAGCGCGCGGATCAGTTGCAGGATTTCCGCCTGGATGGTCACGTCCAGCGCAGTGGTCGGCTCATCCGCGATCAGCAGCGACGGACGGCACGACAGCGCCATCGCAATCATCACGCGCTGGCGCATTCCGCCCGACAGTTGATGCGGATAGCGATCGAGCACGCGGCGCGCTTCGGGAATGCGCACCAGCTCCAGCATGCGCAGGGCCTCGGCCTTGGCCGCGCTGGGCGATTTGTGCTGGTGCAGGCGGATCGATTCGGCAATCTGCTCGCCCACGGTAAAGACCGGGTTGAGCGAGGTCATCGGCTCCTGGAAGATCATCGCGATGTCGGCGCCGCGCACGCTGCGCATGGCCGCCTGGCTGGCGTTGGCCAAGTCCAGCACCTCGCCATTGCGGCGGCGCAGATGCATCTGCCCGCCGACGATCTTGCCGCCGCCATGCTCCACCAGCCGCATCAGCGCCAGCGACGTGACCGACTTGCCCGAACCCGATTCGCCCACCACGGCCAGCGTCTCGCCCCGGTCCACATGGAACGACAGATTGCGCACCGCATCCACCACGCGCTCGGACGTGGCAAAGCGCACGCTCAGGTCTTGCACCTGCACGATGCGCTGATCGGGCAGTGCAATGACGCTGTTGGCACTGGACTGTTTGGTTGCTGTCACGACAAATCTCCTGCTGTCCTGCTTGGCTGCTTCTTACCGATAGATCGACACAACGGGCGCTTGCGCGCCGCGTGCGAAGCCGCGGTACATCCCTTCTGTGTTGAACGGCAAGGCGACGTTGCCCTGCGCGTCCACGGCAATCAGGCCGCCGCGGCCGTTGATAGCCATCAGCTTGCGCATGACCACGTCGTCGCTTGCATCAGCCAGAGACTTGCCGGCGTATTCCATCTGCGCGGCCACGTCGTAGGCGGCCACGGCCCGGATGAACATCTCGCCCGTGCCGGTGCACGACACCGCCGCAACGTCGTTCGCAAAACAACCCGCGCCAACGATGGGCGTATCGCCCACGCGGCCGACCTTCTTGTTGGTGACGCCGCCCGTGGAGGTGGCCGCCGCCAGACGCCCTTGCGCGTCGCATGCCACGGCGCCCACGGTGCCGAACTTGTTGTCCGGGTCGATGGGTGCAACTTCCCTGGCCACGAGCGACGCGGCATCGTGATCGAGCAGCGCCATGCCGTCCTGCTGGCGGGCGCGCTGCCATTGGGCGTAGCGCGCTTCGGTGTAGTAGTAGTCCGGCTCGACAAACTCCAGCCCCTGCGCCTGCGCGAAAGCCTCGGCGCCTTCGGAGGTGAACAGCACGTGTTCGCTGCGCTCCATCACGGCACGGGCCGCGAGGATCGGATTGCGCAGGCGCTTGACACAGGTGACGGCACCGGCGGCCAGCGTGGCGCCATCCATGATCGACGCGTCGAGTTCGTACGTGCCGGCGCTGGTGAGCACCGCGCCCTTGCCGGCGTTGAACAGTGGACACTCTTCGAGCAAGCGCACGGCTTCGGTCACGGCATCGAGGGCGCTACCGCCTTCCACGAGGATGCGTTGCCCTGCGGCCAGGATGTCGTTGAGCGCCTGCTGGTAAGCGGCTTCCTTATCGGCGCTCATCGCCGTGCGGGTGATGGTGCCGGCGCCGCCGTGGATGGCGAGGATGGGCGTAGTCATGCGTGGCTCGATGTAAATCAGTTTTCAGCGGTGCGTTTGCGGCCGCGTCGGGGGGGCGTCGGTGTGCCTGTGGCGCCCGCCGCGTCATTGGTGCGCGGCACTTGGCTGGTATGCAGCCACGGCAGCACGAATTCAGTCAGGCGCTCGGCCGATTCCAGCGAATGCGCCGAGCGATGCGCCACCGCGCCGCAGAGCGCTTCGAAAAGCGCCACAGCAGCCGTGTCAGATGTCGCCGAGAACTGGCGCTCCGGCCGCGCATACAACGCAATGTCGGCCAGCGGCGCGAGCGGCGACGTGGGGCTGTCGGTCAGTGCCAACAGTTGGCAGCCTTGCTTGCCCGCCTGTTTGGCCAGCGTGATGGTGTCCGCCGCATAGCGCGGAAATGCGATGGCGATCAGCAGATCCTTCGGCCCGATCTTGCGCAACTGGCGCGCCGCATCCGATGCGCCGCCCGGCTGCGAAACGGAGATCACCGTGTCGCAGTACAGATCCAGTCCATGGCGCAGCAGGCCCGCCAGGTAGCCGCTGGCGCCAAAGCCCATCACGTAGATGCGCTGTGCGCACAGGATGGCGTCTACCGCGCGTTCGCAAGCTGCGGCATCGAGCATGCGGCGCGTGGCATCCAGGTTGGCGATGTCTTCGTTGAGCGAGGCGGCAAAGATCTCCGCACTGGTGGCCGGGCGCGCCAGCTCATGGCGCAATTTTTCTACCGGTGCGAGCGTCGCCTCGAAGCCGCGCAGCAGCCCGGCGCGGAACTGCGGATAGCCGTCAAAGCCCAGCGCCAGCGCAAAGCGGTTGGCCGTGGCAATCGACATGTCCACCGCGGCGGCAAACTCGTCGATGCGCATGGTGGCGGCGCGGAACGGGTTCGCCAGCACGTATTGCGCCATGCGCTGGTGCGCAGGCGTGAGCGTGGCAAGGGCCGCTCCTATGCGCTCGGAAACGGTCGCATCGGCGGCAAATGCGCCTTTCGACACATCCGTACGCTTGCTGGTGGATTTCGCCATGTTCCTGGGCCGTGAAAATTTTGTGTAAATGTATTTTCATGAACCGGCCATGTAAAGAAAAAAACTTTCACGATGACCTATGGTTTTCCCTAGGTCGAAAGCCCGCGCACGGATTGCGGGCGAGCACGGCCTCGTCACGGTGCAATGCACCAGTCCGAACATCCACGGCGCGCCAGGATCGTGCGACGCAGCACGCTACAATCGCACCCTTCTCCGATTTGCCTTCAAGCGCAGTTTTTCGTGATCCGATTCGACGACCTCGTCCTCCAGCGCGGCACCAAGGTGCTGTTCGACCACGCCACCGCCACCCTCAACCCCGGTGAACGGGTCGGCCTTGTCGGCGTGAACGGCAGCGGCAAATCCACACTGTTCTCCATGCTGCGCGGCGAATTGCACGCCGACGGCGGCGAAGTCGCCATCCCGCCCACCTGGCAGGTTGCCCACGTGGCACAGGAAACGCCTGCCGTTGATCGCAGCGCGCTCGACTACACGCTCGACGGCGACACCCGCCTGCGCGACATCGAACGCCGCCTCGCTGCCGCCGAAGCCGCGCACGACGGTCACGCCCAGGCCGAAGCCCATACCGCGTTTGCCGATGCCGACGGCTACACCGCGCCGGCGCGTGCGCAGGCGCTGCTGCTCGGCCTCGGTTTCACGATGGCGCAGACCACACAACCGGTGGCGAGCTTCTCCGGGGGCTGGCGCATGCGCCTGAATCTGGCCCAGGCGCTGATGTGCCCGTCCGACCTGCTGCTGCTCGATGAGCCCACCAACCACCTGGACCTCGACGCCGTGGTCTGGCTGGAAGACTGGCTGTCGCGCTACGCCGGCACGCTGGTGATGATTTCGCACGACCGCGAATTCCTCGACGGCGTGTGCAACGTCACGCTGCATATCGAGCACCAGAAGCTCAAGCGCTACGGCGGCAATTACACGCAGTTCGAGACGCAGCGCCTGCAGCAGATGGCACTGCAGGAGGCGTCGTACGCGCGCCAGCAGAAGCAGATCGCGCACCTCGAATCGTTCATCACGCGCTTCAAGGCCAAGGCCAGCAAGGCCAAGCAGGCGCAGAGCCGCGTCAAGGCGCTCGAGCGCATGGAGCGCCTCGCGCCCGTGCACGCGGCGGCGGGCTTCTCGTTTGAATTCCGCGAACCCGATGCCGCGCCCAACCCGATGCTCACCTTTGAAGGCGTCGATTGCGGCTATCCCGGCCCAAGCGTTGATCAGCCCATCACCATCCTCAAACACCTGACGTTCTCGATCCAGACCGGCCAGCGCATCGGGCTGCTGGGTGCCAACGGCCAAGGCAAGTCGACGCTGGTGAAAACGCTTGCCGAAACGCTGGCGCCGCTGTCCGGCACGATCCGCCGCGGCAAGGGCCTGCAGATCGGCTACTTCGCCCAGCACCAATTGGAAACGCTGGACGACCACGCGTCGCCGCTGCTGCATCTGGCGCGCCTGGCACCCGACGTACGTGAGCAGGAGCTGCGCGATTTTCTCGGCAGCTTCAACTTCCGCGGCGACATGGCAACCTCCCCCATCGAGCCGTTCTCCGGGGGCGAGAAGGCACGCCTGGCGCTCGCCCTGATCGTTTGGCAACGCCCCAACCTGCTGCTGCTCGATGAGCCGACCAACCACCTGGATCTCGACACGCGTGAAGCGCTGACGATGGCGCTGGCCCAGTTCGACGGCACGCTGATCCTCGTCTCGCACGACCGGCACCTGCTGCGCGCCACGACCGACCAGTTCCTGCTCGTCGGCCAAGGCACCGTCGCCCCGTTTGACGGCGACCTGGACGACTACCGCGACTGGCTGCTCAAGCAAGCCGCTGCCAAGCGTGCCGCCGCCAGCGCGCCGGCAGCTCCGGCCGATGGGGATGGCGCGCCGGCCGTCAATCGGCGTGACCAGAAGCGCGAAGAGGCCGAGCAGCGCCAGCGCCTGAACGCGCTGCGCCGCCCGCTGCAGAAGAACGTCGACGCCATCGAAAAGCGCATGGCGCCGCTGCAGAAGGAAAAGTCGGACATCGAAGCCTTCCTCGCCGATGGCGCCGCGTATGAAGAGGCCAACAAGACACGCATGATGGAAAGCCTGCGCCGCCAGGCCGAACTCAACGCCGAACTTGACGCGCTGGAAGAACGCTGGCTCGAACTGCACGAACAACTCGAACACATCAATTAAGGCCGGCGCGTCCGGCCAAGGAGACCTGTCGATGACATCGTCCTCGCCGGACACCGCCACGCACCCGCCACTGGCCGGCGTGCGCGTGCTCGACCTCACGCGACTGCTTCCCGGCCCGGCCGCCACGCGCCACCTGGCCGACCTCGGCGCAGAAGTCATCAAGATCGAAGACCCGGGCCCCGGCGACTATGCCCGCGACATGATGCGCTCCTGCGCCGATCGCGCGGCCGAACGACCGAGCCTGTTCTTCCGCTCGCTCAATCGCGGCAAGACCGAAATGCGGCTCGACCTGAAACGCGCCGAAGACCGCGAAGCCCTCATCGAACTCGTTCGCCACGCCGATGTGCTGATCGAAAGCTTCCGCCCTGGCGTCATGGCGCGCCTCGGTGTCGGCTGGGACACGCTGCGCGCGGCCAACCCCGCGCTCGTCATGTGTTCCATCAGCGGCTACGGCCAGGACGGACCGCTCGCGCAAGCCGCCGGCCACGACATCAACTACGTCGGCTATGCGGGCATGCTCGATCAGCTCGCCAGCGCGGACGGCACGCCCATCGTCCCCAACGTGCAGATCGGCGACCTGCTGGGCGGTGCGCTCACGGCGGTGGTCGGCATCCTGGCCGCGCTGGTCGACGCGCGCGCCACCGGCCACGGCCGCTACGTCGACGTATCGATGACGGACTCGGTGTTCGCGCACAACCTCATGGCGTTCTTTGCGGTCGGCACACGCGGCAAGGCCAGCCCCGCCGGCACCGATCTACTCAACGGCGGTGTGCCGTGCTACGGCGTGTACCGCACGGCGGACGATCGCTTCATGGCCGTCGGCGCACTCGAACTGAAGTTCTGGCAGGTCATGTGCGAAGTCATCGGCAAGCCCGAATGGAAAGACAGGCACTGGGCACTCGGCCAGCGCGTCGGTGGCGAGGAGGCACGCGCCATCCGCGACGAGCTTGCCGCGCTGTTCCTCACCGCGACGCAAGCCGAATGGACCGCGCGTTTTGCCGATGCCGATTGCTGTGTCACGCCCGTGCTGCGCATGGAAGAAGCGCTGCAGCATCCGCTCTTTGTCGAGCGCAACAGCGTAGTCCAGGAAAACGGCGAGCCCGTGCAGCTGGCCCTGCCGCTACGGTTTGCCGATTGACGAATCGGCGCGGTCCAGCGCATCGAGCAAGCGCCCAGCGTCTTCCAACTGCTGCTGGCTGAACACGCGGATGCCGTGCTGGCGCAGCAGCGCCGCGGTCACACCCTCGCCGGGCTGGAGTTGGCTGGAAAACGTTCCATCGTAGAGAAACGTAGAACCGCAGGACGGACTGCGCTCGGTGAGCACGGCGACTTGCACGCCGGCCGCCTGCGCCGCCTCCAGGGCGCGTTGCGCGCCCTGCACAAACGCTTCGGTGACATCGTGGCCGTGGTGCTCGACGACACGGGCTACGCCGCGCAACACGGCCGCACCACCACCTTCGCCGTGAATTTCCGCGGGCAGACGCGGGACCGGCAAACCGCCGGCCATCTCGGGGCAGATCGGCACGATGCGCCCTTCCATCTGCCAGCGCGCCAGGATCCCGCCTTCAGTGACCACCGTGCCGCCGTCATAGCGCACCGGTTGGCCCAGCAGGCAGGCACTCACCAGCACGCGTTGCATGATCTGTGGCTCCGGCTCAGCGGCGCTCGCGGCGGATCATCCCCACCACCAGCGTCAGCGACAGAATCACCAGCCAGATCAGCGACCACACCGGCACCGACAGGCCCAGCACCGGCGGCATCGGCCCCACGCACAACCCATCGGCTTCGAACACCTGCGGCAACCATTTGGCAGTGGGCAGCGCGTTGACCCAGTTTTCGATCGGGTCGATGCCGCACGTTGCCTTCGGGTTCAGCAGCAGCGATACGTGATACCCCGCCACGCACAGGCCGGCCAGCCCCGACAGCATCCCCAGCCCGTGCCACAGCAGCCGCGTGGCCGACGACAACGCCGCCAGCAGCGAGAACACGCCGATGCCCAGGAACGCGAACCGCTGCAGGATGCACAGCGGGCACGGCTGCAGGCCCTCGACGTGCTGCAGGTACAGCGCATAACCGACCACCCCGAAGGAGATCACGGCAATCAGCAGGAAAAAGGCGCGCGAGTTGGCTTGCATGGCGGCGTCAGTTCAGAGGAGTCGTGGAGAAAAGTTGGCGGATTATCGCACCGCAGCGGCACGCCCATTTTCAAATGGCGCCAGCGATACCGTTGCAAGATTTTGAACAATCAAGCTTCCAGTGCCCGCACCCGGTCGATGGCCTGCTCAATGCGTTCGACGGCAATCACCTCGAGCCCGTCGATGGACTGCTTGGGCGCATTCGATTTCGGGATCACGGCAATCGAGAAGCCCAGCTTGGCAGCTTCCTTCAAACGCTCCTGGCCGCGCGGCGTCGGGCGGATTTCCCCTGCCAGGCCGATCTCGCCAAACACCACCAGCCCACGCGGCAGCGCCTTGTTGCGCATCGACGAATGTATCGCCAGCAGCACCGCCAGATCCGCCGCCGGCTCGGTAATCTTCACCCCGCCCACAGCGTTCAGGAATACGTCCTGGTCAAAGCACGCAATACCGGCATGACGGTGCAGCACCGCCAGCAACATCGCCAGCCGGTTCTGCTCCAGGCCCACCGCCAGGCGACGCGGGTTCGGCACGTTCGCCGTATCTACCAGCGCCTGGATTTCCACCAGCAGCGGCCGTGTGCCCTCCTGGGTCACCAGCACGCACGACCCGGGCACCACCTGCTCGTGCTGCGAGAGAAACAGCGCCGACGGATTTGCCACGCCGCGCAGGCCACGTTCCGTCATCGCAAACACGCCCAGTTCGTTGACGGCGCCAAAACGGTTCTTGAACGCGCGCACCAGCCGGTAGGCGGAATGCGTATCGCCCTCGAAATACAGCACCGTGTCGACGATGTGTTCCAGCACACGCGGGCCCGCCAGCGCACCTTCCTTGGTCACATGGCCAACCAGGATGGTCGTCACATCCAGCCGCTTGGCAATGCGCGTAAGTTGCGCCGCGCATTCGCGCACCTGCGCCACGGAGCCCGGCGCCGATGTCAGCGCCTCGGAATACAGTGTCTGAATCGAATCGATGACGACCACCTCGGGCTTTTCCACCTCGATGGTCGCCTGGATGCGCTCAAGCTGGATCTCGGCCAGCAACGCTAGGTTTGGACTCTCGACGCCCAGGCGGCGCGCACGGAGTGCAATCTGCGACCCGGACTCCTCGCCGCTCACGTACAACACTCGCCGATCCGTCGACAGGTTCGAAAGCGCCTGCAGCAACAGCGTCGATTTGCCGATCCCCGGATCGCCGCCGATGAGCACCACGCCGCCGCTCACCAAGCCACCGCCCAGCACGCGGTCAAATTCGTCGATGCCGCTGGAGAAGCGCGGCACATCCACCGCGTCGATGTCGGACAGCTTGCGCACCGTCGCGCTCGATGCCAGCGACTGGAAGCGCGCGCCGGCGCCGGACGTCGGCTGTGCGACAGTCTCCACCAGCGTGTTCCACTGCTGGCAATTCGGGCACTGCCCCGCCCATTTCGGCGCCGTGCCCCCGCACTCGGTGCACGTATAGACCGTCTTGCTCTTGGCCAAACAACCCCCTGCTTACGGCGCCGCGCATGGGCGGCCGCCGCTTGGTCTTTGTATTTACGGTGCCGCGCTCAAGCGGCCTTGCCCAGGTCGCTGGCGTCTGCCGTACTGACTGGTTCAACCGATACCGGCACGCGCGGCGCAAGTGCGCACATCAGCTCATAACCCACCGTGCCGGAGGCCTGTGCGACGTCGTCGATCGGCAGGCCCTCGCCCCAGAGCGTGACGGGCGTGCCGACGCGCGCCTCGGGCACGCCGGTCAGGTCCACGGTAATCATGTCCATCGACACGCGGCCCACGATGTGCGTACGCACGCCGTCCACCAGCACCGGCGTATGGTTGCCGTCCCAGCCCGGCGCATGACGCGGGTATCCATCGGCATAACCACACGCGACGATGCCGATGCGCATCGGCTGCTCCACGGTAAAGCGCGAGCCGTAACCGATCGTGGCGCCCGGCTGCAGATCCTGAATGGCAATCAGCTCGCTCTTGAGCGACATGGCCGGCATCAGGCCGGTGCCGTCAATGTCCGCCGCCACCCCCGTGGGCGATGCGCCGTACATGATCACGCCCGGGCGCACCCAGTCGCGATGCGCTTTCGGATGCCACAGCGTGGCCGCGGAGTTGGAAAGCGACGCCTCGCCGGGCAAACCCTGCGTAGCCTGCTCAAACGCGGTGTACTGATGCTCAATGCCGCGCGGGCCGTCGGCATCAGAAAAATGTGTCATGTGGACGATCGTGCCGACGCCCGAAATGGTGCGTGCGCGCTCCCATACGGTGCGGTATACGGCGGGCGCAAAGCCCAGGCGGCTCATGCCCGTATTGATCTTGAGCTGCACACTGATGGGACCTTTCAGGCGGGCCAGTTCCAGCATGCGCAGTTGCTCTTCGCAGTGGACGGTGGTGGTCAGGCGGTACTGCTCAACGATGGCCAGATCTTCCGGCTTGAAAAAACCTTCGAGCAAGAGAACCGGCCCCTGCCAGCCGAGCTGGCGCAGGCGGACGGCCTCGTCCAGGTCGAGCAGACCGAAACCATCGGTCTGGCGCAGACCTTCATACACGCGTTCGATGCCGTGGCCGTACGCGTTTGCTTTGACGACAGCCCACACGCGCGAGTTGGGCGCATGGCGGCGGGCAACCTGGAGATTATTGGCAAGTGCTGGGCCGTGGATAACGGCCTGGATGGGTCTTGGCATAACGGCAAACCTGCAAAACGTGAATGCGATGGCGCGCTCGTGGCGCGGCGTCGGTGCTGCAATGCAACAAGCAAATAGGCTGTGCGGGGCCGGTGCGCCCGGCCTCACGCGGCGAGCGTTCTATTTGACCACAGGACGCCAACTGGTTCGCGCCTGTCATCAGCGTGCCAAAAAAGAAAGTGCGCCGCCGTCACCGGAAGCGCACAAGTTTCATGATATAAAGCCGTTCAATTTAGGCATGGGAAAACAGTTGTGATGCGCTGTCGGCATGAGGAAAGTTGGGCACCAGCCACTTCTTTTTGCACGGTGGCGTCACATCCGGTTTAACCATGCAAACAGGCGAGACCAAAACAAGCTGCGGGCGGAACGCATGGCCCGAACGCCTGTCAGTGAAGATTCCCGCGGTTGCCCGGCGATGCGTGTCTTGCAGCACCGAACGGGCCCCGTCCACGGGAACCACAACTAGGGGAGCCCGCGCGGGCGCTGGTTTCAATGCCGCCACCGCGCACCTGTGCGCTGTGCGGCCAGTCAGCCGACGCACCGCTTGGCCGGCACCCCAGGGGGGCGCTTTCCGAGTGCCGGCACGCTGCCGGCAGGTCGTGAAGACGAACATGGCACCGCGGTCTACGGGGACGAATTCGAAGGTATGAAGAAGGGCTTTTACACCATCATGGCGGCGCAGTTTTTTTCGTCGCTCGCCGACAATGCGCTGCTCATTGCCGCCATCGCCCTTCTGACAGAGATGCATGCGCCGCAGTGGATGACCCCGCTGCTCAAGTTGTTCTTCGTGCTCTCTTACGTTCTACTTGCTGCCTTCGTGGGCGCGTTTGCCGATTCCCGGCCCAAGGGCAAGGTGATGCTCATCACCAATGCCATCAAGCTGATTGGCTGTGGCGTGATGCTGACCGGACTGCATCCGTTGCTCGCCTATGGTGTGGTCGGCTTCGGTGCGGCAGCGTATTCGCCAGCCAAGTACGGCATCCTCACCGAATTGCTTCCTCCCGAAAAACTTGTCGCCGCCAATGGGTGGATCGAAGGCCTGACCGTCGGGTCGATCATCCTGGGCACCGTGCTGGGCGGGGCGTTGATCTCCAACCATGTGTCGGCATGGCTGCTGTCATTCGACGTTCCTGGGCTGGAGCGCATCGACACGCCGGCCGAAGCGGCCATGCTGGTGATCATGGTGATCTACCTGATCGCGGCGCTGTTCAACACGCGCATTCCCGATACCGGCGCACGCTATCCGCAGCAGGAAAAGAATCCGGTACGTCTCATTTCGGAGTTTGCCGACTGCTTCAATGCCCTGTGGCACGACAGGCTGGGCCAGATCTCGCTGGCGGTGACGACGTTGTTCTGGGGCGCCGGCGCCACGCTGCAATTCATCGTACTGAAGTGGGCCGAGCAATCGCTCGAGCTGAACCTCTCGCAGGGCGCCATTCTGCAGGCCGTGGTGGCCGTGGGTGTGGCCGCCGGTGCCATGGCCGCCGCCGTGAAGATCCCGCTGCGCCGCTCGCTCGACGTGCTGCCGGTGGGCGTGGCGATGGGCGCGGTCGTGATGCTGATGGCGTTCTACACCAAGCACACGATTCCCGAAATCACGTTCCACATCGGCGAGATGAAGTTGCCGCTGTACATGATGATCGCCTACCTGTTCCTGATGATCGTGGGCGCCATGTCGGGCTTCTTCGTGGTGCCGATGAACGCGCTGCTGCAGCACCGTGGGCACGTGTTGCTCTCTGCCGGCCACTCGATTGCCGTGCAGAACTTCAACGAGAACGTCTCGGTGCTGCTGATGCTGTGCCTGTACGCGCTGCTCATCAAGCTCAACGTGTCGGTGAGCGTGGTGATCGTGTCGTTCGGCATCTTCGTCTGCCTGACGATGGCGCTGGTCATGCGCCGGCATCGCATCAACGAAAAGCTGTTCCACACCGCCGCGCTCATCGGCGAAGACAAGCACCACTAACGCAGTGCCCGCCGCGGCCGGCCGGCAGTTACTGGCCGCCGCGCTCCGCGTAGATCTTGCGCGCCAGGCAGAGGTCTTCCCATGCGCGCGCCTTGTCAGTAAGCGTACGCAGCAGGTAGGCCGGGTGATAGGTCACCACCACGGGCACGCCTTCCACCTCATGCACCTTGCCGCGCAGTTTGCCGACAGGCGTCTGCGTCTGCAGCAGGTTCTGCGCGGCAATGCGGCCCAGCACGACGATGATGCGCGGCTTGACGAGTGCAATCTGACGCTTGAGATACGGATCGCACATCGCCGCTTCGTCCGGCTCAGGATCCCGATTGCCGGGCGGGCGGCATTTGAGCACGTTGGCAATGAACACGCCCCTCTCGCGCGACAGGCCGATCGATCGCAGCATGCTGTCGAGCAGCTTGCCGGCCTGACCGACGAAGGGCTCGCCCTGCTTGTCCTCCTGCTCACCGGGCGCCTCGCCGATCAGCATCCATTCAGCCTGACGATCGCCAACGCCGAAAACGGTGTTCGTGCGGCGCTCGCACAACTTGCACGACGTGCAGTCGGATACGGCGGCTTCGAGCTGCGCCCAGTCGAACGCAGCGATGCGCTGGGCGCGCGGGCCGGCCGTGTCCGACGGCACATCCATGACCACCGGCTCGACACGCGCGGCCACAGCCTCCACAGCCAGAGGCTGTGCAGCGACAAACGTAGTGGCGTCAACCTCCACGGCGACCGGCTCGGCGACGGCGACCTCAACGGCGTCAAAGGAAGCCGGCTCTGCCCCGCGCAATGTCCATTCGGTCGAAACGCCCAGCGCTTCGAGCATTCGGGATCGACGATTCATGCTGCCTCCACCCCGCTCGCTTCACACACCATGCGCATGACGAGCGCATCTTCGCGCGTGTTGTTTTCGGCCGGGTAATAGCGCTTGCGCCGACCGATCTCGGCAAACCCGACACGGTGATACAGCGCAATCGCGCCAGTATTGGATGGGCGCACTTCGAGCAGCAGGCTGCCGAAGCCATGCGCCAACGTGAGCGCCGCGGCCAGGCGCAGCAGCCAGTGGCCTAGCCCTTGCCGCTGCCACGCCGGCGCAACGGTCACGTTGAGCAGGTGCATTTCATCGACCACCGGCATGAGGATCAGGTAGCCCGCGACTTCGTTGCCACCGTCACGCAAGACAATGCCGAGGTGGCCGAACTTGAGCGAATCCTCGAAGTTGCCGCGCGACCAGGGAAACGTGAATGCCGCCTGCTCGATCGCCGCAACGCCGGCCAGATCGAGTGCCGTCATGCGCTCGGCGCGCCAGCCCGCAGGCAACGGCGCTTGCGTGATGACGCGGGCGAGCGCGCTCTCGATCAGGCTCATGGCTGAGCACCTGCAGCAGCGGCCTTGGCGTGCTGCACCGCCTGTCGCTCTTCAATGGTCAGCGCGACTTTGTCACGCACATAGAGCGGCGCCGCGTCTTCGGGTCGCACCGTATGGCCGGCTGCCAAAAGGCGCAGACCCACTGCGATGATCTCTCGTGCGTGCGGCGCGACTTCGGGCAAGACGGCGTCGGCGCCTGCAGCCATGCTCAACTGATCGCCGAACACTGCCACCGCATTGCCCGCCAACCAATAGGGCTGCGTCGGCGCGGTCACGCTCTGCGGCCCGCTCACCTGAATGGCGGAAAGCGCGTGCCAGCCCGAGGCATCCTGCGCCACATTGGCGGGCACGAAGCTGGCCCAGTAGCACTCGTCCATGCGGGCATCGAGGGCGATGGTCACGGCTGTGCCGGCCGGCAACGTTGCGCGCGTCTGTTCCGCGCACGCCACCAGCGAGTTAACCGGCACGACAGGCAGATCGGCACCGAAGGCCAAACCCTGCGCCACGCCGCACGCCGTGCGCAGGCCGGTGAACGAACCGGGGCCTGCGCCAAAGGCAATCGCCGCGCAATCGGCCAGGGCGATGCCCGCCTCGGCCAGCAATTCGGAAGCCGCCGGCAGCACGCGGCTACTGGAGCGCGGGCCGGTGTGTTCATGGCGGAACAGCGTGCGCGTGCCGTCACCAAGGGCGACGGAACAGAACTCGGTGGAGGTATCGAAAGCAAGAATCCAGGGCATGGCGGCATTGTACCGGCTGGTGTGGCGCCTGAATGCGCAAACCCATGGCCGCCCGCTGGGAAACCGAGCAGAAAATTGGGCAGAAAACCGAAGCCATCCTCGAATTCAAACGGCCCGGCCGTACAACCCCGGCGCTATCATCGCCTGACCATTGTTTTCAGCCGGGAATCATCATGAGCGACCTGCAAGCCCGTTTCGACCAAGCCCAAATCGACGTCAAGGGGCTCTCCGAGCGCCCCGCCAACATGACGCTGCTGCGCCTGTACGCTCTGTACAAGCAAGGCGCTGAAGGTGACGCGCACGGCGACAAGCCGGGCTTTACCGACATCGTCGGCCGCTACAAGTTTGAGGCTTGGGAAGGCCTGAAGGGCACGTCTCAGGACGAAGCCAAGCAAAAGTACATCGACCTCGTCGAAGAGCTGAAGAGCGGCGCGACGACCTGATCGTCGGATCGCCATGCGAAGAACCGGGCCCTGCGCCCGGTTTTTTATTGCGCAGCGGGCACGGCGGACGGCAGCTCTCGCCGGCGCATGCGCCACGCGGCCAGCACGGCCAGCGCGCACAGCGTGCCAAGAAAGATGAACGTCTCGTCGAACGCCAGGATACGTGCCTCGGGGTCGACCGTCGGACCATGCACGGTTTCGATACCACGCATGGCAAGCCGCCATTGCAGGAAGATGCCCGTGGCCGAGACGCCGATCGCCCCACCCAATTGGCGCAGGAAATTGATGGCGCTGGAGCCTTGCGGGATCAAGGTGAAATCGACGCCGCGCATGGCGCCCAGGCTCAGCGACGGCAGCACAAAACCCAGCCCCACCCGCCCGATGATGGCGATGGCGATCAGCAGCAGATAGCTCGTTGCCCGGGTATTGGTCGCCATCAGGAAGAACGAGAGCGCCAGCGCTGCCAGCCCGAACGACACCAGCCGGAATGGCTCGATGCGATTGGTCAGCCGTCCGGCCAGCATGATCGTCACGGCCAGCACCAGCCCCGCGGGCAAGAGCACCAGCCCGGCGCGCGACGGCGCGTACGCCAGCGCCACCTGCATATACACCGGCACCAGGTACGTCGAGCCGTACAGCCCTGCCCCGTAGATGAAGGCCACCACCGCCCCCATCGCAAACTGTCGGTAGCTGAAGAGCCGCAGGTCCAGCAATGGCGACTCCACCCGCCGCTGCCAGAACACGAAGCCCGCCACACACACGGCCGACACAAGCATCAGCACGATGCCGTGCGTCGCATCGCTATGCAGCGCGACCAGGCCGTTGAGCAGCGTGACCGTCGCACCGCCAATCAGCAGCAGGCCGCGCCAATCGAGCGGTTTGGGCTCGCCCGCCATGGACGAGTTGACAGCCATGAAGCGCCGCGCCATTGCCCAGCCAATCAGCGTGAACGGCATCACCACAAAGAAGATCGAGCGCCAGCCGAACAACTCCACCAGGAAACCACCCACACTCGGGCCCACGGCCGGCGCCAGCACGACGCCAAAGCCGAACAGACCGAACGCCTTGCCCTGCTCCCGTTCGGGAAACACGCGCAGGATCAGGATGTTGGGCAGCGGCTGCATGATGCCGGCCGCCATGCCCTCCACGACCCGCATGGCGATCATCACTTCGTAATTGGGCGACAGGCCGCCCGCCAGGCCACCCACGCCCAGCAGCAGCAACGCGCCAATGAACGTGCGCCGCAGCCCGAAGCGCAGCAGCAGCCAGGGCGTGAGCAGCATCGACAAGGTCATCGCCACCATGAAGCTGGCCGAAACCCACTGCGCGCGTTCCTGCCCGAGCACGAAATGGCGGCTCAGGTCGGGAATCGCCACGTTGACGATGGTGGCCGAGATGACCGACGACACCGCCCCCACCATCAGCGTAAAGAGAACGAGCCACTTGAAGCGCTCGCCGTAACGCGCGCGCAGGGCCTCCAGGGTGGGCGTGAATGTCGTCATGGTCTCGTTGTAGTGATGTGTGAGACGACCAAGGGAGAGCAAACCCGGCCGGCGCCTCCTCCAGCGCCGGTCGGGCGGAACACGTCAGCCGAGCCGGCCGGTGGCGGCAATTTCGCGAATGCGGCGCACGGTGTCGATGTCGGATTCACGGTAGGCGGATTTGACGATCTCGGCGTAGCGCGTGTCGCCCGTTTCATCGGCGTTGGGCAGCGTGGTGTCGTAGACGAAGCGGATGAACGCGGCGTTGGCCTCGTTGCTCTCGATCGTCATGGTCAGCGACCCGCCGGCGTGTTCACCAGTGGCTGCGGTGGTGTAGGTCACGCGCTTGTGCGGCTCGAGCGTCACGCGATCCTGGATGCGCGCCTTGCCAAACACGAGTTCGCGCTCGACCCAGCCGTCGCCTTCGGCAGTGATGATGCATTCGTCCAGGCTTTCGACAAATTCGGTCTGCTCGCGCACGCGCAGTACCAGGCCTTGCCAGATCTGGTTCAGGGTCAGCGTATCGATGAGGGGGTTCAGTGGATCATTGACTTCCACCAGGTGTTCAAAACGCAAAGCGGCCTCCGCAAGATTTCTCGACATTATCGCGCGGCTTGGCGAGCCTTGCGCCAAATGAAAAACGCCGGCGGGTTTCCCCAGCCGGCGTTTCCCTTGCGACCCAAGCGTCGCTTAGATTTCTTCGTAGAGCGGCAGCGTGAGGAATTCTGCAAAGTCCTCCGACGTGGACATCTGCTCGAAGATTTCTGCAGCACGGTCAAAGTGGCCCACCGCGCCCGTCTCCTTCACCTTGGCCAATTCTTCCGGAATCAGCTTGCGCACGAGTTCGGCCGTGACCTTCGTACCGTCCTCGAGCTTGCCCTTGGGCGAGCGGATCCACTGCCACACCTGCGAGCGCGAAATTTCCGCCGTGGCGGCATCTTCCATCAGGTTGTGGATGGGCACGCAGCCGTTGCCGGCCAGCCAGGCACCCAGGTAGTGAATGCCGACGTTGATGTTCATGCGCAGGCCGGCTTCGGTGATCGGCGTTTCCGGCTGGAAGTTCAGCAGGTCCGCGGCGGTCACGTTGACGTCGGGGCGCTGCTTGTCGAACTGGTTCAGCTTGTCGCCCAGCACCGCCACGAATTCCTTCATGGCCGGCTCGACCAGGCCCGGGTGGGCCACCCAGCCGCCGTCGTAGCCGTCAGTCGCGTCGCGCTTCTTGTCGCCGATGATGCCGGCCATGGCGATGGCGTTCTTCTCCGGATCGTTCTTGATCGGAATCAGCGCGCTCATGCCGCCGATGGCGGGCGCGCCGCGCTTGTGGCAAGTCTTGAGCAGCAGCAGCGCGTAGGCGCGCATGAACGGTGCCGTCATCGTCACCTTGGCGCGATCGGCCAGGCAGAAGTTCTTGTCGACCTTGAACTTCTTGATGCACGAGAAGATGTAGTCCCAGCGGCCGGCGTTCAGGCCTGCGCTGTGCTCACGCAGTTCGTACAGGATTTCTTCCATCTCGAACGCAGCGAGGATGGTTTCGATCAGCACGGTGGCCTTGATGGTGCCTTGCGGCAGGCCGATCTCGTTCTGTGCCATCACAAAGATGTCGTTCCACAGACGCGCTTCCAGATGGCTTTCCATCTTCGGCAGGTAGAAGAACGGACCGGCGCCGCGGGCAATCTGCTCCTTGGCGTTGTGGAACAGGAACAGCGCGAAGTCGAAGATGCCGCCGGACACGCGCTCGCCGTCGATCAGCACATGCTTCTCGTCCAGATGCCAGCCGCGCGGACGCACTTGCAGCGTGGCGATCTTGTCGTTGAGCTTGTAGGTCTTGCCGTTCTGCTCAAGCGTGAGCGTGCGGCGGATGGCGGCCTTCAGGTTGACCTGACCCTGGATCTGGTTGTGCCAGCTGGGCGAGTTCGAATCCTCGAAGTCGGTCATGTAGCTGTCCGCGCCCGAGTTGAACGCGTTGATGACCATCTTGGCATCGACCGGGCCGGTAATTTCAACACGGCGGCAATGCAGTGCTTGCGGGATCGGGGCGACCTTCCAGTCGCCCTCACGAACGGCCTTCGTCTCTGCCAGGAAATCCGGGCGCTCGCCAGCGTCCAGGCGCTTGGCGCGCTCGACGCGGGCCGCCAGCAGCTCTTTACGACGCGGCTGGAAGGCACGGTGCAGCTTGGCGACCAGCGCCAGTGCTTCGGGGGTCAGAATGTCTTCATAGGCCGGCAGGATCTCGGCCTTGATCTCCATGCCTTGGGGCAGCGTGAGCGCCATGGTTTTCTCCAGAGAATGATGTGAGGGTTGAACGCGTTTTGTCTTACTTTGGCCCTATGGCTGGGCCGATTGGAAAATCCTTACGTTGCTTGTGTTGCCTGCACGAACTGCAGCAGATCGCGCATGTCGTGGCCGGCCGCGGTGGGCGCCACGTCGAGCGCCTCGGGCGGATGCCCCAGGCGGTTGATCCAGAAAGTGGTGAAGCCGTACCACGTCGCGCCGCAGGCATCCCATCCATTGGACGAGACAAACAGAATCTGTTCCGCCGGCACGCCAAACGCTTGTGGCGCCAGCGCATAGGCTTGTGGCGCGGTCTTGTAGAGCTTGACCGCATCGACCGACAGCACGTGATCGAACAACCCAGACATACCGGCACTCTTCACGGCAATGTCGAGCATCTGCGGGTTACCGTTGGAGAGGATGCCCAGCGGCAGGCCCATCTCGCGCAAGCGGCGCAGCGCGGGCACGTTCTCGGGAAACGCCGACAGGCACGCATATTCGCGCATCAGCGTGGCCTCGTCGTGGGCGGAAAGCTCTACGCCCAGGCGTGCCGCTGCATAGCGCAGCGCGTCGACGGTGATGTCCCAGAACGGCTTGTAGTGTTCGCCCGAGGGGCCGGCCAGCGAGCGGATGCGCGTGTAATCGATCTGCTTGTCGCGCCACAGCACCGACAGCGCTTCGCCTTTGCCGGCAAACAGTTGCTCGGCGCGCGCGGCCACGGAATACACGTCGAACAACGTGCCATAGGCATCGAAGACCACCGCGCGAATCGAACTCATCTGAAGCTCCACGGACCCGAAGGCCCCGCACTTGCACGCGCTGCGCGTTCTATCACGCAGAATGCTTTGCCGACCTTCGCAACGAGGGCCATTGTAGAAAAGGTGACGCACCGCACAAAGACGGCAATGGTCACTTGATCTTTAACTTTTACCGATGGAATGACGAGTGATAACCTTTATATTCGTCACAATCCCGCAGGCCCCGATTGCCACGGTATATATCAGGCATGGATCATTTCAAGCAGCTTGAAACCTTCGTCGCCGTCGCAACACGCGGCAGCCTATCCGCCGCCGCCGCCGCTGAGGGCGTGGCGCCTGCCATCATCGGGCGCCGCATCGACGCGCTGGAAGAACGCCTGGGCGTCAAGCTCCTGGTGCGCACCACGCGGCGCATCACCCTCACGTTCGAGGGTTCGGCGTTCCTGGAAGATTGCCAGCGCATTCTCAATGACCTGCACAACGCCGAGGCCAGCGTCTCGGCAGGTGGCGTGAAAGCCAGCGGGCACCTGCGTGTGACGGCCCCCGCCGGTTTCGGCCGCCGCCATGTCGCGCCGATGGTGCCGGACTTCATCGAGACGCACCCGGATGTCTCGATGACGCTGGACCTGGGCGACCGGGTGGTCGACCTCGTCAACGAAGGCTTCGATTGCGCGATCCGCCTGGGCGACCTGCCCGATTCGAGCCTCGTGTCGATCCGCCTGTGGGAAAACCGCCGCGTGGTGGTGGCTGCGCCGTCGTATCTTGAGCGCCGTGGCGTTCCGACCCAGGTGGAGCAGCTTTCCACGCACAACTGCCTGGCCTTTGGCGCCAGCGCCAACGTGCAGCGAGGCTGGGTCTTCCAGCAAGGCGGCAAGGCCGTCACCGTGAAGGTCTCTGGCACGATGGAATGCACGGACGGCGCCGTGCTGCGCGAGTGGTGCTTGCAAGGCTATGGCCTGGCATGGCGCTCGTGGTGGGAGGTCGGGCACGACATCGCCACGGGCAAATTGGTGACGGTGCTCGATGCTTTCGAAGCACCGCCGATTGGCATCCACGCGGTGTTTCCGCAGCGCAAGCACCTGCCGCTGCGCGTGCGTCTGTTCATTGATTTCCTCAAGAACACGTATGGCAACCCGGCCTACTGGCGCCGGGCGGACGCCTTAATCGGGATGGATTAGCAATCGCCCCGAGTGGGTGAAACACCGCGTGCGGCCTACAATCAACACAAGAACGTCTTCCCGCATCCCGCCTTAGGAGGCCGCATGTTCCAGCACATCCTGATCCCGACCGATGGTTCCGAGCTGTCGCGCAAGGCGGTGGCGGGCGCGCTCGACTTTGCCAAGACGCTTGGCGCGCGCCTGACGGCCTACACCTGCCTGGAGGAATACCCGTACACGCCCTTCTCCGAGATCGTCGTGGAGACACCACAGGCGTTCAAGGAGCGCGTTGAAGCGCAGGCGCGCGTGGTGCTCAAAGACGTGGAAGACGCCGCCCGCAGCGCCGGCATCAACTGCGATACCGACATGAGCTGCTTTGCCGTGCCCTACATGGGCATCATCGACGCGGCCGAGCGCCACGGCTGCGACGTCATCTTCATGGCGTCGCACGGCCGGCGCGGCTTGGCCGGGCTGCTGCTGGGCAGCGAAACACAGAAGGTACTCACGCATACCGAGATTCCGGTGATCGTCTATCGCTGAAACACAGCCCGCCAGCCTGAACGTGCGGGCCTGCGGCGAAGTGGGTTCTGCATAACCCGCCGCAATAGCCCAGACGAAAAAAACCGCGCCGTTGAGGGAGCGCGGTTCGAGAGGCCGGCGTGTGGTCAGCACGGCCGGCCCGGGTGCCTGGATGCCGGATGCGTCGGCAGCCTCAGGCAACCTTCTTGGCTTGCGCCGTTTCTTCGAAGAATTGTTCGTCTTCCGTCGAACCCTTCAGCGCCGTGGTCGACGCCTCGCGTTCAATGGTCTGCGTCACCGCGTCAAAGTAGCCCGTGCCGACTTCGCGCTGGTGCTTCACTGCGGTGAACCCCTTTTCCGCTGCCTTGAACTCGGCTTCTTGCAGCTCGACGAAAGCGCTCATCTGGTTGCGGGCATAGCCGTAGGCCAGGTTGAACATCGAGTAGTTCAGGGCATGGAAGCCGGCCAGCGTGATGAACTGGAACTTGTAGCCCATTGCACCAAGTTCCTTCTGGAACCGGGCGATCGTGACATCGTCCAGGTTCTTCTTCCAGTTGAACGAGGGCGAACAGTTGTAGGCCAGCATCTTGCCCGGGAACTTGGCGTGGATGGCTTCGGCAAACTTCTTGGCGTATTCCAGATCCGGCTTGCCGGTTTCGCACCACACAAGGTCAGCCACTTCTGCGTAGGCCAGGCCCCGCGAGATGGCTTGCTGCAGACCCGGCTTGGTGCGGTAGAAACCTTCGACGGTGCGCTCGCCGGTGCAGAACGGCTTGTCGTTTTCGTCCACATCGGTGGTCAGCAGGTCAGCAGCTTCTGCATCGGTACGGGCAATCAGCACGGTAGGCACGCCCATCACGTCGGCAGCCAGACGCGCCGCCACCAGTTTGCTCACGGCTTCACGGGTTGGGACCAGGACCTTGCCGCCCATGTGACCGCACTTCTTCACGGCGGCCAGTTGGTCTTCAAAGTGCACGCCCGCAGCGCCGGCCTCGATCATGGCCTTCATCAGTTCGAACGCGTTCAGCACGCCACCGAAACCGGCTTCCGCATCCGCCACGATCGGGGCGAAGAAGTCGATGTCGTCCTTACCTTCAGACCATTGGATCTGGTCAGCGCGCTGGAACGTGTTGTTGATCTTCTTGACGACCTTGGGCACGGAATCCACCGAGTACAGCGATTGGTCGGGATACATCTCACCGTTGCTGTTGGCATCGCCAGCAACCTGCCAGCCCGACAGATAGATCGCCTTCAGGCCAGCCTTGACCTGTTGCATGGCCTGGTTGCCGGTCAGTGCGCCCAGCGCATTGACGAAGGGCTCGTTGTTGATCAGGTCCCACAACTTTTCGGCACCGCGCTTGGCCAGCGTGTGTTCGATCTGCAGCGAACCGCGCAGGCGCACGACGTCTTCGGCGGTGTAACCCCGCTTGATGCCCTTCCAACGCGGGTTGGTGTCCCATTCCTTCTGCAGCTTTTGAACTTCGAGTTCGCGTGACATCGCACTCTCCTGTTTGATCGCATCCATCAAATAAAAACCGGGTAGCCCACTCTGCACCTTGAGCCGCTGGCACCTTCTTGGGGTGCTGCTGGGTGGCCCAAGTCATATGTCTTATATAAGAGTGTAGAAAGGAGGGTGCAGCGCAACAAGGAGAAGATGCGCGCAAACGGAAGTTTTTATTTATTATTTTTCAAAGACTTACGATCAATTTTTCATGATGCGGAAAGATTTTTTCTATCATGAAAGGCAATGATGGTGCCGTGCGATGGGCAATTTTTGCGGGTCAAAAAAGCTTTCCGCATTATGAAAAATCACAGACATCTGTTCATCACATTGCAGAGGCACAAAAAACGCCGCGATTGCGGCGTTCCTTTGGGCGAGAAAGGGCACATCAGGCACGCGTCAACCGGTGCGCCACCCAGTCCCCACTCGTAATCACGGGTCGGCCGGCAATGTGCCGAGTGCTCACCGGATACACGATGCACTCGACAGGCTCGCTGCCCAACATGACGGCGTGGTTCTCGCGCACGAACAGCGCATCGCCGCCGGGGTAGACCTCTTCGATCTCGTCCAGCACGGGGACGAGCGCCGCGTCGATGCGATACACATCGCCGCGCACGGCAGTGCCGGTCGGATCCAGCACGAGGCCAGGGTAGGCCCCGAAGTCGTACAGGCGGCCGTGCAACATGGCGGTACCGAGCAACTCCGGCTCTGGAATGCCTCGCGTGGCCGCAGCAACCCGCAAGTCATTCGCCTCACCGGCACGCAGCGTGCCGTAGACGAATACGTGGATGGCGTTGGCGCGGTTCATTCGAGCATGTCCTGCGAAACCAGCACGCCGTCTTCATCGGCATAGATCCACTCGCCGGATTGAATGTAAGCACCCGGCATCTGCACGCCCACTTCGCGCTGCCCTGCGTTCTTCTTGATGCTCTTGCGCGGATGCACCGCCAATGCGTGGATGCCGACGTTGCATTCGGCCAGCTCGCGCGTATCGCGCACGCAGCCGTTGAGCAGAATCCCTTCCCAACCGTTCTCTTCCGCCAGCTTGCCGAGGTTGCCGCCCACCAGCGCGCAGCGCAGGGAGCCGCCGCCGTCGATCACCAGTACTCGGCCTGCGCCCTGCTCTTCCAGCGCGGCGCGTACCAGGCCGTTGTCTTCAAACACCTTGAGCGTGGAGGCCGGGCCAGCAAATGCGGCGCGCTTGCCAAAGCTGCGGAACACCGGCGTGAGCACACGCAGGCTTCCGTACACCAGCTTGTCTTCGTGCATGTCGCACAAGTCAGTTACAGGAATCATCGTCATGGCAATGGGTGGATTGGCGTTGGCGTTGGCGTTGGCGTTGGCGTTGGCGTTGGCGTTGGCGTTGGCGTTGGCGTTGGCGTTGGCGTTGGCGAAAATGAAAGCGGAGTCAACTGCGCGACTGCGCACGCAACCAATCGATGGTCGCGCGCGGGCTGATGATATTCGGATCGGTCTGCACTTCGATGATGGAGGCAACGCTCGCCGCCAGTGCGGACTCCACAGCCGACTGGAAGCCCTCGAGCGAGCGCACCGTGTGCCCTTCGGCGCCGTAGGCTCTGGCCAACGCGGCGAAGTCAGGGTTGCGTAGCTCGGTGCCGCTCACGTGCCCGGGGTACTCGCGTTCCTGATGCATGCGGATGGTGCCGTACATGCCGTTGTTGACCACGATAAAGATGACCGGCGCGTTGTACTGCATGGCCGTCGCCAGCTCCTGGCCGTTCATCAGGAAGCAACCGTCGCCGGCCAAGCAGATGACGGGCGTGTCGGGACACACGATCTTGGCGGCCACCGCAGCGGGCGCGCCATAGCCCATCGCCCCGCTGGTCGGCGCCAGCTGCGTGCGCGAGCCTGCCGCCAGCGCACCGTATTGATAGAAGCGATGCAGCCACGTGGCGTAGTTGCCCGCACCGTTGGTGAGGATGCTGTTGTGCGGCAGATGATCGCGCAGCCATCGCATCGCACGAGCCATGTCGATACCCTTGCCTCCAAACGGCGGCGGCACGATGTTGGCCACGTAGTCCGCGTTGGCGGCTTCGGTCCAGGCACTCCAGCGCGGCGGCGCATCGGGCGATACGGATTCCAGCGCCTCGGCAATGGCGGGCATCGACGCGTGAATCATCAGATGGGCCTGGTAGACGCGCCCCAACTCTTCTGCGCCGGCATGCACGTGGACCAACGTCTGCTTGGGGCACGGCACATCGAAGAGGGTGTAGCCCGATGTCGTCATCTCGCCCAGACGAGGGCCGATGGCGAGCACCACGTCGGCGTCTTTCACGCGCGCCGCCAGCTTCGGGTTGATGGCGATGCCGACGTCGCCCGCGTAGTTCGGGTGGCGGTTGTCGAACAGGTCTTGCCGGCGGAACACGCAGCCCGCAGGCAGATTCCAGCGTTCTGCAAAGGCTTGCATGCGGGCCGCAGCTTGCGGCGTCCAGCCGGAACCGCCCAGCAGCAGCATCGGCCGCTCGGCGTTCTGCAGCAGCGCCTTCAGTTGCGCAAGATCATGCGGGCCGGGCCACGCCATCGCGCGCGGCATCGGCGGCACATCTGCCACGGTGGCAACCTCAGTGAGCATGTCTTCCGGCAGCGCCAGCACAACCGGCCCCGGGCGGCCCGCGGTGGCCGTCTGGAAGGCGCGAGCGATGTATTCGGGGATGCGTTCGACGCTATCGATCTGCGCGACCCACTTGGCCATCTGGCCGAACATGCGGCGGTAGTCGATTTCCTGAAACGCTTCGCGGTCGACAACATCGCGGCCCACCTGCCCGATGAACAAGATCAGCGGCGTGGAATCCTGAAACGCGGTGTGCACGCCAATGCTGGCGTTGGTGGCGCCCGGCCCGCGTGTGCAGAAGATGATGCCCGGGCGACCCGTGAGCTTGCCGTAGGCGTCGGCCATGTTGGCGGCGCCGCCCTCTTGTCGGCAAATGATGAAGCGTGCGCGGTCACGGCGCTGATAGAAGCCTTCGAGCACCGAGAGGTAGCTCTCGCCCGGCACACCGAAGGCCAGGTCGACGCCATGGGCCACCAGTGCATCAACAAGAATCTGGCCGCCGTGGCGTGGCTCGGCAACGATGCTGGCGGGGCGTGCGGCTGGTGTCTCCATGGCGGGTACTCTCGCTCTCGATCCGTTGACGACACAATGGATCATAGCGGAACGCGCCGCCGCTGAGACGGCTACATCTGCCGGAACAAATGTGCGTATTGCCGCGCGACCGGCAGCGTCTCGGTGCGCCCGCGTATCCTCAGCCCCAGGCGGCCGAGCGACAGATGCACTGCGCTCGACACATGCGCCACGTTGACCACCGTACCGCGATGCACCTGCCAGAAGTGCTCGGGGTCGAGCTGGGTCAGCAGGTCGCGCAGGCTGGTACGAATGAGGGATTCGCCACTGCCGGCCACCACGTTGACGTACTTGTCGGTCGCTTCCAGATAGATCACGTCATCCACGGGAATGAAGCGCACCTCCTGCCCGACCAGCGCCTTGATAAAGCGCAGATAGCCGCCCTGCGGCGTTGCACGCGTTTGCGCGGCGCCCTGCAGGCCGGCAAGGCGCTCGACGAGTTCAGCCAGCGTCTGCGCAGGGTCGGTGGCGGCGTTGGCGCTGTCGTTCAGGCGCGTGCCGAGCCGGTCCTTCAGCCGCTTGACGGTCTCAGCCAGGCGCTCGGGCTGCACGGGCTTGAGCACGTAATCCACTGCGGCTTGCTCGAAGGCATCGAGTGCGAACTGGTCGTAGGCCGTCACGAACACCACCAGTGGACGGTCTTCCCGATCCGATAGCTCGCGCGCCACGTCAATGCCCGACAACCCCGGCATGCGGATGTCGAGAAAGACCACATCGGGGCCCTGCCCGTCGGCGGCATCGTCAATCACGTCGAGCGCGGATTGGCCGTCGTGCACGGCCGGCAGCAGCGTGGCATCGGGCCACAGCGCCGCCAGTTCTGCGACGAGGTTGTCGGCCAGTGCCGGTTCATCGTCGGCAATCAGCAAGCGAGGGGAAGCAGGCATCGATCAGGTTCCGGCGGATGCGCGCGAAGACAGCGCAGCGGTGGCGTTGGCGGTGGGGCGGGAGAAACGGCAGCGCCATTCCGGCGTGTCGGCTTGAGAAGGTGCAGGCGCCGTTTCGTGCGCCAGGGGCAACTCGACGATGATCGTCACGCCATGCGGCACGGTTTCGGTAATCGTCAGGCGCGCGTCGCCATCGAACAGCCGCGCCAGGCGTTCACGCACGTGCGTGAGGCCAAGCCCCGAGCCCTTGGCACCGTCGTTGCCGAAACCCACGCCCGTGTCGCGCACTTCCAGCACCAGCCGCTCGCCCTCCTTGCCGGCAGCCAGGCGGGCAGACAGGGCGATCTCGCCGCCCTCGCGTGCGGGCTCGATGCCGTGCACCACGGCGTTTTCCACCAGGGGCTGAATCAGCATCGGCGGGATGACGATATTGGCGATGGCATCGTCCAGCGCCAAGGAGAAACGCAGCCGATTGCCGAAGCGCAGCGCCTGGATGTCGAGATACGCGCGCAGCAGGGCAAACTCCTGCGCCAGCGTGCACTGCTCGGCGCGGGCATGGGAGAGCGAGCTGCGCAGAAAGCCAATCAAATGCTGCAGCAGACGCCGCGCGCCGGCCGGGTCCCGCGCAATCAGCACATCCACGTGGGCCAGCGAGTTGAACAGGAAGTGCGGCTCGATCTGCGCCTGCAGCGCCATCAGTTGCGCGCGCACGACTTGCTTCTCGGCCTCTTCGCGCTCCAGCGCGTCGAGTGCGGCTTGGCGCTGCAGCGCGGCCAGCTTGCCGCGCGACCAGTAGTAATACGTTGCGCCAAGTGCGGCCAGCATGGCAATGATGAAACTCATGCGCAGGCTGTCGGCACGCCAGGGTTCAGGGTTCGGGTTGTTCAGGCACAGGATCGTCCGCGCGATCCACTGGCCGAATGGCACCCCGATCAACACCGCGCCCACGATGATCCACGGAAACACCTTCTTGTTAGGCGGGCCGTCGCCCCAGAGCACATGGCGCGGTATGCCGATCAGCGAGAACATCGACAGCCCGATCGCCTGGCTGAAGATGAAGTCTTTCCAGAAGGTCTCTTCCGGGCGAATGCCGAACGCCAACACCGCCGCAATCAGCGTATTGATGGCGATGATGACGGCGTAGCGGATCACCCAGCGCCGTGCCAGGCGCAGGCAGTCTGCAAGCGAAGGGAACGACACATTGGCGAACATGCGGGCGATCTTACCGGAGGGTTCACCGGCGTTGAAGCTTGGGGTTTCCCGCATCACGGGCGACCGGCCTGCTCGCGCAAACGGGCGAGTTCGTGGTCGACCATGCGCTGGTAGCCGTTGCCGCGGCTCCAGGCCAGGCTCAGACCGTGCGCAGCCAAACCCACCCCCCAGCCCAGCAGCGGCCAGACAAACCAGAACTGGCCGCGTGACAGCGCAATCGCCGCCAGCCCGGCGTTCACAGCCAGGAACGACAGCAGGTGAATGCGGAACCCGAGACGCGCACCGGCGCGGTGGCGCGCGCGACGCAGCAGAGCGGTATCGGATTCAACGGATGGGGAAGTTTGGGTGCAAGGCCCGGCGGACATGGCGGTCTCTGGTGGAACCGAAGATGTCCGCAGTATAGGAATGGCGCCCGGGCAGGCGCCATGGGGATGCGACGAATGGCGGAATTGCACGGATGAACGGCTCGCAGCCGGCTGAGCCGACGCGGCAGTTACGCCGCCAGTGCCTCCCGCGCGGACTGCGTCACCACCGTGGAAGCCACGGCCTCCGCCACCGTCTCGCGCGACAGATGCGGCGCGAACATGCCGATAAAGTCGTGTGCATACCCACGCAGATACGCACCGCGGCGCACCGCCACACGCGTGGTATTCGGCTCGAACAGATGGTCCGCCCCGATGCAGACGAGGTTGTCGTCCTTCCGCCCGTCATACGCCATCGACGCGATGATGCCCACGCCCACGTCCAGCGCGACGTAGGTCTTGATCACGTCCGCATCCATGGCGGTCAGCACGATCTCGGGGTGCAAGCCGGCACCGGCAAATGCGGCGTCGATATTGCGGCGGCCCGTGAAACCGGCGTCGTAGGTGATGAGCGGGTATTGCGCCACGTCTTCGAGCGTGGGCAGCGGGTTCTTGGTCAGAGGATGGTCCGGGCTGACCACCAGCACGTGACGCCAGCGGTACGCTTCGAACGACGTCAGCCCCGGCTCGTTGGCCACAGCCTCGGTGGCGATGCCGATATCGGCCTGCCCCGTGAGCAGCAGTTCGACAATGTGCGAAGGCGATGCTTCCTGCAGCGCCAGCGTGACGTGCGGATACTCCTTGCGGAACGACTGCACGACCTTCGGCAGCGCATAGCGGGCCTGCGTGTGCGTGGTCGCCACGGTCAGGCGGCCGGATTGGCGGCCGGAGAATTCCTCGCCGGCCTGCCGCAGGTTTTCGGCCTCCAGCAGCAGGCGCTCGACAATGCGGACGATTTCGCGGCCGGGCTCGGTCAGGCCCGTCAGGCGCTTGCCGTAACGTTCGAAAATTTCCACGCCCAATTCATCCTCCAGCTCGCGGATCTGCCGCGACACCCCCGGCTGCGACGTGTACAGCGCGTTGGCGACTTCGGTGAGGTTGAACTGGCGGCGCACCGCCTCGCGGATGGAACGCAATTGCTGAAAGTTCATGCTCGTGTCCTCTCGTATCGTTGTCGTCTGAACGCGGGCTCAGGCGGTAGCCTGCACTGCCGGACGTCCCTGGCCTTGCGTGAACACCCGAATCGCACGCGGGCGCACCACCAGTATTTCGCCTTCACGGAAGCCCTCGGCGCGAAAGCGCTCAATGGGCAGGGAGACTTCGATGATGTCGTCGGTGTCTTCGCGCTCCAGTTCCAACTGCGCGACCGCGCCCAGCGTAAGCGCGCGGCGCAGCGTGACGGGAATGCCCTCGGCGCCGGGCGCATAGCGCTCAAGATCGATTTCATGCGGGCGCACGAACGCCACCGCCTGATCGGCACGCGACAAATCCACGCCACCCGACGGCACGCTAATGGCCGATTCGCCCACGTGCAGCACGCTGCCGCCCTCACCTTCTTCCAGGCGGCCGTGGAACAGGTTCACGTTGCCAAGGAAGCCGTAGACGAATGGCGTTGCGGGCGTGTTGTAGACCGCGTCGGGGCTGCCCACCTGCTCCACCTGGCCACGGTTCATCAGCACCACGTTGTCGGCCACTTCCAGCGCCTCTTCCTGATCGTGCGTGACGAACAGGCTGGTGACATGCAGATCGTCGTGCAGGCGGCGCAGCCAGCGGCGCAGTTCCTTGCGCACCTTGGCGTCGAGCGCGCCAAACGGCTCGTCGAGCAACAGCACGCGCGGCTCCACGGCCAGCGCGCGCGCCAGGGCAATGCGCTGGCGCTGCCCGCCCGACAACTGCGGCGGGTAGCGGTCCGCCAGCCAATCAAGCTGCACCAGTTCCAGCAACTCCTTCACCTTGGCGCGGATCTGCGCCTCGCCCGGGCGCTGCGCGCGCGGTTTCACACGCAGGCCGAACGCCACGTTCTCGAACACCGTCATGTGCTTGAACAGCGCGTAGTGCTGGAACACGAACCCCACCTGACGCTCGCGCACGTGCTGGTCGGATGCATCTTCGCCATTGAGATGAATGCTTCCCGAATCGGCATGCTCCAGCCCCGCAATGATGCGCAGCAGCGTGGTCTTGCCGCAGCCCGACGGGCCCAGCAGCGCGGTCAGCTCGCCCTGCTTGAAATCGAGCGAGACATCGTTGAGGGCGATGAAATTGCCAAAGCGCTTGGTGATGTGTTGAACCTGGATGCTCATGCTGCGTTCACCTCCTTACACATATCGATAACTCGCCCGTCGCGGTGTCGGTGACCGGCAACATTCACGGTCGTGCGCATCCCCGCTGCGCGGGGCCCCTGCTTACTGTTCATGCTGCCCCTTCGAGCGGAGATTGCACGGAGATGTGCGAATTCGAAATCGATGATGACTGTGCGACGCGCGCGCCCGGGCCTTCGCCCACGCCAGCATCCGCATCGGCCAGTTCACGACGGCCGCGCCATTCGACCAGCGTCTTCAGTGCAAGCGTGACAAGCGCAAGCAATGTCAGCAGCGAGGCCACGGCAAACGCGGCCGCGAAGTTGTATTCGTTGTAGAGAATTTCAACGTGCAGCGGCATCGTGTTGGTCAGCCCGCGAATGTGGCCCGACACCACCGACACCGCACCAAACTCGCCCATCGCCCGCGCGTTGCAGAGGATCACGCCGTACAGCAGACCCCACTTGATGTTCGGCAGCGTCACGCGAAAGAACGTCTGCCAGCCCGAGGCCCCGAGCACGATGGCAGCCTCTTCCTCTTCGCTGCCCTGCGCCTGCATGAGCGGAATCAGCTCGCGCGCCACAAAGGGGAACGTGACAAACACGGTGGCCAGCACAATGCCCGGCACCGCAAAGATGACCTTGAAATCATGGTCCGACAAATACGGCCCGAACCACCCTTGCGCGCCAAACAGCAGCACGTAGATCAGGCCTGCAATGACAGGCGACACGGAGAACGGCAGGTCGATCAGCGTAAGCAGCAGGTTCTTGCCGCGAAACTCGAACTTGGCAATTGCCCACGCCGCGGCCAGACCAAACACCACGTTCAGCGGCACGGCAATCGCCGCGACGGTCAGCGTCAGATAGATCGCCGAAAGCGCATCGGGCTCGATCAGCGCTTCGAGATACACGTCGATACCCTTCTTGAACGCCTCGTAAAACACGCTGGCCAGCGGCACGAACAGGAACAGCGCCAGGAACAGGAACGATACGAGGATCAGCGTTGCGCGCACCCAGGCGGATTCTGCGGTGGCACCACGACGGCCAGCAGCCGGCGCCTGGCCGAGTTGACGGGAAACGGTACCGGCCATGTCAGGCTCCTGCTGCCGCATTGGCGGTCAAGGGTTCGGGGGCACGTTCGATGGCGTCATTGCGATTGCCCCGGCGGCGCGTCCAGGCCTGCAGCAGGTTGATCACCAGCAGCAGCGTGAACGAGATACCGAGCATGACGACGGCAATGGCCGTGGCGCCCGCGTAATCGAACTGCTCAAGCTTGGAATAGATCATCAGCGGCGTGATCTCGGAGACCATCGGCATGTTGCCGGCGATGAAGATGACCGAGCCGTACTCGCCCGTTGCACGTGCAAAGGCCAGCGCAAAGCCCGTCAGCAGCGCGGGCAGCAAGGTCGGCAGAATCACGCGAACGAACGTCTGCCAGCGCGTGGCACCCAGGCTGGCGGCCGCCTCTTCCAGCTCGGTTTCCAGGTCTTCGAGCACAGGCTGCACTGTGCGCACCACGAACGGCAGGCCAATGAACGTGAGCGCCACCACGATGCCCAGCGGCGTGAACGCGACCTTCAGCCCCAGCGGCTCCAGCCACGAGCCAATCCAGCCGTTGGGCGCATACAAGGCGGTCAACGCAATGCCGGCCACGGCCGTCGGCAACGCAAACGGCAGATCTACCAACGCATCGATCAACCGCTTGCCCGGAAAGCGGTAGCGCACCAGCACCCACGCCACGATCAGCCCGAACACGAGGTTGATGACGGCGGCGATCAGCGAAGCGCCAAAGGTCAGCTTGTACGACGCGACCACGCGCGGTGCGGTAACGGTCGTCCAGAACGCATCCCACGTCATGGTGAACGTCTTGAGGACGGTCGCCGACAGCGGGATCAGGACGATCAGCGCGAGGTACAGGAGCGAAAAGCCCAGCGCCAGCCCGAAGCCGGGAAGCACGTTGGCGGGCTTGGCACCCTTGGAGGAAGAAAACGCAGAAGACAGGCTCATCAGCGCACCGATAAAAATAGCCGCAGAGCAAAATACTGCGGCGGTTATGCAGATGAACCGATTGTGGCGAACTGTTCTTATGACTAAAACGAATATTTGCGCATGTGCATCATCGTTTTAGATATAAGGGGTGCTCGGTAAGACATCCCACTGCGCTTGCCAGTCGGCGCCATCGCGAGTGGTGTCTTGTGCACTTGCGCGGCCGATCAGGCGGTCGAGCAAGGCCAAGCCGGCCTCCCAATCCCCGAGGTTGGAATCGGCGTTGATATGGCCAGCCTCGCCGGCATCAATGAACTCGGTGCCCCAGCGGGCGCCCCAATCGATGGCGTTGCTTTGCGGCATCCACGGGTCGTTGCGGCTGGCGACGAGTGTGGCCGGGAACGGCAAGGCGCGCTGCGGGAGCAGATCGCGCACGCCAAATTTGTCCGGATCGGCCGGCGCGACGAGCAGCACCGCCGCTACCGCCTCCTTTGTCTGCGCCGCCCAGTGCAGCGACGCCAGGCAGCCAAAGCTATGCGCCACCAAAATCACGCGGCGCCTGGCGCGCCCCGGCGCACGCTCGGCCAGTGCCGCATGCACCGCTTCGCCCACACGGGCAGACCAGCGCGGCAGGTCGGGCGTTGACCAATCGGTCTGCTCAACGCGGCGCCATTGCGCAAACCGCTGCTCCCAACGCGTCTGCCAGTGCCCGGGGCCGCTGCCATGCAAACCAGGAACGGTCAGGATGACGGCATCGGCCGGCCACTGCCAGGCCTGTGCTTCCGATGCGGTTGCGAGTGCGCTGCGTGCCATGGTGTTGTGTTCATTGCGTCAGAGAAATGCCGGCGCACTGCTGCTGTTGCGCCAGCGGCGCCTGCGCCATCGGTATCACGAGTGGCGTGGGTACAGCCTCCGGCTCGGGCTCGGGCTCGGCTCCGGGCAGGATGCTGCCCTGCACATACGCGATACCGGCTGCACGGGCCAGTTCCAGATCGCTCGGGCGTTCGCAACGTCGCAACGCCAGCGTCACGCCCAGTTCACGTGCGGAATCGGCCAGCGACACCACATGCCGTGTATGCCAATCGCGCCGGGCATCGAGCTTCAGGTACGCCGGTTTGGCATGCACGAGCAGCGCGCCCGCTTCCGCCGGGTCCGATGCCTGCACCGCCACGGCAAAACCGTTGCGCCGGTAGTTGTCCACCACGAACAGGAGCAACCCCAGATCGTCATTGGCCGTGGACGGCACCTGGATGACGAACTGATCGGGATGCAGCCCCAGCGCCGTCACGGCACGATGGAATGCCTTGCCGTGGTCCGCAGCCACCGCGGCCAGCAAGCGGCCATGCACATTGACGACCAGCCGCCGCGCATCGGTGCGGGCAAAGTAGTTGAGCGTATGCACCAGCCGGCACAGGCGGTCCAGTTCCACCAGCGTGCTGTCATCCGACGCCAGCGAAAACACCTTCCACGGGTTCAGGCCCAGATCGCCGTCGCGCGTCCACGTGCGCATCAGCGCTTCGTGCCCGGCGGGCGCAAGCGAGCCATCGGCAGCAAGCTGCCAGACCGGCTCAAACAGGCTGGTGAGCGCGCAGTGGAAGAACTGACCCTGCACGCGGCCGGCGGCATCACGCCACAACTGGCGATCCGGCGCGGGAGTGCTCGGCAGCGTGCCGAGAAATTGTGCGACTGCAGTGGTGTGCATGAGACTCATGGGATTGGGCTCCTTGTTGGGTCGCCGCCTCTTCCCCGAGAGCCTGTTCGGCCTTTAAACGGAAGTGCGCTTAAGGGCCGAACAGGCTCTTACAGTTTGGCGATCGAAACTTCCGTCGCCTTCACCAGCGCAACCACTTCACTGCCGATCTTCAGGCCGAGGCTGTCGACCGAGCGCGTCGTGATGACCGAGGTGACGATGCCAGCCGGTGTCTCCACGTCGATCTCCGAGAGCACGTCGCCCCGGATGATCTCCTTGATCTGCCCGCGAAACTGGTTGCGTACGTTAATCGCTTGGATACTCATGATGTTCCTTCTTAGATGAGAACGGCACTAGGTGCCAATGAATGTTTTCAGGAGAGCGGGTTTCGCTTGCTTACACCGCCCACCGCACGGCGGTGGCCGACACGTCAAAGGGTGATGCCCACGCCGTGTGCGAACGCACATCGGTCACTTCATTCGGATCAATCTTGCGCTGCATGACGCGGTTGAGGATGGCCTCTTCCAGGCGCGCAAATGCGGGCGAACCACGATGACGCGGACGCGGCAGATCGATGCGTTCATCCAGCGCAATGCGGCCGTCTTCGATCAGCACCACACGGTCAGCCAACGCCACCGCCTCGGCCACGTCGTGCGTGACAAGCACGGCGGTAAAGCCCAGGCGCTGCCACAGGCCTTCGATGAGGTTCTGCATGTCGATGCGGGTGAGCGCGTCAAGCGCACCCAGCGGTTCGTCGAGCAGCAGCAGGCGCGGCCGATGCACCAGCGCACGCGCCAGAGCCACACGCTGGCGCTGGCCGCCCGACAGGCGCGCCGGCCATTCCCCTGCCCGCTCGGCCAGGCCCACTTGCGCGAGCACTTCAGCGGCTTGCGCACGCTGTGTTTTCGGCAAGCCGAGCGCGACGTTGTCGAGCACCTTCTTCCACGGCAACAGACGGGCGTCCTGGAACATCACGCGGGCATCGTCGTGCAGGCCGTCTTCGGCTTCGCCGTCACGACGCAGGTGGCCATCGTCAATGCCTTCCAGCCCCGCAATCAACCGCAGCAGCGTGCTCTTGCCGCAGCCGCTGCGCCCGACGATGACGACGAACTCGCCCGGTGCGATGTCCAGATCGATGCCATGCAGCACTTCACGATCGCCGTAGCGTTTGACGACGTGTTCGATGTGCAAGGCGGTGCCGGCCAGCGCGGCGTGTTCCGTAGCGTTGCTTTGCATGCGTCTCTCCAAATCAGCCTCAGGCGGCCACTTGATAACCGGGGTGCCAGCGCAGCCAGTAACGTTCCAACCCACGCGACAACCAATCCGCCAGCTTGCCCAGCAGCGCGTAGAGCAGGATGCCCAGCAGCACCACGTCAGTCTGCAGGAACTCGCGCGCGTTCATCGTCATGTAACCGATGCCGGCCTGCGCCGAAACCGTCTCTGCAACGATCAGCGTCACCCACATCAACCCCAGCGAGAACCGCACGCCCACCAGGATCTGCGGCAGCGCACCGGGCAGGATCACCTCGCGATACAGCTGCGCACGCGACAGGCCGTAGCTGCGTGCCATCTCCACCAGCGCCGGATCAACCGACCGGATGCCGTGATACGTATTCAGGTAGATCGGGAAGAACACGCCCAGCGACACAAGAAACAATTTGGCCGATTCATCGATGCCGAACCACAGGATCACGAGCGGAATCAACGCCAGCACGGGGATGTTGCGAACCATCTGCAACGTGGTGTCGAGCAATGTCTCAGCCGTGCGGAACGTGCCGGTCAGCAGCCCCAGCGCCAGTCCCAACGAACCCCCGATGGCAAAGCCCAGCAGCGCACGCCACGTGCTGACAGCCACGTGCGTCCACAGCTCGCCCGAGCGTGCCAGCGCAACGGCGGATTTCGCCACGTCCAGCGGCGCCGGCAGGATGCGGTTGGACAGCCAGCCCCATTGGGCAGACGCTTGCCAAAGCACCAGCAGCACGAGCGGCACGATCCAGGGCGCCAAGCGTTGCTGGGCGGTACGCAGGAAGGTGTTTGCTTTCGGCTTCGATTTGGATGCCATTGCCGTGCTCCTCTCGTCTCAGCTTGCGGCCACGCGGGGCACGATGCCCGTGGCAATCACTTCGCCAAACGGCCCGTTGAGCACGTTGCCCGGCAGCTTGTCGCGCACCGAGCGCGGCAGCAGCGGGAACACCAGCTCGGCAAAGCGATACGCCTCTTCCAGATGCGGATAACCGGAGAGCACAAAGGTATCGATGCCCAGCTCGGCGTATTCCTGCATGCGCGCGGCCACGGTTTGCGGGTCCCCCACCAGCGCCGTGCCGGCACCGCCGCGCACCAGGCCCACGCCGGCCCACAAGTTCGGGCTGATCTCCAGATCGGCGCGCGTGCGTTTGACGCCGTTGGCGTGCAACGCGGCCATGCGCTGCTGGCCGGCCGAATCCATCTTGCGGAAGGCCGCTTGTGCGCGGGCAACGGTGTCGTCGTCGAGCTTGCTGATGAGCTTGTCGGCGGCCGCCCACGCTTCATCCTCCGTCTCGCGCACGATCACGTGCAGGCGGATGCCAAAGCGCACGGTGCGGCCATGCTTGGCAGCACGCGCACGCACGTCGGCCAGTTTCTCGGCCACGGCAGCAGGCGGTTCGCCCCAGGTGAGATACGTGTCGACCTGCTCCGCCGCCAGCGCGTGCGCCGCTTCCGACGACCCACCGAAATACACCGGCGGATGCGGCCGCTGCACGGGCGGATACAGCACCTTCGCGCCCTTCACGCTGAGGTGCTTGCCGGTGTAGTCCAGCGCAGCGCCTTCGTGGCTCGCAGCCAGCGTTTCGCGCCAGATGCGGATGAACTCTTCCGATGCCTCATAGCGCTGCGCGTGGTCCAGGAACAGGCCATCGCCGGCCAGCTCCGCCGGATCACCACCCGTGACGAGATTCACCAGCAGACGCCCGTTCGACAAACGGTCGTACGTGGCGGCCATGCGTGCGGCCAGCGTCGGTGCCATCAGCCCGGGGCGCACCGCCACCAGAAAACGCAGGCGCTTCGTCACCGGAATCAGGCTCGCGGCGACGATCCACGGGTCTTCGCACGAGCGGCCCGTGGGAATGAGCACACCCTCGTAGCCCAGCGTATCGGCGGCCACGGCCACCTGCTGCAGATAGGTGTGATCGACCTGGCGTGCGCCCTCGGCGGTGCCGAGATAACGGCTGTCGCCGTGGGTCGGGATGAACCAGAAGACTTGCATGACAGCTCCTTGGACTGTGTTTTTCCTGATCAGCTCAAGCGCGGGCAATTGCCAGTTGCGCCGGGGTCGGGTGCCAGACCAGTTCGATCGGCTTGACGGGGCGCGGAATCAGCCCCAGCCCGTGAAAGGCATCGGCCACGCGCTGCTGCTCCGCAACCGCTTCCGGCGTGACGGGCCGCACGGGCGAAGGCGGCCGCCGCGACAGAAACAGGTGCACCGTCGCCAGCGACAGCCCGGAGAAATCCGCAATGCGCTGCGCGGCCTCTTTGCGGCTCTCCTGCACGAGCCTGTCCGCGCGCGAAAGCTCCGCGAAGATCGCGGCGACGGTGTCGCCGTGCTTCTCGGTAAATGCGGTCGGTGCGAAGTAGAACGAGTTGTTGGACGACAGCGTGCGCCCGGTGGCCAGAACGCGCGGCTTGATCGCCAGTTCGGTGGCGGCGTAGTACGGGTCCCAGATGCCCCAGGCGTCGACGCTGCCGCGCTCGAAGGCTGCGCGCGCATCCGCCGGTGTCAGATACACGGGCTGGATGTCGGCAAAGCGCAAGCCGCCCTTCTGCAGGCCCCGCACGATCAGGAAATGCGCACTGGAGCCTTTCTGCAGCGCCACGCGCTTGCCCTTGAGGTCCGCCAGCGTCCTCAGCGGCGAGTCCTGCTGCACCAGGATGGCCGAGCTGTCCGGCTTGGGCGGCTCCACGCCCACGTAGCGCAAGTCCTTGCCGGCCGCCTGCGCGAACACCGGCGGCGTATCGCCGGTGATGGCCAGATCGAGGCTGCCTGCGGACAGCGCTTCGAGCTGCTGCGGCCCGGCGGGAAACTCCAGCCAACTGATCTTGGTGCCCGGAAAGCGCTGTTCCAGCGCGCGATTCTCTTTGACGATGACGAGGTTGACCGCGCTCTTCTGAAAACCGATGCGCAATTGCGCAGGCGGTGTCACCTGGGGCAGGCCAGCCGGAGCCGTTCCAGCATTGGCGGCATGCGCGACCGGGCCGAGCGTGGCCAGCGATGCGCCCGCCACAGAGGCGCTCAGCAGGCGGCGGCGTTGAATATCGATGGTCATGGCGATCAGCGAGCCGCTTGTTGCGTCGTCGGTTGCGCGTTCGGCTTCCAGACGGAATCTGCCACCTTCACCGGACGCGGAATCAGCTTGAGCGCGTGAAACGTATCGGCAATGCGCTGCTGATCGGCCAGTGCTTCCGGCCCGACCGGCTGGATGCCGTAGGCAATGCGCGAAACCGAGCGCGCCACCACGGCCGGCTCCAGACCGAGCTGCGGGCCGAGGATGGTCGTGACCTCCTTCGGGTTGGCAACGGCCCAGGTGTCCGTCTTCTTCAGTTCATCGAGCACGACGTTCAGCACATCGGGCCGTGCGCCCGCATAGCCCTTGGAGGCCAGGAAATACTGCGAGTTGTTGACCACGCCCGTGCCATCGGCCAGCACGCGGGCGCCGAGCTGCTGTTCGGCGGCGGCAAAGAACGGGTCCCAGATCACCCAGGCGTCGATAGCACCGCGCTCAAAGGCGGCACGCGCATCGGCGGGTGTCAGGTAGACGGGCTGGATGTCGCCGTAGGGCACGTTGGCCTTTTCCAGCAGCTTCACGAGCAGGTAGTGCACGTTCGAGCCCTTGTTGAAGGCCACCCGCTTGCCTTTGAGATCGGCCACGCTATTGAGCGGCGAGTTCTTCGGCACGATGATCGCCTCGCCGGCCGGCGCGGGTGGTTGATTGCCCACGTAGACGAGATGCGCCCCGGCCGCCAGCGCGAAGATCGTCGGCGCTTCACCCGTGGTGCCGAAATCAATGGCGCCCACGTTCAGGCCCTCGAGCAACTGCGGGCCGGCGGGAAACTCCGTCCACTTCACCTCGATGCCCTGCGCGGCAAGGCGCTTTTCCAGCGTGCCGCGTGCCTTGAGCACTGTCAGCGTGCCGTACTTCTGATAACCGATGCGGAGTTGCTTGGCGGCGGTCGGGGGCGGTGCATCGCTGTTGGCAAATGCGGCGGGTGCGCCGAGCGTGGCAAGCAGCGTGGCGGCGATGGTCAAAGTCCTGCGCAGTGGTGAGTGGATGTTCATGGCAAGTTCGGTCGATGCGGGGTGTATGGGCGGCATGCGCCGCGCGCAGAGGCTGCGCGGCATCACGACAAGAGCACATGTGGAAACGCGGAGAGCGGGCGATGCGCGCTCAGCGCATCAGGCCAGACATCGCATGGGTTCCGCGCCAGCAGCCTGCAGGGTGGCACGCACCGCGCTGCGACTGGAAACGATCACCTGCGCTACGGCCGGGTGGCGGGCCAGCGCAAGCGCCTGATGCACACGCTCCACGCCGTCGTCGAGGCGCTGTTGCAGCGAGGGGTCAACCGTCACGCCGTCATCCGCCACAACGATCTGCGAATCGACGGCGAAGATGCCCGGCAGGATCGAGCGCGCCGCCAGCGCCGTCAGCACCGGGCGCAATGCGTAATCGATGGCCAGCGTGTGGGCCAGGCTGCCGCCGGTGGCAATCGGCAGCACGACCTTGTCGCGCAGCCCGCTCTGCGGCAGCAGATCGAGAAACGTCTTGAGCAGCCCGCTGTAGGCCGCCTTGTAGACCGGGGTGGCAAGGATCACCACGCCGGCCGCCTCGACCCGTGCCACCGCATCGGCAATGGCGGGGTCGGACACCTGCGCACCCAGCAGCGCATCAGCCGGCAGGCTGCGCAGGTCCAGGTGATCCGCCCGCTCGCCGGCGCGTTCGAGCTGCGCGCGCACGTGGCCCAGCAGGCGCGCAGACCGCGACTGCGCCGAAGGGCTGCCGGAGATGGTGAGAATTTGCATGATGCGGATCACCCGATGTCGTGGCTCGGCTTACTTGCTGCCGGGTTGATAGAGTTGGTCAAACTGCCCGCCGTCGGCAAAGTGCGTCTTCTGTGCCTTCTGCCAGCCGCCGAACGTGTCGTCGATGGTCACGAGCTTCACCTTCGGGAATTCGGCCTCGTGCTTCTTGGCCACGGCCGGATCGGTCGGGCGATAGAAGTTCTTCGCGCCGATCTCCTGGCCCTGCGGCGTGTACAGGAATTTCAGATAGGCCTCCGCGGCTTTGCGCGTGCCCTTCTTGTCGGCCACCTTGTCGACCACCGCCACGGGCGGCTCGGCCAGGATGGAGATGGACGGCACCACCACGTCGAACTTGTCCTTGCCTTCCACGCGCGAGGCCAGCAGCGCTTCGTCTTCCCACGCGATCAGCACATCGCCGATACCGCGCTCAGTGAAGGTGGTGGTCGCACCGCGTGCGCCCGAATCGAGCACCGGAACGTTCTTGTAGAGTTTCTGCACGAAGTCGCGGGCCGCGCCATCTGAGCCGCCCGGCTGCTTGAGTGCATAGGCCCACGCGGCCAGGTAGTTCCAGCGCGCGCCGCCGGACGTCTTGGGGTTGGGCGTGATGACGGCAATGCCCGGCTTGACCAAGTCGTTCCAGTCCTTGATGCCCTTCGGGTTGCCCTTGCGCACCAGGAACACGATGGTGGAGGTGTACGGCGAGGCGTTGTGCGGCAGGCGTTTCTGCCAGTCCTTGCCGGTCAGGCCCTTCTCGGCGATCGCGTCGATGTCGTAGCCCAGCGCCAGCGTCACCACATCGGCATCCAGCCCGTCGATCACGGACCGCGCCTGCTTGCCCGAACCGCCATGCGAGGCGCGCAGGGTAATGTCCTCACCCGTTTCGGCCTTCCACTTCTTGGCGAATTCAGTGTTGATTTCCTTGTACAGCTCGCGCGTCGGGTCGTACGACACGTTCAGCAGCGTCGTTGCCGCATGCGCACCTACGGTTCCCCCCGCCACGATGGCAGCCGCGATGGTGTTGAAGACAAACTTGCGAATCATCTTGCCCGCTCCGTTCTGATCTTGATGGATTTGGAATAGGAGCAAGACTACCGAGCGGGCCTTCTACGGGGAACGAATGGTTTCAGGGAATGTTCATTGGTTTTTGCATAAAGGCGGGGATTGGGGCTGCGCGGATGCGGGGCAAAGGGCTTTGGGCGGGCGGGCGAGCGTGGTGCTTGAGGGTCAAACCCTGGGCGTTGGGTGTTGGAGAACCGAGCTTGGGCCTTGGACAGCGGGACTCCGTGGGTTTTGGGTGGAGGCCGGGCCTTGGAGAGACGTTGGGTCGACTGTTTTTGGGTGGAGCTTGGGGGTTGGAGGGTGGAGCTTGAGGGTTTTTGGGTGACGCTTGAGTGTTGGAGGGTAGAGATTGAGGGTTTTAGGGTGGAGTTCCAGTCTCGGACGGTGGAGCTCGAGGGTTTTTGGGTGGACTTCCAGTCTTGGATGGTGGGGCTCGAGGGTTTTAGGGTCGAGTTCGGGTGTTGGAGGGCGAATTGCCCCGGCCCCAGGGAGTGTCAGTATTTCCGTGTTCAAGGGGGCTTCCTTGGCCCGGGCGTTTTTTTGTTGGTGGTGCATCTGTTGTTTCACCCCCTGCCGGGGGCGACTCACTTTCTTTGTCTTGCCAAAGAAAGTAAGCAAAGAAAGGCGCGCCCGATGCGGCGACCCCTCCTTGAATTTCTGTCGCAAGGAGGGAGGGGAGGCAAACTCGCTGCGCTCAGACAGCCTCCCCTCTTTTTCCTCCTTGCAACAGAAATTCAAGGCGCCGCATAGGGCAGGGAGAGGCCAAACCGTCGATCACCCGTGCAGCAGGAGCCACCAACACAACGCGAAGCAAAGCGAGCAACGACAGCAAAAAACGAGTGCCAGCCAGGCCAGCACACCGTCGGTTTGGCCTTTGACGTTCCTGCCCTTGATGGCGCCTTGGATTTTTGTTGCGGGGAGGATCAAGAAGGGAGGCCTGTCTGAGCGAAGCGAGTTTGCCTCCCTTCCCTCCCCGCGACAAAAATCCAAGGGGAAGTCGCCATCTCGGGCGCGCCTTTCTTTGCTTACTTTCTTTGGCAAGACAAAGAAAGTGAGTCGCCCCCGGGCAGGGGGTGAAACAACAGATGCACCACCAACAAAAAAAACAGAGCAAAAAAAAACCGCTCTGGAAAACCAGAGCGGTTCTTTGAAGCCCAAAAACAACTTCAGTGCACAACCCGATCAAACGAGAACTGCCCATCCCGATAATCCACCGGCACCACATCCTTCGGCGCAAACTTGCCCTCCAGGATCATCCGTGCCACCGGATTCTCAAGCTGCTGCTGGATCGCCCGCTTCAACGGCCGCGCCCCGAACACCGGGTCGTAACCCGCAGATGCCAGCTTGGCCACGGCCTCGTCGGTGATCTCCAGCGCCAAGTCCATCTGCGCCAGACGCGCAGCCAGTCGCTTGAGCTGGATCCGCGCGATCGATTCGATGTTGCGTTGGTCCAGTGCGTGGAACACCACCACCTCGTCGATCCGGTTCAGAAACTCGGGGCGGAAATGCGTCTTCACTTCCTGCCACACCGCGCCCTTGATCACGTCCGCCGGTTCCGTCGCCATCTGCTGGATGAGCTGCGAACCGAGGTTGGACGTCATCACGATCACCGTGTTCTTGAAGTCCACCGTGCGGCCCTGGCCATCGGTCAGGCGGCCGTCGTCCAGCACCTGCAGCAGCACGTTGAAGACGTCCGGGTGAGCCTTCTCTACTTCATCGAGCAGCACCACGCTGTACGGCTTGCGACGCACGGCTTCGGTCAGGTAACCGCCCTCTTCGTAGCCGACATAGCCCGGAGGCGCACCGATCAGGCGGCTCACGGAATGCTTCTCCATGAACTCGCTCATGTCGATGCGGATCAGGTGGTCTTCGGAGTCGAACAGGAAGCCGGCCAGCGCCTTGCACAGCTCCGTCTTGCCGACGCCCGTCGGGCCCAGAAACAGGAACGAGCCGTACGGCTTGTTCTCGTCCGCAATGCCGGCGCGTGAGCGGCGGATGGCGTCGGACACCAGGCGCACGGCCTCGTCCTGGCCAACCACGCGCTCGTGCAGGCGGTCTTCCATCTTGAGCAGCTTCTCACGCTCGCCGGTCATCATCTTCGACACAGGGATGCCCGTGGAGCGGCTCACGACCTCGGCGATTTCCTCGGCACCCACCTGCGTGCGCAGCAACCTGTTCGGCTGCTTCTGGCCGGCGGTCTCGGCATCGGTCGCGGCCTTGAGCTTGCCCTCCAGCTCGGGCAGCTTGCCGTATTGCAGTTCGGCCACCTTGTCGAGCTTGCCTTCACGCTGCAGTCGGTTGATCTCGAGCTTGATCTTGTCGATCTCTTCCTTGAGCGCGGCCGCACCCTGCGCGGCGCCCTTCTCCGCCTTCCAGATCTCGTCCAGGTCGGCGTATTCCTTCTGCAGCCGCTCGATCTCCTGTTCGATCAGCTCAAGGCGCTTCTGCGAGGCTTCGTCGGTTTCCTTCTTGACGGCTTCGCGTTCGATCTTGAGCTGGATCAGGCGGCGGTCGAGCTTGTCCATCGCCTCGGGCTTCGAGTCGATTTCCATCTTGATGCGCGCAGCCGCTTCGTCGATCAGGTCGATGGCCTTGTCGGGCAGGAAGCGGTCGGTGATGTAGCGGTGGCTGAGTTCAGCCGCGGCCACGATCGCCGGGTCGGTGATCTCCACGCCGTGGTGCAGTTCGTATTTCTCCTGCAGGCCTCGCAGGATGGCGATGGTCGCTTCCACGCTCGGCTCGTCCACCAGCACCTTCTGGAAGCGGCGCTCGAGCGCGGCGTCCTTCTCGATGTACTTGCGGTATTCGTCGAGCGTGGTCGCACCGATGCAATGCAGCTCGCCGCGCGCAAGCGCCGGCTTGAGCATGTTGCCGGCATCCATCGCGCCTTCGGCCTTGCCCGCGCCCACCATGGTGTGGATCTCGTCAATGAAGAGGATGGTCTGGCCCTCTTCCTTCGCGATGTCGTTGAGCACGGCCTTCAGGCGCTCCTCGAACTCGCCGCGATACTTGGCGCCGGCGAGCAGGCCTGCCATGTCGAGCACCAGCACGCGCTTGTTCTTCAGGCTCTCGGGCACCTCACCGTTGACGATGCGCTGCGCCAGGCCCTCCACGATGGCCGTCTTGCCCACGCCCGGCTCACCGATCAGCACCGGGTTGTTCTTGGTGCGGCGCTGCAGGATCTGGATGGCACGGCGGATCTCGTCATCGCGGCCGATGACGGGATCGAGCTTGCCGATGCGCGCACGCTCGGTGAGGTCGATCGTGTACTTCTTAAGCGCCTCGCGCTGGCTCTCGGCCTCGGCGCTGCCGACGGTCTGGCCGCCGCGCACGGCATCGATGGCGGCTTCGAGCGTCTTGCGCGCCAGACCGTGCTCGCGCGCGATGCGGCCGGCCTCGCCCTTGTCGTCGGCCACGGCCAACAGGAACAGCTCGCTCGCGATGAACTCGTCCCCGCGCTTGATGCCCTCTTTTTCGGTCTGCTGCAGCAGGCTGCCCAGGTCACGGCCGACCTGCACCTGTTCGCCGCCCTGCACCTGCGGCAGGCGCTTGATGGCGTTGTCGAGCGCAACCTCGAGCCCCTTGGCGTTGACACCGGCGCGCGACAGCAGGTTCTTGGTGGCCCCATCAGGCTGGCGCAGCATGGCAAGCAACAGGTGGACGGGTTCGATGTACGGATTGTCGTTACCCAGCGCCAGGCTCTGCGCGTCGGCCAGCGCTTCCTGGAAGCGGGTAGTCAGTTTGTCCAAACGCATTAAAAACCCCTTGCGGAAAATGTTTCACTTGTTCCGAAAGATAGGGAGCGTCGGTGGCATTTCAAGCGCGCAAACACAGCTTTCGATGCAGCTTTGTGCCAGATCAAGCGGCCGCGCACCCTCGCGGGCACGTGGCCGCCTGAAATCCGCATCAGTTCGGCACCGAGACGGTCGTCACGCCGCCCGATACGGTTACCGAGATGCGGTCACCCGCCGCCGGGGTGGCCGTGAAGTTCGGCACATTGGCCGCGCTGATGGCGGGCGCGGCACCGGGTGTACCGCCGCGCGGTGTCGTACGCACCACCTGCGACGGCGGCAGCGGCGTGCCGCTCTTCAGGTACGCATACATCGCATCGAGGGCGCGTTGCTCATACAGCACCAACGGCACGAACAGCGTGTCGTAACCCGGAACGAGGTCGATGAAGCCGTCGAAATGCTGCGCGTTCATCACTTCGATATACGACAGCTTGCTGGACCCCCCTTCCACCTTGGCATTCAGCCCCAGGTATGGGCGCGAGCCGTGATTGACGGGCAGCAGCGCATCGTTGCGGCCCTGCACGATCAACGCCGGCTTGCCCTGCAGATTGCCGGTGCGCAGGGTCTGGCCGATGCCCGTCTGCAGCGATTGCGAAGCGGCATCGGCACCGCTCAGCAGGTTGCGCAGGCAGAGCGCGCCATCCAGGTTGGCGGCCTGCGTGCCGGTCGAATCCACCGACTGGTTGCTGCGTGTCGGCCCGCCCTGCGCGTTGTTGTTGACGAGTTGCACGCCGGAGGTGGGCGGAATGCCGTTGCCAAGCGCCGCCATCTGCGCAAGCGCCGTGGCGTTCACCGCCGTCGGATGGAACGAGGCGTCGGTTGCCGCGAAGCTCAGTCCGCACAGGTTGTCGGTCACGCTGGCGCGCGACAGTGCGTTGCCGAAAGTGGTTGCCACCGACGGGTCGATCTCGTAGAACGACATCGACGCGTGCACCAGGTCCGACTCGGGCTCCCAGCCATAGGCGCGCATCTTCTGCAGGGCTTCGTCCGCCTGTGCGGCCGCCGTGGTGGACGTCAGCAGCCCGGCCGCTTTGAGCGCAGCGCAACGGTTGGCCTGTACGCCTGCCGGGAACGTCGTCAGGCTCGTAAAGAACGCCTGCGCCGGTGCGGTGGCAACGCCCGCAGACGACGCCGCGCACAGCCGGAACACATTGGCGTAGCTCACGTAGTCGAACAGCGGCTTGCCGGTGGTCGGCAGCGGCGTACCGCCACGCGCGACCTGCACGCCGGTATTGGCCGGCAGGTTCAGGCCCGGCTCGCCGACTGCAACGCCGTCGATCCATCCGCCTGTGTCCTGCTCGGCCGCCGCGATGGCCGCGCCGCCGCCGTTGGAGATGCTCGACGCGATGACGATGGTGTTGTTCGGCCGCACCGGCAACGCGCTGCCAACGAGCGCACCGTTGACCCCAGCGATCTTGTCGTTGATCGCCCAGAAGGCGAACTGCACGGCCTGCAGCGTGAACAGGCCCCAATCCTTCTCGGGGTTGCGCTGCGAATGCGCGTGCTTGAACGCCAGCCTGTTCGGCGTGGCGGTGTTGAACGCGGCCAGCTGGCTGCTGGTGAGCGGTGCAGCAAAGTGCGCGTTGGAGCCGGCTGCGCTGCGCGTGGTGCGCGTGCCGTCCTGCAGAGCAACGGTGTCGGTGGCCAGATCATGCGGGCCGGCGCCCGTGCCCTTGTCGGTATAGGCGACGGCGCACTTGCGCTTGAGGCCCCACTCGCCGGTGGAAATCGCGCCGTAGACTCCACGCGAGCCTGACGAGGTGGCGGTGATGATGCAGGGGTTGTTGACGTCGAAGCTGTCCGGAATCTGCACGAGCAGCACGACGTTCTGCTGGCCAGTGCCGTCGTCGGAATACGTCACGTATTCGCTCCCGGCGATCATGCCGGAGCCCTGCGTGACGTTGCCGCTGGCATCGACATTCGGGCCGTAAAGCGTGCCGTAGCCGCCTTTGGCTGCCGTGTCGACCAGTGCGCGGTAGTTGGCGTAGATCGCCAGGCGGCGCAACTCGGCTGCCGTGGGCGCTGCTGCGTTGGCAATGGTCGGTGCGGTGGCCGAAGCCAGGCCGCTTGCGCCAAGGCCGGCGGTCAGCAGGTCGTCTGATACGCCGTCGTAACGGTTGATGGTCACCTTGCCGGCAAAGGCCGGCTTGGTATTGCCCGGCACGCTGTTGCCATCATTGCCGCCGCCGCAGGCACTCAGCACGCCGCAGCCAGCCAGGACCACGGCCCCGGCCGCGATGAGGTTGCTTGCCCAGACGTGCCGTCGCGGGCGCGCCGTTCGGGTTGGTTTCATTGCGTCTCCTTCTCGCTATGGATGGAACAACACAAAGCAACCTGGGCGGCCTTCGATACTGCACGTCCTACGCCACCGCAGGCACTACCAGTATGTGAACGCAGCTTCTCATTCGCAACGCATTTGCAAGATCGACCTTGCGATCAACTGAACGTGCGCACCGTCCAGAGACCGAGCATGGTGAGGAACAGCGAGCCACCCAGATGCGCCACGATATGCAGCACGCCCATCAGGTGGTCACCTGCCAGGATGTTGGCGACAACCTCACTGGAAAACGTCGAGAACGTCGTCAGCCCGCCCAGAAAACCGGTAATGACCAGCAAACGCCATTCTGGTGGCAGCCCTGTGTGCGTGTCGAAAAAGCCTACAGCAACGCCGATCAGATAGCCCCCCACCAGATTGGCTGCCAGCGTGCCGTACGGCAAGGCCGGATTGATGGCATTCCACAAGACGGCGAACATCCAGCGCAACCAGGCTCCCAGCGCAGCCCCCACCCCTACTGCCAGAATGCCCATGCCGCTCATGCGGTCGCGTCCTTGTTATTCGTAGTCGTTGGGTTGCGCCGACGCGCCGGGCTGATCGGCCGTGCTTGTCGCGGCGTTGCTCGTGGCAATGCCCCATCGGGCGAGCGCCTTATCGTCCGTGACACGCGCATCGACCCAGCGCGCGCCTTCGGGCGTCTGCTCCTTCTTCCAGAAGGGCGCCTCGCTCTTGAGGTAATCCATGATGAATTCGCACGCGGCAAAGGATTCGCCACGGTGCTTGGAAGCCACCGCCACCAGCACGATCTGGTCTTGCGGCATCAGCTTGCCAACGCGGTGGATGACAAGGGCATCGATCAGTTCCCAGCGTTGCATGGCAGCGCTCACGATGTCGGCGAGCGCTTTTTCTGTCATGCCAGGATAGTGCTCCAGCTCCATCTCCGACACACCCGTGCCGTCGTTGATGTCTCGCACGGTGCCGATGAAGCTGGCCACCGCCCCGATGTTCGGGCGACCGGCACGGAGCGCTGCAATCTCGGCGCCGAGGTCAAAGTCGGCTTCCTGCACGCGGACGGACATGGGCGCTCTCCTGTGCTCAGCCACCGGTAACGGGCGGGAAGAAAGCGACTTCGCAGCCATCGTGCACGGCGGTATCGGCCGGCACGATCTGATGGTCTACCGCCATACGCAGCGCACGGCCTTCGGCCAGCGTTTCGCCCCAGACGGGACCGCGCTGCGCCAGCCAGCGGCGCACATCGCCTACGGTGCGCACCGCATCCGGCACGACCACCTGCTCTTGCGAGGTTCCCAGTTGTTCACGCACGCTGGCAAAAAACCGAAGCTCGATCTGCATGGCCATTGCTCCTTACACCAGACCCGCGAACGGCAGGAAGCTGACAACATCGCCCTGCGCGATCGGCTGGTTGGGCGGGTTGTCGATCAGGCCATCGCCCCACACGGTGGAGGTCAGCACGCCCGAGCTTTGATTCGGAAACAGGTCCAGCCCTCCGTTGGCATTGATGCGAGCACGCAGGAACTCGTTGCGGCGATCGCCCTTGGGCAGCGCAAAGTCGGCGCGCATCGGGATGCGCTTCGGGGCCACGTCCGTCACGCCTTGCAGGCGCAGGATGAACGGCCGCACGAAGAGCAGGAAGGTGACAAAGCTCGACACCGGGTTGCCCGGCAAGCCAATGAAGAAGGCGGTCGGGCCGCCCACCATGCCTTCGGGTCGGCGCACCTCGCCAAAGGCCAGCGGCTTGCCTGGCTTGATGGCGATCTGCCACATGTTCAGACGCCCTTCGGCTTCCACAGCGGGCTTGATGTGGTCTTCCTCGCCCACCGAAACGCCGCCGGAGGTGATGATGAGGTCGTGCTCCTCGGCCGCTTCGCGCAGGGTGTCGCGCGTGGCCTGCAGCGTGTCGGGCACGATGCCGAAATCGGTGATGTCGCAGCCGAGGTTTTCCAGCAGCGCGCGCAGCGTGAAGCGGTTGGAGTTGTAGATGGCACCGGGCTTGAGTGGCTCGCCGGGCATGGCAAGCTCGTCCCCGGTAAAGAACACGGCCACGCGCGGACGACGCACCACGTGCAGATTGGCGCAGCCGACCGATGCGGCCAGGCCCAGTTGCTGTGGACCGAGGCGCGTGCCGCGCGGCAGGATCTCGGCGCCGTCGGCGATGTCCTCGCCGGCGCAGCGGATCCACTCACCGGATTCCGGCACGTGGTCGATGGTGACGGTGCCGCTGTCCGCGTCGGCCTTGCATTGTTCCTGCATGACCACCGCATCGGCGCCCGGCGGGATCAGCGCGCCGGTAAAGATACGCGCGGCCTCGCCCGCATGAAGCGGCTGGCCGACGTAGCCGGCGGGAATGCGCTGCGCCACCTTCAGGCGTGTGCCCGGCGCGGTGATGTCGGCGGCGCGCACGGCGTAACCATCCATCTGCGTGTTGTCGGCCGGCGGCACGTTCAAGCTGCTGCGCACGGCCTGCGCGAGGACGCGCCCGTTGGCGTGCAACGTCGACACGGTTTCTGTCTCGTGCAAAGCGCGCACTGCAGCAAGCAATTGCGACAGCGCCGCATCGAGCGTCAGCAAGGACGGTTTGACGGCGGGAGCATCGTTGGCGGACATGCGGGAATGGGAAAGCGAAATCGAAAGGGAGATTTCGATTGTATCGGTTCCAGGCCGATGCCATGCATCAGCCCCGGCGTATCAAGCGAATGCGCCGGCCAGGGCAACCCGCAGTGCCGGCACGATGTGCGTGTCAAACCACGGGTTGTGTTTGAACCAGGCCAGATTGCGCGGGCTCGGATGCGGCAGCGGAAACAGCACGCGGCCGTCAGCGTCCTGCACGGGCCCATTGCGCACCACGTCGGTCAGCGACCAATTGCGCGGCACGTCGAGGTAGTTGCGCTGGGCATAGGTGCCCACCAGCAGCGCCAGCCTCACATCAGGCATCGCGGTCAGCAGCAGCCGATGCCATTTGGGTGCGCATTCCGGGCGCGGCGGCAAATCGCCGTTCGCGCCGGTGCCGGGAAAGCAGAAACCCATCGGGACCACGGCGATGCGCCTGTCAGCGTAGAAATCGTCGTACGAAATCTGCAGCCACTGGCGTAGGCGGTCGCCGGAGCGGTCGTTCCAGGGGATGCCGGTTTCGTGAACGATGCGGCCCGGCGCCTGCCCGATGATCAGGACACGCGCGCGGCGGTCCGCCACGACAACCGGGCGAGGCTCGTGCGCCAATGCGCCCTTGCACTCGCGGCAGGCGCGGATGTCGTGCAGGCAGCGCGCGAACGCTGCTCCGGCTACGTCATCCGGCGCGGCTTCCATCTTTCAGAACCTGTTCATGATCCGTAGCAGGCGGCCCGAGATTGGCGCGAGAAGCGCAGCCGTACATGGGTACGGCGAGCATCGCAGCGTCAAGATCGGGACGCGCTGTAGGACCATGGATCGGTTCAAAGGCCGGTGTGCTGGGCGATGTAGCCCTTGATACGGTCAACGTCCGCCGGCATGACTTCAAAGCGCTGCGGCAGCGATTCGATATCAGCGTAGCCGGCCGGACGCTCCGGCTCGCGATCCAGCGCTTCGCGAATGGTGTCGCCAAACTTGGCCGGCAGCGCCGTTTCCAGCACCACCATCGGCACGCCCGGCGTCAGGTTCTCGCGCGCCACCTTCACCCCGTCGGCGGTGTGGGTGTCGATCATCGTGCCGTAGGTGGCGAACACGTCGCGAATCGTATCGACGCGGTCTTCGTGCGAGCTGCGGCCCGAGACAAAGCCGAACTCGGCAATGCGGTCGAACTCCGGCTTGCCCGTCATCGAGAAACCGCCCTTCTCGTCCACGTCGCGGAAGAGCTGCGCGAGGCGCGCCGGATCACGATCCAGCAGGTCGAACACGAAGCGCTCGAAGTTCGACGCCTTGCTGATGTCCATGCTCGGGCTCGACGTGTGGTACGTCTGCGCAGCCGAACGCACGCGGTACGTGCCCGTGCGGAAGAACTCGTCGAGCACGTCGTTCTCGTTGGTGGCAACGACCAGCTTGTCGATCGGCAGCCCCATCATCCGCGCGATGTGGCCGGCGCAAACATTGCCGAAGTTGCCGGACGGCACGCAGAACGACACCTTGTCGCCGATCTTCGGGGCGGCCAGCAGGTAGCCCTTGAAGTAGTAGACGACCTGAGCGACGACCCGCGCCCAGTTGATCGAGTTGACCGTGCCGATCTTCTGGCGAGCCTTGTAGTCGAGATCATTCGACACCGCCTTGACAATGTCCTGCGCGTCGTCGAACACGCCTTCGATGGCGATGTTGAAGATGTTCTTGTCTTGCAGGCTGAACATCTGCGCGGTCTGGAACGCGCTCATCTTGCGGTGCGGGCTCAGCATGAACACGCGCACGCCGCGCTTGCCGCGCATGGCGTATTCGGCTGCGCTGCCCGTGTCGCCGGAAGTGGCGCCCAGGATGTTCAGCTCGGCGTGCTCACGGTCGAGCGCGTATTCGAACAGGTTGCCCAGCAACTGCATCGCCATGTCCTTGAAGGCCAGCGTCGGGCCGTTGGACAGGCACAGCAGCGACAGCGACGTGCCGCCTTCCTCGCCCAGCTTGTGCAGCGGCGTGATGTCGGCGGTGTTGTCGCCGGCACGCGCGTTGCAGTACACCTCGGGCGTGTAGGTGCGGCGGGTCAGTGCGCGCAGGTCATCCTCGGGAATATCGGTGGCGAACTTGCGCAGGACTTCAAACGCAAGGTCTGCGTACGGCAGGTCGCGCCAGCGGGTCAGCTCCTCAACGCTGACATGCGGGTACTGCTCAGGCAGGTACAGGCCGCCGTCCGGCGCCAGGCCACCCAGCAGGATGCGGGAGAAGCTCTGCAGCTCTGCGTGGCCGCGGGTCGATCGATATTGCATGCTCATGTCCTGCGCTTAGTTCAGTTCTTCCATGCGGATCCGCGTGACCTTCGACAGCACGGTCGGGAGCGCTTCGATGGCGGCGATGGCGGCGTTCACGCGTTTCTCCACCGTCACGTGCGACAGCATGATGATGTCGGTCTGCGGCTCGCCTTCGCGCGATTCCTTCTGCAGCATGGCATCGATCGAGATGCCACCTTCGGCCAGGATGCGCGTGATGTCGGCGAGCACGCCGGTTTCATCCGCCACGCGCATGCGCAGGTAGTAGCTGGAGCGCACCTCATCGATCGGCAGTACGGGCGTATCGGACAGCGCATCTGGCTGGAACGCCAGGTGCGGCACGCGGTGTTCCGGGTCTGCCGTGTGCAGGCGCGTCACGTCAACCAGATCGGCGACAACGGCCGAAGCAGTCGGCTCGGCGCCGGCGCCCTTGCCGTAATACAGCGTCGGGCCTACGGCATCGCCGTTCACGACCACGGCATTCATCGCGCCCTCGACGTTGGCGATCAGGCGCTTGGCCGGCACCAGCGTGGGATGCACGCGCAGTTCGATGCCTGCCTCGGCACGGCGCGTAATGCCCAGCAGCTTGATGCGGTAGCCGAGTTCTTCTGCGTAGCGAATGTCGACGGCTTCCAGCTTGGTGATGCCTTCCACATACGCGCGCTCGAACTGCACCGGCACGCCAAAGGCGATGGCGCTCATGAGCGTGAGCTTGTGCGCGGCGTCAAAGCCCTCGATGTCGAACGTCGGATCGGCTTCGGCGTAGCCCAGGCGCTGGGCTTCCTTGAGCACCGTATCGAAGTCCAGACCCTTGTCGCGCATCTCGGTCAGGATGAAGTTCGTGGTGCCGTTGATGATGCCGGCGATCCACTCGATGCGGTTGGCCGTCAGGCCCTCGCGCAGTGCCTTGATGATGGGAATGCCGCCGGCCACAGCGGCCTCGAACGCCACCATCACGCCCTTGTCCTGTGCGGCCTTGAAGATCTCGTTGCCATGCACGGCCAGCAGCGCCTTGTTGGCGGTGACAACGTGCTTGCCGTTGGCGATGGCGCGCAGCACCAGCTCACGCGTCAGGTCATAGCCGCCGATCAGCTCCACGACGATGTCGATCTCGGGCGAATCCACAACCGCAAACGGGTCGTTCACCACCGGCACGGTCGCGCCGGCTTCCTGGACGATGGCGCGGGCGCGCTCGAGATTGCGCACGGCAATCATGGCGACTTCAATGCCGCGACCCGCGCGACGGCGGATTTCTTCCTGGTTCCGTTGCAGAACCTTGAGGGTACCGCCACCGACGGTACCGAGCCCGAGCAGGCCGATCTTGATGGGATTCATGAGACGAGTCGTAAAGAAACGAAAAAGCGGAGAGGCAAAAAACACACAGGGCAGACACCTCGGTCTGCCCCGCAGTTACTGATCTGGCGGAAGACCGATTTTATGCGGCCCGGATGCCAGTACCGTGACGCTGACGGTACCGCTCCAGGAAGCGCGAAATTCGGCCAATGGCTTCACGAAGATCATCTTCGTGCGGCAGGAAGACGATGCGGAAGTGGTCCGGCGAGTGCCAGTTGAAGCCCGTGCCCTGCACCAGCAGCACACGCTCTTCTTCCAGCAACTGGCGGATGAAGGTCTGGTCGTCTTCGATGGGATACACCGCCGGGTCCAGGCGGGGGAACATGTACAACGCAGCCTTGGGCTTCACGCAGGTCACGCCGGGAATCGCCGTGATCAACTCGTGCGCTAGGTCACGCTGACGGCGCATGCGGCCGCCCGGTGCCACCAGGTCTTTAATGCTCTGGTAGCCGCCCAGCGCGGTCTGGATCGCCCACTGCCCCGGCACGTTGGCGCACAGACGCATCGACGACAGCATGTTCAGGCCTTCGATGTAGTCCTTGGCCGGGCGCTTGTCGCCAGACACGACCATCCAGCCCGCGCGGTAACCGCACGAGCGATAGCTCTTCGACAGACTGTTGAACGTCACCGTCAGTACGTCTTCCGACAGCGAACCGATCGCGGTGTGCTTGTGGTCGTCGAACAGAACCTTGTCGTACACCTCATCGGCGAAGATCACCAGGCCGTGTTCGCGCGCAATGGCAACGATGCCCAGCAGCAGTTCGTCCGAATACAGCGCGCCGGTCGGGTTGTTCGGGTTGATGACGACGATACCCTTGGTGTTGGGCGTGATCTTGGCGCGAATGTCGTCCAGGTCCGGCATCCAGCCGTTGGCTTCGTCGCAGATGTAGTGCACCGGCGTGCCGCCCGAGAGGCTCGTCACTGCCGTCCACAGCGGGTAATCGGGCGCCGGCAGCAGCAGTTCGTCACCGGCGTCGAGCAGCGCATTGGTGGCCAGCGAAATCAGCTCCGACGCGCCATTGCCCAGATAGATGTCGTCCAGCGTGACGTTCTTGATGCCCTGCTCCTGCGTGTAGTGCATCACCGCCTTGCGCGCCGCGAAGATGCCCTTGGAATCCGAATACGCTGCCGAATTCGGCAGGTTGCGGATCATGTCCTGCTGGATCTCTTCGGGGGCATCGAAACCGAACACGGCCAGGTTGCCGATATTCAGCTTGATGATCTTGTGGCCCTCTTCTTCCATCTGCTTGGCCTTCTCGAGCACGGGGCCGCGAATGTCATAGCAGACGTTGTTGAGCTTGGCGGATTTCTGGATCGTTTTCACGGGCAAGGCGGCGATTGGCGACGTTGAACGGGCTGTGGAACTACGGGCATTCTGTGGCGCAGCAAAGCGGCGACGATAACGCCACACAGCGGCAGGCGCCGCTTCGCTATTCCTTGCCGGGCATCGTTTATGGCGCGGCGGGCGAAGGAGAGAAAAAGATATAATTTAGCCCATTATGACAGACTTAGGCAGGCATTTTTGCAACGCAGCGAAACCTGCCGGAAGTCTGAAACCTAGCGCCCTTGCCAGCGTGCAGCCCTATGCGCCGCAGGCATGGCGCCCGATGGGATTCCCGCCTTGAAGCTCCATTCATCCGATTCGTCGACCGTCCTCAATACCGTTACCGGCTATGGCGACGGCTATATCGAAATCAACAAGGTGCGCTACGCGCACTCCGTGCTGGTGATGCCCGAGGGTGCCGTGGTGCCATGGGATGTGTCGCGCTTTGAAGACCTGGCGCCCGAGCACTTCGCCCGCCTGCTCGAACTGGGCGCCGAAGTGGTGATCTTCGGGACCGGCAACAAGTTGCGCTTCCCGCACCCGCGACTGACGGTGCCGCTCACCGAAAAGCGCATCGGCGTGGACGCCATGGACCTGCAGGCCGCCGGCCGCACGTACAACATCCTGATGCTGGAAGGCCGCAAGGTGGCCGCCGCCCTGCTGATCGAGCGTGCCTGACCGCATGCCGATCGACCGCACGAACCCCGCGCCCAGCTTGCCCTGGCGCAATGCCTCTTTGTGGCTGCTGGCCGCCGCGCTTGTGGCCGTCTGGCTCGGCACACTGGGCTACCGCCACCTGATCCCCACCGACGAAGGCCGCTACGCCGAAATCGCGCGCGAGATGCTCTCCTCCGGCGACTGGGTGACCATCCGCTACAACGCCCTGAAGTATTTCGAGAAACCGCCGCTGCAGATGTGGGGCACCGCACTTGCCTACACGCTGTTCGGCATCGGCGACTGGCAGGCGCGGTTGTTCACCGCGCTTTCCGGCATCGTCGGCATTGTTTTTACGATGCTGGCGGCGGCGCGCTGGTGGGGCAAGCGGACAGCCGTCCTCAGCGGGCTGGTACTGGTGAGCGCGCCTCTGTGGAACGTAGGCTCGCACTTCAATTCGCTCGACATGGGCGTGGCCGGCTGCATGACGATGGCGCTGGGCGCGCTGTTGCTCGCGCAGCATCCGGATGCCACGCGGGCTCAACAACGCGGCTGGATGTGGGCCTGCTGGGCGTCGATGGCGTTGGCGGTACTGAGCAAGGGCCTGATCGGCGTGGTGCTGCCGGGCTTTGTGCTGGTGGTCTACACGCTGGTCGCGCGCGACTGGGCTCTGTGGAAACGCCTGCATCTCGTCAGCGGTCTGGTTGTCTTCTTTGCCGTGGGCGCGCCGTGGTTCGTATTGATCTCGATGCGCAACCCGGAATTCGCGTGGTTCTTCTTCGTGCACGAGCATTTCCAGCGCTTCACGTCGACCGTGCACAATCGCAACGCGCCGCTCTGGTACTTCGTGCCATTGCTGGTGGCTGGTTTCCTGCCGTGGCTGGCGCAATTGCCCGGTGCCGCACGCCTGGCCGTCACCCGTGGCGAAACCGCCAGCAATGGCTTTCGCCCCACGCTGCTGCTCGGCCTGTGGGCCATCCTGATCTTCGCGTTTTTCAGCATTTCCGACTCGAAGCTGCCGGGGTATATCTTCCCGGTCATCCCGGCGCTGGCGGTTCTGGCGGCCCTGGTGCTGGAGCGCACCAGCCAGCACGCATGGCGCTGGCAACTCAGAGCCTTTCTGGCGCTCGCGCTGATCGGCCTCGCGGCCAGCGGTTATGTGGCGACAATGTCGTCGGACATGTACGCGAATGCGGTGTTTTCCCGCTTTGCGATGTTCCTGGCCGTGGCGTTCGTGGCAGGAGCGGGGTTCACGTGGCTCGCGCTTCGCTTGGCGGAAAGGCGCTTCGAGAGCGTGCTTGCATTTGCGTGCGCGTGGTTCCTGACGTTTACCGTCGCGATGCTCGGCCACGAAGCGTTCGGGCGCTCGATGTCGGGTATCGATCTCGTGCCTGCCGTCAAGCCGTGGCTCAAGCCGGACGTGCCGTTCTATGCGGTGGAGCGTCTGGACCATACAATGCCGTTTTACCTCAGCAGACCCACCATCATGGTGCAGGAACCGGATGAACTGGCCTTCGGCGTCGAACAGGAGCCGGCCAAGTGGGTTCCGACCACCGAAGCGTTCGTGGCCCGCTGGAAGGCTGGCGGCCAGGCCGTCGCCATGATGGGGCCGGGCACCTATGACCGGCTGACAGCCCAGGGCGTACCGATGATCGTGATCGCCCGCGATGCCCGCCGCGTGATCGTCCGGCGCAACTAGGTTTCACCGCCACGGATTGTCGAAAGGGGCGTGCAAGCGGAATTGTCGTAACATGCGCCCCGGCGGCGGGATTGAGAACATCCGCACGGGGAAACCGCCGCAGTCTGCCAAACATCAAAAGAACACATGAATCTGGTCACTTTCGGGCTGATCCTGACGGGCGTCATGCTCAATGCCTGCGCTCAACTGCTGCTCAAGGCGGGCGTCAACAACATTGGCCGCTTTGCGTTTTCGGCCGACAACATCCTGCCGATCGGCATCAAGCTTGCAACGCAGTGGCCCATCATCGGCGGCCTGTCGTGCTACGTCATCTCGGTGGTGGTGTGGATTCTCGGGCTGTCGCGCGTGGATGTGACCATCGCGTATCCGATGCTCTCGCTGGGCTACGTGGTCAACGCCTTCCTGGCGTGGTATCTGTTTGGCGAAGTGCTGTCGCTGCAGCGCCTGATCGGCATCGCGATCATCCTCGTCGGCGTGCTTGTGCTGGCTCGTTCGTGAGCCGATGTGTCCACACCAGCACTCAACCTCATTCAAGTCATGACGCAAACCACCGCCACTGCCGAACTTCCGTTCCTGCCCTTCGTGCGCCCGACCATTGACGAAGCGACCATCGCCGCCGTGGCCGATGTGCTGCGCTCGGGCTGGATCACTTCGGGCCCCAAGGTTGCCGCATTCGAAGCCGCGCTGTCGGAATATTTCGGCGGCCGCATCGTTCGCACCTTCGCCAACGGCACGGCGACGATGGAGGTCGCGCTGCGCATCGCTGGCATCGGCCCTGGCGATGAGGTCATTACCACGCCGATCTCGTGGGTCGCCACGTCCAACGTGGTCCTGACGGTCGGTGCCAAACCCGTCTTCGCCGACATCGACCCGGTTACGCGCAATATCGATCTGGACAAGGTCGAGGCCGCCATCACGCCGCGTACCAAGGCCATCATTCCGGTCTATCTGTCGGGGTTGCCCGTCGACATGGATCGTTTGTACGACATCGCCCGCCGCCACAAGCTGCGCGTGGTGGAAGACGCCGCGCAGGCCATTGGTTCGCGCTGGGGCGAAAAGCGCATCGGCCAGATTGGCGACCTGGTCAGCTTCAGCTTCCAGGCCAACAAGAACATCACCACCATCGAGGGCGGCGCCCTGGTGCTGAACACGCCCGAAGAAGCCGTGCTGGCTGAGAAATATCGCTTGCAAGGCGTCGTGCGCACAGGCTTTGATGGCATGGAAGTCGACCTGGTAGGCGGCAAGTTCAACCTGACCGACGTGAATGCGGCGATCGGCCTGGGGCAATTCGCACAGCTTGAAGCCGTGACCGCACGCCGTGCCGCGCTGGCCCGCCGCTACTTTGCCGGCATGCGCGCGGCCGACATCGAGTCGTTCGGCGTCGAGCTGCCGGTGGAAGACTTCACGCACACCAACTGGCACATGTTCCAGATCGTGCTGCCGCTGGATCGACTGAAGGTGGATCGGGCCGGCTTCATGGCTGGCCTGAAGGCGCTGGGCATCGGCGCGGGCGTGCACTATCCGCCCATCCACCTCTTCAAGCTCTATCGCGAACTCGGCTGGAAGCCGGGCATGTTCCCGGTGGCCGAGCGCATTGGCCGTGCCATTGTTACGCTGCCGATGTTTGCCGGCATGGAAGATTCCGATGTGGATCGCGTGGTCAGCGCGGTCCGCCAACTTTGCGCCCAGTACCAATAATCCAATAATGAAGACACCCGCTCTCTCGGTCGTCATTCCTGTTTACAACGAAGAAGAGGGGCTCGCTGCGCTGTTTGCGCGCCTGTATCCCGCACTCGACGCACTCGGCATTTCGTATGAAGTCGTGTTCGTCAACGACGGCAGCCGCGACCGCTCCGCAGCCATGCTGGCCGAGCAATTCCGCGCGCGCCCGGACAGCACGCGCGTCGTGCTATTCAACGGCAACTACGGCCAGCACATGGCCATTCTGGCCGGCTTCGAACATGCGCGCGGCGAGCGCGTCGTCACGCTCGATGCCGACCTGCAGAACCCGCCGGAAGAAATCGGCCGCCTGGTCGAAAAGCTCGACGAAGGCTATGACTACGTCGGTACCATCCGCCGCGTCCGCCAAGACAGCTGGTTCCGCCGCACCGCGTCGCGCGCGATGAATTCGCTGCGCGAGCGCATCACGCACATCAAGATGACCGACCAGGGCTGCATGCTGCGTGCCTACAGCCGGACCATCGTCGACACCATCAACCGCTGCCGCGAAGTCAACACCTTCATCCCGGCACTGGCCTACACGTTCAGCAAGAACCCGACCGAAATCGAAGTCGACCACGAAGAGCGCTTCGCGGGCGAGTCGAAGTACTCGCTGTACAAGCTCGTGCGCCTGAATTTCGACCTGGTGACGGGCTTCTCGGTGGTGCCGCTGCAATGGTTCTCGGCGATCGGGATGCTGCTGTCGCTGGGCTCGGCGGTGCTGTTCATCCTGCTGGTGGTGCGGCGCTTCATCCTGGGCGCGGAAGTCCAGGGTGTGTTCACGCTGTTCGCCATCACGTTTTTCCTGATGGGCGTGCTGCTGTTCGGTATCGGCCTGCTGGGCGAATACATTGGCCGCATCTATCAACAGGTGCGCGAGCGCCCGCGCTATCTGGTGCAGGGTGTGCTGGAGGAGGCGTCGCACCTGCATGAAGCCGGTGCTGCCGATCTGAAGACGGCCTCGCAGCGGGGTATTGCATGAGTTCCGACATCAAGCGGCGCGCCGTCGTTTTCGCGTATCACAACGTCGGCGTGCGTTGCCTGCGCGTGCTGGCCGCGCACGGCATTCAGGTCGAACTCGTTGTCACGCACGAGGACAACGCCGCTGAGAACATCTGGTTCGGCAGCGTGCGCGCCACGGCACAGGAACTGGGCATCCCCTACATCACACCGGACAACGCAAACGGTGACGACCTGCACGCCCGGATCGCCGCCATCGCCCCGGATTTCATCTTCTCTTTCTATTACCGGCACATGATCCCGATGCGCCTGTTGAGCCTCGCCAAATTCGGCGCGTTCAACATGCACGGCTCGCTGCTGCCCAAGTACCGCGGCCGCGTGCCCATCAACTGGGCGGTGCTGCACGGCGAAACCGAAACCGGCGCCACGCTGCACGAAATGGTCGAAAAACCGGATGCCGGCTATATCGTCGACCAGACCATCGTCCCGATCCTGCCCGACGACACGGCGCACGAAGTGTTTGAAAAGGCCACGGTGGCTGCCGAACAGACCCTCTGGCGTGCGCTTCCCGCCATGATTGCCGGGCAGATTCCGCAGCACCCGAACGTGCTCGCCAACGGCAGCTATTTCGGCGGCCGCAAGCCCGAAGACGGCCGGGTCGACTGGTCCAAACCGACCCAGCAGGTCTATAACCTGATCCGGGCAGTCGCCCCGCCCTACCCGGGTGCCTTCACGGACGCCGGCAGCGAGCGCTACATCGTCGCGCGAGCCCGTCTGGCGCACCAAAACTTTACGAATTTGCCGCCGGGCTTGCACGTCGTGGATAATGCGATGTTCGGCGTGTGCGGCGATGGGGGAGCCATCGCCATTCACGAGCTCTGGCGCGTCGAGCCCCAAGCTGCCGGCGGAACGTCTGTCGTGACCGCGCAGCAGCTCGCCAGCCAGCTCGCCCTCTCCTGATCTTGAGTTTGCCTTCATGAAAAAAGTACTGATCCTCGGCGTCAACGGCTTCATCGGCCACCACCTGTCCAAGCGCATCCTGGAGACCACCGATTGGGAGGTCTACGGCATGGACATGCAGACCGAGCGTCTGGGCGACCTGATCAACCACCCCCGCATGCACTTCTTCGAGGGTGACATCACCATCAACAAGGAGTGGGTCGAGTATCACGTGAAGAAGTGCGACGTGATCCTGCCGCTGGTGGCCATCGCCACGCCGTCGACCTACGTCAAAGACCCGCTGCGCGTGTTCGAGCTGGACTTTGAAGCCAACCTGCCGATCGTTCGCTCGGCTGCCAAGTACGGCAAGCACCTGGTCTTCCCGTCGACCTCCGAGGTCTACGGCATGTGCAGCGATTCGGAGTTCGATCCGGAGGCCTCGCCCCTGATCTACGGCCCGATCAACAAGCCGCGCTGGATCTACGCATGCTCGAAGCAGCTGATGGACCGCGTGATCTGGGGCTACGGCATGGAAGGTCTGAACTTCACGCTGTTCCGTCCGTTCAACTGGATCGGCCCGGGCCTGGACTCGATCTACACCCCGAAGGAAGGTTCGTCGCGCGTGGTGACGCAGTTCCTCGGCCACATCGTGCGCGGCGAGAACATCAAGCTCGTCGACGGCGGCAGCCAGAAGCGCGCCTTCACGTATATCGATGACGGCATCGACGCGCTGGTGCGCATCATCGCCAACAAGAACGGCGTGGCCTCGGGCAAGATCTACAACATCGGCAACCCGTCGAACAACTACTCGGTGCGCGAACTGGCCAACATGATGTTGGAACAAGCCGCCAACATCGATGAGTACAAGGACACGGCCAAACAGGTCCAGCTGGTGGAAACGACCTCCGGCGCCTACTACGGCAACGGCTACCAGGACGTGCAGAACCGCGTGCCGAAGATCGCCAACACCATGGAAGACCTCGGCTGGAAGCCGACCACCGTGATGAAGGACGCGCTGGCGAATATCTTCGAAGCGTATCGCACGCACGTGGCCGAAGCCCGCAGCCTGGTCGAAGACGGCAACGGCAACAGCAACAAGTAAAAGCAACACCCCGCGCAGGTTCATGGCCCTCATCGTCCTCAAGATCGACGTCGACACCCTGCGCGGCACCCGCGAAGGCGTGCCCAACCTCGCGCGCATGTTGCGCGAGCACGAGGCGGGCGCGACCTTCCTCTTCAGCCTCGGCCCGGATCACACCGGCTGGGCGCTGCGCCGGGCCTTCCGCCCCGGTTTCCTGAAAAAGGTTTCCCGCACGTCGGTCGTCGAGCATTACGGCTTTCGTACGCTGATGTACGGCGTGCTGCTGCCGGGCCCCGACATCGGCCGCAAAGCCGCTGCCGAAATGCGTGCCATTGCCGAGAGCGGTTTCGAGACCGGCATCCACACGTGGGACCACGTGCTCTGGCAAGACAACGTCCGCCAGCGCGATGCCGGCTGGACCGCTCGCCAGATGACCGCTGCCCACGCGCGTTTCGTCCAGGTGTTCGGCAAGCCGCCCGTTACACACGGCGCCGCCGGCTGGCAGATGAACGACCACGCCTTCCGTCAGATCGACAACTGGGGCATGGCCTACGCCTCCGACGGCCGGGGCACGCATCCGTACATCCCGAGCGTTGACGGCAAAGCGCTGAACCACGTGCAATTGCCGACCACGCTACCCACGCTGGACGAACTGATCGGCGTGGGAGACATCACCCTCGACAACGTGGCCCGTCATATCCTGAAGATGACCGAGTCCGACCGCGATCAGGTATTTACCTTGCATGCAGAACTTGAAGGGCAGAAACTCGCCCCGATCTTCCGCGAGTTGCTGCGAGGCTGGCGCGCGCAGGGCCATCGACTGGGGTCGATGGGCGATTACTACGCGACACTCGATCGCGGTACCCTGCCCGTGCAGCCCGTCACGTGGGGCGAAGTTGCCGGCCGCAGCGGCAGCCTGATCGTTCAGCCGGCCTGATCCTTCGGATCTCCGGTTTGGCGGCGGGCGCGGTACCTCAGCTTTGCCCGTCCACGAGCTTCCCGTCTCTTCCCGCGGTTTTCCGGAACACACCATGCCCGTCACGCTCGACCAGCCTCTTCCCGATTTCTCCGCACCGGCCACCAGCGGCATGACGTTCTCGCCGGCATCGCAGCGCGGCAAGATCGTCGTGCTGTATTTCTATCCGAAGGACAACACGCCCGGCTGCACCACCGAGGCGATGAACTTCCGCGACCAGTACGACGCCTTTGAAGCCGCCGGCGCCGTGGTGTTCGGCATCTCGCGCGACAGCTTGAAATCGCACGAGAACTTCAAGGCGAAACTGGAGATGCCGTTCGAGCTGATCTCCGACGCCGACGAAGCCGTCTGCACCATCTTTGACACGATCAAGATGAAGAAGATGTACGGCAAGGACGTGCGCGGCATCGAACGCAGCACATTCCTGATCGACAGCAAGGGCGTGCTGCGCAAGGAATGGCGCGGCGTGAAAGTGCCCAACCATGTGGACGATGTTCTGACGGCGGTGCGCGCACTGTAACCGTACGTATAGCCAATCGTCCGGAAAGCGCCGTGCAGGACATTTCGCGTCGTCCGTCGTGACCAGTTTGCGCGGCACCACACGTCACATGTGACCGATTGCAAATCACAAAAGCTTCCGATACAGTCGGAACCGATGAGTACGAAATCCGGATGCCATTCCGATAGCCCACGACGGTACCGGCGGCCAAGTTGGCCTGATACCGCTTCTGCGTTTTTCCCGGCAAGCAGGCTGGGCAGAACGTCCGAATCGTGCAGCTTGTCGTGGCGTTCATCCAGGCCGCCCAACCTCTCGCAGGTCATGGCGGCTTTTTTGTGGCCGTCGTCCGTGCATCAAATCCTGCGACGCGCTCATCCGTTTTCCCACGTTTTCCGCCAGCATCGCCTCGCCATGTGCGTGGGCGGTGGTTCGTCGTTGTTCCACCCAGAGAGGTAATCGAAGCATGCCGCTGCCGACCATGCCCACCCAGCCAGCCCAATTGCTTGACCCGGCTGAATTCAAGCCTTTCGGCAAAGCCGGAAAGCCGAAGGCGGGTCAGGAACCTCGGAAACCGGTGCCAGCGCTCGAGCGCGAGGCGTTGTCAGAAACCGGCCGTGCGCAACCCAAACGCAATGCAGCCAGCATGGCCCGCGCCCGCTCTGGCGAGGCGTCCCCCATGGCGAAAGAGAGCGCACGCGAGCACGCCGGCATCCTCGCCAAGGCCGTTGATAACGTGAGCGCGACCGGCAAATCGACAGAAACCGCCGCCCGCCGCCGCCCCCGCCGCGATGAAGGCCCGACCAAGCTGTTCGTGCTCGACACCAACGTGCTGATGCACGATCCGACATCGCTCTTCCGTTTTGAAGAGCACGACGTCTATCTGCCAATGATGACGTTGGAAGAGTTGGACAACCACAAGAAGGGCATGAGCGAAGTCGCGCGCAATGCCCGCACGGTCAGCCGCACGCTCGATCAGCTTGTGGCCGGCACCGATGGCGTCATGGACGACGGCCTGCCGCTCGCCAAGCTCGGCAACCGCGATGCACAAGGGCGCCTGTTCTTCCAGACGCGCCTGAACGACATCAAGCTGCCCGATGGCTTGCCGCAGGGCAAGGCCGACAACCAGATCCTGGGCGTCGTGGCCGCGTTGCAACAGCAGCGCCCAGATCGGTCGGTCGTGCTGGTGTCCAAAGACATCAACATGCGGATCAAGGCGCGCGCCCTCGGCCTGCCGGCGGAGGACTATTTCAACGACCGCGTGCTGGAAGACACCGACCTGCTCTACAGCGGCATCATGGCCCTGCCGGCGGACTTCTGGCAGAAGCACGGCAAGAACATCGAGAGCTGGCAGGACCCCAAGACCGGCACGACGTTCTACCGCTTGTCCGGCCCGCTGGTGCCGTCGTTCCTGGTCAACCAGTTTGTCTTCCTGGAGCCGAATGACGGCAGCCTGCCGCTCTATGCGCAGGTCAAGGAGCTGAACGGCAAGACCGCCGTGCTGCAGACGCTCAAGGACTACACGCACCAGAAGAACAACGTCTGGGGCGTGACCGCGCGCAACCGCGAGCAGAACTTCGCGTTGAACCTGCTGATGCATCCGGAAGTCGACTTCGTTTCGCTGCTCGGTCAGGCCGGCACGGGCAAGACGCTGCTGGCGCTGGCGGCAGGCCTTGAGCAGGTGCTGGATCAGAAGCTCTACAACGAGATCATCATCACGCGCGCCACGGTGCCCGTGGGTGAAGACATCGGCTTCCTGCCCGGCACGGAAGAAGAAAAGATGCAGCCGTGGATGGGCGCCTTCGACGATAACCTCGAGGTACTGCAAAAGTCTGACGACAACGCCGGCGAATGGGGCCGCGCGGCCACGCAGGAGCTGATCCGTTCGCGCATCAAGGTCAAGAGCATGAACTTCATGCGCGGCCGCACCTTCGTCAACAAGTTCCTGATCATCGACGAGGCGCAAAACCTGACGCCCAAGCAGATGAAGACGCTGGTCACGCGGGCGGGCCCGGGCACCAAGATCGTGTGCCTGGGGAACATCGCACAGATCGACACGCCGTATTTGACGGAAGGTTCGTCGGGCCTGACTTACGTGGTGGATCGCTTCAAGGGATGGAGTCACAGCGGGCACATCACGCTGGCGCGCGGTGAGCGCTCGCGACTCGCAGATCACGCGTCCGACGTGCTATAGAAATCACATCGCGGCAAAGTCGTCTGCCGCAAACCGTTGTGCCATCAGGCCGCGCTGTTGCGCGGCCTTTTTCTTGCTGCATATGGGCCATCTCTCCCTTTGACTCATGGAGGCCAATGATGCCCATGCAGAAAAACCTGAAGACCCGATCGTGCGTGACCCTGACGTCGGCCGCGCTGGCGATGGTGCTGTCCGCCGGTGCTTCCATTGCGCTCGCCGACGACCTCACGGCAAAGACCGTCGGCCAGATCAGCTACGTCTGCGGCGGCATTGCCCAGGACGAGCAGCAGGCGCTGAACAGTGAAGCGCGCAACTACAACCTGTCTCTGCTGTTTACGCAAGGCGCGCGTGGCGAGTATCTGGCCGACGTCGACGTGCAACTCACGCGACACGGCAAGGAGGTCGCAAGCTTCCGCGCCGATGGCCCGCGCTGTCTGATCAAGGCTCCGCCGGCCAGCTATAACGTCATCGCCACGTACCAGGGCGTCACCAAGCGCGCAACGGTGCACACTGGCAGCACGCGCAGCGTCCAACTGCGCTGGTAAAACTGCCCGCAAAACGCGACGCCATCGGGGCAAAATCCGCGGAGCGGCGCCCCGCTTGGCGTTGCGCCTCGCCAACACGCGGTTTGGCTTTCTGAGGCGGCACGCATAGCATGCTCGCTATCCGGACTCTCCTGATGGCGCATGCTCACGCGGCACAGCTTTCCTCACGGCAATACGCGACTGGCAGGCGCTGCCCTGCTGGCGTTGGTGTGCCTGCTGTCTGCCTGCTCCTCCACGCCTACCCGCTCCACAGCCTCGCGCGACGCGAGCCTGCGCACACGCGGCACCCCCATTCACGATCCGAGCGCGGGTCTGGAGGAAATCTCCATCGAAGCCATGGCGCTGGTCGGCACGCCCTACCGCTACGGCGGCAATACGCCCGACAGCGGCTTCGATTGCAGCGGCCTCGTGCGCTATGTCGTGCAGCGCGCCGCGTCTGTGAACCTGCCGCGTACCGCCGCTGAAATGGGCCGGCGCGGCACGTCACTGGATCGCCGCGATGTTGCATCGGGCGACCTCGTCTTCTTTAACACGACCGGTCAGCCGAATTCGCACGTGGGCATCTACGTGGGTCAGAACCGGTTTGTCCATGCGCCGGCCACGGGAGGTACGGTGCGCCTGGAAGATATGACCAAATCGTACTGGGCAAGCCGCTACATGGGTGCGCGCCGCGTCGTGGCCGTAGGCAACCTGCCTGACGCACCAGCATCGACCATCGCACCAATTACGCCGGCGCCTGCCAGCCCCGCTCACCCGATCGACGATGATCCGCTGGGTGCCCTCGCCCGCACACGCGATGCTCAGGCCGACAGCCTGATGTCAACGCGCGTACCGCCGGCTGCGATCCCACCTGCGGATGACGACCCCATCGCGCGCTTCGCCACGCAATAGCGCATCGCTTGCTCCAATGCAAAACGCCCACCGGTTTTGGTGGGCGTTTTGTTTTTGTGGAGTCGATCTAGGGTCGGCTTACAGCACGTGTCGGCCGATCCACCAGGCGATGGCTGCCATGAACGCCGACGCGGGAATCGTCAACACCCACGCCCACACGATGTTGCCTGCCACGCCCCAGCGCACTGCCGAAGCCTTCTGCGCCGCACCCACGCCGACGATGGCCCCCGTGATGGTATGCGTTGTCGACACCGGCACGCCCAACGCCGACGCCAAGAACAGCGTCATGGCCCCACCGGTTTCAGCGCAGAAACCGCCTACCGGCTTGAGCTTGGTGATCTTCTGGCCCATCGTGCGCACGATCCGCCAGCCGCCCAGCAGTGTCCCCAGACCGATCGCCACATAGCAGCAGACGATGACCCAGATCGGCGGTTCAGTTGCGGTGGCCGAAGCGTAGCCGCCTGCAATCAGCAGCATCCAGATGATGCCGATGGTTTTCTGCGCATCGTTGCCGCCGTGGCCCAGGCTGTACAGCGAGGCCGAGAGCAGTTGCAAGCGCCGGAACCATCGGTCCACCTTGGATGGCGGCGTTCGGAAGAACAGCCAGGACACGGCCACCATCAAGAGCGAACCCAGGATAAAGCCCAGCAACGGCGAAATCAGGATGAACGCCACGGTCTTGAGCAAGCCACTGGCCACCAGCGAGCCCGTGCCAGACTTGGCCACGGCCGCGCCCACCAAGCCACCGATCAGCGCGTGCGACGAGCTGGACGGAATGCCGTAGTACCACGTGATGATGTTCCACGCGATGGCGCCGAGCAACGCCCCGAAGATGACGTAGTGATCGACGATGGACGGATCGATCGTGTCCCGCCCCACCGTCGTTGCCACCTTGAGGTGGAAGATGAAAATGGCGATCACGTTGCAGGCTGCAGCCATCGCCACTGCCTGTTGCGGCTTGAGCACGCCGGTCGACACCACCGTAGCGATGGAGTTGGCCGCATCGTGGAAGCCATTCATGAAGTCGAACACGATGGCCAGCGCCACCAACAGAACGACCACCCAGAGACTGATCTGAAGCGTATGCATGGGGCGTCGTCTCGTCAGGCGTTTTCGAGCACGATGCCTTCGATGATGTTGGCGACATCCTCGCAACGATCGGTGACGCTCTCCAGTTGCTCGTAGATCGCCTTGAGCTTGATCAGCAGCTTGATGTCATTCTCGGTGCGGAACAGCTTGGCCATGGCGGCGCGCATTACACGGTCTGCCTCCGACTCAAGGCGGTCGATTTCGTGAGCGATGGTCAGGATCTGGCGGCCGTTGTTCATGTCGCTGAGCAGCGCCACGGCCTTGCGGACCTCCTCGCAGCAAGCCACGCAGATGCTTGCGAGCTGGCGAGATTCGTCCGTCACGTTGGTCACGTCGTACAGCGAAATGGTGAGCGACACGTCTTCCATCAGGTCGAGGATGTCGTCCATCGTCGTGATCAGCTTGTGGATCTCGTCGCGATCGAGCGGGGTGATGAAGGTCTTGTGCAGCAACTCGATCGTGTCATGCGTGATGCGATCGGCTTTCTTTTCAAAGTTCTGCACATTGCGTGCATGCATTTCAGCATTGGGCAAGTCATTGACCAGCTCCTTGAGTGCATGGGCCGCCTTGACGGCGCACTCGGCGTGCTGATTGAAGTATTCAAAAAACTTGCCTTCGGTGGGCATGAAGCGACCGAACATGATGATCCTTGGGAACGGGAAAAGCAGGAGTCGTAAAAACAACGCCGGACGGGATCACCGCCGGCGCTGTCATTAAAACGCAATATTTTACCGGAACCGGCCTCGCGACATGCGTGGCACGTTGTGGCGGGCCGACACGTATTGCGTGTTACGTGTCGTTGTCAAAGAAGGCATTGCCCCCGGTGAAGTTATCAAACTTCGTGTATTCACCCAGGAACGTAAGACGAACAGTGCCAATCGGGCCGTTACGCTGCTTACCGATGATGATTTCAGCGGTACCCTTGTCCGGGGAATCGGGGTTGTAGACCTGATCACGATAGATGAACAGGATGACGTCGGCATCCTGTTCGATAGCGCCGGATTCGCGCAAGTCCGACATCACCGGACGCTTGTTCGGCCGCTGTTCAAGGCTTCGGTTCAACTGCGACAGCGCGATCACGGGGCAGTTGAGTTCCTTCGCCAGGCCCTTGAGCGAGCGCGAGATTTCCGAAATTTCGGTCGCGCGGTTCTCACCGCCGCCCGAGCCCGACATCAGCTGCAGGTAATCGATGACGATCAGGCCGAGCTGCCCGCACTGCCGTGCAAGCCGGCGAGAACGCGCACGCAATTCCATCGGATTCAACGCGGGCGTCTCGTCAATGAAGAGCTGCGCGTCGTTCATCTTCTGGATGGCATGCGTCAGACGCGGCCAATCCTCATCGAGCAAGCGACCGGTACGCAGGCGGTGCTGGTCCAATCGACCGACCGAGCCCAACATACGCATGGCGAGCTGCGTGCCTGCCATTTCCATCGAGAACACGGCGACCGGCAGGCCTTGCTCCACCGCAACGTGTTCGCCGATGTTCAGCGAGAACGCCGTCTTACCCATCGAAGGGCGACCCGCCACGATGATCAGATCGCCGCCCTGCATACCGCTGGTCATGCGGTCGAGATCAACGAAGCCCGTTGGCACACCTGTGATGTCGCTCTGGTTATCGCGGTGGTACAGCTCGTCGATGCGCTCGACCACCTGCGTGAGCAGCGGTTGGATTTCCAGGAAGCCCTTCTGCCCGCGCGAACCCTCTTCGGCAATCGCGAACACCTTGGATTCGGCCTCGTCCAGCAACTGACGCACGTCGCGCCCTTGCGGGTTGAAGGCACCGGCCGAAATCTCGTCTGCGATCGTCACGAGTTGGCGCAGCACGCCGCGATCGCGAACGATTTCCGCATAACGCCGGATGTTCGCGGCGCTCGGCGTGTTCTGCGCCAGCGCGTTCAGGTAGGCCAGCCCCCCCACCTCTTCCGCCTTGCCAGCGGCCTGCAACTGCTCGTACACCGTGATCACGTCAGCCGGCTTGGCCTGCGAGATCAGTTTGCCGATATTGTGGAAGATCAGCCGGTGGTCGTAGCGGTAGAAATCGTGCTCGTTGATGAAATCGGCAATGCGATCCCAAGCGGCGTTATCCAGCAGCAACCCGCCGAGCACCGACTGTTCGGCCTCGATGGAATGCGGGGGCACCTTGAGGGAATCGAGCTGGGGATCGGAGGGCGCGTTCATGGCGGGATTATAACGGCGCTGCTCAGTCTTCAATCTGAACCCCTGATACAAAGGACAACAAAAAAGGCAGAGACTTTCGTCCCTGCCTTCTTGACTCGCGCCAGCCGGCTATCCGGGTGTCGCGAGGTGCTGCGTACGGTCTTAGACGGTCTCGCCTTGCACCGACACGTTCACGTCAACTGCCACATCAGTGTGCAGCGACACGACAACCGCGTGGTCGCCCGTGGTCTTCAGCGGGCCGTTCGGCAGACGCACTTGCGCCTTCTCAACCTTGAAGCCTTGTGCAACCAGTGCGTCGGCGATGTCGTGGTTGGTGACGGAGCCGAACAGACGGCCATCCACACCAGCCTTCTGCGACAGTTGCAGCGTCAGGCCGTTCAGCTTCTCGCCTTCGGCTTGTGCCGCAGCCAGCTTTTCAGCGGCCAGCTTTTCCAGCTCAGCGCGGCGGGCTTCGAATTCCTTGATGGCGGAATCCGTAGCGCGGCGGGCTTGCTTGTTCGGGATCAGGAAGTTACGAGCGTAACCGTCCTTCACGCGCACCACGTCGCCCAGGTTGCCCAGGTTGACGACCTTCTCGAGCAGAATAATTTGCATTGTGAGTTCTCCTTATCCCGCTGATTAGTGCTTGTGCTGATCGGTGTACGGCATCAGCGCGAGGAAACGTGCACGCTTGATGGCCGTGTCCAGCTGGCGCTGATAGATCGCGCGCGTGCCGGTCAGGCGGGCCGGGGTGATCTTGCCGTTCTCGCCGATGAAATCCTTGAGCGTGTCCAGATCCTTGTAGTCGATCTGCTCGACGCCAGCCACGGTGAAGCGGCAGAACTTCTTACGCTTGAACAACGGGTTTTGCTGCTGGAAGCGCTTCTTGTTCTTCGCGTCGCGCTGCTTCTTGTTCATGAATGCCATGATTCAATCCTTTACGAATACGTTACATCCGGAGATGTGAAAGACCAGTGCCTTACTACTGCGGTGCTTGCGAGCCAGGAATCCAACGCAATCCAGGACAGTGCCCGGAGCGATGCGATCCAGAACGGAAGCCATCTTGCCGGCTGCCAGTGCTTCCATCGAGAACTCGATTTGTCGCACTGTCTGCGCTTCGACCGCCTGCCCGCTGTATGTCAGCAGACAATTGACGATCGGCACGCCGGCTGGGGTGTATCGCATCACCTCGCGCTCGACCAGAGTGGCGACGAGCTGCAGGCGGTTGATGGCGTTGTTCCCGAGGGTTTCGTTCATGCTGGTGATGCGCGATCAGGCTTGCGCAGCACCGCGCGGCATCAGGCGGCCTGTTCGGTCTGAGCGGCGGCCTTCTTGGCCTCTTCGCGTGCGACTTCCTTCATCATCGGCGACGGCGCCGTTTCAGCCTTCTTGGTCTGAACGATGAGGTGACGCAGCACGGCGTCGTTGAACTTGAACGCGTGCTCGAGCTCAGCCAGGGTGTCCTTGCCGCACTCGATGTTCAGGCACACGTAGTGAGCCTTCGCGAGCTTCTGGATCATGTAGGCCAGTTGACGACGGCCCCAGTCCTCGACGCGGTGCACTTGGCCGCCTTGCGTGGTGACCGTGCTCTTGTAGCGCTCGATCATCGCGGGCACTTGCTCGCTCTGGTCCGGATGGACGATGAATACGATTTCGTAATGACGCATTGACGCTCCTTGTGGATTAAGCCGCCCGGGCGTCACACTCCGGTGCAGCAAGGTTGGTTAGCCTGCCATTATACGCAGGCTCTGACGATTTTTTCAATATCGATCAATGACTTGCTGCAGAGAGGCAACTTCTGCCTGGGCGCGCCCCGAGGCCAGAAGCAACGTCAGCAGCACACGCGCTTTATATGGGTTCAGCGTGCCGCTCGACGCCCAGCCCTCTGCGCCAGCCTGCGCGGGCACCACGCCAGCGCCGGTACGCGTGGAACGCAGTACGAAAACGCCCTGTTGACTCGCCCGGGTCAGTGCCGCTTCCAGATTGGTGTGGATGGAGCCCGCGCCGGTTGCGGCAATCACCAGCCCCTTCACGCCAGCAGCAACCAGCGCATCGACCATGCGCGCGTCAGGCTGCGCATAGCTCGATACGACCTCAACCCATGGCCACGTGCCCGCTGGCGGCATCGGCAGCACATCCGCTGCGGCCAAACGCGGCGCCGCGCGCTGAAACTGCACTTGCGCATCGAGCACGAAACCCAGCGGCCCCATATCCGGGGAGACAAACGCCTCGACCGCGTAAGTGTGGCCCTTCTGCACATCGCGCGCGGCATGCACGCGCTGGTTGAGCGCTACCAGCACACCACGCCCGCGCGCAGAGGGACTGGCCGCCAGCCGTACCGCGTTCAGCAAATTCAGCGGGCCATCCGCCGAGAGCGACGTCGACGGCCGCATCGCCGCCGTCATGACGATCGGCGTATCAGTCTGCTGCGTCAGGTGCAGCAGCATCGCGGTTTCTTCCAGCGTGTCGGTGCCATGCGTGATGACCACCCCGTCCACACGCTCGACGTCGATCCAGTGACGGATGCGCGCTACCAGCTTCTCCCATACGTCGAACGTCAGGTCCTTGCTGTCGATCTGTGCAACCTGCTCGGCGCGCACGTTGGCGAGGCGCTCCAAACCGAGCTTGCTGGCAGCGAGCAGTTGATCGATGGGGACGGCGCCAGCGCGATAGCGCGCGGCGGAGCCCGCGTCGTCAGCGGAGCCGGCGATTGTGCCGCCGGTGGCGAGGATGGCGATGGTAGGCAAAGACATCGTTGCAGACATGCGTGGTGGGCAAGGCGCGCATTGTATCCGCCCGCCCCGCCTTTGCCGACGCGGGATTGCCCTGGGCCGCCCGGCAAAAACAAAACGCCGGCACACAGGCCGGCGTTTGCAGCAGAAACAGTGCAGATTACTTTTCGACGAAGGCGCGCTCGATCACGTAGTCACCGGCTTCGCCCATGCGCGGCGAGATCTTGAAGCCCCGGGCATCGAGCAGCTTGCACGTGTCTTCCAGCATGGCCGGGCTGCCGCAGATCATGGCACGATCAACAGCCGGGTCCATCGGAGGCAGACCGATGTCGGCAGACAGCTTGCCGTTGTCGACGAGGTCAGTCAGGCGACCCATATTGCGGAACGGCTCGCGCGTGACGGTCGGATAGTAGATCAGCTTCTCGCGCACCTGGTCGCCGAAGAACTCGTTATTCGGCAGCTCGCTGGTGATGAAATCGGCATAGGCCAACTCGCTCACCTGGCGCACGCCGTGCAGCAGCACGACTTTCTCGAAGCGCTCGTAGGTATCCGGGTCCTGGATGATGCTCATGAACGGCGCGAGGCCGGTGCCGGTACCAAACAGATAGAGGTTCTTGCCGGGCAGCAGGTCATCCAGCACGAGCGTGCCGACCGGCTTCTTGCTCACCAGCAGCTTGTCGCCCACCTTCAGATGTTGCAGGCGCGACGTCAGCGGACCGTTCTGCACCTTGATGCTGAAGAACTCGAGGTGCTCTTCGTAGTTCGGGCTGGCGATGCTGTAGGCGCGCATCAGCGGCTTGCCCTCGACCTCCAGTCCGATCATGACGAAGTGGCCGTTATGGAAACGCAGCGCCTGGTCGCGTGTGGTCTTGAAGCTGAACAGCGAGTCGTTCCAGTGATGGACGCTCAGAACGGTCTCTTGATTGAAAGCGGACATGGTGACGTTCGGGCCGGCCCAACGAGGCTCCATCGGGCTATGTGGCGATGCAAAAATCGGTCAAGGCCTTGATTTTATGCGATTCCCTGCGGCCGCGCCTGCATGGATTGCGCATAAGCTTCTAACCAGTCGCATGGGTTTTGACGCCGGTCATACGGACCGGGCGCTCGCGCAACAGATCACAACAAAATCACTTGCGCTTCCCGCGTCACTGTATAAAATCACAGCACCTGTTCAAATATACAGTACGCCAATGGCCACCCTCACCCCCCGTCAACAGCAGATTTACGACCTGATCCGCCAGACGATCCAACGCACGGGCTTCCCGCCAACGCGCGCCGAGATTGCCGCTGAGTTCGGGTTCTCGTCGCCCAACGCGGCCGAGGAACACCTGCGCGCGCTGGCACGCAAGGGCGTGATCGAACTGACGCCGGGCGCCTCGCGTGGCATTCGGCTGCGGGCGGCAGGCGACACGGCGCAGCACCAGTTCTCGCTGCCGTCGATGGGGTTGATGCAATTGACGTTGCCGCTGGTGGGCCGCGTGGCTGCCGGTAGTCCGATCCTGGCTGCAGAGCACATCGATCGCCAGTATCAGGTTGATCCGTCGCTATTTTCTGCGCAGCCCGATTTTCTGCTGAAGGTGCGCGGCATGAGCATGCGCGACGCCGGCATTCTGGATGGCGATCTGCTGGCCGTGCAGCGCGCTGCCGAAGCCACCAACGGCAAGATCGTCGTGGCTCGACTGGGCGACGACGTCACGGTCAAGCGCTTCCAGCGCAAGGGCCGCCATATCGAACTGATTGCCGAGAACCCTGATTTTGAACCGATCCACGTGGATCTGGATCGCGATGAGTTTCACCTGGAGGGCTTGGCCGTCGGTCTGATCCGGCCTGCTGCTCCGTAAGTTCTCTGGCGCATTTCAGCGCCAAATCTTTGCTGTTTGATCCAACCTGGAGGTGAGCCATCGGCTCGCCAGGGCGGAGTCTTGCCTCTCGCTTTTCCACCCGAACTCACGAGGTCTGCCATGCGACTCGGATCGATGTCTTCCCGCCGCCGCCCGGTACAGCCGGTGCCCTTCCGCCAAACCCAGGGCGTGCGTATCTATCAGGGGGAGCAGCGCCGCACGATGGTCGGCAGCATGGCCGCCATCTGCCGCATGCTGGATGCGATTCCGGCCGCCTCACGTACCGCTGGCGCCGAAAGCTGCTGAGGGGACGAAAGGCGATGAAGGGCTGTGAATCGCGCTGCCGCGGCCGATCAGGGCATACCCCAATGCTGCCGCCGCAACTGATTTCATACACTTGCCGTGCCCTGAGGACAGGGCTTTCTTCAACTGATTTTCGGCCCGCCGTTTGAGCGGGCTGTTTTTTTGTGCTCGCAAGTTGCTGCAGCGGCACATTCGACGATGTTCCGTCCGCAAAACAGACGTTTACCCGGATTTTGTTTGGCGTAAGTGACAGTAGTATTGCCAGTGCCCTCAGGGGCAATGAGATCGCTGAATTCGAAGCCCGCACATTGCGGGCTTTTTTTTGCGCCGCAACCCACCTGCGAGCCGCTAAACGCTCCCCGCTTTCTCGACGACGAGAATGCGTGCCTCGCCGCGCGGATGCGCGACATGCTCGCAGCCGATACCGGCGAAGAAGATATCGCCTGGCTCCAGCGTCGCGACTTTCTCCTCGCCGGCTTCCCGATAGTGCATGTCGACCGTGCCGTCGAGCACCACGAACACCTCCTCGCCGTCGTTGACATGCCAGCGATAAGGCTGGTCAGTCCAATGCAGGCGCGTGGTAATACCGCTCATGTTGGCAATATCGAGCGCGCCCCAGGCACGCTCAGCGGTAAACGACTTGGCGCGGATGATGTTCATGGCGATCGTGCGGCGGTTACTGCATCGACTGCAGATTGCCAATGCGCACCAGCATCTCGGTGAACATCTGCATATCGAGATCGAGGTCCGGCACTTCCTTGTACTCGTTGGCGTTGTGCGCGGTGTACTTCTTGCCGGGCATGGCGGGGCCGAAGTTGATGGCGTTCGGCATCAGCTTGGCGGTCGTACTGCCGGCTGTCGGCACGGGCTTGGCATCGAGGCCAGTGGTGTCGCCGTAGATGTTAAGCAGCGTCGACAGCCACGCGCCCTTCGGATCGCGCGCCATCCAGTTGCCCTGGTCGTGGTTGATCTCGAGGGCGACATGGTTGGCGTTGGCCCATGCGTTGATCTTGCCGGCGATCTCACCGCGCAGCGCGTCGGGCGTTTTGCCGCGCGGCATGCGCACGTTGGCGGTCACCTCCACGCGGCCATTCTTGTCGCCGATCACGGTGGGCGAAATGGTGAGCGGGCCCATGAAGTCGTCCTTGTAGGCGAGACCCATGGTATTGCCGAGGTAGTCGGTGCCGTAGAGGTCGGTCAGATAGCGCACAGCGTGGGCGTAGGCGTTCTCTGCCAGACCAAGATCGGCCGCGCGCAGGAACAGCGCCAGGCGCGGCAGCGGGTTGACGCCCTCTTCCGGACGCGAGCCGTGCGCCGACGTGCCGGAGACCTTCACAACGATGCTGTCCGCGGTGCGCGTGATATCGATCGAGAATTTGCCCTGAGCCGCCAAGCGATTCACGAACGCATCGCGCTTGGCTTCGAGCGCGGCGGCCGCCACGCCCAGATCTCCGCCCTTGAGCGTGGCGGTGGCTGTCTGCGGGATGGAGCTGGCCGACGCCGCGCCCGTCATCGAAACGATGGCCGTATGCGAAGCGTCGCCAGCCTGCGCAGGGAAAAACACCTTCAGTGCGCCCGTGCCTTTCTCTGCGACGACGGCCGGGTACTTGCTGTCGAGCACGATGTTGTACGCGGGCAATTGCGTGTGCTCGCGGTAGTACTTCATGCCGTCGCCGCCGGTTTCTTCGGTGGTTTCGATCATCAGACGGATCGTGCGCGCGAGCGGCACGCCGCTGTCCTTGACCGTCTTCATAGCGTACATCGCGGCTGCAATCGAGCCCTTGTCGTCAATCGTACCCCGGCCGTAAAGCAGGTTGCCGACGCGCGTGACCTTGAACGGATCGAGCTTGGTACCGTCGCCGAGCACCCACTCCTCCGCTTTTGCGGGTACGACGTCGGCGTGTGTCAGGATGCCGAATTCGTCCGAGCCGCTGCCGGGCAGTGTGACTTCAAATACGCGGTTGTCGACGTTGCGGTATTTCAGGCCGAAGTCGTGGGCCATGCCCTCGATCAGCTTGCCAAACGCAACGATGGCGGGGTTTTCGTACTGCGGAATTTTGTCGTCGCGCACCGTTGGCAGCGCGACCATCTTCTCGATGGAACCGATCACGGCCTGCTGGTTGTGCAAGCGGTTGTACAGACCCAGCAGGCGCCCGATGTTGACGAGGTCATCGCCGGTGAGCACGGCTTTCTTCTGGTACGCGGCGACACTGCCAGCGACTTGCGGATCCGCTTTCGCAGCGGCAGCGAGAAAGCTGTTCAGGTCAGCCGATGCCTTGGATTGTTCGGCGGCGAGCAACGCATCGAGTTGCGGTTTTTGGAGCGTGGCGGCGAAGGCGCCGGTACCACAAGCCAGCGACAGTGCGATCGTCAGCGAAGACAGACCAATACGGGCAGTGCGTTGCATCGAAGTGGTTTCCGGAAAAGGCGAAGGCGCCATCATAGGGGCGAAGCGCAAGCCACGCATTGTGCAGTGCGAAAAACGCTAAGCCACGCCGGCTGCGCTGTATGCTTGAGCTTTCCCAGGAGGCTTGCCGCATGGAACCGTCTCTGGACACCGCCCCCGGTCTGCTCAACGTGCTGGAAGAACTGCGCCGGCGCGAACCCATCTTCCATCGCCCCGAATTCGGCACGCGCCGCGAAGACTTTGAACGCATGACCACGGAAGACTTCTGGGAAACCGGTGCCTCGGGGCAGCGCTATAGCCGCAGCTACGTGCTCGGCGTTCTCGATGCCCGGCACGGCCATATCGGCGAGGATTTCTGGCAAACGCGCGATTTCCGCTGCCAGGAGATTGCGCCGGACAACTACTTGCTGACGTACACGCTGGTGCAATCGAACCGGACGACCCGTCGGGCGACGTTGTGGCGGCGGACGGCGGATGGCTGGAAGGTGGTGTATCACCAGGGGACGATCGTGGCGGAGGCGCGTTGAACTCCGTTGCGAAACCCTCTAGGCAAGGCCAAAGAATGTTTGTATAATCGCTGTTTCCTTGAACGGCAACTCGCCGATCAAGTAACAACGGTGGCTGTAGCTCAGTTGGTAGAGTCCCAGATTGTGATTCTGGTTGTCGTGGGTTCGAATCCCATCAGTCACCCCAAGTTTCAAGAAAAAGCCCGCATTCGCGGGCTTTTTTTCATTCGGCGGTCGGGGCAGCGCCCCTTTACCTCGATCAAACCGCCACAGCCTCCTCGTTCGATTCTTCACCGCGCCGCAGGTGGGTCCGCGCCTCATCGAACAGTGCGTGGGCATCGGCCAGCGTCTTGACGCGGCCCAGCGCCTTGGAATCTGACAGCACGCGCCGCCAGCCGCGCGCGCCCGCCACGCCGCGATACAGCCCCAGCATGTGGCGCACCGCCGCACCAGCGTAACCACCGCGCTCTACCCAGCGGCCGACGTAGCCGATCATCGCGTCTTCCACTTCCGCGCGCGTGGGCGCCTCGGTGCCCGCGCCGTAGTACCGGGCATCGAACGCAGCCATCAGATGCGGATGGTGATACGCCTCGCGGCCGATCATGACGCCATCAATGTGCGCGAGATGCGTGTCGATCTGCTCCAGCGTCTGCACCCCACCGTTGAGCAGGATTTCCAGATGCGGGAAATCGCGCTTGAGCTGGTAGACGACTTCGTAGCGCAGCGGCGGAATCTCGCGATTTTCCTTCGGGCTCAGGCCTTTCAGGATGGCGTTGCGCGCATGGACGATAAAGGTCTCGCAACCCGCCTCGGCGATCGTGCCAACGAAATCGCGCACGAAATCGTAGGTCTCGATGGCGTCGATGCCGATGCGGTGCTTGACCGTGACCGGAATCGACACCGCGTCGCGCATCGCCTTGACGCCTTGGGCAACGAGCTTGGGCTCGGCCATCAGGCAGGCGCCGAACGCTCCTCGTTGCACGCGCTCCGACGGGCATCCGCAATTGAGGTTGATCTCTTTGTAGCCCCATTGCTGGCCGAGGCGCGCGGCCTGGGCCAGATCATCGGGTTCGCTGCCGCCGAGCTGGAGCGCCACCGGGTGCTCGACTTCGTCGAAATCGAGGTGGCGCGGAACGTCGCCGTGCAGCAGCGCGCCGGTGGTCACCATTTCCGTGTAGAGCCAGGTGTGGCGCGATATCTGGCGATGGAAGTACCGGCAGTGGCGGTCCGTCCAGTCCATCATGGGCGCGACGGACAGGCGGCGTGGGTTCGGCGTAGGGTGTTCAGCAGTCACAGCACAATCAACGATTCAAAATCCAGGCGCGCAGTTTACCGGTTCTAGTCCGACAGCCCCAGCAGCGGGTGCTGCTCCCGGCGCCAAGGCGAAACAAAAAACGCGGCCACGTCATCGTCACGTACGGCGTCGATGCTGGCGTGTTTCCACTTGGGTGCGTGGTCCTTGTCGACCGCGAGTGCGCGAATGCCTTCGATACCATCGCCGTCGGCAAACACGTGCGTCATCATGTCCAGCTCGCGGCGTAGCTCATCGGCCAACGTGGTGTAGCGGCCGCGGCGGATCAGTTCCAGCGTCACCGCCATCATCAACGGCGAGCGCTTGGCCATGTGCGCGGCGGTCTGCGCGGCCCATTCGGCATCAGTGCTGCCGGCCAGATCGGCAAAGATGCCTTGCACGGTGCCCTGGCTGAAGCAAGCGTCGATGGCCTCGCGGTGGGGCGCGATGATGGCCTTGGCATCATCGGGCGCAGATGCAGCTTCGGTAAAGGATGCGGTGATCTGCTCCGCGCTGCCCCAGTTGCCGTCGCGAAGGCGCTGGACGATGGCCGCCGCCGCCTCGGTGGTGACATGGCAATCAGCAAGACCGACCGACAACGCATCCGCCGCTTCGATCATCTGCCCCGTCACCCCCAGGTATTCGCCCACATGGCCCGGCACGCGCGCCAGGAACCAGCCACCACCCACGTCCGGAAACAGGCCGATGTTGGTTTCGGGCATGGCCATCTTCGTGCGCTCGGTCACCACGCGCAGCGATGCACCTTGCGAGATCCCCATGCCGCCGCCCATCACCACGCCGTCCATCAGCGCGATGTAGGGCTTGGCATAGCTGAAGATCAGGTGGTTGAGGCGGTATTCCTCGGTGAAGAAGGTGATGAGTTGCGGGTCACCGGCCGTGGCCGCGCGGTGAAAGAAACGGATGTCGCCGCCCGCGCACAGGGCCTTGCCGCCCTCGCCGCGAAGGATGACGGCGTGGACTTCCGGATCGTGCTGCCAGGCCAGCAGCGCATGCGACATCGCGCGGATCATCTCCAGCGACAGCGCATTGAGCGCCTGCGGCCGGTTCAGCGTCAGCCAACCGATGCCGCCGCGTACTTCGGCGATCACGTTGGGTTGAACTTCAGCCTGGGGCGCGATGGAAACGGTGGATTGCATGTCTCGGATAGTGTTGTGGGATGAACGGCTGGCACTGTACACGACAGCGTATTTAAGCGAGGAAGGGCTCTAGCCTGCCCCCTTTCGCGGCGCGGGTGTTGGGCGTATATCTGGCGCTTGGAGACAACACACATCACAACAATTCAATGACCCCTGCCAACGTCGCCCCGGGCGCGTCCAGTTTCGACCCAGGCCTGATCCTGCTGGCCTTTGCGCCGGTCTTCCTGCTGACCATCGGCGCGGAGGCGTGGTACTGGCGCAAGCGCGATCCGTCCGTCTACAGCTTGAAGGACACCGTTTCAAACGCCTGCCTCGCGCTCATGCACCAGGCATCGGATGCGTTCTTCCTGTGGCTGATGATCAAGACGGTGTACGGGTGGACGTACAGCCACGGCCTGCGCGCGGTGCCCGAGACATGGTGGTCGTTCGTTCTGCTCCTGCTGCTGCAGGACTTTCTGTACTACTTCTTCCACCGTGCCAGCCATCGCGTGCGCTGGATGTGGGCCTCGCATGTGACGCACCATTCGTCGGAAGGAATGAATTTTTCGACGGCGTTCCGCCAGAGCCTGACCTATCCGATCTCTGGCATGTGGCTGTTCTGGATTCCGCTTGCGTGGATCGGCTTTACGCCGGATTCGGTGATCCTCGCCGTGGGCCTGAACCTGGCATTCCAGTTCTTCGTGCATACGCGGCTGGGTGCGCTGGATTCGCGCTACGCGGGCCTCTGGCGCTGGCTGGGGCAGTACGTGAATACACCGTCGGTGCATCGCGTGCACCACGCCAAGAATCCGCAGTACATCGACCGCAACTACGCTGGCGTGCTGACCATCTGGGACCGCATGTTCGGCAGCTTCGTACCGGAGGAGGACGCGCCCGTCTTCGGCATCACGCGGCAAATCCACACACACAACCCCATCACCCTCACCTTCCACGAATGGCGCGACATGTGGGCAGACGCGTTCCGCGATCGGGATATCCGCTACCTGTGGAAACCGCCCGAGTGGCGCAGCCCGCGCGCTGCTGTCACGGCCGAGGCGATGCCGCTCACATGAACGGTGGCCCGAAGCGCGTGGCGACGCGTATCGATCATGGCCGCAACCAAGTACCTGAGTATCGGACTGGAAGACCCGCAAGACCTGATCGACGATCTGGCGCAAGCCTTCGCGCGCATTCAGGCATAACGCCCTCGTCATCGCCGGACGAAAAAAAACGCCCCGGAACCTCGGGGCGTTTTTCTTGGCAGATCGACTGGCGATCAGACCGCTTCTTCGCGCGATGCGCGCTTGCGCTCGTGTTCCTTCAGGTGGCGCTTGCGCAGGCGGATGCTCTTCGGCGTGACTTCCACCAGCTCGTCGTCGGCGATGAATTCCACTGCGTATTCCAGCGACATCTGGATCGGCGGCACCAGGCGCACGGCTTCGTCGGTACCCGAGGCGCGCACGTTGGTCAGCTGCTTGCCCTTGATCGGGTTCACGACCAGGTCATTGTCGCGGCTGTGGATGCCGATAATCATGCCTTCGTACAGCGCGTCACCCGGCGACACGAACATGCGGCCGCGATCCTGCAGCTTCCACAGTGCGTAGGCCACGGCAGCGCCGTCGTCCTGCGAGATCAGCACACCGTTGTGGCGCTCGCCCAGGTCGCCTTCCTTGACCGGGGAGTAGTCGTCGAAGATGTGGCTGATCAGGCCCGTACCGCGCGTCAGCGTGAGGAATTCCCCCTGGAAGCCAATCAGGCCACGGGCCGGAATACGGTATTCCAGACGCGTGCGGCCCTTGCCGTCCGACGCCATGTCGAGCAGTTCGCCCTTGCGGCGACCCAGTTCTTCCATCACGCCGCCCTGGTGGCCGTCTTCCACGTCCACGGTCAAGCGCTCGAACGGCTCGCACTTCACGCCGTCAATTTCCTTGAACACCACGCGCGGGCGCGACACGGCCAGCTCGTAGCCTTCACGACGCATGTTTTCCACCAGAATCGTCAGGTGCAGTTCGCCACGGCCCGACACTTCGAAGATCGTGTCGTCGCCGGTCTCCTTCACGCGCAGGGCCACGTTGGACTTCAGTTCACGGTCCAGACGGTCGCGCAGCTGACGGCTCGTCACAAACTTGCCTTCACGGCCGGCCAGCGGCGAGGTGTTGACGCAGAAGTTCATCGTCAGCGTCGGCTCGTCCACCTTCAGCATCGGCAGCGCTTCCTGGGCGTCCGGCGCACACACGGTGCAGCCGATGCCCAGTTCTTCAATACCGTTGATCAGCACGATGTCGCCGGCTTCGGCTTCCTGCACCAATTCGCGCTCCAGGCCGCGGAATTTCAGCACCTGGTTGATACGGCCCTTGATCGGGTTGCCTTCCGGGCCGAACTTGACCACCACGTCCTGCAGGGGACGCACGCGGCCACGCGTGATGCGGCCCACACCGATCTTGCCGACGTAGCTGGAGTAGTCCAGCGAGATGATCTGCAGTTGGAACGGACCGTTCGGGTCGTCGTTACGCTGCGGCACCTTGTCGAGAATCGTCTCGAACAGCGGCTTCATGTCGCCTTCGCGAACGTCGTCGGTCAGGCCGGCGTAGCCGTTCAGGCCCGAGGCGTACACCACCGGGAAGTCGAGCTGGTCGTCGTTGGCGCCCAGCTTGTCGAACAGGTCGAAGGTCTGGTTGATCACCCACTCCGGACGCGCGCCCGGGCGGTCCACCTTGTTGATCACGACGATCGGCTTCAGGCCCAGAGCCAGCGCCTTGCGCGTCACAAAACGCGTTTGCGGCATCGGGCCTTCCACGGCGTCCACCAGCAGCAGCACGCCGTCGACCATCGACAGCACACGCTCCACTTCACCGCCGAAGTCCGCGTGTCCCGGCGTGTCGACGATGTTGATGTGCGTGCCGTTGTATTCGACCGCGCAGTTCTTGGCCAGGATCGTGATGCCGCGCTCTTTTTCGATGTCGTTCGAATCCATCACGCGCTCGGCGATCTGCTCGTTCTCGCGGAACGTGCCGGCTTGACGAAGGAGCTGGTCGACCAGGGTGGTTTTGCCGTGGTCAACGTGGGCAATGATGGCGATGTTGCGAAGCGCGCGCATGGGATGTGAACTCGAAAAGGCGTGACACGAGCCCGGGACAGCACCCAAATTCAGCTCGCGGAATAACCTGACATTCTAGCATGCTGCGATGCGCAAGAGATGACACTGCTTGACGAATCGATAAAGGAATGCCGCACGAGCAATCTATAGATCACCCATTATTTCTAAAACTGGAATCACACATTCAGTACCTTGCCGTTTGCTGCGCCAATTCGTATATTTGTCCGGACAATGATTGTGCATACATAAGATGTCCGAACAGACAAGACCCGCCACCGATGTCGCTGCTGCCGGAACGCTCTTCCGGGTGGAGGACTACCGCATGTGCGAAAGCGTTGGCTACCTCGTCGGCCGCGCCAAAACAGCGCTATCGATGGCCATCGAGCAGGAAGTTGCCGCGATGGATGTGACGCATTCCCAGGCCAGTTGCCTGGTGCTGCTCGCCAACGGCCGCTGCCAGACCGCCACCGATCTCGGCCGCGAACTGAACACCGACATCGGTTCCCTCACCCGCATGCTCAGCCGCATGGAAAAACGCGGCCTGATCGAGCGCGTACGCAGCGAGTCCGACCGCCGCGTCGTGCATCTGGAGGTGACCGAAGCCGGCCGTGACTTGGCCGACCGCATGCCGGCCATCTATACGCATGTGCTGAACCGGTTCTTTGCTGGCTTCACGCCGGGCGATGTCGATACGCTGCGCGGGCTGCTCAAGCGCATTCTCGACAACGGCGCCGCCACGGAAGGCAACCGCATGCGCCCCGCCGATCACTGACGCCACTCTGTCCGAACTGCATCCGCAGCAACGAACGCCTCTCGCTCTCCCCGATCGCTTGATACATCAAACAACATGAACGCCTTGAACTCCGCCCCCCCGGCACTTTCGCCCCTAAGCCGCGCCGGCAGCGCGCACGCGCGATGGCCGGCGCGCCTAGGCGTGGCGCTTTCTGCCGTGACGCTGGCTGTGCTGGCCGGTTGCGCCAACCTCGGCAATTCACACAGCACGCAGACGCTGACAACGCCGGGGCAACTGGCGAGCGCGCAATCGTTGCCGTCGCAAGGCGGTCAGTGGCCGTCGCAGAACTGGGTCGACCAGTTCAACGATCCCCAACTGCGCGCGCTGGTGGATGAGGCCATCAAAGACAACCCGAACCTGCAAGTCGCCTTTGCCCGCGTGCGCGCTTCGCGTGCGATGGCCGATGTGGTACGCGGCAATCTGTATCCAAGCGTCGGGCTCGATGCCGACATGACGCGCCAGCGCCTGTCGGAGTACGACATGTTTGAAGGCACGCCGCTGGCCGGCCACTGGTTCACCGAATCGAAGATCCAGCTTGGCGTGAGCTACGACCTGGATTTCTGGGGCAAGAATCGCTCCGCATTGGAAGCTGCGTTGTCAGACGACAAATCGATGGAAGCGGAAAGCCAGGCTTCGCGGCTGATGCTGTCGACCACGGTGGCACGCACCTACGCCAAGCTGGCTGCGCTCTATGCGCAGCGCGACGTGGCCGAACGTTCCATCGCGCAGCGCAAGGATTTGACCAACCTTGCAGGCCAGCGCCTGCGTGCCGGTCTGGATACGCAAGTCGAAACCACGCAGGCCCGCGCCAACGTGGCCGCCGCGCAAACGGAACTTGAGCAAGCTGACGAGCAGATCACGCTGGCACGCAACCAGTTGGCCGCGCTGCTGGGCAAGGGCCCGGACCGCGGCTTGACAATTGCACGCCCGACGCTCCTTGCACAGGCCGCGCCCAAGCTGCCGAACAACCTGACCATCGACCTGATCGGCCGCCGCCCGGATCTCGTGGCTGCACGCTGGCGCGTGGAAGCCGCGTCGAAGGATATTGACGTGGCCAAGGCCCAGTTCCTGCCGGACCTCAGTCTGACTGCATTCCTGGGGCTGGCTTCGATTGCGCCGGAGAACCTTCTACTTGGCGCATCACGCCAGCTCGGTATCGGCCCGGCACTCAAACTGCCGATCTTCCAGGGTGGCAAGCTGCGCGCCAACCTCCGTGGCAAGTACGCCAACTATGACGCCGCGGTCGCCAGCTACAACCAGACGCTGACCGAAGCCCTGCACGACACCGCTGACCAGATCACCACGCTGCACAGCATCGATTCGCAGATCACGATCCAGCGCACTGCCCTGACCGAAGCTGAGCGTGCCTACAGCCTGGCCCGCACGCGCTACAGCGCCGGCCTTGGCACACAACTGGTCGTGCTGAATGCCGAGACGACCGTGCTGCAGCAACGCAAGCTCGCGACCGACCTGCAGGCACGCCGACTCGACGCGCAGATGGCCCTGATCAAGGCCCTCGGCGGCGGCTATACGGCAGAAGACCTGCCCGGCGCCAAGCCCGAGGCCGCTGCATCGCACAGCTGACCTCTAATGAATTGAACTGAACCGACCGTTCCAACGCATTCTTTCGAGCCAACATCATGAGTGACAACAAGCCCCAAGCCGCACCGTCCGCTGCCCCCGCCCCCGCAGCCCCCGCGGCAACGCCCACCGGCAACGGCAATGCCAACGGAAAGCGCAAACGCATGCTGACCACGCTGGCCGCGGCGCTGGTGGTTGCGGGCGTCGGCTACGGCCTCTACTGGGGCCTGTACGGCCGCTGGTTCGAGTCGACCGACGATGCATACGTGCAAGGCAACGTGGTCCAGGTGACGCCGCAGGTAGCGGGCACCGTGGTCGCCATTCGCGCCGATGACACGCAGCTCGTCACCTCCGGCCAGCCCGTGATCGAGCTGGACCGTGCGGACGCACGCGTCGCGCTGGAGCAGGCCGAAGCCGCGCTCGCGCAGACGGTGCGCCAGGTGCGCACGCTGTACTCGAACACCGGCGCGTTCACCGCCACACTGGCCATGCGCGAGAGTGATCTCGCGAAGGCCAAGGACGACCTGGCCCGCCGCAAGCAGATCGCCGGTACGGGCGCCGTGTCGCAGGAAGAAATCTCGCACGCACAAACCGCTGTGCAGGCTGCGCAGTCTGCTCTGGAAGCCGCCAAGGAACAGCTGCAGGGCAACCGCGTGCTGACCGAACAGACCACGTTGGAGCGTCACCCGAACGTGCTGCAGGCTGCCGCCAAGGTCCGAGAGGCTTACCTCGCCTATGCGCGTACCAGCCTGCCAGCATCGGTCACGGGCTATGTGGCCAAGCGCTCTGTGCAGGTCGGCCAGCGCGTCGCCCCGGGCACGCCGCTGATGGCGATCGTGCCGCTGGATCAGCTCTGGGTGGACGCCAACTTCAAGGAAGTCCAGGTGCGCCACATGCGCGTGGGCCAGCCGGTTGAACTGGTGGCCGACGTATATGGCAGCAGCGTGACGTACCACGGCAAGGTGGCCGGTTTCTCGGCGGGTACGGGCTCGGCGTTCTCGTTGCTGCCGGCACAGAACGCCACGGGCAACTGGATCAAGGTGGTGCAACGCCTGCCAGTGCGCGTTGCGCTCGACCCGAAGGAACTGAAGGACCACCCGCTGCGCGTCGGTCTGTCGATGGAAGCCAAGGTCGACATCCATGACGAAGGCGGCCAGAGCCTGGCTACCGCGCCGGCTGCTTCGCCGCTACAAACGACGGTATACGACCAGGCCGGCAAGGACGCCGATCAGGTCATCGCCAGCATCATCACCGCCAACGCCGGTCGCGGCGGTGCCACGGCACCGGCCGTTACCAACGTGCCGGCCGCATCGGCCCCGCGCGCTTCGCAACCCGCACCCAAGGTCTGACGCATGGCAACTGCCGCGCCCAAGCCGCTACAGCCACTGACCGGCGCCAAACTGGCGATCGGTACGGTGGCCCTGTCGCTGGCCACCTTCATGAACGTGCTGGACTCGTCCATCGCCAACGTGTCGATCCCGGCAATTTCGGGCGACCTGGGCGTGGCCCCCAACCAGGGCACGTGGGTCATCACCTCGTTTGCGGTGGCCAACGCCATCTCGGTGCCGCTCACGGGGTGGCTGACGCAGCGTTTCGGGCAAGTACGCCTGTTCGTCACGTCCATCATGCTGTTCGTGCTGTCGTCGTGGGCGTGCGGGCTGGCGCCGAACATGGGCATGCTGATCGCCGCCCGGATCATCCAGGGCGCCGTGGCAGGCCCGATGATTCCGCTGTCGCAATCATTGCTGCTGTCGACATATCCGCCCGCCAAAAGCTCAATGGCATTGGCGCTATGGGGGATGACCACGCTGGTCGCGCCCATCATGGGGCCGATCTTCGGTGGCTGGATTTCAGACAACATGAGTTGGCCGTGGATCTTCTACATCAACATCCCGGTGGGTATCCTGGCCGCCTACGCGACGTGGGTTATCTATAAGGACCGTGAATCGCCCACCCGCGTGCTGCCGATCGACAAGATCGGCCTGGCGCTACTGATCCTGTGGGTAGGCTCGCTTCAGTTGATGCTTGATCGCGGCAAGGAACTCGACTGGTTCAATTCGACCGAGGTGGTGGTGCTGACGGTCGTCGCCATCGTGAGCTTCGCGTTCTTCCTGGTGTGGGAGCTGACCGAAGATCACCCCGTGGTGGACCTGACGCTGTTCAAGGGCCGCAACTTCAGCGCGGGTGTCGTCGCCATCTCGGTAGCGTACGGGCTGTTCTTCGGCAACCTGGTGATCCTGCCGCTGTGGCTGCAGACCATCGTCGGCTACACCGCCACGGATGCGGGCCTGATCATGGCGCCGGTGGGCATCTTCGCCATCATCCTTTCGCCCATCATCGGCAAGAACCTGCCGAAGATGGACGCGCGCTGGGTGGCGACCGCGGCATTCATTACCTTCGCGCTGGTGTTCTGGATGCGCTCGCACTTTACCGTGCAAGTGGATACGTGGACGCTGATGATCCCGACGCTGATCCAGGGCGCGGCCATGGCGATGTTCTTCATCCCGCTCACGTCGATCATCCTGTCGGGCCTGCCGCCCGAGCGGATTCCGGCGGCATCGGGTCTGTCGAACTTCGTGCGGATCATGTTCGGCGGCATTGGTGCATCGATCTCGACCACGGTGTGGGACAACCGCTCTGCCCTGCACCACGCACAACTGGTCGAGCACGTGAATCCATACAACCCGGCCTATGCGGCGTCGATCAACCAGTACACACAACTGGGCATGCCCAACCTGCAGGCCAACGGCGTGATCGAACGCGGGATCTCACAGCAAGCCGCAATGTTGGGCGCCAACGATATCTTTTGGATTTCGGCAGTGCTGTTTATCGTGCTGATCGTCTTCATTTGGTTGACCAAGCCGGCGAAGTCGGCGGCCGGTGCGGAAGCGGCAGCGGGTGCGCACTGATCCAACATCGCGCAAACAAAAAAGCCACGCAGCTACGCGTGGCTTTTTTGTTGTCGGTCGATCAGCTCAAAGATGCACGAGCCGTTCCGGCCGCAGTACACCGTCTTGCCAAGCGGCCACACCGAGCAGCGATGCGGTGGCATCCGCCACAATCGCGTCACTCACGCCGTACACGCGCACCTGATCTGCGTTCGGTAACGCCAACCGCAACGGCAAGCGCTGACCATGCAGGAAGCGGCGGCTCTCTTCTGCATCCAGCTCCACGCGCGGCAGCGTCTGCAACAGCGCGTCGACTGGCGCCAGCAATGCGGCGCGTGCATCGTCGGCGGCTGCGTCCAACGACTCCAGTGTCACGGCGCCATTCAGCGTCAGGTTTCCCACCTGCGTACGACGCAGCGCAACCAGATGGCCGCCGCAGCCCAGCGCCTCGCCGATGTCTTCACCCAACGTCCGGATGTAGGTGCCCTTGCTGCATGACACGCGCAACGTGATCGTCGGCTCGGCCGATTCCAGATCCGTCGCCAGCACGTCAATCGCGTGGATCGTTACCCGACGCGCAGCGCGTTCCACCGTTTGTCCCGCGCGCGCGTACTCGTACAGGGGTTTGCCGTCTTTCTTCAGCGCAGAGTGCATCGGCGGCACCTGGTCGATCTCGCCGACAAAGCGCGCGATGGCTGCCTGCAGTTGGTCCTGCGTGACCGAGACCGGGCGCTCGCTCAGCACCTCGCCTTCTGCGTCTGCGGTACGCGTCTTGATACCAAGACGCACGACGGTTTCGTACGTCTTGTCCGCATCGAGCAAATCCTGCGAAAACTTGGTCGCCTCGCCAAAGCACAGCGGCAGCAAGCCCGTAGCGAGCGGGTCGAGCGTGCCGGTATGCCCCGCCTTCTTGGCCCACAGCAGGCGCTTGGCGCGGATCAGCGCATCGTTGCTCGACCAGCCGATCGGCTTGTCCAGCAGCAGCACGCCGTGCACATCTCGGCGTGGCGGCTTCTGTGGCTTGGGCACATGTTGCTCGGCCATTTCAATCGTCTTTGGCACGCGTGGCGTTGGCCTCATCGATCAGGCGCGACATCTCGATACCGCGCTCGACCGAACCGTCAAAGTGGAAATGCAGTGTCGGCACCGTGTGGATATGCAGGCGCTTGAACAACAGTGAATGCAGGTAGCCCGCCTTCTCGTTCAGGATGGCACCGGCGACTTCCGGCTCGGCGCCCAGCACCGTGAAATAGATCTTGGCGTGTGCGTAGTCCGGCGTGAGCGCAACGGATTGCAGTGTCACCAGGCCCATCGCCGGGTTCTTGATTTCGCGCTGGATCAATTCGGCCAGGTCACGCTGGATCTGATCGGCGATGCGCACGTTGCGGCCAGCGGCCGATCCCGATTTCTTCGGCATAGTGTGTTCCTCACATGGGCGCCGCCAGCGCACGCCGGCCAGCCCAAAAAGACAAAACGGTGGCGCGGGACGCGCCCGGGCCACCGTCGCAAAGTCGAGCCGGACACCGGTCCGGCCAACGTATTACAGCGTACGCGCCACCTCGGTGATCTCGTAGATCTCGAGCTGATCGCCTTCCTGAACGTCGTTGAAGTTCTTGATCGACAGGCCGCACTCGAAGCCTTGCTTCACTTCCTTCACATCGTCCTTGAAGCGCTTAAGCGAATCGAGTTCGCCCGAGAAGATGACCACGTTCGCACGCAGCACCCGCACCAGCGAATTGCGCTTGACGAAACCGTCCAGCACCATACAGCCGGCCACTGCGCCAACCTTCGGCACGTGGAAGACCTGGCGCACCTCGACAAGGCCCGTCGTCTCTTCGCGCTTTTCGGGCGACAGCATGCCCGACATCGCTGCCTTCACCTCATCCACAGCGTCATAGATGATGTTGTAGTAACGGATGTCGATGCCCTGATGCTCGGCCAGCTTGCGTGCGCCCGCATCGGCCCGCGTGTTGAAGCCGATGATGACGGCCTTCGACGCGGTTGCCAGGTTGACGTCCGACTCGGTGATACCACCCACGGCGGCGTGCACGACCTGTACACGCACTTCGTCCGTCGACAGCTTCTGCAGCGAGTGCACCAATGCTTCCTGCGAACCCTGAACGTCGGCCTTGATGATCAGCGGCAGCGACTTCACGTCGCCTTCGCTCATCTGTTCCAGCATGTTTTCCAGCTTGGCAGCCTGTTGGCGCGCCAGCTTCACATCGCGGAACTTGCCTTGGCGGAAGAGCGCGATTTCGCGCGCCTTGCGCTCGTCCGGCAGCACCAGCACTTCTTCGCCGGCACCCGGCACTTCCGACAGACCCTGGATTTCCACCGGGATCGACGGACCCGCTTCCTTGGCCGGCTTGCCGTTTTCGTCCAGCATGGCGCGCACGCGGCCATAGGCCGTGCCCGCGAGCACCACGTCGCCGCGCTTGAGGGTACCGCTCTGTACCAGCACCGTAGCGATCGGACCCTTGCCCTTGTCCAACTGCGCTTCCACCACCAGACCCTTGGCCGGCGCGTTGACCGGCGCCTTCAGTTCCAGCACCTCGGCTTGCAGCAGCACGTTTTCCAGCAGGCTGTCGATACCTTCGCCAGTCTTGGCAGACACCGGCACGAACGGCACATCACCGCCGTACTCTTCCGGAATCACGCTCTCAGCCACCAGCTCCTGCTTGACGCGGTCGGGGTTGGCTTCGGGCTTGTCGACCTTCGTGATCGCCACCACGATGGGCACCTCGGCCGCCTTCGCGTGGGCGATGGCTTCCTTCGTCTGCGGCATGACGCCGTCGTCGGCAGCCACCACCAGAATCACGATGTCGGTTGCCTTGGCACCACGTGCACGCATGGCCGTGAAGGCCTCGTGGCCTGGGGTATCCAGGAAGGTGATGACGCCGCGATCGGTCTCGACGTGATACGCGCCGATGTGCTGCGTGATGCCGCCGGCTTCGCCCGCCGCAACCTTGGCACGACGGATGTAGTCCAGCAGCGAGGTCTTGCCGTGGTCGACGTGACCCATGACGGTCACGACCGGCGGACGGGTTTCGGCCTCGGCATTCGTCGGCTCTTCCACACCGCCAATCAGCAGCGCTTCCGGATCGTCCAGCTTGGCTGCGACCGCCTGGTGGCCCATTTCTTCGACCACGATCATCGCGGTCTCCTGGTCCAGCACCTGGTTGATCGTGACCATCTGGCCGAGCTTCATCATCTGCTTGATGACTTCGGCGGCCTTGACCGACATCTTGTGAGCCAGATCGGCCACAGAGATGGTTTCCGGCACGTGCACTTCACGCACGACCGGCTCGGTCGGTGCCTGGAAGGCATTGCGGTTGTCGTCGCCATGGCGATTGCGGCCGCCCTTGGAGCCGGAGCGCCAGCCGTCGGCGCCGCCGCCGGTGTCGCCGCGCGTCTTCAGACCGCCACGCTTGCCGGACCGGTTGTCGTCTTGCCAGCCGGACTTGCCACGGCCGCCCTTCTTGTCGCCCGACGGTGAACTCGGTGCCGCAGCGGCAGGCGCCGGAGCAGCCGGCTTCTTGGCAGCCGCAGCCGGGCGTGCTTCGCCAGCCGGCTTGACCGGCTTGTGCAGCGTGCCCAATTGCTCAGCCTTCTTGACCTCTTCAGCCTTGCGCTCTGCGGGCGTCTTCAACACGCGAGCCGGGGCGCTCATCATCTCGCGGATGGCGCGGGCTTCCGCTTCGGCAGCTTCGCGGCGCTTGCGCGCGGCGTCTTCCTCGGCCTTGATCTTGTCAGCAGCAACGCGCGCTTCGTCAGCAGCCTTCTGCGCGGCCTCGCGCTCGCTTGCCAGACGTGCGGCGTCTTCCTCGGCCTTGCGGCGCGGGACTTCATCCGACGCTTCTGCGGCAGCGCGGGCTGCAACGGCTTCCTCTTCCGCCTTCTTGGCGGCGAGTTCAGCTTGGCGCTTCTGCTCGGCTTCGGCGGCTTCCTGGCGGGCGCGGCGCTCAGCTTCTTCGCGCTCCATCGCTTCCTGGCGCGCCTTCAGTTCGGCTTCCTGACGAGCCAGCAACTCCGCCTGGTGGCGTTGTTCTTCCTCGCGACGCGCAGCTTCCTCGGCATCGACCACCGGAGCAGCCTCTGCAGCTTCCGATTCAGCCTGTGCCGCGTTCGGCTCATCACGCTTGACCAGCACGCGCTTCTTCTTGACTTCCACTTGCACGGTACGCGTCTTGCCGGTGGCATCCGCTTGGCGGATTTCGCTGGTTTCGCGTTTGGTGATCGTGATCTTCTTGCGCGCGCCATCCTCGGCGCTGCCGTGTGCTCGCTTGAGATAGTCGAGCAGACGAGTCTTGTCCGATTCGGTGATGACGTCTTCCGGCGTCGCCTTTTGCACGCCCGCGGCCTGCAATTGTTCCAGCAGCGCGGATGCGCTACGGTTCAATTCGCCAGCGAGTTGGGCAACTGTTGTGCTTGCCATTCAAACCCTTTCGATGCTCGGTTTCAGTGAGGATTGCGATAAACGATCAACGCTTATACGACTCACGAAAACCAGTGTTCACGCGCCTTCATGATCAGCGCCTTGGCTTGTTCTTCGTCGACGCCGGTCATCTCGACCAATTCGTCCACGGCCAGCTCGGCCAAGTCGTCACGCGTCTGGATGTTCCCCTCGGCCAGCTTGCCGATCAGCTCCGGGGTCAGCCCCTCGAGGTCGCGCAGGTCCTGCGACACCTTCTCGACCTTTTCTTCCTTCGCCAGCTCCATCGTCAGCAGCACGTCGCGAGCGCGGTTGCGCAGCTCGTTGACGGTGTCTTCGTCGAACGCTTCGATTTCCAGCATTTCCTGCAGCGGCACGTACGCCACTTCCTCGAGCGAGCTGAAGCCCTCTTCGATCAGGATGTCAGCAACCTCTTCGTCCACGTCAAGCTTCGCCATAAACAACTGGCGAACGACGGAGCTTTCTTCAGCCTGCTTCTGCGCAGACTCTGTCGGCGTCATGATGTTGATCTGCCAGCCGGTCAACTCCGACGCCAAGCGAACGTTCTGGCCGCTACGGCCGATCGCCACGGCGAGGTTTTCCTCGTCGACCACCACGTCCATGCTGTGCTTTTCCTCGTCCACGACGATGGACTGCACCTGCGCGGGCGCCAGCGCACCGATCACAAACTGCGCTGGGTCTTCCGACCACAGCACGATGTCTACAGCTTCGCCGCCAACTTCGTTACGCACGGCGGTCACACGGGTGCCACGCACGCCGACGCAGGTACCAATTGGGTCGATGCGCTTGTCGTGTGCAACGACCGCAATTTTCGCACGCACGCCCGGGTCGCGCGCGGCGGCCTTGATTTCCAGCAGGCCTTGTTCCATTTCCGGCACTTCGTTTTCGAAGAGCTTGATCAGGAACTCGGGGCAGGTGCGGGAAAGCTCGATCTGCGGGCCGCGTGCAGTGCGGTCGACATTCAGGATATACGCGCGGACACGGTCGCCCGTGCGCAGGTTTTCCTTCGGGATCATCTGATCGCGGGCCAGCAGCGCCTCGACGCGGCCCGTTTCAACGATCAGGCCCTTCTTGTCGGCGCGCTTGATCGTGCCGGTCATGACCTTTTCGCCACGATCCAGGTAGTCGTTCAGGATCTGCTCGCGCTCGGCATCGCGGATGCGCTGCAGGATCACCTGCTTGGCAGCCTGCGCGCCGATGCGGCCGAACTCGACCGATTCGATCTGCTCTTCAACGAAATCGTCGACCTCGATGTCAGCGTCCTGCTCTTTGGCTTCGAACAGCAGAATCTGCTTGTCCGGCTCCTGCAGGCCTGCATCGTCGGGAACGACGAGCCAGCGACGGAAGGTTTCGTGTTCGCCCGACTCACGGTCGATCGCCACGCGCACATCCACGTCTTCTTCAAAGCGCTTCTTGGTCGCCGAAGCCAATGCGGCCTCCAGCGCCCCGAACACCACATCCTTGTCGACGTTTTTTTCGCGCGCAAGCGCATCGACGAGCAACAGAACTTCGCGGCTCATTGCTTGTTCCCTTTGTTTCGATTTCCTTTGAAGTCCAGCACGGGCACCAGCCGGGCGCGGTCGAGTTCCGACAGCGTGAATTCCAGCAGCGCGGGGCCTTCCTTGCCCTCAAACTCGAGGCCGATTCGTTCCTGGCCTGGCTCGCCCGTCGGAGCCTGAATGATTCCCGTGAAATTCTTTTGCCCACCCACTGGCAAGCGCAGCGTCACCTTGACCTCGAGGCCGGCGAAGCGCGCGAAGTCGGCCAGCGTGCGCAGCGGGCGGTCCAGCCCCGGCGACGACACTTCCAGCCGTTCGTAGTTGACGTTTTCAACCTCGAACACGCGCGTGAGCTGATGACTCACTTTTTCGCAATCTTCAATGACGATGCCGTTCTCTGCCTGATCGATATACACGCGCAGCAGCCCGGCGGGTGCGCGCTCCACTTCCACCAGCTCGTAACCCATGGCGGTGAGGGTTTTCTCAATCAGATCAGTCAGATGCACGTTTTTCCTGAAGAATTTCCCGGTATGGCCAACCTGCCGAAGCAAAAAAAAATGGGCGCAACGCCCATATCATTCGCCCATCTTCTGCAGGATGACTTTTGATCAGACTCACATTGTAATACGCATCGACGCAAAACGCAAAAATTGCCCCGAAGCCGCCACAAAACGGGGCGTTGCGACGAATGCCGCACGCAACGCCCGCATTTTTAGCGCTTACCGCCGCGCTTGCCACCACCGCGCGGCGCCTTGTTGCCATTCGGCATGCCACCACCACTCTTTCCAGGGCGCTTGTTGCCGGGTGTGCGATTGCCATCACGCATCCCACCGCCTGCCCCCGCACCACCCCGGCCATTCGCACGGTCGCCCATACGGCTGCGCGCTGTCAGCGTGGTCGGGCCGCCCACATTGATGTAGCCCATGGACGTTTGCATCGGATCCGGCTGACGCGGGTTGGGCTGACGGCGTTGCACGGGTTGCGCGCGATTGCCGTTCTCAACACCCATACCACGTGACTGGAAGTTTGCTTCTCCGGCAAAACCGGACGACATCGGCCCCATCAGCACCGGCGCAGGCCCACGGCGACGATTGCCCTGACGGTCTTGCCCACCGCCAGAACTGGCCGTCGGCACCTTCATGCCCAGTGTGCCCATCAGCGTACGCACATCCTCGGCCGAAACTTCCTGCCAGCGGCCGCGCTTAAGACCGCGCGGCAGCACGAAGCTGCCATAGCGCGTACGGATCAGGCGCGACACGGTCAAGTTGACTGCCTCGAACATGCGGCGGACTTCGCGGTTCCGCCCCTCGGTCAGCGCGACGTGGTACCAGTGGTTGACACCTTCGCCGCCGCCATCGACGCAGCGCAGGAAGTTGGCTTCGCCGTCCTGCAGCGAGATACCGTGCAGCAGCTTCTGACGGTCGGTTTCGGCCAGCTCACCCAGCGTGCGCACTGCGTATTCACGCTCCACGCCATAGCGCGGGTGCATGAAACGGTTGGCGATATCGCCTGAGGTCGTGAAGATCAGCAGGCCTTCGGTATTGAAATCGAGGCGGCCGACCGCGACCCACTTGCCGGTCTTCATGCGCGGCAATGCATCGAATACGGTCGGACGGCCTTCCGGATCGGACTGGCTGACGATTTCACCGGACGGCTTGTGATACAGCAGCACGCGCGGTGGCTTGTTCGGCAGCTTGCGCTGGATCAGCTTGCCGTTCACGCGTACCTGGTCGGTAGCGAGAATGCGTTGGCCAATGTGGGCCGGCAGACCATTCACGGAGACGCGACCCTGCAAGATCAGGTCTTCCATGTCACGGCGCGAGCCAAGGCCGGCATCAGCCAATATCTTGTGCAGCTTGGGCGCATCGTCGTCGGAGGTCAGCTCACGCACCTTGGGGGGCTGCGACGCGCCGCCGGCGTCGGCCTCTGTGTCGTACGCGCCGGAAATCACGTACTGGAAGACGTCTTCGGAGCCCTTGCCACCCTTCAGCGCCTTGCCCCCGCGACTCGGGTTCTGGCCGCCGGCCTTGCCTTGCGGTTTTCCGTTGCGGTTCTGCTGCTTGCCCCGACCGCCGGCACTCTTGCCGCCAGCGCCTTCCGTACGTTCGGTGCGCTCGGTGCGTTCCGCCGGCTGGCCCTCGCCTTGGCGACGACGGTTCTTGCCGAAACGGCCACGCGGGCCACGTCGCTCACCCTGGCCTTCTGCTGGCGCCTGTTCTGTCGGCGCAGCACCTTCTGCTGCAACTACCGCCGGCTCGGCCGCCGCCTCTTTGGGCTTGCGTGCCCGTGGTGCGCGGCTCTTGCGCGGTTGCGCAGGCTGGCCGGCGTCTGCACCACCTGCATCAGCGGCTTCGCCTTCAGGGCGACCGTCCTGCTGCTGGCGGCGCGAAGCCACGAGGTTGCGCAAGCCGCGGCGCAATCCCTTGCGACGAGGCGCGGCCTCAGTCCCATCACCGCCGTCTTGTCGCGGCGGCTGAGCTTCGGCATCGGCCGGCATACGTGTATCCATGGAATCTGGCTGGGTGTTCACAACGTCTTTCAAATCTAGGGGTTCAGACCATGCGCCAACTGCGCGGCCGGCATAGCGTTACGAATGCTCATTGGCGGGAGCCGCAGGCGGCTCGACCGGTGTTTTGTACTCATCTTCGGACGCAACGTGAGCCACACTCACCGCTTGCGACTCGGTTTCCAGGGCCGGCTCGTCTCCCGCCGCCACCTCAGGCTGCGCTTGCGTTTCAGCGACCACGTCAACGGAAGCTTCAGCAACGGGCGATTCCGCCGTTTCCGTCGTTTCCGCCACTGAAACCTCTGCGCTCTCGGCACCTTCCGGCGCGTCGTTGACCAGCGCAGTCAACTCTTCCATCGCAATTGCACCGCCCTCGAATTCGATGGCGCCCTGCTCCAGCAGGCTTGCCTGCACCTGGGCGCGAGCATCTTCGAGCGGTGGCAGCTCGTCCAGCGAGCGCAAGCCAAGGTCGTCGAGAAACTGCTTGGTCGTCGCATACAGCGCCGGGCGGCCCGGCACGTCACGATGCCCAATGACTTCGATCCAGCCACGGTCTTCAATCTGCTTGATGACCTGCGTGTTGACCGTAACGCCGCGAATGTCTTCGATATCGCCGCGGGTGACCGGCTGGCGATAAGCGATGATCGCCAGCGTTTCCATCACGGCGCGCGAGTACTTGGGCGGCTTTTCCGGATGCAGGCGGTCGAGATACATGCGCATCTCGGGGCGGCTCTGCAGGCGCCAGCCGGACGCCAGCGCAACCAGTTCGACACCGCGATTCAGCCAGTCCTGGCGCAGCTCTTCGAGCAGCACTCGGATGGTGTCCGCGGAAACATCTTCGTCGAACAGCTTGCGCAAGTCATTGACTCGCAACGGGTCCTGCGCGCAGATCAGCGCGGTTTCGAGGACGATTTTCGCCTCTTGGGTATTCATCGGGTTGAGCGGCTCGTCATTGCTCGCGCGCGGCCAGTCGCCATCACGCTTGAGGTTTGTCGTCCCGCCGCGAAGCACGCGGCATTTCTGAATGCTGTTGCCCGCCCGGGCCCGGCGCGTAAAGGCCAATGGATTCAATTGAACCCTGCACCGAAACGCAATGGCTATGCCCGCAAAGTAGGGCCGGAGGAGCGAGTTGATCCGGTGCCGGTCAGGCACCACAAGGGCAATTTCTTCCGCCGCCATGGGGACGGATACTGCGCCGGACGACTACCAACGAAGAATGGCAGCCCGCCCGAATCGACTGTCCAGGGTGACTTTACCGCTGGATGGCATCGCTTGGCGCCGCGCTTGGGATTGTTGATTTGCGCGGGTGGCGAATCGAATTGTTGTCGATTGTAGGGCAATTTCCCGCGGGGCCGCAACCGGGAAGATGTCCTAGCCTCTCGTCCCAGGCCGGATGGCAATTTGCGCGTGCTTTAAACGCCTACAGCACCAGACAGAAGCCATGTGCGTTGAGCATCTCTGGAAGCCAGATTGCGTGCGCCAGCCCCCAGACCCCGAACATGGCGATGACAACGCCCGCCGCACCTCGCACCCACCGCTGGCGCGACAGTCTGCGCAGCCACCCGGCCAGGCCAGACATCATCAGCAGGTTGGGCAGCGTACCCGCACCAAAGGCGAGCATGACCACGGCCCCCGAGGCAGCGTTGCCTGCCAACAACGCCACAGCCAATGCGCCGTAGACCATGCCGCACGGCACCAGCCCCCACGCCATACCCGTGATATACCGGCGCAGCAACGGCGGCTGACGTTGCAGCCTGCCGCCCAGCGTGGCGGCCACTCGAGACAGGCCACCCGCGACGCGGCCGAGCCAGCGCTCAAGCCACACACTGCGCCACGCATCTCCGGCAGACCGCACAAGCAGCAAAACCCCGTAGGCGAGCAGCAACGCACTGGCGAAGGCAAACAAGCCGCGTTGAATCGGCAGCCATTGCTGGCGCCAGACGGTCGCGCCCATCGCACCCATGATTGCGCCAAGCAGCGCGTAGGTGGTCAGCCGCCCCGCATGCATGACGACCTGCTCAAACCAGAGCCTGCGACGCGACACGATCCGTACCGCCACGCCCCCACGTTCGGCCGCGAGTGCAATACCACCGCACATCGCCAGACAATGCACACCGCCTAGCAATGCAATCAGAAAAACGCTGAGCAGCGCCGCGGCACTCATCTTTCTGACGCTCCTTTGATATGGGCCAAAGTTTTCGTTTTACTGTTGCGAACTAAGCGTAATCGGCGCGATTTGCCGCATCGGAAATGTCCGATGACAAGAAGGTCGCCGTTATAATAAGCGTGAGTTGCACCACAAGAATTACTCATTTCACTTTCACGAAATTCAGCCGCCCCCGCCCCGTGCTCACTCGAATCGCACTTACCGATCAAGCCTCGCGTTGCTCCACCTGTGTACTCGGGCAAATCTGCCTGCCGGTGGGAATGAACTCGGACGACGTGCGCAAAATGGACGATTTGGTCGGCGAGCGCATCCGCATTAAGAAGGGGCAATCGCTCTACTCCCTGGGTGAGCCGCTGGAAGCGGTTTACGGCATTCGTTTCGGCACGCTCAAAACCCACCTGACGCTTGAAGACGGTCGCCACCAGATCACGGGGTTCCACCTGCCGGGTGAAATCGTCGGGCTCGATGGCATTGGCGATATGCGCCACGTGTCGGACGCTACCGCGCTGGAAGATACGGAAGTCTGCGTGGTGCGCTACGACGAGTTGCAACACCTTTCGCGCCGGCTGCCTTCGCTGCAGCATCAGTTCCTGCGCATCATGAGCAAGGAAATCTCGCAGGATCATCTGATGTTGCTCACGCTGGGTTCCATGCGTGCGGAGGAGCGCCTCGCTGCGTTCCTGCTCAACCTCTCGAAGCGTTCGGCCCAGCGCGGATATTCCTCCACCGAATTTGTGCTGCGCATGAGCCGCGAAGAACTTGGCAGCTATCTGGGTCTCAAGCTCGAAACCGTCAGCCGCCTGTTCTCGCGCTTTGCCGAAGCGGGCCTCATTCAGATCCGCCAACGGCACGTCAAGCTGATCGACCTGGCCGGCCTGCGCCAGGTCATGAGCGGTCAGGCCACCTAAGCTGCTTTCCATGGCGCCCGCTCACACGAGCGGGTGTTCATGCGCTTCGAGTTTGCCGATGCCCGGCGACACATAGAGCGTCAGCGCGCTCGACAATCCGCACAGCAACCAGAACAAAAAGAACGACATGGTGTAGACCGCCTGGGCCGACACCGTGATCTGTTCGCCGAAGAAGCGCAGGTCGGCGGGGTCCACCACCGCAAAGACCACCAGCTCAGCCAGCGCGGCCGACAGAAATGCCGGCCACAGAATCCACATCAGCAGTCGACGCTTCATCGGGCCTCCGCGTGGATGGCATGCGCCGGTGCGACGGCCGTCTTTTCGACGACTAAACCGCGCCGCACGACGTTGTCGTGAATAACGGCATCGGGATGTGACATGGCCAGCCAGATGGTGACGCCACAGCCGATCATGGCGACGAACGGCCCGGCCATCAGCAGCCACGGCCAGGGCTCGCGCCACCAGGGACGGACCGGTGCGGAAGATTGCGTTGCGTGCATCGTTGCCTCCTGTTGGGGATGCCGCGTCAGCGCGGCACGATGAAGCTCGACGGTTCGCGCAGTACGAGGCTGTCGCTACCGCTGTCTGCATGGATGACGAAGCGGATCTTGTGCGAGCCTGGGGCGGCGTCGTCGGCCGGCCGGCGTACACGCACGGGCAGCAGCCGGTTGGCCGCCGGCGGCAGTTCCAGTGTGGTCGACTCACCGCGACCGCCCTGCACGTCCAGTTCCGGCATGCCCTCTGCGGTGATGGTCACGCGCACGGGGTGCTCGGACGCGTTCATCAGCTGCAGGCGATAAACGTTCTCGATCTTGCCGCCTTCCACTTCACGCGCCAGTGCACCGCGATCGCGAATCACGTCAACCTTGAGAGGCTGACGCATCGCCAATGCCACGATGAAGCCGGCGATGAGGACCAGCATGATCCCGGTATAGATCAGCACGCGCGGGCGCAGCAGATGCCGAAGGGCTTCCTTCGGACTGAGCCGATCACGCATCGCCCGCTCCGACGTATAGCGGATCAGACCGCGCGGGTAGCGCATCTTGTCCATGACCTGATCGCAGGCGTCAATGCAGGCGCCGCAACCAATGCATTCGTATTGCAGCCCTTGGCGGATGTCGATGCCGGTCGGGCACACCTGTACACAGATGCTGCAATCGACACAGGAACCGAGACCCTGTGCTTCGAAATCGGCGTTGCGCGAACGGCTGCCGCGCGGCTCGCCGCGCTGGGTGTCATAAGTGACGACGTAGGTATCGGGATCGACCATCACGCTCTGGAAACGAGCGTAGGGACACATGTAGCGGCACACTTGCTCGCGCATGAAACCGGCGTTGCCCCATGTCGCGAATGCGTAGAAGAGCATCCAGAACGTCTGCCAAGGGCCGAGCGACAGCGTCCAGGTCTCCATGCCCAGGTCGCGGATCGGCGTGAAGAAGCCGACGAAAGTGAAGCCCGTCCACAGCGCGATCAGCACCCAGGCTGAATGCTTGGTGGCCTTGAGACGCAGCTTGCGCAGGCTCCAACGCTCACCGTCGAGCCGGATGCGGGCAAAGCGGTCGCCTTCGACATGCCGCTCGATCCACATGAAGATTTCGGTGTAGACCGTCTGAGGGCAGGCATAGCCGCAAAAGAGCCGCCCCGCCACCGCCGTAAACAGGAACAGCGCCAGCGCCGAAAGCACCAGCAGCACCGTCAGATAAATGACATCCTGTGGCCACAACACGAGGCCAAAGAGGTAGAACTTGCGCGCACCCAGGTCGAACAGCACGGCTTGGCGACCGTTCCACTGGAACCACGGCAAGCCATAGAAGATGGCTTGCGTGGCCAGCACCAGCCAGACGCGCCAACGCGCAAAGGCGCCGGTCACGGCGCGCGGATAGATCTTGCGCCGGACCTCATAGAGCATCTGCTCGGTCGGTGCGTCCTCGGCGCCCGCCGCCGCAGTAGCGGGCGTCATCGGGCGCCAGGCTGGCTCGTTGTTGCTCATTGCGCGTGACTCGTGTTGCTGTTCGACAGACCCCAGACATAAGCTGCCAGCATCCGGATCTTCTCCGGCGAGAGCAGGTTCTCGTGTGCCGGCATCGTGTTGTCCCGGCCCTTGAGGATGGTCTCGACGATGGTCGCTTCCGAGCTGCCATACAGCCAGACGCGGTCCGTCAGGTTAGGTGCGCCGAGCGCCTGGTTGCCCTTGCCGGTTGCCATGTGGCAGGCCGCGCAGACCGACTTGAAGGTCGGTTCGCCGCGTGCTGCCTTGATCGGGTCGTAAGACAGGCCCGACAGCGAGCGCACGTAGTTGGCCACGTTGACAGCCTGATTGCCGTCCACCACCGCCGCCAGCGACGGCATGACGCCGTGACGCCCCTTGGTGATGGTGGTCAGGATCGTCTCGGGCTCTCCGCCGTACAACCAGTCGTTGTCGGTCAGATTCGGAAAGCCCTTCGAGCCGCCGGCGTCCGAGCCATGGCACTGCGCACAGTTGTTCATGAACAGGCGCTGGCCGATCTCATGGGCCTGCGGGTCCGCGGCGATCTGCTTGATGTCCGTGCCGGCATAGCGCTCATAGAGCGGGCGGACCTGCGCGTCGGCCGCCGCACGCTGCGAGGCCAGCTCGCCGCGCGTGGAGAAACCAAGCACCCCGCCGTATGCGCCCAAGCCCGGGTAGAGGATCAGGTACCCCAAAGCAAAGATGCACGACAGCAGGAACATCCACATCCACCAGCGCGGCAGCGGATTGTTCAGTTCGCGCAAATCGCCATCCCAGACGTGACCGGTATCTTCACCGGCGCTGTGCCCGGGAGCCACTTGAATACGCCGCTGGGAGAACAGCAGCCAGATGCACCACACGATGCCGACCAAGGCGATCGCTGCGATGTAATACCCCCAGAAATCCGAAATGAAGTCGCTCATGATTCTGTGTCCTTATTGATGCGGGCGCGACGCATCTGCGCGCATACCAGCGACCTCGGTCTCATCGGGCAGCAGGAACGGCAGCATGGCCGACTCCGCATTGGCAGCGCGACGATGCGCGGAGAATGCCCACCAGGTGATGCCGACGAACAGCACGAGAAAAACGGCAGTCGCGATTGCACTCAGCATGGCCATGGCTTACTCCTTGGCGGCAACGGTGGCAGGCGCAGCAGCAGGGCCGACAGCCATGTCCCGGACGTTGCGCAGTTCCACACCGAGGCCTTGCAGATAGGCGACCACAGCGTCTTCTTCCGTCTTACCGGCGAGCTGCTCGCGCGCACCGGCGATCTGTGCATCCGTGTACGGCACACCGAGCTGGCGCAGCACGTGCATCTTCTTTTCGATGTCGCTGTTGTCCAGCGGCGTCTTCGACAGCCATGCATATGACGGCATATTCGATTCGGGCACCACTTCACGCGGGTCGCGCAAGTGAATGCGGTGCCAGTCATCCGAGTAGCGTTGCCCCACGCGCGCCAGGTCCGGACCCGTGCGCTTGGAACCCCACAGGAACGGATGATCGAAGACCGACTCACCTGCCAGCGAATAGTGGCCGTAGCGTTCGGTTTCGGCGCGAAGCGTACGCACCTGTTGCGAGTGGCAGCCGACACAGCCTTCGCGGATGTAGATGTCGCGGCCCGCGAGACGCAGCGGCGAATACGGCGCAATGCCGTTGACGGGCTCAGTGGTCGAATGCTGGAAGAACAGCGGCAGGATCTGCACCAGCCCTGCAATGCTGACCACCACGAGCGTCAGCACGATCAGGAACCCGATGTTCTTTTCCAGCGTCTCGTGCGAGAAAAAGCGATTGGATTGGTTGCTCATGTTCGTCTCCTCACTGTGCCGCGACCATCGGGGCCTGGGCTGGTTGAGGAATGGGCGCGTCAATGGCCTTGCTGCCCTGGACAGTTTTGAACACGTTGAATGCCATCAGCAGCATGCCGCCCAGGAAGCACAGGCCACCCAGCAAGCGAATCACATAGAACGGATACGTTGCCTTGACGGCCTCGACAAAGCTGTAGGTCAGCGTGCCGTCGGCCTCGGTGGCGCGCCACATCAGGCCTTGCATCACACCGGCAACCCACATGGCGGCGATGTAGAGCACCACGCCGATAGTCGCCACCCAGAAGTGCACCTCGATCAGGCGCGTGCTGTACATCTTCTGCTGGCCGAACAGGCGCGGGATCATGTAGTACATCGAACCGATGGTGATCATCGCCACCCAGCCCAGGGCGCCGGAGTGCACGTGGCCGATCGTCCAGTCCGAGTAGTGCGACAGCGCATTCACGGTCTTGATGGACATCATCGAGCCCTCGAACGTTGCCATGCCGTAGAACGACAGCGCCACCACGAGGAACTTCAGGATCGGGTCGGTGCGCAGTTTGTGCCAGGCACCCGAGAGGGTCATGATCCCGTTGATCATGCCGCCCCACGACGGCGCAAGCAGGATCAGCGAAAACACCATGCCGAGCGACTGGGCCCAGTCGGGCAGCGCGGTGTATTGCAGGTGGTGCGGACCCGCCCACATGTAGGTGAAGTTCAGCGCCCAGAAGTGCACGATCGACAGGCGATACGAATAGATCGGGCGTTCGGCCTGCTTGGGCACGAAGTAATACATCATGCCCAGGAAGCTGGTGGTCAGGAAGAAGCCCACTGCGTTGTGGCCATACCACCATTGCACCATTGCGTCCTGCACGCCGGCATAAGCCGAGTACGACTTCCACATCGACACCGGCAACTCAGCGTTGTTGACGATATGCAGCAGCGCGATCGTGATGATGTAGGCGCCGAAGAACCAGTTGGCCACGTAGATGTGCCGGGTCTTGCGCTTGACGATGGTGCCGAAGAAGACGATCGCGTAGGCCACCCACACCACGGTGATCAGGATGTCGATCGGCCATTCGAGTTCGGCGTATTCCTTCGAGCTTGTGTAGCCCAGCGGCAGGGTGATCGCGGCCGCCACGATCACGGCCTGCCAGCCCCAGAACGTGAAGGCGGCAAGCTTGTCGGACAGCAGGCGCACCTGGCAGGTACGCTGCACGATGTAGTAAGACGTCGCAAACAGCGCGCTGCCGCCAAACGCAAAGATGACGGCATTCGTGTGCAGCGGACGCAGCCGGCCGTAGGTCAGCCAAGGCACCCCGAAATTCAGTTGCGGCCAGATCAACTGGGCCGCGATCAGCGCACCGACCGCCATACCGACGATGCCCCAGACGATCGTCATGATCGAGAACTGGCGAACAACGCGGTAGTTGAAGGTCTGGATGGGCTGCAATGCGCTGGACGATTGCATGCTTGCTCCCCGAGAGTGTTGGTTTGATAGGGTCATGTTAAGAATCGGGCGACATTCGAGCCTTGACGTGCATCAAGGCACCCTAGGCAACGTGGTCAAGTAGTTCCGTCCCGCGACATTGCGTCGCGCACAGGGGTATCAGGGTCGAGCAGAATCGATTCAGCAGGCGCCTTGAGATCGTCGTACTGACCCGAGCCGACAGCCCACCACAGCACCCCGACAATCGCCATCACCAACATCAGCGACAGCGGAATCAGCAGGAACAGCGTTTCCATTTCGGCTCCTCAGGCGGCGCGTGACAAACGCCACGCATTGAGCGCCACCAGCAACGACGACACCGACATGCCGATGCCTGCCTCCAGCGGCGACAGCCACCCCAGCGTGGCGAGCGGAATGCTGATCGCGTTGTAGGCGAAAGCCCAGCCGAGGTTCTGGCGCACCACGCGCAATGTGCGGCGGCCAATCGACACGGCCTCGCTGATGGCAAGCAGGCGCGGCTCGGTGAGGATGGCGTCGGCGCCCGCCTGGGCCAGCGGCGCACCCGACCCAATGGCGATGGAAACCTGCGCCTGTGCAAGCAACGGCGCATCGTTGATGCCGTCGCCGACGGCCAGCACGCGAGCGCCGTCCGCCTGCAGCTTGCGTACATAGGCGCGCTTTTCTTCGGGGCTGACGCCGCCCACGGCGCGGTCGATGCCAAGGCGGTTGGCCCACCAGTGCACGGTCTCAGACGCATCGCCGGAAACGAGATGCAAGCGCAAACCCTGCGCACGCAACGCACTCAGGCACGCAGGCGCATCGGCACGCGGCGTATCGGCCAGGGTAAAGCGCGCGAGCGGTTGGCCATCGCGGCCAAGCCAGACCGATGTGCATGCGGCCGCCGGCGGCACCTCCTCCATCGGCGTTTCCGTGCCGTACCGAATGGAAGCGACAGACTGATTTGCGTAGTGCATGGCCGCGAACGACTGCGTGCCCAACCGCATCAACTGGTGGTCGGTCATGGCATACACGCCCTGCCCCGGCACGTTGGTCACGCGCCCCAACGCGGGCAACGGCAACGCATTTGTGGTGGCGGCGCGTAACGACTGAGCGATCGGATGATTCTCGGCTTGCTCCATCGCGCATGCCAATGCGAGACAGTGCTCAGCATCCACATCGGCGAAGGTCTCGATGCTCAGCAGGCGCAAACGCCCCTCGGTGAGCGTACCGGTCTTGTCGAGCAGCACATCTGTAACGGCCGCCAGGCTTTCGATGGCATGCCCCCGCGTGACCAGCACGCCGCGCCGTGCCAGCGCACCGCTGGCTGCGGCCAGCGCAGACGGCGTGGCCAACGACAGCGCGCATGGGCAACTCACCACCAGCACCGCCACGGTGACGGCAAACACGCGTGTCGGATCGACCCACCACCACGCGATGGCCGTCAGCAGGGCCCAACCGAGCAGCACAGCCACAAAGCGTCCAGCCACACGATCGGCGAGTTCAGCCATGCGAGGCTTGTCAGTCAAGGCGCGTTCAAGCAGATCGACGATGGCGGCAAGGCGCGTCTGTGTGCCCACGCGGTTCACACGCACGCGAATGGCGCTGACCACGTTGTAGCTGCCTGCCAGCACGGTCGCACCCACGTCGCGCGGGCGCGGCACACTCTCACCGGAGAGAAGCGATTCGTCGATCTCAGTAATGCCGTGTTCAATGGTGCCGTCTGCGGGCAGGACTTCACCGGCGCGCACTTCCACGCAATCGCCTTGCTGCAGGGTGGCAACAGGGATGGTTTCGAGCGCGCCGCTTTCGACATTGATACGCCGGCAGATGGCCGGCAACTGACGCACCAACGCTTCGGCGCCGGAAGCTGCGCTCTGCCGCGCACGCAGTTCGAGATAACGCGCTGCAAGCAGGAACGCGACGAACATCGTTACTGAATCGAAATACGTTTCGCCATGGCCGCGCAGGGTGGCGAATACGCTGGCAATGAACGCTGCGCCGATCCCCAGCGCCACGGGCACGTCCATGCCAACGTGCGCATGCCGGACTTGCCGCCACGCGTTGACGAAAATCGGTCGCGCAGAAATCAACACCACCGGCACGGTCAACACCAGGCTGGCCCACTGCATCAGGCGGGTCTGGCTCGCGGGGATGTCGCTGCCGTGCAGGTACACCGGCCACGCGTACATCATCACTTGCATCATCCCGAGCATCGCCAGGCCTAAGCGGATCAGCAGGCTGCGGCGTTCACGCGCCTCGGCTGTGCGGCGGGCAGACGGCTGGTCCGGCCAGGCTTCATATCCGACGTCGGCAATGGCGGCAAACACCGTGGACAGCCGCATCGCCCCAGCATCTCCCACGATGCGCACACGTTCCGTGGCGTAATTGACGGTGGCCTCGCGCACGCCCGGCACGCGTGATAGCGCGCGCTCGATCAGCCAGACGCACGCGGCGCAACGCATGCCGCTGATGGCGAGGGAGAGTTCTTCCGCGCCATCAGCACGTGTACGCATGAAGCGCTCACGCATGACGGGCAGATCGTAGGTGGCCCAAACGGCTTCGGCTTCGTTGCGGCGGTCACCTTCGATGGGCTTGGCGAAGGCGATTGGACCGTCATAGACGTGGCCCATGCCAGAGGCGTGCAGCGTTTGAGCAACGGCTTGGCAGCCGGCGCAGCAAAATGCCCGAGACCGACCACCGATGTCAGCACGGAGCGCGGTGGTGCCGTCCAGGGGCGATGCGCAGTGATAGCAGGTGACGTGCGACGCGCCTGCCCCGCTCGGGCCAATAGGCGAGCCTGTGCCGGCAACCGGCGCGGTTGGATGGGTGGGGGCGAATGTCGTCGTCATTATGAGGACGATGCTAGCCAGCATCTCCGGGCTCGCCCTTGATACGCATCAAGCACGGCGCAATCAGAATCACCGGAAGATGCGGTCCTCAGCGCACTCCAGGGGTCCCCTGCCCTCCCATAAAAAATTTGGCCGCCTATAGTGGATAGCTGAACCAGGCAAACAGGAGGGCGCGACATGGCAACCGAATTCAGCCTGTACAACATCCACTGTGAATGGGGCGAGCACGGAGCATCCGCGCTGGCGCCACATTGCGACGCCGTCATCGTGGTGGACGTGCTGTCCTTCTGCACCTGTGTGGATGTGGCCGTGGCGCGCGGGGCACGCATCTATCCGTACCCGTGGCGCGACGCGAGCGCTGAAACCTTCGCGCGCCGGGCCGGTGCCATGCTGGCAGGCTACAACCGCAGCCAAGCGGGATATACGCTCTCGCCGACATCGCTGCGTGAATTGCCCCTCGGCAGTAGCCTGGTCCTGCCCTCGCCCAATGGCGCAACGCTGGCACTCGCCACCGGATCGACGCCGACGTTTGCAGGTTGCCTGCGCAACGCGCGCGCGGTGGCAGAAGCCGCATCGCGGCTGGGCCGCCGCGTGGCCGTAGTGGCGTCAGGAGAACGCTGGGCCGACGGCAGTCTGCGCCCCGCACTGGAAGACTGGCTAGCCGCCGGCGCCATCGTGCACCACCTGTCGGAAACGGTGGCGGGCTTCCTGCCGCAAGCGTTGTCGCCCGAAGCACTGGCCGCCCGCGCGATCTATCGCGAGGCGTCGCAGACCGGCATGATGAAAGCGTGGCTGCTCGATTCCGTGTCGGGCCGCGAGCTGTGCGAACGCGGCTTTACCGAAGACGTGACCATGGCCTCGCAAACCGATGTGAGCAACGTCGCGCCGATGTTGGTGGAAGGCGCGTTCCGCAACGTCAACCGCAAGACCGAGCGCCTGCCGCAGGACTTCTTTGGCGCAAACCTGCGGCCCTCACAGGCACCGCCATCACACCGCAACCCGCCCCCGACGTCGCACTAGGCACTGGGCACGGGGCACTAGGCAATAGGCGAAATCACGTCAGTGACGTGTCCACTTCGCGGCGAGGTGCCTCGAGGTACTCGCGCGACTGCATCTCGACGATGCGCGATACGGTGCGCTGGAATTCGTTGGCCATCTGGCCTTCGGTGTACAGCTCGTCCGCCGGCACCTCCGCCGACATCAGCAGCTTCACCTTGTGGTCATAAAACACGTCGATCAGCCAGGTGAAGCGGCGCGCCTCGGACGCCATGCGCGGCGTCATCTTCGGCACATCAGCCAGGACAACAGTGTGAAAGCGCGAGGCGATTTCCAGGTAATCGTTCTGTGAGCGCGGGCCACCGCACAGCGTGGCGAAATCGAACCACACCGCGCCTCCAGCCTTGCGGGCTGCGCGAATCTCACGATGCTCGATGCGCAGCACCGGCGATTCGTCCGGCACTTCCGCCACTGCCGCAAACGCATCGCGCAACGCCGAGTTGGCCTTGGCGCCCAACGGCGTGTAGTACGCCTGCACCTGCTCCATCGCACGCTTGCGGTAATCGACGCCTGCGTCGACGTTCAGGACGTCAAGCTTCTCCTGCAGCAGCGCAATGGCCGGCAGCACGCGGTCGCGGTGCAGACCGTCCGGATACAGCAAGTCGGGCCGGTAGTTGGACGTCATCACAAACTGCACACCGTTGGCAAACAGCTGATCGAGCAAGCGGTGCAGGATCATCGCGTCGGCAACATCGCTGACGTGGAATTCGTCAAAGCAGATCAAGCGGTAGCGCTTGGCGATGCGGCGGGCCAGCTCGTCCAGCGGATCAGCGCGACCGCGCAGCTCTTCCAGCTGGCGATGCACTTCGCGCATGAACTCGTGAAAGTGCAGACGCGTCTTGCGCACCAGTGGCACGCAGCTATAGAACGCATCCATCAGGAATGACTTGCCGCGCCCCACTCCGCCCCACATGTAGACGCCACGGGGCAAATCGGGGCGCACGAGCATCTTGCGCAGCGCATTCGAACGGCGGCCCTTGTAGACAACCCATTCGTCGTAGCACCGCTGCAGGCGATCGACGGCACGTTGTTGCGCTTCGTCGGGCCGGTAGCCACGCGCCTTCAATTCCTGTAGGTAGGTTTCCTGGACGTTCATCTGCTTGATGTGCTTGGGGCACTGTTTGCGGGCCCAAATGGACTGATGCCCGGCAATCTTGTGGATTCACCGGGCATCATGCTCGCCTTGCGGCTTGCGATTTACATATTGAGCTGACGCTTGTCGACGGCCAGCGCGGCTTCGCGCATCACTTCCGACATCGACGGGTGCGGGTGGCAGATGCGGCCGATGTCTTCAGCTGCAGCCTTAAACTCCATCGCCACCACGGCTTCGGCAACCAGGTCCGATGCGTTGGCAGCGACGATGTGCACGCCCAGGATTTCATCGGTCTTCGCATCGGCGATGACCTTCACGAAACCGTCAGATGCGCCCATGCCCAGCGCACGGCCGTTAGCCATGAACGGGAACTGGCCAGCCTTGGTCTCGCGGCCTTCGGCCTTGAGCTGCTGTTCCGTCTTGCCTACCCATGCGATTTCCGGGTACGTGTAGATGACCCACGGAATGCAGTTGTAGTCGATGTGCGGCTTCTGGCCGACGATGCGCTCGGCCACGGCCACGCCTTCATCTTCTGCCTTGTGCGCCAGCATCGGCCCACGCACCACGTCGCCGATCGCCCACAGGTTCGGCAGCTTGGTCGCGCAGTGCTCGTCGACCTCGATAAAGCCACGCTGATCCGCCGCCAGGCCGATCGCTTCCAGGCCCAGGTTGTCGGTGTTCGGCACGCGGCCGATCGACACGATGAGCTTGTCGCACTCCAGAACTTGTGCGGCGCCGGCAGCGTCGGTGTAGTTCACCTTCACGCCCTTGGCCGACGACTCGATCTCACCGACCTTCACGCCGACGTTGATCTTCAGGCCCTGCTTGGTCAGCAGCTTGTTGGCTTCCTTGGCAACGGATTCGTCAGCCGCACCGAGGAAGCTCGGCAGCGCTTCCAGAATCGTCACTTCGGCACCCAGACGGCGCCACACCGAGCCCAGCTCCAGGCCGATCACGCCGGCGCCGATCACGCCCAGCTTCTTCGGCACTTCGCCAAACTTCAGTGCGCCTTCGTTGTCGGCAATGGTCACATTGTCGACTTTCACGCCCGGCAGATGGCGAGCCTTCGAGCCCGTGGCAATGATCACGTGCTTGGCGGTCACGACTTCCGTGCCGGCCTTGCCCGCGATCTCGACCTGATAGCCCGCGTCGGTCTTGCCGACGAACTTGCCGTGACCCTTGAGCAACGTCACCTTGTTCTTGCGGAACAGGAACTCGATGCCCTTCGTCATCTTGCCGACGATGTCGTCCTTGCGCTTGAGCATCTTGGCCACGTCGACCTTGACGCCGTCCACCGTGATGCCGTGGTCGGCCAGATGGTGGTTCACGTTCTCGAACTCTTCCGACGAGGCCAGCAGGGCCTTCGAAGGAATGCAGCCCACGTTCAGGCAGGTGCCGCCCAGGCGCGGCTCGCCCTTCGGATCGTCGTAGGCGTTGTCTTCGCAGCAGGCCACGTTCAGGCCCAACTGGCCAGCGCGGATGGCGGCGATGTAGCCACCGGGGCCGGCGCCGATCACCAGCACGTCAAATTCTTTGCTCATGGAGAAATCCTCGATTCGGACGCTGCCGCGCACAGCGGGCAGCGTCTCGTGTCATCAACGCAGTCGATTACAGGTCCAGCAGCAGGCGGGCCGGATCTTCCAGCGCTTCCTTCATGGCGACCAGGCCCAGCACGGCTTCGCGGCCGTCAATGATGCGGTGGTCGTAGGACATGGCCAGGTAGTTCATCGGGCGAACGACAACTTGGCCGTTTTCCACCACGGCGCGGTCCTTCGTGGCGTGCACGCCCAGGATGGCCGATTGCGGCGGGTTGATGATCGGGGTCGACAGCATCGAGCCGAACGTGCCGCCGTTCGAGATCGAGAACGTGCCGCCGGTCAGGTCGTCCAGCGTCAGCTTGCCGTCCTTGGCTTTCTGGCCGAACTCGGCAATCTTCTTCTCGATATCTGCCAGGCTCATCTGGTCGGCATTGCGCAGGATAGGCACCACCAGGCCGCGCGGCGAGCCGACAGCGATACCGATGTCGAAGTAGCCGTGGTAGACGATGTCGTTGCCGTCAACCGACGCGTTGATCACGGGGTACTTCTTCAGCGCATGAACAGCCGCCTTCACGAAGAACGACATGAAGCCCAGCTTGACGCCGTGGGTCTTCTCGAACTGGTCCTTGAACTTGGCGCGCAAGTCCATCACCGGCTTCATGTTGACTTCGTTGAAGGTGGTGAGGATGGCGTTGGTCGATTGCGACTGCACCAGGCGCTCGGCGATACGGGCACGCAGGCGGCTCATCGGCACGCGCTCTTCGGGGCGATCGCCCAGGGCGGCGAAGTCCACCGGTGCGGCGACTTGCTGCAGCGCCGGACGTGCGGCTTGCGGAGCAGCAGCGGCTGCAGGCTTGGCGCCACCAGCCACGGCACCCAGCACGTCACCCTTGGTGATGCGGCCATCGCGGCCCGTGCCGGCCACTTGGCCAGCCGACAGGTTGTTCTCAGCCATGAGCTTGGCAGCCGACGGCATGGCCACGCCACCCGCAGCAGCTGCGGCGGCCGGAGCGGCAGCGGCAGGCGCCGGAGCAGCGGCTGCGGGAGCCGGAGCAGCAGCCACCGGTGCAGCGGCGCCTGCCTTGCCTTCGGTGTCGATCTTGGCCAGCAGCTGTTCCGACGTGACGGTTGCGCCGTCCGCCACCAGCACTTCAGCAAGCACGCCAGCCGACGGGGCCGGCACTTCCAGCACGACCTTGTCGGTCTCGACTTCGATCAGGATTTCGTCCTGGGCCACGGCTTCGCCGGGCTTTTTCTTCCAGGAGATCAGCGTGCCTTCTTCAACGGACTCGGAGAACTGCGGGACCTTGACTTCAACGATAGCCATTTCGGTGGTTCCTTGGATTCATGTGCGCGTGCTCCGCTTGTTCGGGAGCCGCGCTAATTCGATATAGGGTGGAATTCGGGAGCGAGGATGCGTCAAGGCGACAGCCGAAGCTGCCGCCTTGGTGCAGATGTCGCTTACTTGTTCAGCACAAAGCCCTTGAGCTTGCCAAACGCAGCATCGATCAGCGCCTTCTGCTGCTCGTTGTGCTTTGCGTAGTAGCCCACGGCCGGCGATGCCGATGCCGGGCGGCCTGCGTAGCCCAGCTTCTGACCCTCGGTCATGTTCTCGAGGATGTAGTGCTGCACGAAGAACCAGGCGCCCTGGTTCTGCGGCTCGTCCTGGCACCACACCACTTCGGCAAGGTTCGGATACTTCTTCAGCTCGGCTGCGAACGCCTTGTGCGGGAACGGATAGAGCTGTTCCACACGGATGATGGCCGTGTCAGTCAGGCCACGTTCCTTACGGGCGTTGACCAGGTCGTAGTAGACCTTGCCCGAGCAGGCCACGACGCGCTTGACCTTGGCGGCGTTCAGATCTTCGGCCGTATCGGCGATCACCGTCTCGAAATGGCCCTTGGCCAGATCCGACAATGGCGACACAGCGTCCTTGCTGCGCAGCAGCGACTTCGGCGTCAGGATAATCAGCGGCTTGCGGAACATCCGGATCATCTGGCGGCGCAGCAGGTGGAAGATCTGCGCCGGCGTGGTCGGTTGCACCACTTGCATGTTGTGGTCTGCGCAGAGCTGCAGGTAACGCTCCAGGCGTGCCGAGCTGTGCTCCGGACCTTGGCCCTCGTAGCCGTGCGGCAGCATCAGCGTCAGACCGGAGGCGCGGCCCCACTTCACTTCGCCCGACGAGATGAACTGGTCGATCACCACCTGTGCACCGTTGGCGAAGTCACCGAACTGGGCTTCCCAGATCACCAGGGTGTTCGGCTCAGCCGACGAGTAGCCGTACTCGAAGCCCATCACGGCCTCTTCCGACAGCACCGAGTCGATCACGGTAAAGGGAGCCTGGCTCTCCGACACGTTCTGCAGCGGGATGTAGCTGCCAGCGTCCCAGCGCTCGCGGTTCTGATCGTGCAGCACGGCGTGGCGGTGCGTGAACGTACCGCGGCCAGCATCCTGACCGGTGATACGCACCGGGTAGCCCGAGGCCACCAGCGAGGCGAAGGCCAGGTGCTCGCCCATGCCCCAGTCCAGCGACAGCTCGCCCTTGCCCATCTTGGCGCGGTTGTTGACGACGTTCTCAACCAGCGGGTGCAGCTTGAAGTGATCGGGGATGGCGGTAATACGCTCGGCCAGACGCTTGAGTTCGGCCATTGGCACAGCGGTATCGGCAGCATCCGTCCACTTGCGGTTCAGGAACGGCAGCCAATCCACTGCGAACTTGTTCTTGAAGTTCGACAGAACCGGATCAACCGTGTGCTTGCCCGCATCCATGGCAGCGCGGAATTCCTGCACCAGAGCGTCCGGCTCTTCGGCCTGCAGCGTCTTCTGCGTGACGAGCTTGTCTGCGTAGAGCTTGCGCGTGCCCGGGTGCGTGCCGATCTTCTTGTACATCAGCGGCTGCGTCATCGCCGGCGTGTCTTGCTCGTTGTGACCGAGCTTGCGGAAGCAGATGATGTCGACCGCGATGTCCTTCTGGAACTCCGTACGGAAGTCCACGGCCAGTTGCATGGCCAGCACGACAGCTTCCGGATCGTCGCCATTCACGTGCAGCACCGGCGCTTCGATCATCTTGACCACGTCGGTACAGTACAGCGTCGAGCGCGAGTCGCGCGGGTCCGACGTCGTGAAGCCGATCTGGTTGTTGATGACGATGTGGATCGTGCCGCCCGTGCCGTAACCACGCGTTTGCGCGAGGTTCAGCGTTTCCATCACAACGCCTTGGCCTGCGAAGGCTGCGTCACCGTGCACTTGCACAGCCAGCACTTGCGCGCCGTGCTTGTCGTCGCGGCGCTCCTGGCGCGCCTTGACCGAACCTTCCACGACCGGGTTGACGATTTCCAGGTGCGACGGGTTGAACGCCAGCGACAGGTGGACGGGGCCGCCCGGCGTGGTCACGTCGCTCGAGAAGCCCTTGTGGTACTTCACGTCGCCGGCCGGCAGGTCGTCCACGTGCTTGCCTTCGAATTCGGCAAACAGGTCGGCGGGCATCTTGCCCAGCGTGTTGACCAGCACGTTCAGACGGCCGCGGTGGGCCATGCCGATCACGATTTCCTGCACGCCCTTGGCGCCGGAATGCTGGATCAGTTCGTCCATGGCCGCGATGAAGCTCTCGCCGCCTTCGAGCGAGAAACGCTTCTGACCGACGTACTTGGTATGCAGGAAGCGCTCGAGGCCTTCAGCGGCCGTCAGGCGTTCCAGGATGTGCTTTTTCTTTTCAGCCGAGAACGTCGGCTTGGAGCGGATGGTTTCCAGACGCTCCTGCCACCAGCGCTTTTGCGCCTGGTCGCTGATGTACATGAATTCGGCGCCGATCGAGCCGCAGTACGTTTCGCGCAGGTTGTTGACCAGCTCGCGCAGGCTCATCGATTCCTTGCCGAAGTACGTGTTGCTGGCATTGAAGATGATGTCCTGATCGGCTTCGGTGAAACCGTAGAAAGCCGGGTCCAGATCCGGCACCGGCGGGCGCTCCTGACGCTTGAGCGGGTCAAGATCAGCCCAACGTAGGCCCACATTGCGATACGCGGCAATCAGCTGCGTGGCGGACACGCGCTTGCGACCCATGTCGGAGTCGGCAGACGCGACAATCGTCTTGATCGGGCCGGACTTGGCGCGCTCAGCGAACGACGTGACGATGGGGGCGTGGGGGATATCCCGGGCGTTGGAACCGTCGACGGCGGGGACGTTCTGCAGCGCATCGAAATACGCGCGCAGTGCCTCGCTAACGGACGTGGGATCTTGAAGGTAGGCTTCGTACTGATCTTCGACGTAGGCGGCGTTACCGCCGGACAGGTACGAAGTGTCCAGGTACTGCTTATACAGCTCTGTCATGGGGCGCTCACTTTTCTCCGGGTCTGCCGGAGTTCAGCGGGTTCATCAACCTTCCGCGACACGGCTTGACCGGTTAGCGGATCGCAAACTAAATCGCCTGAAATCACCTGGTCGGACCGGATCGCGCATGGCAGAAAGGAGGTACCGAGACAGCTTTTACAGACAAGTTGTGCGGGAAGGACCTAAGTCTTCACGGAGCGGAAGCATAGCATGTTTATAACGAATATTCCGATTCTTTGACGTGACAAACGACCGTTGTTATGCCACGTCAAAGCCATGCTTTCATCACATTCAAGCGGGCGAAATACGATCCACCCAATCGGTAATCAAGCCGTCCAGTCCCGCGCTCCAGAGCAACTGCGCGCGATCCAGGTCGTTGACCGTATAGCAGCAGACACGAAAGCCTGCGGCGTGTGCCTCGTCAATGATCTCGGGCGTCAGTTCGCGATGGTTGGCATCGAGCGCCACGCAATCCAATGCGCGCAGGCGGTCGAGCCAATCGGCGGGCAGCTTGTCGAGCAGCAAGGCGCGTGGCAATTCCGGCGCCGCCTCGCGTGCGGCAGCCAGCGCATCTTCGGAAAACGACGACAGCAGCGGCGGCACGTCGGCGCCGGCCCACAGCGTGCGGGCGTCCAGTGCGACAGCCGCGCCCGTGCGCCACTCCGCGCCCGGCACCGGTTTGATCTCGATATTGGCGAGGAAGTTGTTGGCGCGCAGGTAGCGCGCGATGCCTGCCAGCGTCGGCACCGGCTCTCCAGCGTAGGCTGGGCTGTGCCAACTGCCTGCGTCCAGTTGCGCGATCTGGCCGAGCGTGAGTGCATCGAGGCGGCCGGCGCCATTGGTAGTGCGATCCAGCGTGGCATCGTGCAACAGGACCGGCGCGCCGTCGCCGGAGAGCTTCACGTCGAATTCGAACATGCGGTAGCCGAACGACGCGCCATGGCGAAAGGCCGCCAGCGTGTTCTCTGGCGCCAGCTTGCCCGCGCCACGGTGGGCAATGGCACGCGGATACGGCCAGGCCGGCAAGGCGCGTGCGCCGATCATGCCAGGACCTCGATGCGGCGCGTGGTCTGCGGGTCGAACCAGTGCAGGTGCTCGGCCGAGGCGGTGATGGGCAGCTTGTCGCCTGCCTTGACGCCGGCGTGAGGCTCAAGGCGCACCACGACCGGATGGCCGGCCAGCGCACCGTACGCGAAGGCATCCGCACCGAGGGCCTCGACAACGCGCACGTCGATAAAGGCGATGGCCTGGTCAGCCGAACATGGCTCGATGTGTTCGGGGCGCAAACCCATCAGCGCGCGTTCGGGCAGGTGAAGGCCCATCGGCAGGTGGCCGAGCGTAGCGGCAGCATCGCCCTCCTTCGCGCCGTCCACTCGGATCTGCGTGCCGCCACCGGCATTGCGTGACACTGGCACGAGGTTCATCGGCGGCGAGCCGATGAAGCCCGCCACGAACGTGCTGGCCGGACGCGAGTACACCTCCAGCGGCGTACCAATCTGTTCGACCCGACCGCCGTTGAGCACCATCATGCGATCGGCCAATGTCATCGCTTCGACCTGATCATGCGTGACGTACAGGCTGGTCGTGCGCAGACGGCGGTGCAGATCCTTCAGCTCCAGGCGCATCTGCACGCGCAGCTTGGCATCCAGGTTGGAGAGCGGCTCGTCGAACAGGAACACCGCCGGCTCACGTACGATCGCGCGGCCCATGGCCACACGCTGGCGTTGCCCGCCCGAGAGCTGGCGCGGCTTGCGATCCAGCAGCTTGCCGAGTTCAAGAATGCCAGCAGCCTGTTGCACACGCGCTTGAATATCGCTCTTGGGCAAGCCGCGAATCTTCAGGCCGTAGGCCATGTTGTCGAACACGCTCATGTGCGGATACAGCGCGTAGTTCTGGAACACCATCGCGATATCGCGCTCGGCCGGTTCCAGCTCGTTGACGACGCGGTCGCCAATCCAGACTTCGCCGCCGGTGATGGGCTCCAGGCCCGCCACCATGCGCAGCAGCGTGGACTTGCCGCAACCCGAGGGGCCGACGATCACGATGAATTCCCCGTCGCCGATTTCCATGTCGATGCCGTGCACGACCTGGAGGTTGGCGTAGTGCTTCTGGACGTTGCGTAGCGAAAGTTTTGCCATCTTGCTTCTTTTACTTTTCGGTTTCGACGAGGCCCTTCACGAACCACCGCTGCATGCCGATCACGATTGCCGCGGGCGGCAACATGGCCAGCATCACGGTGGCCATCAGCAGGTTCCAGTCGGTGGCGGAATCGCCGGAGCGGGAGATCATCTGCGTCACGCCCAGCACAATGGGGGTCATGTTCTTTTCGGTCGTGATCAAGAGCGGCCAGAGGTACTGGTTCCAGCCGTAGATGAACTGGATCACGAACAGTGCAGCGATGCTGGTGCGCGAGAGCGGCAGGACCACGTCCCAAAAGAACTTGAGCGGGCCAGCGCCATCGATGCGCGCGGCTTCGGCCAACTCATCTGGAATGGTCAGGAAGAACTGCCGGAACAGGAACGTAGCCGTGGCCGACGCGATGATCGGAATCGTCAGGCCTGCGTAGGTGTTCAGCATGCCAAGATCTGACACGACCTTGTACGTGGGCAGAATCCGCACTTCCACCGGCAGCATCAACGTGACGAAGATGAGCCAGAAGAACGTCTTGCGCAGCGGAAAGCGGAAATAGACGATCGCGAAGGCCGAAATGATGGAGATCGAGATCTTCCCGAGCGAGATGCCCAGCGCCATGATCAGGCTGTTCATGAGCATGGTGCCGACCGGCGTAGCCGAGTTGCCCATGCCCGACGTGAGCACCGTGCGGTAGTTCTCGATGAGGTGCGGTCCGGGGATCAGCGTCATCGGTGCCTGCAGCACGTCTTCGGCCGTCAATGACGACGCGACAAACACGACGTACACCGGAAACGCCACGACGATCACACCGAGAATCAGCACGACGTGGGTGAGGAAGTCCAGGAATGGACGGCGTTCAATCATGGTGCGTATGCCCTCCCTTTCAGTATTGGACTTTGCGTTCAACGTAACGGAACTGGACGATCGTCAGCACGATCACCAAGCCCATGAGGATCACCGACTGAGCAGCCGATCCACCGATATCGAGCCCGCGCACGCCGTCCTGGTAGACCTTGAACACCAGCGTCTCCGTCGCCTTGAACGGCCCACCCTGCGTGACCGAATCGATAATGGCGAAGGTGTCGAAGAACGCGTACACGACGTTCACTACCATCAGGAAGAACGTGGTGGGCGACAGCAGCGGAAAAACGATCGACCAGAAACGCCTCCACGGCCCGGCGCCGTCAATGGCCGCCGCTTCAATCAGCGACTTCGGAATGCTTTGCAGCCCCGCCAGGAAGAAGAGGAAGTTGTAGCTGATCTGCTTCCACGCCGCGATGATCACGACCAGCGTCAGCGCCTGCCCGCCGTTGAGCACGAAGTTCCAGTCCACGCCCATCTTGCGGATCACGAACGACACGATGCCCAGCGACGGGTTGAAGAGGAAGCTCCACAGCACGCCCGCTACGGCCGGCGCAACGGCATACGGCCAGATCAGCAGGGTCTTGTAGAACGTGGCACCACGCAGCGCGCGATCGGCAAAGTACGCCAGCGCCAGCGAGGTACCCAGACCCACCAGCGCGACGCCAATGGCGAATACGGCCGTGGTCTGGAACGACCCGAGGTAGGTCGGATCGTTGAAGAGATCACGAAAGTTCTCCAGCCCCACGAATTCGAGGTTGATACCGAAGGCATCCTGGCGCAGCAGCGACTGATACAGCGCCTGCCCCGCGGGCCAGAAGAAGAACACCAGAGTGATGACGATCTGCGGGGCGACCAGCAAATACGGCAGCCAGCGCGATCGAAAAACGACGCGTTTTTCCATGCGACATTCCAAAAACGCACCGCCGGCCGGTGCGAGTGCACGAGGCCGGCGGTTTAGACGAGCGCCGACTCGGCGCTTATTCCTTGACGGTCTTCTCGAAGCGGACGAGCAGCTCGTTGCCGCGTGACACTGCCGTGTCCAGCGCATCCTTCGGCGTCTTCTTGCCGGCCCAGACGGCCTCCAGCTCTTCGTCGATCACCTGACGGATCTGCGGGAAGTTGCCCAGACGAATGCCGCGCGACTTGTCAGTCGTCTTGACGATCATCTGCTTGACGGCCACGTCGGCACCCGGGTTCTTCTCATAGAAGCCCGACTTCTTGGTCAGCTCATACGCTTCCAGCGTAACGGGCAGATAGCCCGTCGACTGGTGCCAGTCCGCCTGTACTTCCGGACGCGACAGGAACGTGAAGAACCTCGCCACGCCCTTGTACTCCTCAGCCTTGTGGCCGCCCATCACCCACAGCGAAGCACCACCGATGATCGTATTCTGCGGGGCACCCGGCACGCCAGCTTCGTACGGCAGCGGAGCCGGGCTGAAGTTGAACTTGGCGTTCTTGCGGATGTTCGCCAGCGCCGCCGACGAACCCGTGTGCATGGCGCACTCACCCGCGATGAACTTCGCCTTCGGCTCGTCCTTGCGGCCGGCGTAGGTGAAGTAGCCCTTCTTCTCCATGTCGAGCAGGTTCTCGATGTGCTTGATCTGCACCGGGCCGTTGAAGTTCAAGCGAGCCTTTGCACCGCCAAAGCCGTTGTTCTCTGTGGCGAACGACACGTTGTGCCAAGCCGAGAAGCTCTCCAGATGCACCCACGACTGCCAGTCGGTCGTGTAGCCGCACGACACACCGGCAGCCTTCAGCTTGGCCGCATCGACAGCCACTTCCTGCCACGTTGCGGGCGGCTTGTTCGGGTCAAGGCCGGCCTTCTTGAAGGCGTCCTTGTTGTAATACATGATCGTCGTCGAGCTGTTGAACGGGAACGACAGCATCTCGCCCTTGTTCGACGTGTAGTAACCCGCAACGGCTGGCACATAGGCCTTCGGGTCGAACTTCTCGCCGGCGTCCTTCATGATCTTGGCCACCGGCACGATGGCGCCCTTGGCGTTCATCATCGTCGCGGTACCGACTTCGAACACCTGCAGGATGGCCGGAGCATTGCCGGCACGGAAGGCTGCGATGCCCGCGGCCAGCGATTCATCGTACTGGCCCTTGTAGACCGGCACGATTTTGTAGTCGGACTGGCTGGCGTTGAACTTGGTGGCGATCTCGTTCACCTTGTCGTTCAAGGCGCCTTCCATCGAATGCCACCATTGGATTTCCGTCACTGCGTACGCGCCTTGCGCAAACGTACACGCGGCCAGTACTGCTGCCGCCCCCGCAATCTTCTTGATCGACATCATTTCTCCTTGTTTCGACCCGGCGGGCTCCCTCGCTCCGCCCACGGTGCGCCGACTGTATATGCACGGTCGGTCATTTTTATGACAGCGGGATGTTACTTGGCTTTCTGTCACAAAGAAATCGGGAAATCCCTCCAAGGTTTGGCTTGCAACGGCCGTTAGAATGGATTGAAGACACTCTCTATTGCACCCGCAGCATGCTCGCCCCGCCCACCACTCCTGCCGCTCCGGACTCGCCTGAAACCACGCCCGCCATCGCCGAGCGACGTGTTCCGATGGCGCTGCATCAGCTCTCGGATGATGCACTGCGCAATATCACAGGCGTCTTCACCGACGTGGACGGTACCCTCACCACGCGCGGCAAGCTGCCCGCCCAGACCTATTCGGCTCTGGAGCGCTTGCATCGTGCCGGCATCAAAGTCGTGCCGGTCACAGGCCGTTCGATTGCCTGGTGCGAAGTCATTGCGCGACTGTGGCCCGTTGATGCCGTGATCGGCGAAAACGGCGCGTTTGCCATGCGCGTCGATTCGCGCGGGCATCTGGCTACCGATTTTGTCGACGACGCGCAAACGCGCGCTCGCAACCTGGAGCGCATCCGTGAAGTGGGGGCGGAGATTCGACGTGCGGTGCCGGGTTCGGCGTTGGCCACGGATCAGGCCTGGCACGCGGCGGATCTTGCGGTCGACCACGCCGAGCAAGTCCCGCCGCTGCCGCAGCACGCCGTGCAGCACATCGTCGACATCATGCGCACGCACGGCATGCATGCCACTGTCAGTTCGATCCACGTCAACGGCTGGTTCGGCAAGCACGACAAGCTGAGCGCCAGCGTGTCGCTCGCGCGCCGCGCATTCGGCATCGACTTGCATGCCGAGCGCGAACGCTGGGTGTTCGTGGGCGACTCCGCCAACGATGCGGCAATGTTCGAGTTCTTCCCCCTCTCGGTGGGCGTGGCCAATGTGCTGGACGTGATCGATACGCTGCCCGTGCCGCCCGCTTACATCACGGAGGCCGAAGGCGGCGGCGGCTTCGCCGAAGCAGCCGCACGCATTCTCGAAGCGCGCTCCCCGGCCCTGCCTGCCCCGCGCGCCTGACGCGGCATCCTCGCAGCGCACACGAGCCGAAGTTCCAGCGTCGTTTGCCGCACACGGCACGCCGCTTGCGCCGAAATTGGGCGTTGCACTGCTTTGCACCATGTGACGGCCTCATAACGGTGCATGCGGCGCCAACGCCTTTTCACGCAACCGACAGGAGCCCTCCATGCAAACAGAGAAACTGCGCCAGCGTTTTGAACATGCGGAAAGCACCATCGCCGAACTGGCCCGGACCTGCGCCGCGCACAAGGACGTGCCTGATTTGCTGAAGCAATCGATCCAGCAACTGGACGACCAAGCCCGTCAATGTCACTCGCGCCTGGAAGGCGCCGAAGACCAGCAAACCTTCGTCGAGGCCATCGACAAGCTCGAAGCCTGCTCCGACCGCGCGAAGATGGCCTGCCAGAACGCTACCGGCAAGGTAGACCAGTCCGTGGAATCTGCCGTGATGCGCGCGCACGAAGAGCTGTCACAGCTCAAGCACCAGCTGCACTAAGCGCGACGCGCATTCGCGGGACAAAAAAAAGGGCGGACTCCCTTATCGGAAATCCGCCCAATCCCAATCGCCAAGCTCGACGATATTCGGTTGTGCTGGCCTTGCTGACGGCGCGTCAGTCGAAGCCAAGCTCCTGCAATTTGCGTGTGATGGTGTTGCGGCCAATGCCCAGACGCGTTGCCGCCTCGACACGGCGCCCGCGCGTGACACCAAGCGCAGCCTCCAGAATCGCCTTTTCGAAGCGACGCGTGAGCGCGTCCATGACGTCAGGCTGGCCCGCCTCGAGCATCGCCTTGGCCTCGCCCGCGAGCGCGCGCTCCCAGCCTGCGGCGATCGATGCGCCCACCGAAGTCGTCGACAGCAACGTATCGACCGACGGCGCAACACCATACGGCTCGCCACCATGCGAAGGCTCGCCGATGAAGGCCGGCCGTGCAGCGGCGTCGCCCATGGCCGGCAGCATCTGCGCGCTACCACGCACCAGGTCGGCGGGCAGATCCTTGCTTTCGATGGTCTGCGCCGGCGCCATCACGGTGAGCCAGTTGCAGAGGTTTTCCAATTGCCGCACGTTGCCCGGGAACGGCAGCGTGGCAATGTGCGCCAGCGCATCGTCCGACATGCGCTTGGGCTCCACGCCCAGCTCCTTGGCGCTCTTCTGCAGGAAATGGCGCGCCAGCAGCGTGATGTCTTCCGGGCGTTCGCGCAGCGCCGGCAAGCGCAGACGGATTACGTTCAGGCGGTGGAACAAGTCCTCGCGGAACAGACCGTCCTTGACGCGCGTTTCAAGATTCTGGTGCGTGGCCGCAATGACGCGCACGTTGGCCTTGAGCGGGTTATGACCGCCCACGCGATAGAAGTGCCCGTCCGACAGCACGCGCAGCAACCGCGTCTGCAGATCAAACGGCATGTCGCCGATTTCATCGAGGAACAGCGTGCCGCCCTCGGCTTGCTCAAAGCGGCCGCGGCGCATGGTCTGTGCGCCCGTGAAGGCGCCACGCTCATGGCCGAACAGCTCGGATTCCAGCAAATCTTTCGGAATCGCCGCCGTATTCAGCGCGATGAACGGGCCGCTCGCACGGGGGCTGTGCTTATGCAGCGCCCGGGCCACCAGCTCTTTACCCGAGCCGGATTCACCGGTGATCAGGACGGTCACGTTCGACTGCGACAGCCGCCCAATCGCGCGGAACACGTCCTGCATGGCCGGCGCCTGCCCGAGAATCTCAGGCGCGTCGCTCAGGCGATCGTCGATTTCCTCCTCGCGCAGGCTCTCTTCCAGCGCGCGGCGGATCAGCTCGACGGCGCGATCCACGTCGAATGGCTTGGCGAGGTATTCAAATGCGCCGCCCTGGAACGCCGCCACGGCGCTGTCCAAGTCCGAATACGCGGTCATGATGATGACCGGCAGTCCCGGATGTTTGGCCTTGATGGCCTGCAGCAAATCCAGCCCCGAGCCGCCCGGCATGCGCACGTCGGAAATCAGGACTTGCGGCGTCTCGTCATCCAGCGCATTGAGCGCATCGCGCGCGTTGGTGAAGCTGCGCGACAGCAAGCTCTCGCGTGCCAGCGCTTTTTCAAGGACCCAGCGGATGGATTGATCGTCGTCGACTATCCAGATTGGCTTCATGTGTTGGTTCGTCTGCTTGACTTCGTATCTCGACACTGTGGCCTGGTACCTCGAGCGCTGCACTCAATGCAGCGGCACGAGGATGCGGAAATCCGTCTGGCCCGGCCTGCTCTCGCATTCAATCAGGCCATCGTGCTGCTGCACGAAGGTCTGCGCGAGTGTCAGGCCCAGCCCACTGCCCCCCTCCCTTCCTGACACCAGCGGGAAGAAGATGCGTTCGCGGATGTCTTCGGGGATACCAGGACCGTTGTCCACTACATGCAAGTCCAATGCCAGCTTGTAAAGACGTTTTGCAATCGTAACTTTGCGTGCGACGCGCGTGCGCAGAATGATTTCGCCGTTGCCCTGCGCAATGCGAGGACCCAGCGCATGTGCCGCGTTGTGAACGATGTTGAGCACCGCCTGGATGAGCTGTTCCTTGTCGCCGCGAAACTCCGGCAGGCTCGCGTCGTAGTCGCGCACGATCTGCAGGCCCTGCGGAAACTCCGCCAGCACCACGGAGCGCACGCGCTCCAGCACCTCGTGGATGTTCACATCGCCAACGATATGTGGATGCCGGTGCGGCTCCAGCAGGCGGTCGACCAGTGTCTGCAGCCGGTCGGATTCCTTGATGATGACCTGCGTGTACTCGCGCAGCGAGCGCTCTGGCAGTTCGAACTCCAGCAACTGCGCCGCGCCGCGGATGCCGCCCAACGGGTTCTTGATCTCGTGAGCGAGGTTGCGGATCAGCTCCTTGTTGGCGGAGGTCAGGTCGAGCAGACGCTCTTCGCGCTCGCTGCGGATTTTCTGCTCGTTGGGCAGCAGCTCAAGCAGCACCGAGCCGGGTGCAAAGTCGAGAGCGCCCACCACGGCGTGCGCGTGCAGCGGCTCATGACTCACACGGTCGAGCGACACGTCGCGCCGCTTGGCATCGAACTGGCGTGTGGCCACGGTGGCGATCATCTCGCCCAGCTCAGACGGATCGGCAAACAGCTCGTAAAGCGACATCTCCACCAACTGGCGGCGGGACACGGCCAGTGCTGCTTCAGCGGCGGGATTGGCGTAGAAGATCGTCAACGCCGGATGGCGGACGAAGAGGATGGGATTGGGCACCGCGTCGAGCCCAGGGAACGATGGCGGTGCACCATGTGAAAACGGAATCAGCGGTGGACCGTCGATGGGCTCGCCTACGGATACCCCCAGCGCGGCGGCGGAGGCTGACGGCGCAGATGGCGTCGTCTGTTCCTGTTCATCGCGGCGTGCCGCTTTGCGGATCAGTCGACGCATGGTTCATCTACTCCTTGAGATTGCCCAGCTCCCGGCGGATGGAATCGACATTGGCCTGGCTGCGTTCGATGTCGCCCTTCAACTGCGCGGTGCGGTCCAGATACTTCTGATAGTTACGTTCGTTGCCCTGGCGCTCGGGCTGACCGTTGTTGTATTCGGCCTTCAACGCCTGGAGCTTGCGCTCCTCGTCTGCAAGCTCGGCCTCCAGCACCTGGCGGCGTTCGCCGTCACGCGCCTTCTGCGTGGCGTTGTCCACGCGAGGGAAGCCACCGCCCGCATTGTTTTGTGCCGGAGCGGGAGCGGCCCCTGCACTGCGCGGGCTGCGCGTGCCGGGCACAGTCACCACATCGGGCAGCGTCAGCTTCTTGCAGCCTTTCACGTTGCCACTGTTGCGGTACTCCGGCACGCCGTTCGGGCCGGTGCACAGATAGACGTCATCGGCGTACGCGGGTGCCTGCACGGACAGCGTGGCAAACACCGCCGCAGCCGCGGCAAGCAGTCCGGATGCGATGCGTGGGGAAGGACGGAACATGAATGGAACCTGGCGGATACGTCGATCGGGCGCCGGAGTCCGGCGGACGCTCATTCTAGCCACAAAACTCCGCTTCATAAAAAGGAAGGGCGACCTGCGCCGCCCCTCCTCTCACAACCGTCTCTTCGCCCCGACACATCGCCCGGGGCGCTCGCAAATTACAGCGAGTAGTACATCTCGAACTCGAGCGGGTGCGTCGTCATGCGGAAGCGCGTGACTTCTTCCATCTTCAGCTCGATGTAGGCGTCGAGCATGGCGTTGGAGAACACACCGCCACGGGTCAGGAACTCACGATCCTTGTCCAGGTACTCGAGTGCCTGATCCAGGCTCGAGCACACGGTCGGGATCTTTGCATCTTCTTCCGGCGGCAGGTCGTACAGGTTCTTGTCGGCAGCTTCGCCCGGGTGGATCTTGTTCTGCACGCCATCCAGACCAGCCATCAGCAGCGCCGAGAAGCCCAGGTACGGGTTCATCAGCGGATCCGGGAAGCGCGTTTCGATGCGACGGCCCTTCGGGTTCGCCACGTACGGAATACGGATCGAAGCCGAACGGTTACGCGCCGAGTAAGCCAGCTTGACCGGAGCTTCGAAGCCCGGCACCAGACGCTTGTACGAGTTCGTACCCGGGTTGGTCAGGGCGTTCAGTGCGCGAGCGTGCTTGATGATGCCGCCGATGTAGTACAGCGCGAATTCCGACAGACCAGCGTAGCCGTTGCCTGCGAACAGGTTCTGGCCATCCTTCCACACGGATTGGTGGACGTGCATGCCCGAACCGTTGTCGCCCACGACCGGCTTCGGCATGAACGTGGCCGTCTTGCCGTAGGTGTGTGCGACGTTCTGGATCACGTACTTTTGCAGTTGGGTCCAGTCGGCGCGTTGCACCAGCGTGCTGAACTTCGTGCCGATTTCGTTCTGGCCTTGGCCTGCCACTTCGTGGTGATGCACTTCAACCGGAATGCCCAGCGATTCCAGGATCAAGCACATTTCCGAGCGCATGTCTTGGAACGTGTCGATCGGGGCAACCGGGAAGTAGCCGCCCTTCTTGCCCGGACGGTGGCCCGAGTTGCCGTGTTCGAAGTCCTTGCCCGACGACCACGGAGCTTCTTCGGAATGGATCTTCACGAAGCAACCCTGCATGTCGATGTTCCAGGTCACGCCGTCGAAGATGAAGAATTCGGGTTCCGGACCAAAGTACGCGGTATCGCCCAGGCCGGTGCTCTTCAGGTAGGCTTCAGCGCGCTTGGCGATCGAGCGCGGGTCGCGGTCGTAGCCCTTGCCGTCCGAGGGCTCGACCACGTCGCAGGTCAGCACCAGGGTCGGCTCTTCGTAGAACGGGTCGATGTGTGCGGTGTTTGCATCCGGCACCAGCAGCATGTCCGACGCTTCGATGCCCTTCCAGCCGGCGATCGACGAGCCGTCGAATGCGTGGCCGCTTTCGAACTTGTCTTCGTCGAAATGCGAAACGGGGACCGAGACGTGCTGCTCCTTACCCTTGGTATCGGTGAAGCGGAAATCGACGAACTTGACGTCGTTTTCCTTCACGAGCTTCATCACGTCTGCAATGCTTTGGGACATGCCATTCTCCTGGTAGCGCAATAACGCAAATCATTGTGAGCCGGTTGTGTGACGGATCGCTGCGACCGCCCTCACTCCGTAACATCTTCTTTCCAGCAAGGTCGTCCGACACGAACGGACGCCCCCGAAAAAGACCGCGGGAATCTTAGCAGAAACTATGCCAATTCCGGGCCGACAACGGGCAGGCACTCCCGCAAACAGTGCAGCACCGCGCCAGCCCATGTCTGACACGGTGCGCGCGCCTGGCAGATCGGCCTGCCCGCATCCCGCCGAAGCCCCCGCTGATGGGGTTGACGCTGTTCGACCAGCATAGCCAACGCACGACAAAGGTGCATAAAAATCCATCGAGCACCGTTTTCGTGCGCCAAAGCCAAAAACGCACCATTGCGGGGATTTTCGCCCGCGCCATGTAACGGCGGCGCTAGAATGATTCTTTACCTTTTCGACCGCTCCGATCGCCATGACTGCCACCACGCTCACCCGCGAGTCTCTGCTCGAGGCTGCCGCCGCCCGTCGCGAGGCTGACCAACTGCCGTACTTCGGCGCGCTGTCGCCGCAAGAGGCTGCCGCACTGTTGGCCGCCGACCCGCAGGCGCGACTGGTGGACGTGCGCACGCGCGCTGAACTCGACTGGGTTGGCACACCGGACATTCCGCCGGGCCAGTTCGTGCATGTGGAGTGGAATCAGTATCCGGGCGGCGTGCGCAACGCCAACTTCCTGAGCGCGCTGGAAGCCGCCGTGCCGAAGGACGTGCCAGTGCTGTTCCTGTGCCGCAGCGCCGCGCGCTCCAAGCATGCCGCCGCAGCAGCCGCGCAGGCGGGCTACGCAGCAGCAATGGATGTGCTGGAAGGTTTTGAGGGTGCCAAAGACACCGAAGGTCATCGCAAGACCATGGAGGGCTGGTGCTTCCGTGGCCTGCCCTGGCACGGTGCCTGAGGCCCGCTGCTGACCGTTAGGACGCCGCGGCGGCGTCCGCCTCGAAAATCTCACCGCCCAGCGCCAACGCGCCCTCTCGCAGCACCACGTAGGCGCCCGCCACAGCTTCCGGTGAGCCCTTGACGCCCAGGTCGATGTGCGAGCGGGCATAGCGCTCGCCGCGCGCTGCATCGCCCACACTTGGCAAACTGAAGACTTTCACGCCATCGAACTCGGCTTCGATGCGCTCCATCAGCGGTGTGAGCCGCGACTCCGGCAGGCCGAACACCAGGAACGAGCGCTCCTCGCGCGGCGCGCAGTGGAATTGATCGGCGTAATAGGTGTCGAGCACCCATTCCATCATCGGCCACGCCATCACCGGAAAACCCGGCATGAAATGGTGATGCGCCACCGAAAAACCGGGGATGCGGTTGTAGCTGTTCGGGATGATGCGCGCGCCCTGCGGAAACTCGCCCATCTTGAAGCGGTGCTGGTTTTCGGGCGTGGACACATCGGCCTTGATCGGATCACCATTGGCCGACTCGGCAATGCGCAACGTGATCTGCTCGCGCGCTTCCGGATGCAGCTCCAATGGCACGCCCAGCGCAGCCGCGGCACATTGGCGCGTATGGTCATCGGGCGTGGCGCCGATGCCGCCAGTACAGAACACCACGTCATCACTGGCGAACGTACGCTTGAGTAGGCTGGTGATGCGCGTGGGCTGGTCACCGACGTACTCGGCCCACTCCAACGCCAGACCGCGCTCGCCGAGCACTTCGATCAGCTTGCGCAGGTGCTTGTCTTCGCGGCGGCCGGAGAGAATCTCGTCGCCGATGATGATCATGCCGAAAGCCATGTCAGTCCTGATGGTTCATGATTATTCGCGAGGCAGCTCGATGGTGGTGACCTCGATCACGCTGGCCTCAACCATGCGCGCAGGCGGTGCTTCTGCGCGCAGGCGCGTGAGCGCGCGCAAGCAGAAATGGCCGAACCACAGCGCCGAGAAAATGAAGATCAGCACATACAGCCAGATGACGGCAATGGCGATGATCGGGAACAGCACAATTGTCACCACCGATGACACCCACAGCAGTGTCGGCGCCGAGCCCAGCATGCCAACGGCCACGCCGATGCCCAGGAGCGGCAGCCGGTAGCGCTGCATGATCGCGCGGCGCTCTTCGGCTGTGGCGTGGTCAGCCAGTGCGTCGTACGTCATCAACCGGTACGTGAGCCACCCCCACAGCAGCGGCGGAATCAGTGCGAAGAACGGAGGAATCAGCCACAACGGCAGCGTGACGATGGCCACCAGGATGACCACCAGCGTGCATAGCAGCGCATGCGTCAGGCTGCCCAGCACCGAGCCGCCCTTGCGACGCTCAAGCTGCGGATAGCTGCGGTCAAGAAAGCGCATGACCACCGGCACCGATGCCACGCTCACCAGCACCAGAATCGACACGACAATCACCGGCACCAGCAAGGTGATCACCAGCAACGGCGCAATGGCTGACCACAACCCCGCCATGCCGATGGCGTTGAGGCCGCTCTTGATCCAGCCCATGAAGGCCCAGCCTTCCACGGCGTTGCGGGCCATGCCGTTCATGGCATCCCAGCCGAAATACAGTACCCCTCCCCAGACCACCACAGCCACGACGAAAGGCAGCACCGTCAGGAACAGCATGCGCGGATGCAGTTGCGAAAGCAGCGCGCGGCCGAATGAGCGAATCAGGTCGTTCATGCAGAAATCGAGAAATCAGGGAGCGGACAGCCTAGCACAGCGTGCGGACATGACGCGGGCGCCGCCACCGTCCGGGCTTTACGCGCGGCCGAACAGGCGCTTGAGGCCAAGCCACTGCTGATGCAGCACGCCGCGCCCGTAGTCGCGCGAGCGCCCTTGCGGCGCGGGAAGTTGATCGCGGATACCGGTGGCGTGGTACTCGGGCGAGAAGACGGCGGTGCCGAACAGCATGTCCCACCACGGGAACAGCACGCCAAAATTGCATCCACCCAGCACACCAGGCTTGCCCGGCACCTCATGCCCCAGCCCAATGGCGTGATGCAGCCGATGGAAGCGCGGCGAGATCAGCAGCCGGTCGCCCAGCCAGCCGAAATGCAGCCGCACGTTGGCATGCTGCAGGCTTTGCAGCAATTGCGAAATGGCGACCAACAGCACGTACTGCGAGGGTTCCACCCCGATGACCAGCGCCGCAATGGCAAACACCGCACCGCGCAGCACATCGTCGAGGATGTGGTTGCGATCATCGGACCACAGCGTCATCTGCTGCTGGCTGTGGTGCAGCGAATGCAGATTCCACCACCAGTGGAACCTGTGTGACAGACGGTGATACCAGTAATCGAGCAAATCGAACAACACCAGATAGATCAGAAAGCTGACGATGGCAACGGACGTCACACCCGGCCACCAGTCCTCCACGTTCAGATGCGCCCAGCCCCAGAAACGCAGCTTGCCGTCGAGGTTGTCAATCAGCGGCTGCAGCGTGAAGAACAGCAGCAACGGGAAGAAACCCAGGCGATGGAACAGCGTGTAGAAGATGTCGGCACGCACAGCCTTGCGATCCTGCATCGGCTCCACCGGCCGCCAGCGCTCCAGCGGGCGGAAGATCAGCAGCAGCACCGCGATCTGCACCAGCCCCATCAGCAGCCATTCGGTGCCGGGGTACGCATCTTCGACGTAACCACCCAAGCCGATGGCATAGGTGACCGGCATCACGAGGTGCTGAAACAGCACATCCTGCGCTTGCGTGAAAGTGTCGGCGATCCAGTCGAACATGTCAGCGGGCTGCCGTGTGTGCTGGGTGGGCAGCAAACCAGGCCTGGTACTGCGGATGGTCGCGCAGCGTGGCGAAACAGAAACCCTTGCGCTCCAGGCCGGTGATCAGCGGTTCCAGGTCAGCCGGCGCCCACGGATCCTTGCGCGACCAGATGCCCAGATGCGCCATGGTGATATCGCCATCACGCAAGCTGGACAGCGCCTTCTGCAACAACGCGTCGTTCGGATAACGCTCGGACGGCAACTCATCACCCAGGAAACCGGCGGGCGCCCAGGCCACGTGGGCAAACCCGCATTGCTTCGCCCAGGCCTCGGTCGTCGCCGAAAGGTGACCACCCGGCGCGCGCCACAGTGGGTCCATCGGCTGACCGGTCATGGACTTGAAACGCTCGGCGCTGTGTTTCAGTTCCGCACAAAATTCGGGCTCGCCCCAGACAACATTGCGGCCACCCTGCTCGCCAAACTGCGGGCGGAAGCGGACCTTGCCCGCACCCGCCTCGCCCTTGTAGTAGACGTGATCGAAGGTGTGCGTACCGAAGGCGTGGCCGTCGGCAGCGAGCGATTTCCAATACGGCGCCCAGCCCTCATCCAGCGTGCTGTCGCCGTGGATGGTCTTCTCGTTGGCGAGGAAGAAGGTGGCGTGGATGCGATGGCGGCGCAGTGTATCGGCAATCAACTGCGCCTGGCTCATACTGCCGGTGTCGAATGTGAGGTAGACAGTGCCTTTGCACGCACCGGCATTTACGCCACCGGGCGCCGCCGTGGCCAACGCGCATAGCCCCAGCGCCGCCGTGGCAGCCGCAAAGCGCAACATCGACAGGCCGGATTTCATCGTGGTGACGCTCAAATCAGCGGAGCGCGGGTGCGGAAGTAAATGCCGTGCGGCGAGCGCCCGACCTTGATCTCTTCCACCACCTTGCGGCTTGCAACGTCGACGATCGCCACGCGCTTGGCCCAGCGGCAAGTCACCCACAGCTGCTTGCCGTCAGCGGTCAATTCCATGTCATCGGGGCCGGGCGGCAGGCCGGTGATCTCGCCCACCTTGGCCAGCGTTTGCTGATCGATGATGCTGATCGTGCCCGACACACGGTTCGACAGGAACAGGTGGCGCTTGTCGCCCAGGGCGCGGAAATTGTGCGCGCCCTTGCCGGTCTGGATGCGCTTGACGCTGGTGCGGTTGTGCCAGTCGATCACCTCAACGTAATCCGCACCGGTCATGCCCACCAACAGGTATTTCTGATCGGTCGTGACCCACACACCGGCCGGGGCGGAGCCAATGGTCATGCGCCACATCACGGTCTGCGTGGGCAGGTCGATGGCCATCACCTCGTTGGAATCCTGCAGGGTGATGAACGCAATCTTGCTGTCGGCGGTAAAGGCAATGTGGCTCGGCGTCTTGGCCGCCGGCACTTGCTTCGCAATGGTCAGCGCATGGCCATCCCACCGGTAAATATCAACGCGGTCCAGACGGTTCCCGGTGGTCAGGAACCACTTCTGGTCGGGCGAGAAGCCGATCTGGTACGGATCGTCGATGCGCGGCACGCGCTGCTGAATCTTGCCGGTCACTGGGTCGAGGAACACCAGATCGTTGCCCACCGCGTTGGCAACGATCAACGATTTTTCGTCCGGCGTGGCGATCAGATGGTGCGGCTCCTTGCCGATCGGGAAAGTCTCCAGCACCTTGCGGCTGTCTTTGTCGATCAATGAGACGCTTGCGTCGCCCGAGTTGAGCACGGTGACGACTTCAGCACGCGCCGCATGCGCAGCCATCAGAGCAGTGGCCGACAGGACAAGCGTGGAAAACCAACGGGAGGCAAACGAGGCGCGCAAGGCAGACATAACGAGAAGATTCAGCAACTTAGCCAACCATTTTAACGCTCGCATTTACACCATCGCTGACACAAATCAAAAAAAGAAAGCGGGAACTTTCCCCGCCCTCAACAAGGCACGGCAACTAACGCTGCATCGATTCCCACACCTTCTGCAGCCGCTTGACCGACATCGGCACCGGCGTGCGCAATTCCTGTGCAAAGAGGGCGATGCGCAACTCCTCCAGCATCCAGCGGAATTCCTCCATGCGCGGGTCATTGCCGCCTTGCCCTTGCACGCGCAGCGCCTTTTCCGCACGTTGGTATTGCTGGATGAGCGGCGCCATCTCCTGCATGCGCTGCGTATCGCGCGTCAGGTCAGCCTTGAGTTTGTCGATGCGCAGCGCGATGCCCTTCAGGTAACGCGGGAAGTGCGCCAACTGCGCATACGGCGTCGCCTCGATAAAGCGTTTGTGCATCAGCGTCTTGAGCTGCGCGTCGATATCGGCGGTGGCGGCGGCAAACGGCTTGGCGATCTGCAGCTTGCGCGGCAGTTGCGCATATTCGGCCAGGATCGCGCCGACCAGCCGCGCAATTTCCTGCGCCAGCAACGTCAGGCGCGCGCGGCTTTCGTCCTTGCGGGCGCCGAAGCTGGCGTCATCGGTGGGCAGCGGGTCTTGCAGGCAGGCGCGCTCCAGCGTGGCATCCAGAATCTGGTCGCGCAGATCGTCCTGCGTGCCCAGGTTCATGAACTGGATCGCCATCTGCGACAGGCCCGGGATGTTCTTTTCCAGGTACTTCAACGGTTCGCGCAGCTGGATCGCAAACAACCGCCGCAAGCCCAGGCGATGGATGCGGGTGGCTTCCGCCGGGTCGTCAAAGACTTCCACATCGCAGTGGTCACCGGCATCGACGAGTGCCGGATAGCCGAACAGCGTCTGGCTGCCTTTGCGGACTTCCAGCAGCTCTGGCAACTCGCCGAAATTCCAGGTGGTCAGGCCCGAGTACAGCGCGGCGTTGGCCGGAGCTTCCGACTTGCCGCCCTTTCCAGCCTTGCCGGGCTTGCCGACCTCGTTCTGCGCGCCAGCCACCGCAGCATCCTGCGCGGCGATCGACTGGAAGGTCTGCTGCGCGCGACCGCCGAGTTCGGCGCGCAACTGGGCAAGATTGCGACCCATGTCGAGCTGACGGCCGTGCTCGTCGATCACCTTGAAATTCATGAAGTGATGCGCGGGCAGCGTTTCAAGCTTGAAGTCGGCACGCTTAAGCGCGATACCGGTCTGCTCGCGCACGTCGGCAATCAAGCGGTCGAGCAGGTCCCCTTCCCCAAGCCGCACGCGCGCAACGAATCCGGCGGCGTAGTCAGGCAGCGGCACGCAGTGGCGGCGCAGCTTCTGCGGCAGGCTCTTCAGAAGCAGATGCACCTTTTCCTTGAGCATGCCGGGCACCAGCCATTCGGCGCGCTGCGCGGGCACCTGGTTGAGCGCATACAGCGGCACTGTGAGCGTCACACCGTCGCGCGGGCTGCCGGGCTCGAAGTGGTACGTCAGGCCCATGTCGATGCCCGCAATCGGCAGCATCTTCGGGAACAGGTCGGTCGTGATGCCGGCCGCCTCGTGCCGCATCAGGTCGTCGCGATTCAGGTACAGCAGCTTCTGGCCGCTTTTGCCGCTTGCGTTGGCGGCTTCGGCATACCAGCGCTCGAACGACACGGTGTTGTAGATGTCAGCCGGGATCTGGCTGTCGTAAAACGCGTAGATCAGCTCGTCGTCCACCAGCACATCTTGCCGGCGTGACTTGTGTTCGAGGTTTTCGATCTCCCGCACCAGGCGCTGGTTATGTGCGAAGAACGGCAGGCGCGTTTCGAATTCGCCATCGACCAGTGCGCGGCGGATGAACATCTCGCGCGCTTCCTTCGGCTGCATCGGCCCGAAGTGCACGCGGCGTTGCTGATAGACCGGCAGGCCGTACAGCGTGCCGCGCTCGAAGGCCATCACCTGCCCGGCCTTCTTTTCCCAGTGGGGATCGCTCCACGACACCTTCAACAGATGCGCGCCCACCTTCTCCACCCATTCCGGCTCAATGCGTGCCAGCGTGCGGCCGAACAGGCGGCTGGTTTCGATCAGTTCGCCACCCACGACCCATTTGCCCGCCTTGCGCGCAATGACCGACCCCGGCCACAGGAAGAACTTGATCCCGCGCGCGCCGAGGTATTCGCGGCCTTTCCCGTCCGCCTCCTCGATGCGCACACCGATGTTGCCGAGCAAGCCCGTCAGCAACGCCAGATGCAGCTGCTCATACGTCGGATCGGATTCGTTGAGCTTCCAGCCCTGCTCAGCCACCGTGGTGTGCAGTTGCGAATGCACATCGCGCCACTCTCGCAGCCGCACATGCGACAGGAAGTGCGAGCGGCACTGCTCCTGCAACTGCTTGTTCGATTTTTTGTGCGCGACAGCCTCTTCAAACCACTTCCACAGCTTCACCCAGCCAAGGAATTCCGATTTCTCATCGGCAAACTGGCGATGCGCCTGGTCAGCCTGCTGCTGCAACTCCTGCGGGCGCTCGCGCGGGTCTTGCACGGACAAGGCACTCGCGATGATGAGCATCTCGCGCAGGCACTGGTGATCGCGGCCGGCCAGGATCATCCGCGCCACGCGTGGGTCCAACGGCAAGCGGGCCACCTGCTTGCCCAGCGGGGTCAGCGCGTTCTCGTCATCGACAGCCCCGAGTTCTTGCAGGAGCTGGTAGCCGTCGGCAATCGCACGGCCCAGCGGCGGTTCGATGAAGGGGAACTGCTCAACGTCCGTCAGCCGCAGCGCCTTCATGCGCAGGATGACCGCCGCCAGCGACGAGCGCAGGATTTCCGGGTCGGTAAAACGCGGTCGCGCAATGAAATCCGCCTCTTCATACAGGCGAATGCACACGCCATCAGCCACCCGCCCGCAACGACCGGCACGTTGGTTGGCCGCGGCCTGTGACACCGGCTCGATCTGCAGTTGCTCGACCTTGTTGCGATACGAATAGCGCTTGACGCGCGCCAGCCCCGTATCGACCACGTAGCGAATGCCGGGCACCGTCAGCGAGGTCTCAGCCACGTTGGTCGCCAGCACAATGCGCCGCGCGTTGGACGGCCGAAACACACGTTCCTGCTCCTGCACCGACAGACGTGCAAACAGCGGCAGGATCTCGGTATGCGCCGGGTGGTGCTTGCGCAGCGCCTCGGCCGCCTCGCGAATCTCCCGCTCGCCCGGCAGGAAGATCAGCACGTCGCCCGAGCCTTCGCGGGCGAGTTCATCCACCGCCTCGACGAGCGCTTCGTAAAGATCACGCTCCTTGTCCTTCTCATCGCGCTGAATCGGGCGGTAACGCACCTCGACCGGATACAACCGGCCGCTGACCTCAATGACGGGCGCCGGCCCCTTTGGGCCAGCGAAGTGCTCGGCAAACCGCTGCGCGTCGATGGTCGCCGAGGTAATGATCACCTTCAGGTCTGGCCGGCGCGGCAGAAGCTGCTTGAGATAGCCGATCAGGAAATCGATGTTGAGGCTGCGTTCGTGCGCCTCGTCGATGATGATCGTGTCGTAGGCGCGCAGCAGCGGATCGTTCTGCGTCTCGGCCAGCAGGATGCCATCGGTCATCAGCTTGACCGACGCACCGGCCGACAACGTGTCGTTGAAGCGCACCTGGAAACCCACGTGCTCGCCCACCGGCGTCCCGATTTCCTGCGCGATGCGCTTGGCCGTCGACGTCGCGGCAATCCGGCGCGGCTGCGTATGGCCGATCAGCCCGGTACCGCCCGCGCCGATGCCTCGCCCGATCGACAGGCAGATCTTCGGCAACTGTGTGGTCTTGCCCGAGCCAGTCTCGCCCGAGACGATCACCACCTGGTTTGCGGCGATGGCCTGGGCGATCTCGTCGCGCCTGGCCGACACGGGCAGCGCTTCAGGAAACGTGATCTGGGGGACGCGATTGGCACGTGCACGGCGGGCCTCCAGCGCTGCGGCGAGCTCTTCCGGCGTAGGCTTCTGGCGGCGCAGCGGACGACCATTGCCGCCGGGCTTGCGCTCGGGCGGCGGCGTGTCTTGCGGCGATTTTGGGTTGGGGGCCGCCGGGCGTGGCCGGGGCGGCTGGGCGTGGGAATCTGACATCGGGCGGGATTATAATCCGCGCATCTTTCCCACGCCGGCCCGCGCCCCGTGCCGTTTCTCCTCCTCCGCCCGTGACCGCTCGCTCCCCTGCCCCCGCCTCCGGTGTTTCGCTGGTGGCGCACACGCCCGCCCCTGTGGACGTCGCCCCGATTCCGCCCACGCCCGAACAGCAGCAGTTCGTGGACTGGCTGCGCGAGGTGGCGCCTTACATTCACGCCTTCCGCGACAAGACCTTCGTGATCGGCTTTGGCGGTGAACTGGTCAAGGCCGACATGCTAGGCGCGCTGGTCAACGACGTCGCCCTGTTGCACGCGATGGGCATGCGCATCGTGCTGGTGCATGGCTCGCGCCCGCAGGTGGAAGAACAGCTCGCCCTGCGCAACGTGAAAACCCAGTTCGTGGAGGGCGTACGCGTGACGGACGGCGCCGCGCTGGAATCGGCCAAGGAAGCCTCTGGCGAACTGCGCCTGGATATCGAAGCCGCCTTCAGCCAGGGCCTGCCCAATACACCGATGGCCGGCGCGCGCATGTCGGTCGTATCCGGCAACTTCGTGACGGCGCGCCCGGTGGGCATCGTCAACGGCGTGGACTTCCAGCACACGGGGCTGGTGCGCAAGATCGATGCGGAGTCGATCCAGCACTCGCTGTCCAACCGCAAGATCGTGCTGCTCTCGCCGCTGGGCTTCTCGCCCACGGGCCAGGCGTTCAACCTCTCGATGGAAGACGTGGCCACCAACACCGCCACGGCGCTTAAAGCCGACAAGCTCATCTTCATCACGGAGCTGCCAGGCATCATGGACCGCGTGGGCAAGCTGCAGCAGGATCTATCGATGGAAATGGCCATCGAGCGCCTGCGCGACGGCAGCCTGTCGCACGACACAGCCTATTACCTGCAGCACATCGTCAAGGCGATGCGCGGAGGTGTACGCCGGGCGCACGTGATCCCGTTCGCGCTGGACGGCAGCATCCTGCTGGAGCTGTTTCTGCATGATGGCGTGGGCACCATGGTGTCGCACACTGATCTGGAGTACCTGCGCGAGGCCACGCTGGACGACGTGGGCGGTATCGTCTCGCTCATCGAACCGCTGGAAGCCGACGGCACGCTAGTGCCGCGCGAGCGCCGGCTGCTGGAGCGCGACATCGCCAACTTCTCGGTCATCGAGCACGACGGCATCATCTTTGGCTGCGTGGCGCTGTATCCGTATCCAAAGGACGGCATGGCCGAAATGGCGTGCCTGATCGTCTCTCCCGACAGCCAGGGCACGGGCGACGGCGAACGCCTGCTCAAGCACACCGAAGTGCGCGCCCGTGCACTGGGCCTCAAACGCCTATTCGTGCTCACCACGCGTACGGAGCACTGGTTCCTCAAGCGCGGCTTCGTGCGGGCCAGCGTGGACGATCTGCCGGAAGACCGCCGCAAGCTGTACAACTGGCAGCGGCGCTCGATGGTGCTGATGAAGAAGCTCTAAACCCTTGGCGCGCGTCGTGGAATCCGAGCCCGGCGGCGCGCGGCCTTTACAATAGCGGCACCTGCGTCGCGCTAGAGCGGCGCTCCCGCCACACAAGAGGAATCCCCATGGCCCGCATGGTCCACTGCGTCAAGCTCAACAAGGAAGCCGAAGGTCTCGACTTCCCGCCCCTGCCCGGCGAGCTGGGCAAGAAACTCTGGCAAAGCGTCTCGAAGGAAGCGTGGGCCGGCTGGCTCAAGCACCAGACCATGCTGATCAACGAAAACCGGCTGAACATGGCCGATTCGCGCGCACGCCAGTACCTGCTCAAGCAGACCGAGAAGTACTTCTTTGGTGATGGTGCAGACGAAGCCGCCGGCTATGTGCCGCCGCCCTCGGCCTGATCTGCCGCTATCAACAAAAAGCCGTTCAGCGCAAACTGAACGGCTTTTTGTTTGGGCAACGCCAATGCACCGTGCGCAACCGGCGCAAAAAAACTGCCCATTTGCATGGGCAGCTTTTTGACGGTGCGCGTACAGCAATCAGAAATCGCGACGCTGCACACCCGCCTCGGTACCCAGCAGCAGCACGTTGGCGCCGCGCTTGGCAAACAGGCCGACCGTCACCACGCCCGGAATATCGTTGACCAACGATTCCAAGCCCTTCGGATCGGCAATGCGCAGGCCCACCACGTCGAGAATCACGTTGCCGTTATCGGTCTTGTAGATCTGGCCTTCCTTGGTCATGCGCAAGCGCGGCTGACCGCCCAGCGCAGCAAGTTGGCGCGCCACGGCCGCACGTGCCATGGGCACCACTTCCACTGGCAACGGGAAGGCCCCCATCGTCTCAACGAGCTTGCTGCCATCGGCGATGCAGACAAACACGCTGGCGACCGAGGCAACGATTTTCTCGCGCGTAAGCGCACCGCCGCCGCCCTTGATCATGGCGCCCGAAGCGTCGATCTCGTCAGCGCCGTCCACGTACACGGGAATGGCATCAACTTCGTTCAGATCAAGCACATTGAAACCATGGCCCTGCAGGCGGCGCGTTGAAGCCTCGGAGCTGGACACCGCGCCGGCAAAGCGTGCCTTGTGCGGCGCCATCGCGTCGATGAACAGGTTGGCCGTGGAGCCGGTGCCGACACCCAGCACGGCGCCCTCGGGCACGTTGGCCAATACGTAATCTGCTGCGGCCTGCGCCACCAGCGCCTTCAGTTCATCCTGCGTCATCGCAAAAACTCGGTCGGGATCGGAAAACCCGGTAGTGTACCGGATCAATACGACGGCCCTCGGCCGGCTGGCGGAGCCAAACCTGCGGAGTACAATCGATTCATCCTTCCACCTCCAGCGCAACGCTGGAACGTACTTCGGACGCGCTTCATGACTCAGCTCGATCAACTCAAGCAGTTCACCACCGTCGTCGCCGACACGGGCGATTTCCAGGCCATGCGCGCCTACGCACCGCACGATGCAACGACCAACCCGTCGCTGATCCTCAAGGCCGTCCAGAAAGCCGAATACCGCCCGCTGCTGGAACAAGCCGTGCGCGATGCACGCAGCACCAGTGTGGAAGACATCATCGATGCCGTGCTCGTGGCGTTCGGCTGCGAGATCCTGTCGATCATCCCGGGCCGCGTGTCGACCGAAGTCGATGCACGCCTGTCGTTCGACACCGAGGCGACGGTCGCCAAGGCCAAGCATTTGATTGCGCTGTACGAAGCGCGGGGCGTAGCGCGCGAGCGCGTGCTGATCAAGATCGCGTCGACGTGGGAAGGCATCCGCGCGGCAGACCAGCTTCGCGCCGAGGGCATCCGCTGCAATATGACGCTGCTGTTCTCGCTGGCCCAGGCCGTGGCGTGCGCGGAAGCGGGCGTGCAACTCATCTCGCCCTTCGTCGGTCGCATCTACGACTGGTACAAGAAGGATGCCGGCGCCAACTGGGACCCGGTCGCCCAAGGCGGCGCGAACGACCCCGGCGTGCAGTCCGTCCTGCGCATCTACAACTACTACAAAAAGTTCGACTATCCGACCGAGGTGATGGGCGCGAGCTTCCGCAACATCTCGCAGATCGTCGAACTGGCTGGCTGCGACCTCCTTACCATCAGCCCGGATCTGCTCGCCCAACTGCAGCAATCCGACGCGCCGGTCGAGCGCAAGCTCTCTCCGGACAACGCCAACGCCGCCAACATCGTTCGCCTGCCCGCCGACGAGAGATCGTTCCGCTGGCACATGAACGCGGACGCAATGGCCACCGAAAAGCTGGCCGAAGGCATTCGCCTGTTTGCGGCGGATGCGATCAAGTTGGAAGCGTTGATTGAGCCGCTGCGCGCAGCGGCGTAAGAAGAACGCCGCGCCTTAACCCAGCATGGCGGGTAGGCACACGCCCGCCGGCTGGTGGATCACCAGGTCGGCCGTTGCATCCAGCGCGCTCGGCTCCGGGTTCACCACGATCACCTTGGCGCGGTGGTCCTTTGCCAACCCCGGCAGACCGGCCGCCGGATACACCATGCCGGACGTGCCCACCACCAAGCATAGGTCACACGTGTTGGCCGCCTCTTCTGCGCGGTAGTTCGCCACTAGCGGCAGTGGCTCGCCAAACCACACCACGCCTGGACGCAGCATCGCGCCACACGTTGCACAACGCGGCGGCCTGCCCGGCTCGGCCGTGGCGATATCGCATTTACCGCAGCCACCCAACCACTTGTTGGCAAACAGGTTGCCGTGCAGCTCGATTACGCCTTCGCTGCCGGCGCGCTGATGCAAGCCGTCGACGTTCTGCGTGACGAGCGTCACTGTCTTGCGCTTGGCCAACGCAGCAATCGCCAGATGCGCAGGATTCGGCTGCGCCTGCAACACGCGCTCGCGGCGCTCCTGATACCAATCCCACACCATGCGCGGGTGCTTGCGGTACGCGGCCTCGGTGGCCATGTCTTCAGGGTTGAAGCGCGACCACAAGCCGGTCAGCGCATCACGGAACGTAGGCACACCGGATTCGGCCGAGACGCCCGCACCCGTGAGCACCATGATGTGCTGGGCGGCTTGGACCCAGGCACGGGCCTGGACCAATGCAGCCGCATCGGATGCGGCCGTGGGTTCGGTGCTCATTACTTCTTGGCGGGTGCCGCCGCGCGTTGGCGCACAGCTTCAAACAGGCACACGCCGCTGGCGACCGACACGTTCAGGCTTTCCACGCTGCCGGCCATCGGGATGCTCACCAGCGCATCGCACGTTTCACGCGTGAGGCGGCGCATGCCTTCGCCTTCTGCGCCCATCACGATGGCGATGGGGCCCTTAAAGTCTGCCTGGTAGAGATCCTGCTCGGCTTCGTCAGCCGTGCCGATCACCCACACGCCGCGCTCCTGCAACTCACGCAGCGTGCGCGCCAGGTTGGTCACGGTGATGTACGGGACGGTCTCGGCCGCGCCGCTGGCCACCTTGGCGACCGTTGTGTTGATCCCAACGCTGCGGTCCTTCGGCGCAATCACGGCGTGCGCGCCGGCGGCATCCGCCACGCGCAGGCAAGCGCCGAGGTTGTGCGGATCGGTCACACCGTCGAGCACCAGCAGCAACGGCGTACCTTCGATGCCGTCGAGCAGTTCATCAAGATTGAGCGCCAGCGACAGCGATTCCGCCTTGGCAACCACGCCCTGGTGGCGGTCGGTGCCGGCAATGCCGCGCAGACGGTCGGCGTCAGCGGGAATAAGGCGCACGCCCGCTGCTTCCGCCGCTTTCAGAAAATCCTGCATGCGGCGGTCGCGGCGGTTGGCCTCGAAGTAGATTTCGTCGATCGACTTTGCGCCGTGGCGCAGTCGGGCGGTGACGGCATGAAAGCCGATGAGGAGCTTGGATTTAGACATGGCGCGATTGTACCCGTCTGCCCTCGCTCCTCGGCCGCTTTAACGCCCCTTGGTCTTGCGCGGGGCCTTGCCGGCTGCCTTGCGCGGCGCAGTGGTCTTGGCGCCACCCTTGGGCTTCACGCCACGCGCCGCCTGCTTCTTGCGCGCCGGCTTGGCGTGCGCATGGCCCGGGGGCAGTGCGCGGTTGCCCGGCTCGAACACCGGCTGTTCTTCGATGACGCGATCGAGCGTCTCGTCAAACGACTCCTCCGGCTTGGCCGTACCGCCCAGCAATGCTGCCAACTGGCGCGGCTTCTTGCGACCAACCGCCGGCGCTGGCGACGCCCCGGCAGGCTGACGCGTGGCGGGGGCTTCGGGCGTGCCCGTCACCTTGGCCGGGCGCAGTGCCTTGGTCGAGGGCTCCTGGATCAGGCGGAAATCCATCTTCCGCGCATCCAGATCCACGCGCAGCAACTGCACGCGCACGCGGTCGGTCAGGCGATAACGGATGCCCGTGCGCTCGCCGCGCAGCTCGTTGCGCGCTTCGTCGTATTGGAAGTAATCGCTGCCCAGCTCAGTCACGTGTACCAGGCCTTCCACATACAGCTCGTCGAGCTGCACGAAGATGCCGAAAGAGGTGACCGCGCTGACGGTACCCGAGAACTCGTTGCCGAGCTTGTCGCGCATGAAGTAGCACTTGAGCCAGGCTTCGACGTCGCGCGAGGCTTCGTCGGCGCGGCGCTCGTTGGCCGAGCAGTGCACGCCCAGCTCATGCCAGATCGCCTCGGCCTTGGCCTTGTTAACGACGGCTGCAGGCACGCCTTTCTCGGCTTCCGCTTGCAGACGACGCGCCTTAGGCGACAGCGCACTGTTCAACTGCACGCCCGGTGCCAGCGCCGGCACATAGCGCGTGCGATGCAGGATCGCCTTGATGGAGCGATGCACCAGCAAGTCCGGGTAGCGGCGGATCGGGCTCGTGAAGTGCGCATACGCCGGATACGCCAGGCCAAAGTGGCCGATGTTGTCCGGACTGTAGACCGCTTGCTGCATCGAGCGCAGCAGCATGGTCTGCAGCATTGGTGCGTCTGGGCGCGCGGCCACCTTTTCCATCAGTTCGGCGTAATCGGCCGCCTGCGGCTTGTCACCGCCGCCAAGCGTCAGGCCGCTGGTTTTCAGGAAGGCCCGCAGGGCCTGCAGCTTTTCTTCGGTCGGGCCCGCATGGACGCGGTACAGCGCCGAGTGCTTGTACTTCTCCAGCATCTCGGCCGCGCAGACGTTGGCCGTCAGCATGCACTCCTCGATCAACCGGTGCGCGTCGTTGCGGGTGCGCGGCAGAATCTGCTCGATCTTGCCCTGCGCGTTGCAAACGATGTACGTCTCGGTGGTGTCGAAGTCGATCGCACCACGCTCGCGGCGTGCCTTGAGCAGCGTCTGATACAGCTCGTACAGGTCTTGCAGATGCGGCACCAGCGGCGCCCGCTTGGCAGCTTCCGGGCCCTTCACATTCGACAGGATCGCCCAGACCTCGTTGTAGGTGAGACGCGCCTTCGAGTGCATCACCGCCGGATAGAACTGATAAGCCTTGATCTCGCCCTTGGCCGTGATCACCGCATCGCAGACCATGCACAGACGATCCACCTCCGGGTTCAGTGAGCACAAGCCGTTGGAAAGCTTCTCCGGCAGCATCGGGATCACGCGGCGCGGGAAATAGACCGAAGTCGCGCGATCAATGGCGTCCGCATCCAACGGATGCCCCGGCCGCACGTAATGCGACACGTCGGCAATGGCTACGATCAGGCGCCAGCCCTTGCTGCGACCGATCTTGACGGGCTCTGCGTAGACAGCGTCATCGAAGTCGCGCGCATCTTCACCGTCGATGGTGACGAGCGACACATCGCGCAAGTCGATGCGGCCTGCCAGATCGGCATCGCGGACCACGTCGGGCAGCGCTTCCGCCTCGCGTTGCGTCGGCTCAGAAAACTCGTGCGGCACACCGTACTTGCGCACCGCGATTTCGATCTCCATGCCGGGGTCGTCAATCTCACCCAGCACTTCGACCACGCGGCCAATCGGTTGCACGTAGCGGTCCGGATATTCCAGGATCTCAACGCTCACCACTTGGCCGACCTTGGCCTTGCCCTGCCCCTTCGGCGCGATCAGGATGTCGCGGCCGAGGCGCTTATCTTCAGGCGCCACGACCAGCGTGCCGCTTTCCGAAAGCAACCGGCCGATGACGCGCTTGTTGGCCCGCTGCAGAATCTCGACGATCTGCCCTTCCGAGCGCCCGCGGCGGTCGTAGCCGACGGCGCGCACCAGAGCGCGGTCGCCGTGCATGGCCTTCTGCATCTCGCGCTCGGGCAGGAAGATATCGGGCTCGCCGTCATCACGCACGAAAAAGCCGAAGCCGTCGCGATGGCCGATCACGCGGCCCTCGATGAAATTGGGCTGGTGCGCCAGTTCGTAGTGCCCTTTGCGGTTGAGTTCGATCTGACCATCCCGCTCCATGGCGGTCAGACGCTTGATAAAGCCGTCATGCTCCTTGCGCGTGACCGACAGCGCCTTGGCAATGTCGGTGGCAGGCAGCGGAGACCCCGACGTGCGTAGCACACCGAGGATTTCCTCGCGGCTCGGGATCGGATAAGTCGGTTGATTCAATTTTTTCTTCTAGAGTGTTGACAGGATCGCTGGACCCCGTAATAATTACAGCTTAGGTACACGCACACCTGCCCAGGTGGCGGAATTGGTAGACGCACTAGTTTCAGGTACTAGCGGGTAACTCCGTGGAGGTTCGAGTCCTCTCCTGGGCACCAGAGTTTAGGAACGGCGCAACGCAAGTTGCGCCGTTTTTCTTTTCCGCGGACGGATTGTTGTTGTTCAGTAGCTGACGCGACATTCCGCGAAGGGCGACGTGCATTGTGTCTTGGCTATCGCGCCAGGGCCGAGCCAGGATCACCGGCCTCACCTGCCCCAACGCTGGGTGGGCTCGAAGCCAGTGCATCCAGACAGACACACCTCGCTTCGATCAACCGCGCAGCTCGCATTGGGCAACTTCTGCAAAGCCAATCCGTACGCGGGTTTCGGGCCAATGTTGCACCCGTGGCATCAGGTTACCGAAGTGGCACGCACGACGCAAGCCGCACACGCCACTCCATTCGCGCCTCGACGCAATCGACCAACGCCTTAAACGCCTGGCGCTTCACCGTTGCCGGCCGAGCGCGACTTGCCGCGCTTGATCCACGCCGCCAGGTTATGCGGGCGCAGCGTATCGTATTCCTCGAATGGCTGATGGATCCAGGGGTTGGTCGGCAGAAACTGAACGGCATAGTCAGGCTTGATCTTCGAGCAACCCTTATGCCAGAGCACCGCGGTACGCACGTCGGTGACGGCAGGATAGCGCTCCTTCAGGTGACGCCCAACACGCTCCAGCGTGATGCCCGAATCCACCAGATCATCCACCAGCAGCACGCGGCCCGACAGCTCGCCACGGGTCATCGTGATGTATTGCGCGATATCGAGATCGCCTTGCTGCGTGCCCGCGGCTTCGCGATAGCTGCTGGTTGCCAGGATGGCCAACGGCAGGTCGTAGATACGCGAAAGCTGATCGCCAACACGCAAGCCGCCGCGCGCCAGGCACAGAATCTTGTCAAACTTCCAGCCCGACTCGTGCACGATGAGCGCCAAGCGCGCGATCAGGCCGTGGTAGTCATCCCAAGACACCCACAGGTGCGAGTCGTCGTTGATCGGCTGGTTCATGGTGTTCCTCTTCGTATCGGAAATGCGGCGTAAGTTGCCGCTAGCATGTTCTAGGAAAAACGGCGCTCCATGCAAATTCGCCCGGCGAATCACCGGGCGAATCCGAGAGCGGAACGTCAGTCCTTGTATGGATGACGCAGCAGGATGGTCTCGTCGCGGTCAGGGCCCGTGGAGATCATGGCGATCGGAATACCCGCCACTTCTTCGACGCGCTTCAGGTAAGCCTGAGCGGTCTCGGGCAGCGCATCCCACTCCTTCAGGCCGAAGGTCGAGGTATTCCAGCCCGGGAATTCTTCGTAGATCGGCTGGCAACGCGACACAGCATCGGAGCCGCGCGGCAGAATGTCGATTTTCTTGCCGTCGAGCATGTAGCCAACGCACAGCTTGAGGGTTTCCAGGCCATCCAGCACATCGAGCTTGGTCATGCACAGGCCCGACACGCCGTTGATCTGGATCGCACGACGCAGCGCCGCGGCATCCAGCCAGCCCGTACGGCGCGGCCGGCCCGTGACGGAGCCGAATTCCTTGCCGACATTGGCCAGGCGCACGCCGATCGGGTCTTGGCGAGCGGGGTTGTCTGCGTCATACAGCTCGCTCGGGAACGGGCCGGAACCCACGCGCGTGCAATACGCCTTGGTGATGCCAAGGATGTAATGCAGTTGGCCCGGGCCGACGCCCGCACCCGCGGAGGCATTGCCCGCCACGCAGTTGCTCGACGTGACGAACGGATAGGTGCCGTGATCAATATCGAGCAGCGTGCCTTGCGCGCCCTCGAACATCAGGTTCTTGCCGGCGGCGTTGGCGGCAAACAGTTCGGCCGACACGTCCGTCACCATCGGGGCGAGGCGGTCTGCGTACGACAGCATCTCGTCCAGCGTTTGCTGGAAGTCCAGCGCCGGGTGATTCAGGTACTGCGTCAGAACAAAGTTGTGGAAGTCCAGGTTCTCGCGCAGACGCTCGGCAAAGTAAGCCGGGTCGAACAGGTCCTGCACGCGCAGCGCGCGGCGGGCCACCTTGTCTTCGTACGCGGGGCCGATACCGCGGCCAGTGGTGCCGATCTTGGCGGCGCCGCGCTTGGCTTCGCGCGCCTTGTCGATGGCCACGTGGTACGGCAGGATCAGGTTGGTCGCTTCCGAAATGCGCAGGCGGTTCTGCACCTGCACGCCGGCCGATTCCAACTCGTCGATTTCCTTGAACAGGGCCTCAGGCGACAGCACAACGCCGTTGCCGATGTAGCACGCGACGCCGTCGCGCATGATGCCCGACGGAATCAGACGCAGAATCGTCTTCTTGCCGCCGATGATGAGGGTATGGCCTGCGTTATGTCCGCCCTGGAAACGAACCACGCCTTGCGCATGATCGGTCAGCCAATCGACGATTTTCCCTTTACCTTCGTCACCCCATTGGGTGCCGATGACGACGACGTTGCGTCCTTGGCTCACTGCTGGTGCGGACATGTTGAATCTGCAGATGGGTTAAAAACGTATTCTACCCTTGTTGCCAGGGTCTTCCCTGAAATTACCGGGTATTCACACAACGTTATGCAACGGCTTCAGATGGAAGCGTTACGGGGCTTGACGATCCAGCGACCGCTCTCTTCCACGAGCTGGCGGTCGTAGGCGAACTCCTCCAGATCTTCCGGGTGGCCCGGCAGCGACTGGATGACGATTTCGCCTGCGGCGCGCAGCGCGGCAATCGCCTCGCGCAGCTTGGCATCACCAGACCACGGTGCATGGATGGCCGCGGCGCGCGCCTCCACCGGCGAGATGCCCGCAACTTCGCGCAGGTCCAGCGAAAAGCCGGTCGCCGGGCGGGCACGGCCGAAAGCCTCGCCGACCTTGTCATATCGGCCGCCACGCGCCACAGCATTCGGCACGCCGGCCACATAGGCAGTGAACATCACACCGCTGTGGTAGTGGTAGCCGCGCAGATCAGCCAAGTCGATGTTGACGGTCGCGCCGCCGGCACGCTCGGCCAGCGTAGCCAAATCGTCCAGCGCCCGGCCGATGGCGGGCAACGCTGGCAACTGCTTACGCGCACGGCTCAGCACATCGACACCGCCGTACAGTGCCGGCAGCAGATTGATGGCGTCGCGCTGCGCTGCCGGCAGATCGGCCGTGATCGCACGCAGAGCGGGCACATCCTTGGCGGCGAGCGCCGTGAAGAGGTCATCCTGAATGCGTGCGGCAACCGGCGACTGCTCCAGCAGCGCCGCCACCACGCCGACGTGGCAGAGGTCCAGGCGCACATCCGCCAGGCCAGCGGCCGACAGCGCGGCGAGCATCAACTCCTGGATCTCCAGATCGGCTTCCAGACCGGCATGGCCATAGATTTCGGCACCGATCTGCAGCGGCTCGCGCGTGACGTGGAATCCACTCGGACGCGTATGCAACACCGAACCCGCATAGCAGAGGCGCGTCACGCCGGCGCGATTGAGCAAATGGGCGTCGATACGAGCGACTTGCGGCGTGATGTCAGCGCGCAGGCCGATGGTGCGGCCCGAGAGTTGATCGACCAGCTTGAACGTCTTCAGGTCCAGATCGTGGCCGGTGCCCGAGAGCAGCGACTCGATGTACTCCAGCATCGGCGGCATGACCAGTTCGTAGCCGTAGGTGCGGAACAGGTCGAGCATGCGGCGGCGCAACTCTTCAATCTTGCGCGCCTCGGAAGGCAGCACATCAGCAATGGATTCAGGCAGCAGCCAATTGGTCGGCATGGCGGTCTCGCTCGGAGTCTTGGTACGGCAGAAATTCGTAAAAACGCAGGCAGTGCGCTAGCGATGCAGCAGCCGCAGGAGGATCAGCCCAATCGCCATCGACACCAGCCCGATCACGCGAAGCTTTTCGTCGGGCAGCTCGGTCAGCGTCTGGAAGGCTCGTCGCCAGGCCTGCGGCGCCACGAACGGCAGGATGCCCTCGAATACGAGCACCAGCGCGCACGCTGCCAGCAAAACGTTAGGGAGTGACTCTTCCATGGGACGCGGTTGGCGAACGAACAAAACCCCGGCAAGCCGGGGTCTGTCCGCCTCAAATGATCAGCGACGCATTGTACTAGCGATGGCGCCCCGTCTGGGCAGCCGGTGCTGCCGCGGAGCTACCGCCATTCGGGCTGCGCATGTATTTGAAGAAATCGCTGTTCGGCTGCAACACCATCACGTCCTTCCGATCGCGGAACGATGCGCGATAGGCCTCCATGGAGCGCCAGAATGCAGCGAACTGTGGATCACGGCCGAACGCTTCGGCGTAAATGTCGGCGGCGCGGGCGTCGCCTTCGCCCTTGATCTTCTGCGCATCGCGGTAGGCGTCGGCCAAGACGACTTCGCGCTGACGATCGGCATCGGCACGGATTTTTTCGCCCTCTGCAGCCCCCGTCGAACGCAGCTCGTTGGCCACGCGTTTGCGCTCGGCCTCCATGCGGCGATAGACCGATTCCGTCACGCTGGCCAGCAGATCCACACGCTTGAGGCGCACGTCGATGATGTCTACGCCGACCGACTTGCCATACTCCTGCACGCCCTTGAGGATGCTCTGCATCACGGCTTCACGATCCGTCGATACCACGTCGGAAACCGTGCGGCGAGCAAACTCGTCGCGTGCGATGGAGTTGATCTTCTGCGTCATGCTGTCCTGCGCGAGGCGGCTATCGCCCTTGAAGCTCACGTAGAACAGACGCGGATCAGACACCCGCCACTTCACAAACCAGTCGACCAGCAGGTTTTTCTTCTCTGCCGTGATGAAACGATCGGCGCCGGCCACATCGATGGTCTGCAGGCGCTTATCCATGAACACTACGTTCTGCAGCGGCGGGGGAAGCTTGAAATGCAGCCCCGGCTCCTTGATCACCTGCTTGATCTCACCAAAGGCGAACACCACGGCGTACTGCCGCTGGTCCACCACGAACACCACCGACGAGAACACCGCCAGGGCAATGACAAGCGCCACAAAGGCAGAAATCAGACGATTCATAGTGCCCTCCTGTTAGCGCGAATCGCGGTCACGGTTGCGCAGTGCTTCGCGCGAGCGCGAGTCCGCGTCATTGGCCGGTGACGGATTGGAGGGAGTCGGCACACCCTGCGCAGAACCACTGTCCTGCGGAGAGGCGCCAGGTGCGACGGCCGGACGCGACGTGTCGCCTTGGGTTTGCGCGATCAGCTTGTCCAGCGGCAAATACAACAGGCTGCCATTACTCTGGTCGACCATCACCTTGGTCGAGTTGGCGTAAATGTCCTGCATGGTTTCCAGATAGATGCGGTCGCGGGTGACCTGCGGCGCCTTCGCGTATTCGCGTTGCACCGAGGCAAAGCGAGCCGCATCGCCTTCCGCGCGCGCAGTGACGCGCGCCTTGTAGCCTTGCGCCTCTTCGCCCAGGCGGGCGGCCGTGCCCTTGGCGCGCGGCACCACGTCGTTGGCGTAAGCCTGACCTTCGGAAATGGCACGCTCGCGGTCCTGCCCAGCCTTGGTCACGTCATCGAACGCAGCCTGCACCTGCTCGGGCGGCTGCACGCTCTGCACGTTGACGCTAAGGATTCGGATGCCAGTCTTGTACGCCGACAAGATGCGTTGAATCGATTCGGCCAGGTTGCGCCCCACGGCATCGCGACCTTCATACAGCACCGCATCCATCTTGTTGCGGCCGACGATCTCGCGCACCGAGGTCTCAGCCGCCTGCGTCACAAGCTCTTCATCGCCGCCGCGGTCCGTCCGGTTGTAGAACAGGTAGTCGACCGGATTGGCAATGTTGTATTGAACCGAGAAGCGCACGTCGACGATGTTCTCGTCCTGCGTGAGCATCGACGAGTCTTTCAGGTTCGTGTCCTTGATCTGGGTCGTACGACCAATTTCAAGCGTGCGCACACCCGACAGGTTCACGATCTCGTGTGATTCGATCGGATACGGCAGGCGCCAGTTGATACCCGGCGTTGCCAGATACTTGAAGCGGCCGAACTGCAGGATCACGCCAGTCTGGCCTTCCTGCACGATGAAGAAACCGCTGGCCAGCCACAGGCCAACGAGCACCCCCAGCAGTACGCCGACACCCAGGCCAGAACCACCACGGCCGTTACCCGGACGCAGCGGCGTAGGGCCGTCATTACCGTTACCACTGTCCTTGCGGCCGAACAGGCTGTTCAGGCGGCGATTGAAGTCGCGCCACAACTCGTCAAGGTCGGGGGGGCCGTCCTGAGGCGGTTTGCTTTGACGCTTCGGCTCGTCTTTGTCTTCGCGCTCGGCGTTGTTGTCATCGCCGCGACCCCAGCGCGGATCGTTCAGCGAAAGCAGCACACGCAAGCGGTGCCACAAACCTCCCGCCGGACGCGGCGAGGCCATGGAAGAAGACTGGGTCGAAATCTCGGGCATGAGCGATCGGGCTTGTCCTGATTGTCTGACTGTGAAGGAGTGACGGGGCATTCTATCAGCCCTCTTCGTCACCTTTGGCGGAAGAACCGCTGCTCGGCAAGCTTTGCGACAGTTCGTCACGGTGTGCCGGTAGCGAATCCCGGCGGGTATCGAAGCGCGGATCGAAATCGCCGCCATGCGACGCGGGGTGCTCACGCAAGCGGATCGCGGTCTCAACCAGCGCCTCGCGCAGCAGATCGAGCCCGGTACCTTCGATCGCGGAAACAAACACGCGCCGCACGGCGCCGGTTTCGTCTCGCTCGATGCGCGGGCCAGCCGCACGCAGCTCTTGCGCCGCGTCGATCTTGTTCATCACCAGAATCTGCGGGATGCCGCTGGCGTTGATTTCGTCCAGCACGCGATCGACCTGTTCCATCTGCTCGTGCTTGACGGTGCTGGCGGCGTCCACGACATGCAGCAGCACGTCGGCGTGCACGGTCTCTTCCAGCGTGGCGCGGAAAGCGGCCACCAGCTGCGTCGGCAAATCGCGGATGAAGCCGACCGTATCCGACAGCACCACATTGCCCAGCCCTTCCAGGTACAACCGGCGTGAGGTCGTATCCAGTGTGGCGAACAACTGGTTGGCAGCGTAGGCGCGTGCCTTGGTCAGCGCATTGAACAACGTCGATTTGCCGGCGTTGGTATAGCCGACCAGGGAGACGGAAAACGCGTCGTTGCGGCTGCGCGAACGGCGTTGCGTGTCATGCTGGCGCTGCAGTTTGTCCAACTCGGACGATAGACGCTTGGCGCGCTCATCCAGCATCCGGCGGTCCAGTTCGAGCTGACGCTCGCCGGGGCCGCCGCGCAGGCCCACCCCGCCCTTCTGCCGCTCCAAGTGGCTCCACGCCCGCACCAGGCGTGCCGCCTGGTACCGCACGCGCGCAAGTTCCACCTGCACCTTGCCGACATGGCTTTGTGCGCGCTGGCTGAAGATATCGAGGATGAGGCCAGTCCGATCTACCACGTGGCGCCCAAAAAAGCGCTCGAGGTTACGCTGCTGAGCGGGGCTCAGCGCGTGGTTGAAGATGACGATTTCCGCGTCCTCCTCGTCTGCGGCAATCTTTACCTCTTCCGCCTTGCCCGCGCCGATGAACAGCGCTGCATCAGGCCTTGAACGCTTGCCTGTGACCGCGCGCACCGGTTCAGAACCGGCCGTCGAGGCCAGCAGCGCCAGTTCACTCAGACTTTCCTGGAAATCATGTTTGCCGAAATCGACGGCGACCAAAATGGCGCGCGTGGACTCCGAGCTGGAGGTGGGATGGGATGCCAAACGGGGAAATAGGAAGGGGAAAAACGGGATGGGTGCGTCCCGCCGCGCGGACGGCGGCGGGAGCGAGGCAGAATCAGGCGTCAGGCGCTTCGTCCACGCGGAAATTCACGGCACGGGCCGGCACCACGGTGGAGATCGCATGCTTGTACACCATCTGCGTCACGGTGTTACGCAGGAGCACGACGTATTGGTCGAACGACTCGATGTTGCCTTGCAGCTTGATACCGTTGACGAGGTAGATCGACACCGGCACATGCTCCTTACGCAGCGCATTCAGAAACGGGTCTTGTAGCAATTGCCCTTTGTTGCTCATGGCACACTCCAGATTTATAGGTTTAGTGATGGGTTATGGGGCTAGGAAGCCCGGGTTCAAGCAGGCGACGCAAAAAAAGTTCGTCAAAAGAGTCGGCCAGACGCGTCCAAATGACGCCGATGGCGCCTGGATTTGCAGACACCAAGCGCCATGTCTCGAGAATTTAGCCTTAGAAATCAGGGAAAGCAAACGGAAAACCGATGACCCCGCCATATGAAATAGCTCGGCCTTTTTGGTGATCCCCCGTTCGAATGCCCCCGCGTCACACGTTCCCGCCGTCGAGCACCGCCCGTGCGACGCTCAATCGTTCGATTGGGCGTACGGGTTTTTGTTCGTGCGAAATTCGATCCGCAGCGGTGTGCCCTTCAGTTGGAAGGCTTCTCGGAAACGCCCTTCCAGGAAGCGGCGATAGGTCTCGGGAATATTCGATAGCGCATTGCCGTGAATCACCACGATCGGCGGGTTGGAACCGCCCTGGTGCGCGTAGCGCAGCTTCGGACGCGAGACGCCTGCGCGACGCGGCTGCTGATACTCGACCGCCTCCATCAGCACGCGCGTGAGCTTGGGCGTCGGCAGCTTGACCATCGCGGCGGCATAAGCGGCGTCGACGGACTTCATCAGCGCGCCAATGCCCGTGCGCTCCTTGGCGGAGATGTAATGCACATTGGCAAACGACAGGAACTGCAGCTTGCGCTCCATATCGTGCTTGATTCGATCGCGAGCGTGCCCCGTAAGGCCATCCCACTTGTTCACGCCGATCACCAGTGCGCGGCCTGACTCGACGATGAAGCCGGCGATATGCGCGTCCTGGTCAGAAATATCTTGCTGCGCATCGAGAATCAGCACAACCACGTTGGCGTCGGCAATCGACTGCAGGGTCTTCACCACCGAGAACTTCTCGATTGCTTCGAACACCTTGCCACGCTTGCGCAAGCCGGCCGTATCGATGAGCGTGTACGGCTTGCCGTTGCGTTCGAAATCCACGTAGATGGCATCGCGCGTGGTGCCCGGCATATCGAATGCGATCACGCGCTCCTCGCCGATCAGAGCGTTCACCAGCGTCGACTTGCCGACGTTCGGACGGCCAACGATGGCGATGCGGGTGCCGTGATCGTGCCCGTCGGCTGCCTCGGCAAGCTCTGGGCGCTCGGCAAATGCCAGATCCAGCGCCTCTGCCACCAAGTCGTTGACCCCATCGCCATGGGCGGCTGAGATGGCAGCCGGGTCGCCCAAACCAAGCTCATAAAAGTCGCTGGCGACGGCGGTGTAGCGCATGCCTTCCGCCTTGTTGACGGCCAGGAGGATGCGGCGCCCGGTCTTGCGCAGGTAGTCGGCGATCACGCGATCCTGTGGCGCGAGCCCCAGACGACCATCGACGATGAAGATCACGACATCAGCTTCGACCACGGCTTGGCGCGTCTGCTTGGCCATCTCTGCAACGATGCCTTCCTTGGCAACGGGTTCGAAGCCGCCGGTATCGATGGCGATGAACGGACGGTCGCCCACGCGGCCTTCGCCGTAGTGGCGATCGCGCGTCAGGCCGGGAATATCCGCAACCAACGCGTCACGCGAGCGCGTCAGACGGTTGAAGAGGGTCGATTTGCCGACATTCGGCCGCCCTACGAGGGCAATGACTGGTTTCATGCTTGTGTGCCGCACGCGAATGGCGTCACGGCAAATTCTGGTTGTTGCAACTGCGGTTGGCATCTGCATGGCTGAATGCCTGATGACACAGATGCAAGACGCCCGCGGAGTACGCGGGCGCAAGTTCAAGACGGCGATGCCGCCCCGATGTGATGCGTGTGCCGCCGCAGACCACTCGGGCCACGGCGGCGAATGTTACTTCGGCAGATAGCCGTAGACACCGCCACCGCGGGTCTGCACGACCAGCGTCTGGCCGACCACCACCGGTGCTGCTCCAATGGCGCTGCTGTCGGTCTTCACGCGGGCAACGAACTTGCCATCATCGCGCGACAGGAAATGCAGCCAACCTTCGGAATCACCCACGATGACCGCGCGGCCAAACGCCAGCGGTGTGCCGAGGTCGCGCCACAGCAGCGCGTCGTTCTTCCAGAGGTCGGCGCCGTTTTGTGCGTTAAAGCCGTAGACCACCGACTTTTCGTCAGCGGCGAACAGCCCGTCGTCATCCTGCGTCACACCGGTCGGCGACGAGAAATCACGTCCCCAGCGCGGTGCGCCGGTGCTCATATCAAAACACGCCACGCGACCCTGGAAGCTGGCTGCACAGACTTGCGAACCGTTGATCGACGGTGCACCGGTCACGTCGTTCAGGCGCTCGATTTCCGATACACCGCGCGGATAGGACACGGCAGCTTCCCAGCGCAGCGCGCCATTGCTGGCCGACAGCGCACCCAGCTTGCCACCGGCGAAACCGAGGACGATGTTATCGCCGGCAAAAATCATCGGCAGACTGCTGCGAAGGTTCAGCGCAGACGGAGACCGCTGGTAGATCCACTTACGTTCGCCATTGCTGGGGTCCAGACCCAGGACACGGCCATCCGTCGTGCGGACGATCACGAATCCCTGACCCACCAGCGGCGCCGTCAGGACTTCACCGTTGACGGCGACCTTCCACTTCTGTGCGCCCTTTTCGTCGAACGCGATGACCGCGCCCTTCTCACCCGCCACTGCCGTCAGCGTGCCATCACTGCCGGGGCCGGAGGTCAGGTCCACATCCGCCTTGCCTTGCCAGACCGTGCGACCCGTGGCGCCATCCAGCGCGGTCACGGTCCCGCCGGCGGCCGACACGTAGACGTTGTTGCCTGCCACTGCCGGCTGCATCACGTAGCGGCCGCTCTTGCCGACGCTCACGCTCCACACCTGGCGCACGGCCAGCACTTGCTGAACCTCCTTCAGCTTGGCCGGCTCATGCTTGTTCTTGCTGCTGAACAGCGAGCAACCGCCAAGGACAGCCGTCGCCGCCAGTGCCAGCACTGCCACGCGTGCTACCTGTGCAACGCCGCGCGCGACACCACCCTGCTCAAGTGCGTGAATCATGAAATCGGAATCCTCTTGTTATGCGTTGATTTGCACGGGGTACGCCAATCAGGCGCCGCCCAGGGCATCCAGCTTGAACTGCACGATCTGGCGCGCCGAAGCGTCAGCCGGACCAAACTTTTCCAACGCCAGCTTGTAGGCAGCGCGGGCGTCTTCGTTCTTGTTCTGCGCGGCCAGCAGATCACCGCGACGATCGGCGTACAGACCCGCGAACGCCGGCGCAACGTCGCCGGAGACTAGCGCGATGCCCTGATCGTAGGCTTTCTCGTCGAGCAGAAGGCCCGCCAGGCGCAGCTTGGCGAGCGCCTTGTACTCATCGTCGCGCGCATGGTCAACGGTCCATTGCAGCTGCGCCTTGGCGCCAGCCGCATCGTTGGCTTCGTACAGCGCCTTGGCCGCAGCCAGTGCGGTCATCTGCGCGTAGGCCGTGCCGCCGAACTTGTCTTCCATGTCCGTGGCGGCGCGCTTGATCTTCTCAGCGTCCTTGCCATCCACGGCCTTCTGTACCTGCTCGTACAGCACGGACGCTTCACCCGCCTGCTTGCGCTGCCAGTTCTTCCAGCCGAACCAACCCGCCACAGCCAGCAGCACCACGATGGCGATCCACGTGATCACGTTGCCGTTATCACGCCACCAGTGCTTGAGGCTCTCTATTTGTTCCTGTTCTTCGAGATCGTAGGCCATGCTTTGCAGAGCTTGAATATTGGAAGTGAATCGCGGTCGTTCGCTGCCGAAATCAACAGCCGCGGTTAATCGTTATTGGCCACCATGGCATCGATCAGGCGGTCGACCAATTGGTCCGACGGCACGGTCTGCTGGGCGTCCGCAGTCGGATCGCCACGCAGCGGCTTGATCTGCGCAACACCTTGGGTGACTTCATCGTCGCCAATGATAACCGCATAGGATGCGCCACTTGCGTCAGCGCGCTTGAACTGCGACTTGAAACTACCGTTGCGCCCTTCCGGCGAGGCGTGGAGGATGACGTCGAGACCGGCGTCGCGCAGTCGTTCTGCTGCGACCAGCGCCTGCACCTGCGCCTCATCGCCCTGATGGACGATGTAGACGTCGCAGCCTTGCGCTTCGGGCTCGAGCTTTTCTTCACGCAACAGTTCGATGATGCGCTCCACGCCCATCGCCCAGCCGCATGCCGGGGCCGGCTTGCCGCCGATCTGCTCGATCAGCGGGTCGTAGCGGCCGCCGCCGGCCACGGTGCCTTGCGCGCCCAGCTTGTCGGTCGTCCACTCGAAGACGGTGAGATTGTAGTAATCCAGCCCGCGCACCAGACGCGGGTTGATGGTGAACGGAATGTTGTTCGCCTTGAGCAGCTTCTGCACGCCTTCAAAGTGCGCGCGCGATTCGTCGCCCAGATAGTCGATCAGTTTCGGCGCGCCGGCAGCCATTTCCTGCAGCGCTGGGTTTTTGGTGTCGAGCACGCGTAGCGGGTTGGTGTACAGGCGGCGCTTGCCATCCTCATCCAGAATGTCCTGGAAACCTTCCAGATATTTGATGAGATCGGCGCGGTGCGCAGCGCGCTCCTCCGCCTGACCAAGCGAGTTCAACTCCAGCTTCAGGCCAACCAGGCCGAGGTCGTCCCACAGGCGCTGGCACATCAGGATGACTTCGGCGTCAATGTCCGGGCCAGCAAAGCCCAGCGCTTCCACGCCCACTTGATGGAACTGGCGATAACGACCACGCTGCGGACGCTCGTGGCGGAACATCGGACCGGTGTACCACAGGCGCTTCGGGCCGTCGTACAGCAGGTTGTGCTCGATCACGGCGCGCACGGCGGCAGCGGTGCCTTCGGGGCGCATGGTCAGCTGTTCGCCGTTCAACGCATCGGTGAAGGTGTACATCTCCTTCTCGACGATGTCAGTCACCTCGCCGATGCCACGCACAAACAATTGCGTCTGTTCAACGATCGGTGTGCGGATCTGCTGGTAACCATAGGCGCGCAACATGCTGCGCACGGCATTATCAAAATGCTCCCACAGCGGGGCGTCAGTTGGCAGCAGGTCGTTCATGCCTTTGACGCCGGCGATCTTCTGCACGCGTTGTTTTTGTGTATCGCTCATGATGTCACGTTGAAAGCCGACCTCTCGCATCTACCTCCATGCGGGGCCGGCCGGTCGTTTCGTGCTTCAGCTTCGGGTGCCGAAGCCTGATGCCGTTTTAGACCGCCGCCAGGGCCTGTGCGCCGTAATGCGTGCGCACGTACTCGTCGACGATCGTCTGGAATTCTTCTGTGATGCGCTCGCCGCGCAGCGTTTTCACCTTCACGCCGTCAACGAACACCGGCGCCGCCGGCGATTCGCCCGTGCCTGGCAGCGAAATGCCGATGTTGGCGTGCTTGCTTTCCCCAGGGCCGTTAACGATACAGCCCATCACGGCCACATTCATCTCTTCGACGCCGGGGTACTGCGCCTTCCACACCGGCATCTGCTCGCGCAGGTACGACTGGATGCGCGCGGCCAGTTCCTGGAACACCGTGCTGGTCGTGCGTCCGCAACCCGGGCACGCGATGACCATTGGCGTGAAATTGCGCAGGCCCATGGTCTGCAGAATCTCTTGCGCGACGATGACTTCCTTTTCGCGCGGCGCACCCGGCTCCGGCGTGAGCGAAATGCGGATCGTGTCGCCAATGCCTTCCTGCAGCAGCACCGACAGCGCCGCCGTGGAAGCGACAATGCCCTTGCTGCCCATGCCGGCCTCGGTCAGGCCCAGGTGCAGCGCGTAATTGCAACGACGCGCCAGTTCGCGGTAAACAGCAATCAAATCCTGCACCGCCGAGACCTTGCACGACAGGATGATCTGGCTGCCCGGCAAACCCAGCTCTTCAGCCTTCTGTGCGGACTGGATCGCCGAGGTGATCAGCGCCTCGACCATCACCGCGCGGGCATCCCACGGTGTTGCACGTTGCGCGTTCTCGTCCATGATGCGCGCAAGCAGATCCTGATCGAGGCTGCCCCAGTTAACACCGATACGCACCGGCTTGTCGTAGCGGCAGGCGATCTCGATCATCTGCGCGAACTGCGTGTCGCGCTTGGCGCCCTGCCCGACGTTGCCCGGGTTGATCCGGTACTTGGACAGCGCCTGCGCGCACTCCGGATAGTCCTGCAGCAGCTTGTGGCCGTTGTAGTGGAAATCGCCGACCAGCGGCACATCCACGCCCATGCGGTCGAGCTGCTCGCGAATGGCCGGCACCGCAGCGGCGGCGGCTGGGGTGTCCACCGTGATGCGCACCAACTCGGAGCCGGCGCGCGCCAGCTCCTTCACCTGGATTGCGGTACCGATGGCGTCCGACGTGTCGGTATTCGTCATCGATTGCACGCAGACCGGCGCGTCGCCGCCGACGTGGACTACGCGATCACCCCAGCGGATTTCCGCGGCGCGCGAGTTCCGGCGCGGCAGCGGGCCGACCAAGGCTGGAGCGCAATCAAGAGGCGTGGTGATTTCCATGATCAGACAAGGCGCGCCGCCTATCAGGCACCGCGCCATTTACAAAACGGTTCAGGGCAACGTGGCCCGTGCCACGCGATTGCGGGCGTACTTCTGAAGATCGACAGACGCGCCACCCACGGCCAGCGATTCAACCGCTTCTGCATTACCGAAGACGACTTTGAACGGCGGCGTGCCGGTCAGATCGCGCGCGTCACCTTCCTTGGAAATGCCGCTGGCAAGCGTCTTGCCGGTTTTGTCCTTGATCTCGTACCAGGACGAACCGGAGAAGCGCACCGAGACCGTGCCGCCGCCAACCGCCGATTCAGCCGGCTTGGCGGCTTCCGTCGGCTGAGCGGCAACCGGAGCATCGACGTTGATGAGCGCCGGCTTGGCGCCTGTAGCGGCTACCGCGGGCGCCGGAACAGCACCGTTGTCCGAGCGCGGCAACGTAGACGGCGGCGCCAACGGCGCAGTCACCACGCCCGAGGCCGGAGCTGCCGGCGTAACAGGCGTCAACGGTGTCGGCATCGAAGCGGCCGGCGTTTCTGCCGGAGCCTGCTCAGGTGCTGGAGCCGCTTTTGCAGGCGCGGTTTGCTCGGCAGCCGGTGCTTCCTTCGCGGTGGATTCGGTGTTCTGCGTGGCTGCCGTTTGTGTGGCAAACCACTGCTTCAGACGATCCATACCGGCCAGCACTCCGGCCGCCACGATCACCGCAACCAGCACGCCGATCAGCCAGCGGCCACTGCCACCCCGACGCTTGGCAAAGCTCGGCTTGTCGGAGAACGATTCACCCAATCCGCCCTCGGGACGCAAGCCGATGTTGGTGACCGGCGCACGCGCGTTCAACCGCGCAAGCTGGTCATCGACATCGACCTGCAGGACACGCGCATAGGCGCGGATGAGGCCCTTGGTGAACGTCATGTCGGGCAATGCACTGACATCTGCCGATTCCACCGCCGACAACTTGCCCGGCGCCACTTTCAGGCGCGTGGCCAGATCGTCGACCGTCAGACGCTGACGCTCACGGCCGGCACGCAGGCGTTCGGCAATCTCGCGCAGCGCATCGTCGCGCTCCGGCGATGTGGCGGCAGGCGGATTCGAGGCAGGCGCGGCGCCGTGAGAGAGGTCGGCAGCGCTTGCCACGTCGCGGTCAGTCATCCCAGGCTCCTCGTTCTAGTGCCGCCTCTTCGGGCGCATTGGGGAAGCGACGCTGCAATTGCGCGCTCCATGCGTTCTGCTGCGAAGTGTCGCCGAGGCGGCGCGCGATGCGAGCGCCCAGCCACAGGCTTTCTGCCGTCGGATTGCCGCGGCCATTCACACGTTCGACAAACGGCATGGCACGCGAATATTCGCGGCGTTTGTAGTACAGCTGCGCCAACGTAAGGTTGGTCAGCGAATTGTTTGCGTCAATGTAGGTGGCGCGCGTCAGGCTCTTCTCCGCGCCATCCAGATCACCCTGGCGCATCTGGCAGACGCCGAGGTTCGTCCACGGTTTGGCGGGGCTGCCGGCGGCCGGCGCCTCGATAGCCTGGCGCAACATCGCCATACCTTGATCTGGCTTGCCGCCTTGCGAGCACAGGAACCAGCCGTAATTGTTCAGCAGGTCACCATCTTGCGGGGTCGCGGCCAGAGCGCTGCGGAAACTCTCGTCGGCCTGTTCGCGTTGGCCGAGGTTCATGTAAGCCAGCGCGCGGATGTGATACGCATTCGGCACGTTCGGATCGATTGCGATGGCGTTCTTGATTTCCTCAAGCGCTGTCGCATTCTGGCCGGCTTCCAAATATTGCGTCGCGAGTTGCAATCGGATCGCAGCCCGACGACCGGCGTCGGCCTTCTGATCGGGGGCGGTCGTGACTTCTCGTGTCTGTGTCTGGACCGGCGGCGACAATGCGCACCCGGCGGCTGCCAGCGTAAAGACCAGACTGACAGCAGTCGACCAACGCTTCATGCGGTACCCATGCGGTGAGTGGAGTCGGCCCCGACCACCGGGATCTCGACGATCTTGCCAAACTTGCCGCGCTCGGCGAGGCGCGTGCGATCTTTGACCTCGCCGGCGAGCTGACCGCAGGCCGCATCGATGTCGTCGCCCCGCGTCTTGCGGATGGTCGTGACAATGCCGGCATCCAGCAGCACTTGCGAGAAGCGGCGGATCTGCTCATTGTTCGAGCGCTTCAACCCCGATTCCGGGAACGGGTTGAACGGGATCAGGTTGAACTTGCACGGCACGTCGGCCACGACGCGCAGCAGTTCACGGGCATGTTCGACGGTGTCGTTGACACCATCCAGCATGCAGTATTCAAAGGTGATGAAATCGCGCGGCGCGAACTCAAGATAGCGGCGGCAGGCAGCCATCAGTTCGGCCAGCGGGTACTTCTTGTTGAGCGGCACGAGCACGTCGCGCAGCGCATCGTTGGACGCATGCAGCGACACAGCGAGTGCCACGGGCACATCGCGTGCAAGGCGGTCCATCATCGGCACCACGCCGGAGGTGGATACCGTGACGCGACGGCGCGAAAGGCCATATGCGTTGTCATCAAGCATCAGGGCCAGAGCCGGCACCACGGCGTCGTAGTTTAGCAGCGGCTCGCCCATGCCCATCATCACCACGTTCGTGATGACGCGGTCGTCCTTCGGGCCGCGGCCGAGCTGCTTGCGCATGGCGAATTCGGCCATCCACAGCTGACCGATGATCTCGCCGGTGCTGAGATTGCGCGAGAAACCCTGCTTGCCGGTCGAACAGAACCGGCAGTTGACGGCACACCCCGCCTGAGACGATACGCACAACGTGCCACGCGTCTCTTCGGGGATGTAGACCGTCTCGACGGCATTGCCTTGCCCCACGTCGACCAGCCACTTGCGCGTGCCGTCCGACGAAAGGTGATCGGTAATAACCGCCGGTGCCTGGATGTTGGCGCGGGTCGCGAGCTTTTCGCGCAGCGACTTGGCGAGATCGGTCATCTCGCCAAAATCGGACGCCCCCGACTGGTGAATCCAGCGCTGCAACTGCTTGGCGCGAAACGACTTCTCACCCAGGCTCTCGCAGTACGCGAGAAGGCCCTGTGCGTCGAAATCGAGGAGATTCACCACATCGCTCATGACTTGCAACCCAAAACCACCAATTCCAGTCTAGTGTTGACGCTTAGCGGCTGTAAATGTTCAGGCCGGGGAAGAAGAAAGCCACTTCCACAGCAGCCGTTTCAGCAGCGTCCGAACCGTGCACGGCGTTGGCATCGATGCTGTCAGCGAAGTCGGCGCGGATCGTGCCCTTCTCAGCCTTTTTCGGGTCGGTTGCACCCATCAGGTCACGGTTCTTGGCGATAGCGTTTTCGCCTTCCAGCGCCTGCACCATCACCGGGCCCGAGATCATGAAATCCACCAGATCTTTGAAGAACGGGCGCTCTTTGTGCACAGCGTAGAACTGCTCGGCTTCTGCGCGCGACAGGTGGATCATCTTGGCTGCGACGACCTTCAGGCCTGCACCTTCGAAGCGGGCGTAGATCTGGCCGATGACATTCTTGGCCACGGCATCCGGTTTGATAATCGACAAAGTGCGTTCGAGCGCCATCAAAAACTCCAAAAAATGAAGGTGTTACGTGAAAGATAAACGTTAGATTCTAACACGGGAGGCGGACGGATTGGATGTCAAGCGGTGCAACCCTCAACCGCGCATACCGGCAGAGCCAGATGACGCAGCGAGCACTTCATACTGAACACCCTCGCATGTCGATGAACACGCCTTAGCATCCCCTTATTGAGGGCACGAAAAGCCACCTGCGAAGGGCATTTTCCGTCGCGATTGCCCACCAGCGACCGGAACCGCGTGGCATGCTGCCCCTCCAAGTAAGGACGATGCGGCTTGCAAAAGCCGGCTTCGGATGCCACATTCGCAGTGTCGTCGCATTGTCTGCAATGTCATTCACCCCAAGGAGTTCGCATGGACAACCAACTCAACACGTACGGTTTTGGCGCTTCCGGCACCGCCGGCGCGTTGGCCGTCCGCAACCGCGTGCTGCGCAATACCTATTGGCTGCTCGCGCTTTCCATGATCCCCACCATCCTCGGTGCCTGGATCGGTGTCGCCACCGGTTTCAATCTGATGGGGCGCAACCCGCTGATGGGTTTCGTCATCTTCATGGCAGTGGCCTTTGGCTTCTTCTACGCCATTGAGCGCTTCAAGAACAGCGGCTTGGGCGTAGCGCTGCTGCTCGGCTTCACGTTCTTCATGGGGCTGATGCTGTCGCGGCTGATCGGCATGATCCTGGGCTTCTCGAACGGCGCGTCGCTCATCATGACGGCGTTCGGCGGGACGGCGATCATCTTCGGTGTGATGGCGACGGTGGCCACGGTCAGCAAGCGTGATTTCTCGGGCCTGGGCAAATGGCTGTTCATGGGCGTGCTGGTGCTGATCGTTGGCTCGGTGGCCAACATCTGGCTGCAACTGCCGGCGATGATGCTGACGATCTCGGTGCTGGCCATCGCGATCTTCTCGGCCTATATCCTGTTCGACGTGCAGCGGATCGTGAACGGCGGCGAGACCAACTACGTAACTGCCACCCTGGCGATCTACCTGGACGTCTACAACATCTTCACGAACCTGCTGGCGATCCTGGGGATCTTCGGCGGGAATCGTAACTGAGCGAAACTCGACCCGCTAAGCGCTAGCAATAGCGCGAAAATAAAACCGGCGCATATGGCGCCGGTTTTTCTTTGTGTGCGAGATACGCGATGAACAATCAGTCGCGCTCGAATACCGCCATCGATTCGACGTGGGACGTGTGCGGGAACATGTTCACCACGCCCGCACCGGCCAGCCGGTAACCCGCTTCATGAACAAGCAAACCCGCATCGCGCGCCAGCGTCGCCGGATTGCATGACACGTAGACGATACGCTTGGGCAGCAAATCGGCCGCCTCACCGCCACGCTGCGACAACTCGGCCAGCGCCTTGGACACGGCCAGCGCACCTTCGCGCGGCGGATCGATCAGCCAACGGTCAAACTTGCCCAGCGCGGCAATATCATCAGCCGACACTTCGAACAGATTGCGGCAAGCGAATGTCGTCTTCGCGTCCAGGCCGTTGTGCTGGGCGTTGGCAAGCGCACGTGTCGTCAGCGCCTCACTGCCTTCGATCCCCATGACCTCGCGGGCGCGCGTTGCCATCGGCAGCGTAAAGTTGCCGATACCGCAGAACAGGTCTAGCAAGCGATCGCCCGGTTGCGCGTCGAGCAGCTTCAGCGCGCGTGACATCAGCGCCCGGTTGATCTGGTGATTGACCTGCGTGAAGTCCGTCGGCTTGAACGGCATCGTGATGCCGAACTCGGGCAGTGTGTACGTCAACGTGCGATCGAGCGGATGGAACGGATAGACCGTATCCGGCCCCTTGGGCTGCAACCAGAACTGGACGTTGTGATGATCGGCGAAAGCGCGCAGCTCAGCCTCGTCCTCGGCAGTGATTGGCTCTAGGTTGCGCAATACCAGCGCGGTCACGTCGTGGCCGACAGCCAGCTCGATCTGCGGCATACGCTGCACGATCGACAGGCGCCCCACCAACTCGCGCAGTGGCACCAGCAGCGCCGACACGTGCGGCGGCAACACCTCGCACGACGTCATGTCCGCCACATAGCTGCTCTTGCGCTCGTGAAAGCCCACCAGCACGCCACCTTTGGCTGCAACATGGCGCACGGTCAAACGCGCGCGATAGCGGTAGCCCCAATCCGGGCCGGCTATCGGCCGGAACACCACGTCTGGACGCAACTTGGCCAGATGCCACAGATCGTCTTCCAGCACGCGCTGCTTGATCGCAACCTGCGCGCGTGAATCCAGATGCTGCATCGAGCAGCCACCGCACACCCCAAAGAACTTGCATTGCGGCGTCACGCGTGAAGCGGACTGGCGCAGAATGCCCGCAACACTCGCTTGCTCGTACGATGGCTTCACGCGGTGACTGCGGTACATCACCCGCTCACCCGGCAATGCACCTTCCACGAAGACGACCTTCCCAGGCGTGCCATCCTCGTTGGTCAAACGGCCGATGCCGCGCGCTTCGCCGTCGAGCGAGACGATGTCCAACGGGCCGGCCACGGACATCTCGGGCTTACGGCGCCCACGGGGCTTGGCCGGCGGCGTGTCCGGCGCAACCGTTGCTGGAGTAGGAGAGGAAGGCGTGACGTTGGGTGCAGCTTGAGACACGGGCGAGCCTGGGCAAATTGGGGACAAGGGCGGCATTGTAAGACACCGGAGGACCAGCATGGGCACCGTCATCCTGACGTGGAATATCCAGTGGGGCCGTGGCGCCGACGGGCACGTCAGCCTCGCGCGCCAACTCGCGCAAGCACGTGAGATGGCCGAATTCGATGTGCTGTGCCTGCAGGAAGTCACCTCCGGCTTCGGCGATCTGCCGGGCCAACCGGGCACCGACCAATGGAGCGAACTCGCCGACACGCTCGGCAGCGAGTACGCGGTGATCGGCGGATTCGCATTGGAGCGCCACAACGGCACGCATGTGCAGCGCTTCGGCAACGCGATTGCGACTCGCCTGCCCGTGCATTACATCCTGCGCCACGCATTGCCCTGTCCGCCCGATACCACACCGCACATGCCGCGCATGGCCATTGAGGCGATCGTGCAGGCGCCGTTTGGCGCGTTACGCGTCGTCACCACACATCTGGAGTACTACTCCGAGCTTCAACGTGTGGCGCAAATCGATGCACTGCGCGCAATCCACGCAGAAGGTTGCGCGCGTGCGAATCAACCATCCCTGCTTGGTACAGAGCCCGAAGCCGGCCCTTTCCGTCCGCTTGCGCAGACCGCAGCAACCATTGTCTGCGGGGATTTCAATTGCAAGCCGGATTCCACGCCCAAGCGCTTGGCCACCGCGCCCTTCACTCGGGAACCCTCTTTGCATGATGCGTGGGAGATTGCACACGGCGCGACGCCGCAGCCGTCGACTTTCGGTGTGCACGACCGCACGGGCTGGACAGAGCCGGCCTACGCGTGCGATTTCATGCTGATCAGCGAACCGCTGAAACCGCGCGTGCTGCGCCTAGAAGTCAACAACGCCACACAGGCATCGGATCATCAACCGATGCTGCTGGAGCTGCGGAACGACTGAAAAAGGAGAAAGACAGACAAAATGGCAGCGAGGCCTTACAGCACTGCGTCTTTGCGTACACCCTGCGAGGCGAAATGGCGCTTGAGCTTGACCAGTGCTTCCTGCTGAATCTGGCGCACGCGTTCGCGTGTCAAACCCATCTCGGCGGCCAGCTCTTCCAGGGTCGCGGGCTCGATGTAGTTAAGGCCAAAGCGGCGCTCCACCACATAGCGATGCTTGTCAGACAATCGCGCGAGCCACGACTTCATCAGCAGCGACAACTCGCGATGTGCCACTTCCTGATCTGGCGAGGCGCCATGCTCGTCCGACAGGAAATCGAGCAGGCTCGTGCCCGGATCAAGATCGAACGGTGTATCCAGTGAAGTCGTGTGCTCGTTGAGTGAGAGCACATCCTGCACTTCCTCTGTGGTCTTGCCGAGCAGGTGGGCGATGTCTTCGAGGCTTGCGTCGCGGCCGTCCACGCCGCTCTTTTCCAGATGACGCTTGGCGCGCAGCACCTGGTTGAGTTCGCGAATCACGTGCACCGGCAAACGCACCGTGCGCGCCTGATTCATGATCGCGCGCTCGATGCTCTGACGGATCCACCACGTTGCATACGTGGAGAAGCGGAACCCGCGTTCCGGATCGAACTTTTCGATCGCATGCATCAGACCAAGGTTGCCCTCTTCGATCAGATCGAGCAGCGGCACCCCTCGGTTCAGATAGCCCTTGGCAATGCTCACGACCAAGCGGAGGTTGCGCTCGATCATGACCTGGCGCGCGGCAAACTCACCCGCCTTGGCCAGCGTCGAGAAATGCAGTTCCTCGGCTGGCGTCAGAAGCGGCTTGATGCTGATGCGATTGAGATAGTGCTGAACGGTGTCGGCGGCCAGTTCGGCCTGCAGCACCTTGCGGAAGTCTTCCTCAGGTGCGGCCTCCTCGGCCTCTTCAGCCTCTTCCTCTTCCTCATCGGGCTCGTCGGCACTGTCGGACGTGTCGTTGAGATCGGCGGAATCGGAGGCAGGAATGTCATCAACCAATGCGTCGACGACTTCGATCTCTTCGGCAGGAGGCTGTGCCGCGCCGCGCGCACGCCGCCCGGCGCGCCCATTCGGGGTGCGCTGGCCCTCTACAGCAGCGTCGATGTTGTCATCGGCGGGGGTGACGGGCGTGGCGGCTTTCTGGCGCGGCATGCATTCCTCTATTGAGGCGGCAAGTAGCGCATCGGATCGACCGGCTTACCGTTGCGGCGCACTTCAAAATGAAGCTTCACGCGATCCGCATCGGTACTGCCCATTTCGGCGATCTTTTGCCCTTTCTTGACCGTGGATTGCTCGGTGACCAGAACCTTGTCGTTGTTGCCGTAGGCGGTCAGGAACGTGTCGTTGTGTTTGATGATGACAAGATTCCCGTACCCACGCAAGGGTCCAACGTGGATCACTTTTCCGTCGTCGGCAGCGACCACCGCGTCACCACGTTTGCCACCGATGTCGATGCCCTTGTTGCTCTTGTCATCGAAACGGTTGATGAGCGAGCCGCGTGCCGGCCAGGCCAGCGAAATTGCGCTGTCAGTTGCCCCGGCAGGAGCGCTGGACGACACTGCGGGCGCCGGCGTTGCCGGGGTGGAATCGACCGGCTGCGTAGTCGTGTTAGCCGGGCGAACCGGCGTGACGACGGCCCCAGTGCTGCTGACCTCCGCATTCGGCGGAACAACACGCAATAGTTGATCGACTTCGATCTGGTTAGGGTTGGCGATGTTGTTCCAGGCAACCAAGTCTCGCGGTGCCTGGCCATTACGCAAGGCGATGCTGTACAAGGTATCACCCCGCTTGACCCGATAGTAGCCGGGAGGTGGCGGCTCTTGCGACACGGTGCCCGCGCTGCCGGCACGCGAGGTGCGGTCGAGAACGGGGGCCTGATTGCCGGAGGATGCGCAAGCCGCCAGTAGTGCGGCCGACACCATCGCCACGGCGAGCCGGCCTGCGCGTGCGGGGCTTGGACGGTTCATGGAGCTCCGGGAAATGAACATGCTAAACAGTTCCTGATTTTAACGGGACAAAGAAAACGCCTTCAAGCGCGGTACTGTGAAACTGGAAGCGGCTACGGCGCTCGATGAGAACGAGCTGCTGCGCCGGGCCGCTGTTGCGGTCGGTGGACACGGGAGCGATCAGGCGGCCGCCGACGGTAAGCTGGTCGAGCAGCGCCTGCGGCACCTCCAGCCCCGCCGCCGCCAGAATGATGGCGTCGAACGGCGCGGCCTTCGGCAGCCCCAGCATGCCGTCGCCGTAGTGCAGACGGATGTTTGGCACGCGGAGTGGCCGCAAGTTCGCTTTGGCTTTTTCATGCAGCGGGCGGACGCGCTCGATCGAGTACACCTCGTCGGCGAGTTGCGCCAGAACAGCGGCTTGGTAGCCGCAGCCGGTACCTATTTCCAGCACGCGAGCGAGCGGCATGCCGGTGCGGCCGGACCGTCCGCTCAACAACAACTCGATCATCCGCCCGACCACTGACGGCTTCGAGATCGTTTGCTGATGTCCGATCGGCAATGCGGAATCTTCATACGCCTGCGAGGCCAGGCCGGCATCGACAAACAGATGGCGCGGTACCGTGCCGATTGCAGCGAGCACACGCTTATCACTCACGCCGCCGGCTTGCACACGGCCAACCAACGCCTGACGCGCACGGTCCGACGCCATGCCGCCGGCCGCCGCATGCGCCGCCGCTGTGCGTGCCTGTACCGCGCTCGCAGCAACGGCGCCGACTGCAGCGTCGACACCCGCCACGCGCTGCGGCGCAGCTGCGGGAGCGGATGCGGGCGACGCGCGTTCGACGGATGCCGCACGCACCGGCGTGGGGCGTGACACGGCACTCACCCCAGACGAGATGCGCGTTTCACGCTGGCGTTCCACGGGCTTGCGCTCGACCACTGCATCGAGCGTCAACGGAAAGCGCCGGTCGCGCGGGCGTTCAGACATGAGCCACCGTGGCGATCATGGCGTTTGCCAGCGGCGCACGGTGCGCAGTTGAGCCGTATCGGTCAGATCGAGCTGCAGCGGTGTCAGCGAGACGAAGCCATGCGCGACGGCATGGAAATCGGTGCCCTCGCTGGCATCTTTCGCATCGCCGGCGGCACCGACCCAGAAGATCGGCTCGCCGCGCGGATTGGCCTGGCGGATCACCGGCTGCGATTGGTGCCGCTTGCCCAGACGCGTCGCGCGCCAACCGGCCAGCTCTGCGTATGGCAGATTCGGGATATTGACGTTGAGCAGGACCGGGCCGTCCAGCGGATCGGACAGATAGCGCTCGACCACCTCGCGGGCCACACGCTCTGCGGCATCGAGATGCGTCCAGCCTTTGTCGGCCTGCGAGAACGCAATCGACGGAATACCGAACAGATAGCCCTCGATGGCAGCGGCGACGGTGCCGGAATACAGCACGTCTTCGCCCATGTTCTGGCCCTGGTTGATACCGGAGACGACCAGATCGGGCTTCTCTTCGATCATGCCGGTGAGCGCAATGTGCACGCAATCCGTTGGCGTGCCGTTGACGAAGCGAAAGCCCTTCTGGGCACCATCGCTCGCTTCGAACACCGAAAGCGGACGCTGCAGCGTGAGCGAGTTCGACGCGCCGCTATGGTTCTGCTCCGGTGCGACCACCGTCACGCGCCCCAGGGGGCTCAGCGCACGATGCAGCGCCGCGAGCCCGGGCGCGAGGTATCCGTCGTCGTTGGCAATGAGAATATGCATGGCGCGGATTGTAACCGAGCAACGTTCGCGAATCGTGCTCGCGCATACGTTCTGCACCCTTACAAAAATGCATCGACAAGCTGTGCGATTCATCGCATCGGGTTAAATCGAACGACCGTGCTTTTATTCGGTTACACTGCCAGACGAGATCGCGTGTAATACACGCGAGATGGCGAACAATCCAACGCAAGACTGTTGAGGAGACACATGATGAAAGCCGTCGTCTGCAAGACCTGGGGCCCGCCCGAATCGCTGGTGATCGAAACGCTGCCGGACCTTTTGCCCGGTGCCGGCGAAGTCGTGATCGACGTGAAGGCTGCGGGGGTGAATTTTCCGGACGTGCTGATCATCCAGAACAAGTACCAGTTCAAGCCGGAGCTGCCGTTTACGCCCGGCTCGGAAGTCGCGGGCGTAGTCAACGCGGTAGGCGAAGGCGTGTCGCACCTGAAGGCCGGCGACCATGTGATCGCCTTCCTTGGCCAGGGCGCGTTTGCTTCACAGGTCAAAGCGTCGGCCAAGGTGGTCATGCCGATGCCGCCGGGCATGGCGTTCGACACCGCCGCTGCATTCACCCTCACGTACGGCACATCGCACCACGCGGTGGTCGATCGCGGGCAACTGAAGGCCGGCGAGACCATGCTGGTGCTTGGCGCGGCCGGCGGCGTCGGGCTGGCAGCCATCGAGATCGGCAAGGCGATTGGCGCACGCGTGATCGCTGCAGCCTCGAGCGATGAGAAGCTGGCGGTCTGTAAAGACCACGGTGCCGATGCGCTCATCAACTATTCGACCGAAGACCTGCGCGAGCGCATCAAGGAACTGACCGACGGCAAGGGCCCGGACGTGATCTATGACCCGGTCGGCGGCATCTATGCGGAACCGGCGTTCCGCTCAATTGCCTGGCGTGGCCGTTACCTCGTGGTCGGATTTGCCAACGGCGAGATCCCCAAGATGCCGCTGAACCTGGCGCTGCTGAAAGGCGCGTCGCTGGTCGGCGTGTTCTGGGGTGAATTCGCACGCCGCGAGCCGAAGGCGAACCTGGCGAACATGATGCAGATGCTCGGCTGGATGCAGGAAGGCAAGATCCGCCCGCATATCTCGGCGCGCTATCCGTTGGAGCAGACGACGCAAGCGCTGCTGGACATGGCGGCGCGCAAGGTCACGGGCAAGGTGGTGATCCAGCCTTAAGAAACTTAAGCACTGGACAAAAAAAGCCGCGCAGGTTGATCGCCTACGCGGCTTTTCTCTTTGGTGCAGCCGCTATCAGGCCGCTTCTTCCAGCGTCGGATAGTCGGTGTAGCCCTTCTCCTGGCCGCCGTAGAACGTTGCGCGATCAGGCTTGTTGAGCGATGCGCCGGCACGGAAGCGTGCGACCAGATCCGGGTTGGCGATGAACGGCCGACCGAAAGCAACGGCATCCGCCAAACCGGAGGCGATCATCTGTTCGCCCTCTTCCGCTGTGTATTGGCCGCACACGATGAGCGTGCCCTTGAAAGCGTCGCGCAGTTGGCGGCGGAAGTCGTTGGTCAGCTCAGGGCCACCCGCCCAATCCGGCTCAGCGATGTGCAGGTAGGCGATGCCACGCTTGGTCAGCTCGCGGGCCAGGTACAACGCGCTTTCTTCGGCTTGTGCATCGGCAATGTCATGCGCGACGAAGTGCGGCGACAGGCGGATGCCGACGCGGTCTGCGCCGATCTCGGCGATGGCAGTGTCGACCACCTCCAGAATCAGCCGGGCACGATTCTCCAGGGAACCGCCGTATTGGTCGGTGCGCTGGTTGCTGTTGGTCGACAGGAATTGGTGCAGCAGATAGCCGTTGGCGGCGTGGATTTCAACGAAGTCGAAACCAGCGCGGCGTGCACGCAGCACAGCCTGGCGATATTGCGCGATCACACCCGGGATTTCTTCCGTGGCGAGGGCGCGCGGCTCGCTGGTCGGCACATTGCCGGGCGTACCATCCGGCTGCACGACAAAGCTCTGTGCGCCCTTGGCGACGATGGCCGACGGCGCGACAGGTGCCTGGCCATTTTCCTGCAGCAGCGTGTTCGAAATGCGGCCCACATGCCAGAGCTGTTGCGAGATGCGGCCGCCCTTGGCGTGCACGGCATCCACCACGGTCTTCCAGCCGGCTTCCTGGGCGTCGGTGTACATGCCGGGCGTCCAGGCGTAGCCCTGGCCCTGGCGGGAAATTTGCGTCGCCTCGGTCACGATCAGGCCGGCGGTTGCACGCTGCGCGTAATAGGTCACGTTCAGCTCAGTCGGCACGTCGCCCGGCTGGCCGGCACGCGAACGCGTAAGCGGCGCCATCACGACACGATTGGCGAGGGTCGTACGGCCGGTCTGAAGCGGGGACAGCAGTTGTTGGGTCATATCAGCTCCTTGAAGGGAGACTATTCGACCGGTCATCTAGAACCGGAGTCAAAGAAAAAGCGAGGAACGTGCCTCGCCGGCAATGGGTTGGATTGCAATCAGTGTTTGGGCTTGGCCAGCAGGATTTCCGTTTGCGCCACGCAGCTCTTGAACGCGGCGACCGTGCGGTGCGCTTTAGCCAACAGTGCGCCGCCCATCCACATGGCGTACAGGCCTTCGGCCAGATGGTGTGCGTCCTCCACGGGCGCCAACGAACCGTCGGCGACACCCGCCTCAATGGCGGTGGCAATACGCTCGACCATGCGCGTCATCCCCGTCGACAGCACCTTGCGCATCGGCTCCGAAAGATCCGACACCTCCCCTGACAGCTTGACCGCCAGACAGGTGACTTCGCACGCGCTGCGCTCATGCAGATCGATCCAGGCCATGAAATAGCGCAACAGCCGCTCGCGGGCGCTGATGCGCGTGTCGTTGAACAGGCTGACAACACCCGCGTCGTAATCCTGGAAATAGCGCTCCAGCATGGCGACGCCAAAGTCTTCCTTAGACCCGAAGTAGTAATAAAACGAGCCCTTGGGCACCTGCGCGCGACCGAGGATTTCTGCCAAGCCGACGGCCGAAAAGCCGCGCCCGAGGATCAGCTCGGCACCGGCGTCCAGAATGCGGTCGCGGGTGTCGTACCGGGCTTCGGCGCCTTCAGCGGTGACGGGTTCGGGGTGCTTGCTCATGGTGGGTTGCATTGTAGTAGACCGACCGTCTAGTTGCATAACCCTGCTCTTGGCAGGGTCGATGTGACGTTCGCGTCGTTAGCGCTTTCGCTCAGAGCTTCTCGGTCTCGCCGCTCTTCGGCTGCCAGCGCATCAGGCGTTTTTCCATCAAGCCGACGAGCCAGTCGAGCACCAGCGCGAATACCGTCAGCACGACGATGCCCGCAAACACGGTGTTGATGTCAAACGTACCTTCGGCCTGGAGGATCAAATAACCGACACCGCGCGCCGAGCCAAGGTATTCCCCCACCACCGCCCCAACGAAGGCCAGACCTACCGACGTATGCAGCGACGAGAAAACCCAGCTCGTGGCGCTCGGCAGATAGACGAAGCGCAGCAGTTGCCGCTGCGATGCACCCAGCATGCGCGCATTGGCCAGCACGACCGGGCTCACTTCCTTCACGCCCTGGTAGACATTGAAGAAGACGATGAAGAACACCAGCGTCACCGCCAGCGCGACCTTTGACCAGATACCCAGCCCGAACCACACGCCAAAAATCGGCGCCAGGATCACGCGCGGCATCGAGTTGGCGGCCTTGATATACGGATCAAGCACCGCCGATGCGGCCGGGCTCAGCGCCAGCCACAAGCCCGCCCCCAGGCCGGAGGCCGTGCCGATGGCAAATGCCAGGACTGTCTCGGCCAACGTCACGCCAAGGTGCTGATAGATATCTCCTTCAGTGACGAACCACGCCCAGATGCGTTGGGCAACGATGAGTGGTTCCCCGAAGAAGAACGCGACTTCCTGCGAGCGCGTGGCGAAGTGCCACACGCCCAGCGTGACGACCAGCAGGCCAAGCTGCCAGGTGCGCAGCGCGAATGGGGAGAGACGATTTGCCATGAGAGAGTTCGGTCCGGATTTGTTTCAGGCCGCGCGGCGATGCTGCGCGTAGCCCTTGAGCACTTCTTCACGCAGCACATCCCAGATGCGCGAGTGCAGGTCGACAAAGCCGGCCTGGTCGCGAATCTCGGCCACGTCGCGCGGGCGCGGCAGGTCGATCGTGAACTCGCCGATCGGATGCGTGCCGGGGCCGGCGGCCAGCACGACCACGCGGTCGCTCATGGCGATGGCTTCGTCCAGATCGTGCGTGATGAACAGAACCGCCTTGCGCTTGGCAGCCCAGAGATCGAGCACCTCGTTTTCCATCAACTGGCGCGTCTGAATGTCTAGCGCGGAAAACGGCTCGTCCATGAGGATGATGTCGGGGTCGAGCACCAGCGTTTGCGCCAGGCTCACGCGCTTGCGCATGCCGCCCGAAAGCTGATGCGGATAGCGGTCTTCAAACCCCGCCAAACCCACGCGCGCAAGCCACGACATCGCGAGGTCACGTGCCTCCTTGTCGGGCATGCCTCGAAACTCCAGCCCGGCCATCACGTTGTCGAGCGCACTGCGCCACGGCATGAGCGCCTCTGCCTGGAACATATAGCCGGCGCGACGGTTGATACCGACCAGCGGCTCGCCAAACACGCGCACCTGCCCAGCAGACGGCTGCAACAAGCCCGCCGCCAGATTCAGCAACGTGGATTTGCCGCAGCCCGTCGGGCCCACTACCGAGACGAACTCGCCGGCGTGGACCTCCAGCGAGGTGTCTTGCACGGCGGTGTAACGCTGGCCCGGCGTGTCGGGTGAGATGAACGTGCAGGTGATCTGATCGAACGAAAGCGCGGGATGGGGCATGGTGTGCGGTCCAAAAACAATGCGCCCGGGCGGAACCGGGCGCGTTGCTGAAAGCCTGTGGAAATTACTTGTACTTGGCGTTGGCCTTCTGCACGAAGGTATTGGTGAAGGTCTGGTCGAGCTTGATCTGCTTGCCCTTCACTTCCGCATCAAATTCCGACAGCGTGCGCAGTGCCGTGGCCGGACCGTCGGCGGGCATTGTGCCATCCGGCGAGATGGCCTCGCGCACCTTCTCCCACGCGGCCAGATACAGCGCACGGTCGCCCAGCAGATAGGCTTCCGGCACAGTCTTGACGATATCCGACGGGCCCGCCTTCTGCAGCCACTTGAGCGCGCGCACCATGGCGTTGGTCATCGCCTGCGTCGTGTTCGGATTCTTCTGGATGAACGCGGTGGACGCGTACAGGCAGCCGGCCGGCATGTTGCCGCCGAACACCGCCTTGGTATCGGCCAGCGTGCGGGTATCCGAGACCACGCGCACTTCGTTCTTCTGCGTGAGCATCGACATCACCGGGTCCAGGTTGGCCAGGGCGTCGATCTGGCCGGCACGCACGGCCGCAATCGCCCCGCTGCTCGGACCCACGCCGATGATCGACACTTCGTTCGGCTTGATGCCAGCGCGCGCCAGCACGTAGTTGACCATGATGTTGGTCGACGAACCCGGTGCCGTCACGCCGATCTTCTTGCCCTTCAGATCGGCAATCGACTTGTAGTTCGGCATCGTCTTGTTGTTGACCGCCAGCACGATCTGCGGGGCGCGCCCTTGCAGCACGAACTCCTGGTACATCTGGCCCTTGGCCTGCAGCACCAGAGTGTGCTCGTACGCGCCGCTCACCACATCGGCGCTGCCGCCCACCACGGCCTGCAACGCTTTCGCACCGCCGGCAAAGTCGACGATTTCAACGTCCAGGCCTTCGTCCTTGAAGTAGCCCAGGCGCTCGGCAATCGTCAGCGGCAGGTAGTAGAACAACGCCTTGCCGCCCACCGCGATGGTGACCTTGCTCTTTTCAGGTTTGCCCTGCGCCAGAACGGCGGGGCTGGCAGCCAGCAGGGTCGTCGCGCACAGCGCCGCGCCCATCCATTTTGCCCAGCGCCCAATGACTCGTGTCCCCATGCTCGTCTCCTGTTCTGTAGCGTTCACTGCCTCGGCGGCGATATTACCGCAACGATTTGCAACACAACATGCGGGATCGTCCTAGCTGTTTAGCTTTTGGCTTCGGCAATGATGCCTTGCGAAACCAGCGCGTCGATCTGCGTATCGTCCAGGCCGTGGCCGCGAAGTACGTCACGTGTGTGCTGGCCCAAGCGCGGCGCGCTCGCCTGCACGGCGCCGGGGGTGGCGGAGAGCTTGGGCACCACGCCCGGCATCTCCACATTGATGCCCGACTGCGCGCGCACCGTTTCGATCACGCCGCGCGCGCGGTAGTGCGGGTCGGCGGCAATGTCGGCGACGGTGTAAATCGGGCCGCTTGGCACCTCGGCCGCATGCAGCGCGGCCAGAACATCGGCGATGGGCAGCGTGCCGGTCCAAGCGTTGATGGCGGCATCGATTTCCTCCGCACGCGCGGCGCGGCCGTCGTTGCGGGCCAGGCCGGGATCGTCGGCTAGATCGTGCCGGCCCATGTGTTGCATCAGGCGGCGGAAGATGTTGTCGCCATTGGCAGCGATCAGAACGTATTCGCCTCCGGCGCAGCGGTAGGCGTTCGACGGCGCGATGCCCGGCAGCGCCCCGCCCGCCGGCTGGCGGATTGCGCCGAACACCGAATACTCGGGCAGCAGGCTCTCCGTCAGGTTGAACACGGATTCATACAGCGCCACGTCGATCACCTGCCCCTTGCCACCGCGCGCATCGCGTTCGTACAAAGCCAGCAAGACGCCCAGCGCGCCATGCAAGCCGGCGATCGTGTCACCCAGCGATAGCCCCGCGCGGGCAGGCGGTCGACCTGGCTCACCGGTCAAATAGCGCAGGCCCGCCATGGCTTCGGCAATGGCCGCAAAGCCCGGTTCGTCTCGTTTGGGGCCCGTCTGGCCGTAGCCTGACACGCGCAGCATGATGAGCTTCGGGTTGACGGCGGAAAGCGCCTCATACGACAGCCCCCATTTTTCCATCGTGCCGGGGCGGAAGTTCTCGATCAGCACATCGGCTTCGGCAGCCAGCTTGCGTACGACTTCCTGCCCTTGCGGCACACGCAGGTCGACACACACCGACCGCTTGTTGCGCGACTGTGCCTCCCACCAGACTGACGTGCCCTCATGCAGCATCCGCCATTTGCGCAGCGGATCGCCCTGCCCCGGCGGCTCGATCTTGATGACCTGCGCCCCAAAGTCGGCGAGCGTCTTGGCGGCAAACGGTCCGGCAATCAGTTGCCCGAGTTCGAGCACGCGGATGTCCTGCAAAACCTGTGTCGGCATGGTCGTATAGAGAGCGTTCAATTCAGAGTGCGGCGGGGTTACCCAGCAGATGCGTCATCAACAGGCGGGCAGAGCTGGTCAGCGCATCGGGGTCGCGCACGCCCACCAACAGGCGGCGATGCGCCCATTCGTCTTGCAGCGGCACCAGTGCGAGCCCCGCGCCCGGCAGGCTCGATACGTGCCCTTGCGCCGCGATGCGCGGCAACACGCCCACGCCCAGGCCAGAGGCCACCATCCGGCACACGGCTTCAAAGCTGCGCACCTGGATGCGCAGGCGCAGCGGCTTGCCCAGGCGTTGGCTTTCTTCGAGAAGTTGCGCGGCCAGCGAGGTGCCCGGCGGCAGGCTGACGAAATCGAAATCCACGGCATCAGCGAAGTGCACCTGCTTGCGTCCGGCCAATGGATGCCCGCGCGGCGTGACCAAGGCGAGGTCGTCCTCGCGGTAGTCGAACGATTGCAGCCCGTCGCACGGCGTACCGGCCGCGAAGATGCCAAGGTCGGCCCGGTTCTCGCGCAGCGCGGCAACGATATCGCCGCTGTCCTGCTCTTCCAGCGCGATGCGGATGGCCGGGTTGGCCAGCATGAAGGCGGCCAGGTCATCGGCCAGGAATTGCGTAATCGACGAGGTATTGGCCCACACGCGCACCAGCCCGCGCGTGCCGGCGGCAAAGTCCGACAGCGCCCCGGCCATACGCTCGACGTCCTGCAGGATGCCCACCGCGTGGCGGAAACACGCCTGGCCGGCCTCGGTCAGTTCAACGCCCGCGGCATGGCGATACAGCAACGGCGCGCCCACGGCCGCCTCCAGATCGGAAATCCGCTTGCTTGCCGCGGCCACGGCCAGGTGTGATTGGCGCGCCCCGGCCGAGATGCTGCCCAGCCGGGCCACCGCCACAAACAGGCCGAGGGTGACAAGATCGAAGCGGGCGAGATTCATCGTAGAAAGCCGAAGGTGGGAAATTCACAACATCGGATGCGATATCGGGGCACGTTCCGTGCGTGTTTCATCCGGCCGTCACCCGCACACGGTTAACATGGCGGACTTTTGGCCGTTCCCGGATCCGAAGGGGGATTCTAACGGCGTTCTCCCTGCTTGCTGCCATGTTGCTTCCGTTCCGTCTTGCCCGCCTGACCGCCCTGTGCGCCCTCTCCCTGAGCGTCGGCCACGCCTTGGCAGCCGAAAGCGGCGCAGGGGACACCACCAGTTGGGCGATCAACGATCCAGACCGCTTTGCCGTGCATGGCCAGGCCACCTACGTGTGGCAGCACGACCTGTCGTTCCACTCGCCGTACAGCGGGCCGAACAGCCTGTCAGGCAAATCCACCACCAGCTATTCGGTCACGACCACACTCGATCTGGGCATGCGCCTGTGGCAAGGCGCTGAAGTGCACATCAACCCGGAAATGGCGCTCGGCCAGCCCTTCTCGGGCCTGCATGGCCTGGCCGGATTCACCAACGGCGAGTTGGCCAAGACCGCCGGCCCAAACCCCACGCTCTACCGTGCACGCGCCTTCTTCCGCCAGACAGTCGGCCTGGGCGCCGGCACCGAAGACCGGGAAGCCGCGATGAACCAGTTCGCCGGCCCGGTCGACAAGCGTCGCCTGGTCTTCACGGCCGGCAACTTTTCGGTGCTGGACGTGTTTGACGGCGTGACCTACGCGCATGACCCGCGGACGCAATTCCTGAACTGGTCGTTCCTCACGCACGGTGCCTTCGACTACGCCGCCGATGCGCGTGGCTACACGTGGGGCGCCGCCCTGGAGTACTACGACGGCGATTGGGCCTACCGCATTGGCCGCTTCATCCAGCCCGAAGAATCCAACGGCCTGCCGCTGGACACCCGCATCGGCCGCTACTACGGCGACGTGTTCGAAGTGGAGCGCAGCCACACGCTTGCCGGCCAGCCCGGCAAGCTGCGCGTCATGCTCTTCCGCAACAGGACCAACATGTCGCGCTACAACGATGCCCTCGCCCTTGGCCAGTCGACGGGCAGCGCGCCGGACATCAGCCTCACGCGACGCGACAACACCAAGGTGGGGATCGGTATTGGCGGCGAACAGCAGATCAACGATGACATTGGCGTGTTTGCGCGCGCGTCGTGGGCGGACGGCAAGACGGAAACTTACGCCTTTACGGAAATCGACCGCTCCGTGTCGTTCGGCACACTGATCAAGGGCAGCAGATGGGGGCGCTCCGACGACACAGTCGGGCTCGCGGCGGCTATCAACATGTTGTCGCCGGACCACCGCCGCTATCTGCAGCAAGGCGGTGTGGGTGTATTCCTGGGAGACGGCAAGCTGAACTATGCACCCGAGCAGATCGTCGAGGCGTTCTATAGCTTCCAGGCGGCCAAGCACCTGTGGATCAGCGCCGACGCACAATGGATCCGCAACCCAGGCTACAACGCGGATCGCGGGCCGGCGGTGTTTTTCGGCACGCGCCTGCATACCGAATTCTGACGCTCAGGGGTGCTGACTCAGAGCTGGCGCCGATCCAGCACCGCGCGCGCGATGGTGCCTGCGTCCACGTATTCCAGCTCGCCGCCGACCGGCACGCCACGCGCCAAGCGCGTCGCTTTGATGCCGCGCGCCTTCAGCATCTCGCCGATGTAGTGGGCAGTCGCCTCGCCTTCGCTGGTGAAGTTGGTCGCGAGGATGACCTCGGCGCACGGCCCGCCCAGTGCCGGGTCGGTCGCGCGAGCCAGCAAGCGTTCGAGGTGGATCTCTTTCGGGCCGATGTTGTCCAGCGGCGAGAGCCGCCCCATCAGCACAAAATATTGGCCGCGATAAGTGAGCGTCTGCTCAATCATCATCTGGTCGGCCGGTGTTTCCACCACGCACAGGACCGACGCGTCACGGCGGTCATCCAGGCAGGTTTCGCAAATTTCCTGCTCGGTAAAGGTGTTGCAGCGGCTGCAGTGCTGGATCGATTCCGTCGCCTCGGACAGCGCTTGCGCCAGCTGCGCCGCACCCTCGCGGTCATGCTGCATCAGGTGGTACGCCATCCGCTGGGCAGACTTGGGGCCGACGCCCGGCAGCACACGCAGCGCTTCAACCAGCATCTGCAGCGCCGACGGCGTGCCTGGAGCGTTACGCATCACGCGTGCTCCAGAACCGTCGTGTGGTGCAGCACTTCCGGCATCGGATCATAGAAGTGATGCAGCAGCGCGCGCCAGCGCTGGTACTCGGGCGACTGCCGAAAGCCGATGGTGTGGTCTTCCAGCGTCTGCCACTGCACCAGCAGCAGATAGTCGCTCGCCTTCTCCAAGCAGCGCGACAACGACAGCGAAACGAAGCCCTGCATCGCACCGATGATGTGGCGAGCCTCGCCAAAGGCCGCCTCGAAGGCAGCTTCCTGGCCGGGCCTGACGTGCAGCAGCGCAGATTCCAGCACCATGGCGCGATCCTGATGAACTTCGCTTAGAACGGCAGCTTGAAGCCGGGCGGCAGCATGCCGGCCATGCCGCCCAGGCCTGAGGTGAGCGAGCCCATCTTCTCTTGCGTGGTGGCCTCGGCCTTGCGCACGGCGTCGTTGAACGCCGCGGCGATCAGGTCTTCCAGCAGATCCTTGTCTTCGCCTTCAGCCAGCAGGCTCGGGTCGATCGACACACGCTTCACGTCGTTCTTGCAGGTCATCACCACCTTCACGAGACCAGCGCCGGACACGCCTTCCACCTCGATCAGGGCGAGTTGCTCCTGCGCTTTCTTCATGTTTTCCTGCATCTGCTGGGCCTGCTTCATCAGCCCGGCGATCTGGCCTTTCATCATGGTCGTTGCTCCTTGAAATGGGTCATGCAAGGCGCGCCACTCAACTGGGCGCGCCGGTGTTCAATGTTCAGTGTTGGAATGCGGTTCAGTGCGTGTGCGGTTGGATCGAACCAGGGACGACCTGCGCGGCAAAGTCCCGCACCAGCGCCTGCACAAACGGGTTGGCGGCGATGGCGTGTTCGGCATTGCGCTGGCGCTCGGCGCGCTGCTCGGCATCCACTGCCGCCGCGGTAGCGCGTGCAGGGCCGATATCGCACGCCACGCGAACGGGCGTGCCAAAGTGCTCCGCCAATGCCGCCTCCAGGCGCTCGACGACGTTGGCATCGGTCAGTGGGGGTAGCGGTACGCGCAGGCGCATCGTGACGCCTTCCACGGCCACCAACTCGCTCTGGTAAGCCAGCTGCTGTGCCAGACCGCGTATCGGCAGGCTGGCGGCCAGCGCCGGCCAATTGCCGTCAAACGTGGTGAGGCTGCTGGCGCTCAGGTCAGGCGGCGTCGCAGCGGCAACGGGCTCCGGAGCGATCGGCTTGGCTGGCGCGGGCACAACTGCCGGCGCCTCAAGCTGGGCCGGATGTGTTGCCGGATCAGGCGCGCCAGGGCGCACGCTCGGAGCCGAATCCCAGCCGGCAAACGCCGCGTCCATCTCTTCAAGCGACGGCGAAGCCAATTCGCCCGGCATTTCATCCCAGGGCGGCGGGCCCTCATCGGAGGACGCGGCAGCCGCAACCGGCCGCTCACGGCGCTGCGGCAAGGATGCCGGCGCAGCAGCAGGATTCGGACGTGGCCCCGCAACAGCAGAAGCAGCGGGAGCAGCAGGGCGAGCGACAGGCGCAGGCGCGGCTACCGGTGCGGCGGCAGGTGCGGAAGCCCCACCGCGGCCACGGCTCGACGCCTGACGCGCAGCGGCCAATGCTTCCATCGCCGGCGAGCGACGCGCCGGTGCCGCGGTCGGCGTCAGCGCAGCCGCAGCAACGGGCGCCGGGGCCGGAGGAGTTGCCTGATAAGTCGCACGCGGCGCCTCGGCCACCGGCGCGGGACGCACCGCCACCGGCGCCGCCACGGGCGCAGTCGCTGTGACCGCCGGACGCGTCGATGCGGCCGGCGTTGCAGCCAACGGCATCGCCCGCTTCCCGCCACCACCGCCCGAAGGCGGCGCCGCGTCCCCACCCGACTGTCCGGGCTGGAACGCCAGCATGCGCAGCAGTGTCATCGTGAAGCCGGCGTACTCATCCGGCGCAAGCGCCAGTTCGTTGCGCCCCAGGTTGGCAAACTGGTAGAACAGCTGCACCGACTGCGCATCGAACCGCTCGGCAAGGCGCCGTACATCGTCCGCCTCGGGCCAGTCGTCCTGCACAGCGGCGGGCACGACCTGCGCCAGCGCAATCTTCTGCAGCAGGGATGCAAGATCTTGCAGCGCGCCCGAGAAGCTCAGACTGCGCCCGGCCATCTCATCGGCAATCTCGACAAGCGCGGCGCCGTTCTCATCGGCCAGCGCGTCGAGCAGGCGCACGAGGTAGCTCTGATCAATCGCGCCGAGCATGCCGCGCACGGCAGCTTCGCTGACTTCGCCGGCGCTGTATGCGATGGCCTGGTCGGTGAGCGACAGCGCATCGCGCATCGAACCCTGAGCCGCCGCCGCCAGCAGACGCAGCGCGTTCGCCTCGTGGGCGATGCCCTCTTCACCAAGGATGCGATCGAGGTGGGACACGATGTGCCCCGGCGGCATCTGCTTGAGGTTGAACTGCAGGCAGCGCGACAGCACCGTCACCGGAATTTTCTGCGGATCGGTGGTCGCGAGGATGAACTTGACGTGCTCGGGCGGCTCTTCCAGCGTCTTCAGCATTGCGTTGAAGGCGTGGTTGGTCAGCATGTGCACTTCGTCGATCATGTAGACCTTGAAGCGGCCGCTGGTTGGCGCGTAGACCGCGCGGTCCAGCAACTGCGCCATCTCGTCGACGCCGCGGTTGGAGGCGGCATCCATCTCGATGTAATCGACAAAGCGCCCGGCATCGATCTCGGTACAGGCGCGGCACACGCCGCACGGCTGCGCGGTGATGCCGCCCTGCCCATCCGCACCAACACAATTGAGCGATTTGGCAAGGATGCGCGACAGCGTCGTCTTGCCAACACCGCGCGTGCCCGTGAACAGGTATGCGTGGTGCAGGCGCTGCTGTTCGAGCGCATGCGTGAGCGCTTTCACCACGTGTTCCTGACCGACCAACGTGGTGAAATCGCGAGGGCGCCACTTGCGGGCGAGCACTTGATAACTCATGCGGCGGATTGTAGCAAAGCGAGGTGGATTTCCGACGCGGTTTCGGAGGGGTCAACCGCCATGCGCGCCGAGCAAATTGCAAGGATATTCAAGTGAGGACGTGCGAGTCGGTTACAATGCCGCTCGGACGGGCCTCCTCGCATGGTGGCGCGGTCAACCTGGTCAGGTCGGGAACGAAGCAGCCACAGCCGTTTTCCGCCAGTGCCGAGGGTCAGGCTCGTCCCCCTTCACTTTTCCCCTCCGCATCACCCTTCCCTCTTTTGTTTGTGCCGCCCGCGTCAGAACAACGCGCCTTGGCTGTCGTCGTGTGACGCCTGCACCGGCTTGGGCAGCGCGTCCAGGTCGATCCATTCCCCCTGCGCGGTAGCCACGCCTGCGCGCACCCTGCGCCCCGGATACATCGGCGTGATGGCCGCCACATAGCCGCGCAGCTGATCCGCATAGGCAGCGCGTTCGACAGGCAGCAAGCGCAGCTTGTAGTCGACCACGAGGATGTCGTTGCCACGTTCGATCAGGCGATCGATGCGCAATAGCGCGCCGTCCGGGCCGAAGAGTTCGATCTCGTTATGAGCGGCGTCGAAGCGCGCGGGGTCGAAGACATGCGCCAGCGCATCGGCGGAAAGCATCCGGCGCACGGCATCGGCGGTGCGCGTGGCGTCGGCCTGCGTGACGCCGGTCGCGCTGAACCAGCGCGCGATGGTCTCGGCGTCAGGCGTGTGTTCGGGCAAGCCGCGGCGCGTCAGGCGCTCGAGTACCGCATGCAGCAGTTCGCCTTGTGCGACGGCGCCTTGGTCGAAGACAACGTCGGCGGGGCCGTCGGCAGATGCGCCAGCAGCGCCGACACGCACCGTCACGGTAAGCGGCGCGCGGAAGTCGTGGTACGAGACAAGCTCCGCCCCTGCCGCACGCACAGCCGAATCGGCAGCGCCATCCAGCATGGGCGCAGGTGACGCAACGCCCGCCGCGGCGAGTAGCGTGTACCAGCTGGCCGTGCCGTCCACTTCGGGCGCGTCACCCTCATCGACCGATTGGGCCGCCGTGGCATCACGCTTGTTTGCGACGCCGGAAACGATCAGCGCCTGCCGCGCACGCGTCATCGCCACATAAAGCAGGTTCCAGTTCTCGCGCTCGGCGAGATCATTTTCTTGCTTGAACAGAGGCTCGCGCGCGAGGCCACGCTCGGACGTCTTGCCGAACGCGGAGAAATGCGCGGGCGCGGGCGCCCCAGGCGGCCAGTCGATCAGGATGCCGGCGGTATCGACCCGCGCATCGCTGTGGTGGCTGTCGAGCAGCACGACGAACGGCGCTTCCAGCCCTTTCGAGGCATGCACGGTCAGGATCTGTGCGGCGTCGAGGCCTTCGCTGGCGACTTCGGCGTCGATGGCATCCGGTGCTTCTGTGTCGCCCTGCATGCCTTCGTCGGGGCTTTCATCTTCGTCGCCCTGGCGGATGGCGCGCAGCTCGGCCATGAATTTCGGCAGGCTCGGATAACGGCCACCGTCCAGATCGAGCGCGAGCTTCAAAAACGCATCCAGGTTGGCGAGCACTTGGTCGCGATTGGCTGCAGGCGCGCGTTCGGCATAGCGGCGCTTGAGTTCACCGGTGTAGACGATGTGGTCCAGCAGATCGTGCACCGGCAGCGTGGGCGCCACCGCCAGCCAGCGCGACAGCATGCGATGCGCGTAGCGCAACGTGGGCGCCACATCAGTCCGCCCGGCCAACGCGGTCAGCCGTTCCCACCATGTCAATGCGACCGCGCCTTCGCCAAACTGGGCCAGTGCGATGAGGTTCTCGTCCGTGGCCGCGAAGACGGGGCTGCGCAACACATGCGCAAGCGACAAATCGGCCTGCGGCGTCATCAGGAAATCGAGCAGCGCACACAGATCCAAGGCTTCAAGCGTAGCCAGCAGACCGCCACGGCGCGGGCTCAGGTAGGGCACGCCGGTGTCGCGCAAAGCACGCTCGTAATCGGCAAGATAGCGCTTGCGGCGGACGAGCAGCTGGAAATCGCTCCAGCGCACAGGGCGCTCGACGCCACCTTCGCGAATGCGCTCACTCGCGTGCAATGCGCGCAGGCAAGCAGCCACTTGGTGGCCCTCTGCATATCGTTGTGAATCGCTGGCCTCTTCGCGCGGCTCGGTAAGCGTATCGCGTGGCGTGGCTTCGTCGGCCTGCTCGGCTTCGGGCACCGGCACCAGCGGCAAGAGCAGCGCCTGCCCAATGGGCGCGTCCACGGCGGTGCTTTGCTCTGCGTAGATGGGATAGTCGCCGCGCGCCCGCGCCTGCAGGAACACGGCGTTGACCCATTCCAGTACAGCCGGCGCGTTGCGACGCGTGCGGTTGGTACGCAGTACGGTCGCGTTGAATTCAGCGACCAGCATGTCACGTGCAGCGTCGAACAGCCGTGCATCCGCGCGGCGGAAACGGTAGATCGATTGCTTCGGATCGCCTACCAGAAACACGCTCGGCTGCGTGCCGGTGCCGGCATAACCGGCCAGCCAGCCTTGCAGGATGCGCCACTGCATCGGGTTCGTATCTTGAAACTCGTCCAGCAGCAGATGCTTGTAGCGCGCGTCGAGCCGCACCTGCAGGTAAGCGGCCGTGTCGTCTTGCTGCATCAGGCGAGCCGCTTCCCATTCGAGATCGGTGAAGTCCATCGCGCGTGCCTGGCGCTTGTAGTCCTGATAGCGATCGATGAGTGCGTCGCCCAGCGCGAACAATGCGGCATTGACGGCGCGCACGTGGGCCTCCTGGCGGCGGGCCTGAATCGTGGTCAGCGCTTCGCACAACGTGGCGTGCAAGGTCACCAGCGTTTGCGCGTGCGCATCGCCGACGGCTTTGATGAGCGCCTTGGTCGGCTTGCAGGCGCGCGCCTTGCCTGCCTGCGTGTGAAAGGCTGCGAAGAGCGCATCAAATGCTTGTACGCGAGCGGCCTCATCCGAGATATCCAATCCGCGCGCATCGGTGACCGCCGATTCGATGATCACCGCGCGCTTGCCCTCGGCCGCACCACCCTGCCCCAGCCAGCCGGACACGCGCAGCATGTCGGCCAACAACGCCCTATCTTGCAGTGCGTCGATCAACGGATCGACTGTCGCATCGTCGCCAAGCAGTTCGTCCAACGCATCCAGCGGACGCTCGCCCGCCTGCGTCTTGTACGCCCACCAATCGCTGCGCTGATGGAACATCGCATCGAGCAGACGACCGGCCTGGAAATCGCCCACCAGATCGGCAAGCGTTTCATACGCGGCGCGCAACTCAGCGTGATCCTCGGCCAGCAAACCGCGCCAGAACGGCGCCCACGCTTCGCGCCGCAACCGCCCGGCGTCTTCACGCAACGACGCGCCCTGCTGCACACCCGATGACAGGGGCGCGCCGCGCAGCAGCGACCCAAACCAGCCGTGGAACGTGTCGATCGCCATGCGCGATGGCGATTCCAGCACGCGCGCATACAGCCCGCGCGCGGTTTCAACCAGTGCCGGCGCATCGCGCTCATCCACCGTGCGCGCGATCAGTTCGCGCATGACGCCTTCATCGTCGGCACCGGCCAACTGGGCGAGGATGTCGAGCAAACGCTGGCGCATCTCTTCGGCCGCCTTGCGCGTGAACGTGATGGCGAGAATGTCCGACGGCGCTGCGCCTGCCAGCAGCAAGCGCAACATGCGCGTGACCAGCAGCCACGTCTTGCCGCTGCCCGCGCACGCTTCCACCACGACCGAGCGCAGCGGATCGCACGCGGCGCGCGAGAAAGCTTCGGGCGAGACCGCCGCGCCGTCGCGTTCGTAAGCGTGATCGCTCATGCCGCGCCCTCCGGCTCGCGGGGGGCGCCCTCGGTCCAATACCCCTTGCGGCACAGACCGCGCGCCGCGCAGTAGCGGCACGCCGATTCATCACCGAACGCCGGCAGCGATGCACCGGCTGCGAGAGCCGTCATGTCCTTTTGCATCTGTTCGATCAACCAGTCGACGACTTGCGTGAAGTCGGGCAACGCGACGTCGCGCTTGTCCCCGCGCGCCTCACCATCGAGCGAAATCCAGCTGCCCGAATCTGCGCGCGCATCGAGCAAACCGTAAAACGGGAGTTGGCAATCCTCAAACGGCGTCTTGGCGCGACGCACCAGCACCATCTGCGATTGCGTCTTGTAATCGAGCACCGCCACACCGTGTTCGTCGTGCACGTCGATGCGGTCGATACGGCCGCGCAAGCGCAGCGGGCGCTCGTCCGGCAGCGTGATCGACGTATCGACATCGACTTCGCCTGCCTCGAAGCGCCAGCCGTCAGCCTCGCGTGCAGCCTGCCACGCCAGGTACGACGCCATCACGCCCAGCCAGCGCCGATAGAAGCGCAGCGCATTGCCGTCCTCGGCCAACAGCGGCCCGAACTGTTCGTCGGTGATGGTCTGCAGGAGTGCCTGACGATCGGCCGGATCGTGCGTCGGCACCTCCAGCAACTGCCGGTGAAAGCGATGCAGGATCGCGTGCAGGATCTCGCCGATGTCGCGTTTCTCCAGCTCGTCGGACACCTCTTCCAGCTCGCCCAGCCGCAGCATGCGGCCGACGAAGAACTGGTATGGACAGCGGCGCAGGCTGTTGTAAGCGGCGGCACTCAGTGTGGACGGCACCAGCATAGGCGCCGCAGGCGCGGGCATGTCGGTTGGCTGGCTCGTTGTCTGCAGGCTTGGCAACATGACCGACGTATCGATACGCACGCCGCTCACCGCCAACCGGCGTTGCAGGCGTTCGAGCCAGCCGGAAAGGCGATGCGGCTCACCGCGCCCGCCGTGGCGTTGCCAGGTCAACACCACCTCGGGCTGATTGAGCAACACTTCGGCCAAGTCGCGTGCCTGCTGCGCAAAACGCTGCGCGCGGTCGGGCAAACCCAGTTCACGACGCACGTCGTTCGAGAAGAACAGCCACTCCGGTTGCGCCGACGGCAACTGCGCATCGTCGCAACCCACCACCACCACGCCATCGAAGCGCCGCATGCGCGCGCCATTCAGCGGCAGGATGACAACGCGCCGATCCGCCGGTGGTGAAGGCTCGCTGAAGACCGCAGATTCGAGCAGCATCGACAGTAATGCACGCCACTCCGTGAGCGAGAAACGCGCGCCTGCATCGGTGCTGCCATGTATAGAGGTCCGCAGGCGATCTATCCATTCCAGCAATTGGCGACCTGCATCGTCGTTCTGCAAACCCGTGCGCATATGCAGGCGATCGAGCGTGCCTGCCAGCAGCGTTACCCAAGCGTCGAGCGTGGCGCTGCCGGCACGGCGCCACAGCGCTGCCTCGTCAGCCAGCACGCCCAGGCGATCGGCCAGGCGGCTGACCTTCGCTTCATCATCGGCGCCACTGGCGGGGCGATCGGCAACCAGCCGGCGCAACCGTCCCCAGCCGCCCGAAACGTTATGCCGGCGCACGCGTCGCTCCAGCTCAGCGACCCATGCGGGCGGAGCCGTGCCGGCGTCGGCATCGCGCAAACAGAAAGGGCTTTTGATGAGATCGAGCAGCGCCGCGGTATCACCGTCTCCCTGTACCACGTCGACCCAGCGCATGAGTGCAGCTGCGGCGCGCGTCGTGGAGAGCTTCCAGCCGGTCTCGTCGCGCACCGGCACGTTCACTCGCGCCAGCAACGCGCGAACACGCCGCGCCACGATGCGGTCTTGCGCCACCAACGCCAACGATCGGCGCCCGGCGTTGAGCCAATCGACCAGCGTATGCGCGGCGAAGGCGGCTTCGTCCTCAAAGCGGGCCGCCCCGGCAATGCGCAGGGTTGGGGCGGGAATCTGCGCATCGGCACCGTCGTCCGCTGCCTGTGCAGTCGTGGCGCACTCGGGCCAGGCGTGCAGCAGCAGGTCGCGAAAATCCGCGTGCGTGGCAGGCGCCGCAGACGCGCCGGTTTCGGGCGCATTCCAGTCATAGCCGATGCTCAGCACCGGCACGCGCTCGGCAGCGCGTTGCAGGAAATCCAGATCGACCGCCTCGGGGTCCGTCGGGCTCATCCACACGATCGGCCCGTGCAGTTCGTCAAGCAGACGCCGCATGGCACGCAACCGCATGGGAATCGGGTCCGTAGCGCCTGAAAGCAACCGCCAGAACGTCAGCACAATGCGCGATTCGGTACCGAGAAAGCGTTCGGACAACTGAGCGTAGGTTCGTTCCAACGCGTCGGCCAACGCCGATTCCAGTTCGTCGGGCTGCTCATCTGCGCCACTGTGTGCAGCATCCAGCGTCAGCCAACGTTGCGACAGCTCATCGGACACCGTCACGAGCACCTGCGCCACGCCCCACAGTGCCGCATCGTCCTGCGCGCCCAGCGCTTCACGCAGCCATGCCTGCGTCTTGAGCGCCTGCTGCACCGCGAGCAAGCGCGACAGCGGCGTGCGCGCGGCGGGCACACCCGCTTCCGGTGGCAAATCGAGCAGCCAATGCCCCAGCGTCAGAATGCGCGGCAGCAAACGCGGCGTGCCGGCCCCTAGCGCACTGGCATGCAGAGCACCGCGCACACCCGGAATCTGCGCGGCTGTCGGCACGACAATCGTGGCGGTACCCGAGGATTGCGCATGCGCGTCCAGAAAGCGCCATGCAGCGTCGGCGGCACGGTAAAGGAATGCTGGGCCGGGCGCGAAGGCAAGCGTCTGCATGCGTGGGATGAGGGCGATATACCGGGAAGCGAAGACCAATGGCTATCGGCGTGATAGCCACAATCAACGGTTGAATCGGTTGAAAACGGGGGCGTCGGTACTATATCAGCAGCATCCGCGCCGACAGTGGTCCCAATACACGCCGGTTCGTGTAATCGTGTAATGTATGGGTTCGGCGCACGTCGCCAGCTTTTACGAAATAACAGAGGTTCCCGCCATGAGCGAACAGATCAAATATGTGAGCGACGCGTCCTTCGAGGCAGACGTGCTCAAGTCCGACAAACCCGTGCTGGTCGATTTCTGGGCCGAATGGTGCGGCCCCTGCAAGATGATCGCCCCGATCCTGGACGAAGTTTCCAAGGACTACGGCGAGAAGGTGCAGATCGCCAAGATCAATGTCGATGAGAACCAGGGCGTACCGGCCAAGTTCGGCATTCGCGGCATCCCGACGCTGATTTTGTTCAAGAACGGCGCTGTGGCTGCACAGAAGGTGGGCGCGCTGTCCAAGTCGCAACTGACCGCATTCCTGGACAGCCACCTGTAAGCTGTTTTTGCGGCAGCGCGCAACCCTTCGCGTTGCCCCAACACACGCTGACGCACTTCCGCCTGGAAGCTCGTCAGCGTTGTGCTAAGATTGCAGCCAATCTGTTTCCCCGAGCGTTCGCTCGACCTTTTCCCCCTCCCCCCGTTTCTCGTTTCGCTGCCCGTCCGGGCCCTTCCCATTCTTTCGTCTATGCATCTGACAGAACTGAAATCCTTGCACGTGTCCCAATTGCTGGAAATGGCGGGGCAGCTGGAGATCGATAACGCGCAGCGCATGCGCAAACAAGAATTGATGTTTGCCATCCTGAAAAAGAAGGCGAAACAGGGGGAAACGATTTTCGGCGACGGCACGCTTGAAGTGCTGCCCGACGGCTTCGGTTTTCTGCGCTCGCCGGAAACTTCGTATCTGGCCAGCACCGACGACATCTATATCAGCCCGTCGCAGATCCGCCGATTCAATCTGCACACCGGTGACACCATCGAAGGTGAAGTCCGCACGCCCAAGGATGGCGAGCGCTACTTCGCGCTGGTGAAGGTCGACAAGGTCAACACGCAGCCTCCTGAGGCGGTCAAGAACCGCATCATGTTCGAGAACCTGACGCCGCTGCACCCGAACAAGCCGCTCATCCTCGAACGGGACATCAAGGCCGAAGAGAACATCACCGGCCGCATCATCGACATGATTGCCCCGATCGGCCGCGGCCAGCGCGCGCTGCTGGTGGCAAGCCCGAAGTCGGGCAAGACCGTGATGCTGCAGCACATTGCGCACGCCATCGCGACCAACCATCCGGAAGCCGAGTTGTTCGTGCTGCTGATCGACGAGCGCCCGGAAGAAGTGACCGAAATGCAGCGCACCGTGCGCGGCGAAGTGGTGGCATCGACGTTCGATGAGCCTGCTGTGCGTCACGTGCAAGTGGCCGAAATGGTCATCGAAAAGGCCAAGCGCCTGGTCGAACTGAAGAAGGACGTGGTGATCGTGCTGGACTCGATCACGCGCCTGGCCCGCGCCTACAACACCGTGGTGCCAACCTCGGGCAAGGTGCTGACCGGTGGTGTCGACGCCAACGCGCTGCAGCGTCCGAAGCGTTTCTTCGGTGCGGCACGTAACCTGGAAGAAGGTGGTTCGCTCACCATCATCGGCACGGCGCTGATCGAAACCGGCAGCCGCATGGACGACGTGATCTACGAAGAATTCAAGGGCACCGGCAACATGGAAGTGCACCTGGAACGCCGTCTGGCCGAAAAGCGCGTCTACCCCGCCATCAACCTGAACAAGTCGGGCACGCGCCGCGAAGAACTGCTGATCAAGCCGGACATCCTGCAGAAGGTGTGGATTCTGCGTAAGTTCATCCACGACATGGATGAAGTCGAGGCGATGGAATTTCTGCTCGACAAACTCAAGACGACAAAGAACAACGCCGAGTTCTTCGACATGATGCGACGCGGCGGCTAAGTCTCCTGTCTGCATAGCGAAAAGCGCACCCACTGTGGTGCGCTTTTTTATTGCTGCGTCAACTGCCTGTTTTTCCAGCGGATTCTCTCGTCAGAGTTGTGAAATTCGCTAGTTCATTTGCATTACAGGTAGGGCGCGCAAGCGTTTGCCACCATCGTCCTTAAACGTCATCGCAAAAGAGAAACTCGGCAACCATACTGCAAGCCTGCCCTGGCCGAGCCGCCGCGGCAAAGAACGAAACCACACCAAAAATCGAACGGGGGAAACCATGCGCGAAGAGTCGCTGGAATGTACTGCTGCGTGCCGAACCGTCGTAGTGGCGTCGCGCGCGGGGATGGGGGAGATCGACGAAACGATTCTGGGTGCAGATTGGCACGTGCGACGCGTGACGTCGATGCGTGAACTGGGCTGCGCCATCCGCGACGGCGTTCCCAAGGCCGGGTTGGTCGATTTCGGCAGCGCGTTCTCGGCTGCGGAGTTGGATGTGCTCGAGCGCTGCATGCAGGTGTCGCATGTGGGCTGGGTGGCCGCGCTGCCGCCAGCCATGCTGAACCATGAACGCGTGCGCCAGCTCGTGCGCGATTACTGTGTGGACTACGTGCAGACGCCGTTGCGCACAGACGAAGCTGCGTACTCGTTGCGTCACGCGTGGGGCATGGCCTCGCTCGCGCAGGAAGCCACGCCGGCGCCCAAGACGAATCATGCACGCATGCTGGGCGAGTGCCCCGCTATGCACGGCCTGTTCCGCGCGATCCGCAAGGTCGCGCAGAACAGCGCGCCGGCCTTCATCGCGGGCGAGTCCGGTACCGGCAAAGAGCTGACCGCACAGGCCATCCACGAGGCCTCCTCGCGCGCAGGCGGACCTTTCATCGCCATCAATTGCGGAGCGATTCCGCCGCACCTGATCCAGTCCGAATTGTTCGGCTACGAAAAAGGCGCGTTTACCGGCGCGCATCAGCGTCATATCGGCTGGGTTGAACATGCCAACGGCGGCACGCTGTTCCTCGATGAAATCGGCGACCTGCCATTGGAAAGCCAAGTCAGCCTGCTGCGCTTCCTGCAGCAAGGCACGATCACGCGGCTCGGCGGGCACCAGGCGATTCCGCTGGATCTCCGCATCATCTCCGCAACGCACGTGGATCTGGAAGCGGCCCAACACCACGGCGGATTCCGCACCGACCTGTTCCATCGCCTGTGCGTGCTGACCTTGTCGGTGCCGCCGCTGCGCGAGCGCGGCAGCGACATCGTGCTGCTGGCCGAACACATTCTCGCCCAGCACGCCAGCGAAGCATCGCACCGCATCCGCGGCTTCACGCCCTGCGCGTTGCACGCGATGATGCATTACCCGTGGCCGGGCAACGTGCGCGAACTCATCAACCGCGTACGCCGCGCGCTGGTGATGACCGACAACCGCAAGATCTCCGCCGCCGACCTGCACCTCGAAGGCTACGCATCCGTGTCGGGCCAGACACTGGAAGAAGCACGCGAAGGCGCCGAGTCGGATGCCATTCGCACGGCCATTGCGCGCAACGGCTTCCATATGGGCATGACGGCACGCGAATTGGCGGTGTCTCGAGTAACACTGTATCGGCTGATGCAGAAGCACGGCATTCGGGCAGAGCATCCGCTGCATCCGGCCTAAGTCTGGTCGCATCGGTTTCATTCCAATCCGCAGGGCGCAGCTTTGTTGCTGCGCCCTCTCTATGTGCCATTGGGGCAAGAGGAGGAAGAATGGCCTTCTCAGACCTCCCTCCTCTTTCCTGTCCGATCCTTTCAAGACCTGGTTCAATGCGCTGAATTTATCTGTGCCCCTCCGAAGGGGCCGGTGGTGCTAGCACTGCAAACGCGGTCAGATTGGTTTGCATTGGAATCCCATTCGAGGATGGCCATTAAGAAAAGAGTGCCCGCCGGGGGACGGAGCACAAAACCGTTGAACAGCCGCTGTACCGATCGAAGCGGAGCACGTTGCGAAAACGCCACATTTTGGTGCACAGCGCTCGCGCAGTGAACGACGACATCCGCCAAGAGACTGCCGCGCCGCTTGGAATCCAGCATGAGAACAGGCACATCGGGACGCACCCCACTTCCGGGGGGGTTGCGCCAGCCCCGTCGCCGTTGGATTGTTAAGCCACGCATGCGACGTACTCAGTTCGCCGTTCGCGAGAACGGACACGATAGAACCGGTGGATGGATCGAATGCGCGGGTGGGAACAAGACTGAGAGCGAGTCGCGCCGGCAACGTATCGGCGAGAACGCTTCGAAGGGCGACCAGCAGCGTGATTGCACGCCGCACGATGAGGTCGCCATCCACTGCGAGCGTCGGCACCATGACGATCATGGCGGCGCGGTTCGCGACCACTCCGGCCTTCTCGACCATCCGCCCGAACGGCAAACGTCGAGCACAGCGCTGCGCGATTGTCGGCATGGCTCGCTCCTCCCCGACGGGTATAGAGCGACTTCCATGCCATGACGGCTAACGCTTTGTTTTAACGGGATATTTTCCACGCGGAGAACCAACCAACCCGGCATGACACGCGATTTTTGTGTCGCGACTGAAACAGCTGTCGCGATAAAAGCCGCGGTTATCGGGCGCAGGCTCTCCGGTGGTCGAATTGCGCGCCCTGGCAAACGCTGGGCTAGAGTACCCAGGACGCAGCAACGAGGGTCCCGAGGCATAGCCGTGGCGGCTGTTATTTTTGACTTCCGCCACTAAAATGATTCGGAACGGGGGTCTGCTCCGGCCTGTATCTCGCCTGGGCGACAAGGATGTTCGCAAGATCGGTAACAGGTCGAGAACAACGATGAACACTGTTTTGATCGAAGGCCATCCGTTGGTGCGCACAGGCATTGCGCACCTGCTACGGACGCTCAAGGGCGTCACTGGTGTCACTGTCGTCGAACCAGACGAAGGGATGTTCGACGCCATCGAAGCCAATGCCGACGCCGGTCTTCTTGTGATCGGCCTGCCGTTGCCACATCTTGATGAGCTGTCCGCCATCGGCGAGATCATGCATCGGCCGCACGCGCGCCACGTGGTCGTGCTGGCCGAATCCGAATCGGCCGACATCATCCGCACGCTCATGCAGATGGGCTTGTCGGGCTACACGCTCAAGCATTCGCCGGGTGAAGTCATCGCGGCTTCGCTCGAGCTGGTGCTGGTGGGGGGGCAATACATTCCGGCCAGCGCACTGCTGCCGGAATCGCGCCTGGACGGCGCGCCCAACCCGGCGCTCGCAGGCGACCCGCAGACCGATCCGAAGCTGCTCGGCATTACGCCGCGGCAGTACGAGATTCTGGTGCTGCTCTCGCGTGGGCATCCGGTCAAGACCATCAGCCGCATGCTGAACATCTCCGAGGCAACAGCCAAGGCGCATATCAGCACGCTGTATCGGCGCCTGAAAGTCCGCAGCCGCACCGAGGCCGTCTACGTCGCCAATCAGCGCGGCGCGCGGCTCCTCTCGGTCGCCTGACCCCTCGCAAGGCGAAAGCGCGCCTCGCAAAGCCGCAGGCGGCGGCCGATATACTGGACGCATGCTTTCGTCCGTCCTCCGGTGGTTCTCCGCCCGCGCACGCACGCGGCGCCTGACGCGTTACGCCATCTCCGACGCGCTGTGGTCACGCGCGCTCAATGGTCTGCCCTTCCTGCTCGACTGGCCCGCCGCGGACCTCGCACGCCTGCGTGAAACGGCCACGCTCTTCATTGCCGAAAAGGAATTCACCACCGCGCACGATTTGCCACTCACCGACGACATGGTGATCAGCATTGCCGTGCAAGCCAGTGTGCCGATCCTGGAGTTGGGCATCGCGTGGTACAGCGGATGGCACGGCGTGGTCATCTACCCCGGCGAGTTCGTCATCCGCAAGGAGGTCATGGATGAAGACGGCGTCGTACACAACGTGCGCGAAGAAGCCGCCGGCGAGGCATGGGAGCACGGTCCCGTCATCCTCTCGTGGCAGGACATCGAACTCGGGGGCGCGCTAGCCGAGCCAGGCGCGCAGCCTTACAACGTGGTCGTGCACGAGTTCGCGCATAAGCTCGACATGCTCAACGGCGAATCGGACGGCATCCCGGCGTTTTCATCGCGCCTGCATGCCAACGTCGACCGCGAGCAATGGGCTGACGATCTCTACGCCGAGTACGACGCCTTCGCCAATCGTTGCGAGCAGATTTCAGAGCGCCGCTGGGGCGACGATCCGATCCTTTCGTTGCTCGACCCCTATGGCGCGCAGCATCCGGCCGAGTTCTTTGCGGTGGCGTCCGAAGTGTTCTTTGTCGAGCCAGTGGCCCTGTTTGAGACGCTGCCATCGCTGTACGCGCTCCTGCAAGCCTTCTATCTGCAAGACCCGGCACGGCGCATGCTGGATGCTGAGCAACGCCAGGAGGGATTCGTGCCATGACGATTCGCCAAGCGCTTCGTGCAACGCTGCTCGGTTGTTGCCTCGCTGCCGGCACAGCGATGGCGCAACCAACCGTGCCCGTGGTCCTCAGCATTACCGCGCAATTCGATGGGCAATCAGAAACCAAACGCATCACGCTTTCGGCCGACACGTCCACCCCCGGCCAGCACGTCGCATTGCTCGAGCAGACCCATACGTATGACGTGGGCGGCTCGATGCCACGCAAAGAGTGGGAGGCGCGCTTCGCTGCCGGCCTGCCCGACGATACGATCCCGCTCGGCTGCGACACCACCACGTGCCAATTCATGCGCCACCGCTGGGCCAAGACCGGCGTGGACGTTTCCCTGCGGCCGATGGTTGTGTCGGGCGAGTTCCAGACGCTGTCCATCGGCGTCACGCTACATCGGTTCCAGCCTTCGCCCGACGCCGAAGCCCCTGCCCGCGTCGACACCTGGGCGCGCAACCTCGACACCTCGTTGCGCGTCGGCGACAGCAAAACCATCGATCTGGACGGCCGTGGAGTGCTTACGATTGAGCGCCTCGCCAAACCGTGATCGAAAAGGGCTCCTCAAGTCACTTTTCGATGCGTCGGCGCGACGGATTCTGCGGCAAAGCGCGTTGCCCAAGCCCTTGTTTCTCTGGCATAATCTTTGTTTCTCCACCCGGCAAGTGATTCGAGGGCTGGTCGCACGGTGCTCATACCATGTGAGCACCTGAAGCGCACCGCGAATTGGCTACCTCTACCCCAGGGCCCATCATGAAAGAAGGCATTCACCCGAATTACCGCGAAGTCGTGTTCCAGGACATGTCCAGCGACTTCAAGTTCATCACCCGCTCGACCATCCAGACCAAGGAAATGATCACGCTGGACGGCAAGGAATACCCGCTGGCGAAGATCGAAGTCTCGTCCGAATCGCACCCGTTCTACACGGGCCAGCAAAAGGTTCTGGACACGGCCGGCCGCGTCGAAAAGTTCCGCCAAAAGTTCGGCAGCAAGGTCGGCAAGGCTGCCAAGTAATATCGGCGCCGGAGACGGCTCAGCGCATGACCCGCTCAGTGCAGACCGTCTTAGTGGTCAGAAAAAGGCAGCTCCGGCTGCCTTTTTTGTTTCTCGGCACATGGTAGGCCGTTGGTTCGGCCCCTCTTTACGATCCGCACGTCGCTGTGCAACCCCGACCAGGCTCGCCTGGTCCGACACTCGATGAACACCACCCGCGTCTCGCGCATCCGCCTGACTGCTGCCGCCACCCGCGAGCTGCCGCGTTGGCTGCTGCTCGCCATCTGCGTGATCTACGGCCTGTCGGGCTTGTTCTCGCGCGACCCATGGAAGAACGAAGACGCCGCCGGCTTTGGCACGATGTGGACGCTGGCCACCGGCAACGCGCAGGACTGGCTGATGCCCAACATCGTCGGGCGCCCGGTCGTGCAATCGGGGCCGCTGGTGTTCTGGATCGGCGGCGCATTCATTCGCCTCTTCGGACAATGGCTCGGCCCGGCGGACGCGTCGCGCCTGGCTACCGCCCTCTTCTTCTTCGTCACCAGCGCGTGCATCTGGTACGGCGCCTATCTGCTGGGTCGCCGCGCGGAAGTTCAACCGTTTGAATTCGTCTTCGGCGGCCAGCCCAACACGCGTGACTATGGCCGTACGCTGGCAGATGGTGCGCTGCTGATCTTCCTGGCCTGCGTAGGCCTGGCGCAGCGCGGTCACGAAACGACGCCGCTGGTCGGGGCGCTGTGCTTCGTGGCGGTCGCGGTGTATGGCTTGATCCGCGCGCTCGACAAGCCGGTGCACGGCAGTCTCATCTACGGCATCGGCATCGGTTGCCTGTCGCTGGCGGGCGGCCCAATCCTGCCATTGGCAATTACGGTGGCCGTCTTGATCGCCGCGCATGCCACGCGCGTGCTACCGCTGCGTCCGCTGCTGACCGTGGCGCTGCCCGTGTCGCTCGTACTGGGCTGCTCATGGCCCGCGATGGCGTATTTGCTGGCAAATAATCCGACGGACGCCGTGACCTACGTCCGCGAATGGGCACGCTTCGACCGCCACCAATATGCCGGCCCGACAGCCCATTCGCTCGGCTTTGTCGCACGCAACCTACCGCTGTTCGCCTGGCCGGTCTGGCCGCTGGCCGCGTGGGCGTGGAAGAGCTGGGGCGGCATGCGCACCGCGCCCCATATCACATTGCCGTTGGCCGTCCTGCTGCCGCAGTTGGTGTTGCTGCTCATGCAGCCGCACCCGGGCGACGACGGCTTCCTGCTGCTGATTCCGCCGATGGCCGTGATGGCCACGTTCGCGCTGCCGACGCTCAAACGCGGCGCCATCAGCGCGATCGACTGGTTTGCGCTGCTGGCCTTTACCATCCTGGGCGGCACGCTATGGCTGCTGTGGATCGCCAAGATGACGGGTTTCCCGCCCCAGCTTGCGCGCAACGTGTACCGCATCGTGCCGGGCTATCGACCCGAGTTCAGCTGGACTGCACTGGTCTGCGCCCTACTCGTGACTGCAGCGTGGGTGCTCATCGTCGTCTGGCGCACATCGCGCGCACCCAAGGCCATCTGGCGCGCAGTGGTGATCTCTGCCGCCGGCACCACACTGATGTGGGTGCTGATGATGACGCTGTGGCTGCCTACGATCAACTACGCCAAGACGTACCGCGATGTTGCGCAATCGGCTGCGCTAGCGCTGCCGCGCACCTACACGTGCGTGCAGCCGATTCGCATGGGCGACGCGCAGCTCGCCTCGTTCGCGTACTTCGGCCACATCCGCTTTGGCAGTGCCGAAGACAACTGCGACATCCTGCTGCGCCACGATCCGTACGACTACGGCGCACCGACGAGCGTATCCAACTACGAGTGGCGCCTGATCTGGGAAGGCCGCCGCCCCGCCGACCGCGACGAGCACTTCCGCATGTACCGCCTGACCGAGGCCGCCGCCGCCACACATCCTCCGCCCACACCGGCAGCCACACGCCGACGCAAGCTGCGCCAGTAGCTCTCGGGTAGTACCCAGATGTTTGTCGCCGACATCCGCCGCATTGCCGCACTGGCTTGGCCAGTCCTGATCGGCCAGCTAGCCGTGATCGCCTTCGGCGTGTTGGATACGGCGATGGCTGGCCGCGCCTCTGCGGCAGACCTCGCGGCCATCGGGCTCGGCGGGTCGATCTACGTGACGGTGTACATCAGCCTGATGGGCGTCCTGCAAGCACTCTCGCCCATCGCCGGACAACTTTACGGCGCGCAAAAGCACGATCAGATTGGCGAAGAAGTGCGCCAGGCTGTCTGGCTCGGGCTGGTGCTCGCGGCGATCGGCATGCTGATCCTGTGGTTCCCCGCCCCACTGCTGCAACTGGCAGACGCCACGCCGGAACTCACCGAGAAAGCCACCGCTTATTTACGCTATGAAGCACTCGCGTTGCCAGCGGCGCTCGGCTTCCGGATCTACTCTGCGCTGAACAACGCGCTGTCGCGCCCGGTGATGGTGACGGTGCTGCAGCTCGCCGGCCTCGTCATCAAGTTTCCGCTCAACGCACTGTTTCTGTATGGCGGCATGGGCATCCCGGCGATGGGCGGCCCGGGCTGTGCACTCGCGTCGATGATCATCAGTTGGCTATGGTTTGCCGCAGCGGCCGCCATCCTGATGCGCAATCCGGCTTACAAGCCGTTCGCGATTTTCACGCACTACTCGCCCCCCAACCGTGCGCGGCTGTGGGCGCTGGTACGCCTGGGGGTGCCCATGGGCTTCACCTACCTGATCGAGATCACGTCGTTCACGTTGATGGCGATCTTCATCGCACGCCTTGGCACAGTGGTGCTGGCCGGGCATCAGATTGCCGCCAACCTTGGTGCGGTGGCGTATATGGTGCCGCTGTCCCTATCGATCGCGACGTCGACGCTGGCTGCGCAATCAATCGGCGCGCGTGATCGCGTAGCAGCTCGGCGCATCTCGCTGAACGGCATCCAGTTGGCGGTGATGTGTGCGTTCATCGTTGGCGCGGCTGTGCTGTTCTTGCGGCGAGAGCTGGTCGGCCTCTACACGCACGATGCCGCAGTCCTGGCGATTGCGGTGCCGCTGCTGCCTTTCATCGCGTTCTATCAGATGTTCGATGCGCTGCAGGTCATGACAGCGTTCATCCTGCGCGCATACAAGATCGCGCTCATCCCGACCGTCATCTATGCGCTAGCGCTGTGGGGCGTGGGTCTTGGCGGTGGCTACGTGCTCGGATTCGGACTATTGGGGGATGTTGCCGCGCCACTACGGGGTGCAGCCGGCTTCTGGGCCGCCAATGGGCTCAGTTTGATGGTGGCTGGTGCACTTCTGGTCAGCTATTTCAATCGCGTGAGCCGCACTGCCGATTAAAGCGGGCCATTTGCCCTCGCTTTAAAGCAGCATCAATCTTGATCGGCTTGAATTGAATTGAAAGCGCAAAAGAAAAAACCCGCTGCAAGCAGCGGGTTTTGATTTGGCGGAGCGGACGGGACTCGAACCCGCGACCCCCGGCGTGACAGGCCGGTATTCTAACCGACTGAACTACCGCTCCGTGTCGGTTGCGAAATCAGCTAGAGACTGACTTCGCTAATGAGCTTCTGGTTAAGCTCTTGTTTTGGCGTCCCCTAGGGGATTCGAACCCCTGTACTCACCGTGAAAGGGTGATGTCCTAGGCCTCTAGACGAAGGGGACAGAAACTGTTTTGCAACGTTTTCTATCTTACGCTGCGAAGTCCGCTACTATAACGAACTTCTTTGCGTTTTGGAAGCCTCTTTTCAAATTTATTTTTTGAATCGAATCTTCCGGCATTTTGGTGGAGCTAAGCGGGATCGAACCGCTGACCTCTTGCATGCCATGCAAGCGCTCTCCCAGCTGAGCTATAGCCCCGAGTACTGCCTTTTACTGCTTGCTTCTTACTGCATTTCGCTTCGTGTTGCAGCGAAAACAAGAGTATAGGGGAAGTGTTTAGCGCTTGGCAATACCCTTTCGCAAAATTTTTTGCGCCTCACACATCACGCCATCAGACGACGCAAAACAACGTCGCGACCGAACAGTTCCAGCACTGCGTCAATCGATGGGGTCTGCAATTGCCCCGCCACCAGCAGGCGCACCGGCATCGCCAGCTTGGGCATCTTCCAGCCATGTGCTGCGAGCACTTCCTTGAAGGCGGCACCGATGGCCTCGCGCTTCCACTCAGGCAGCGCGCCGAGCTTCTCAGCCAGCGCAGCAATGCCCGGACGCACATCATCGGTGAGGTGCTGCGCAGCCAGCTCCGGCTCGACAGTCAGATCCGTGCGATAGAACAGCAGCGCCGTCTGGGCGACTTCACGCAGCGTGTTGGCGCGATCCTTCACCAGGGCGATCACGTCGGCCAGCACGGGGCCGCCATCCACCTTGCCGCCCAGCTCTTCGATGAACGGCTTCACCAGACCAGCCAGGCGCACGTTGTCGGCCTGCTTGATGTAATGGTTGTTCAGCCAGGCGAGCTTCTCAGGGTTGTATTGCGCGGGCGACTTGCCCAGATGCTCGAGGTCGAACCACTCGATGAACTGCTCGCGCGAGAATATCTCAGCGTCGCCGTGCGCCCAGCCCAGGCGGGCCAGGTAGTTGACGATGGCTTCGGGCAGATAGCCCGCATCACGGTAGCCTGTGACGGCCATGGCACCGTGGCGCTTGCTCATCTTCTCGCCCTGCTCGTTGAGCACGGTCGGCAAGTGAGCGTAGACCGGCGGCGTACCGCCCAGCGCGCGCAGGATGTTGATCTGGCGGGGCGTGTTGTTGACGTGGTCATCGCCGCGGATCACATGGGTGATCTGCATATCCATGTCGTCGACCACCACGCAGAAGTTGTACGTCGGCGTGCCGTCCGGGCGCGCGATCACGAGGTCGTCGAGTTCGTCGTTGGAGATTTCGATGCGGCCCTTCACTGCGTCGTCCCACACGACACTCCCCCCGATGGGGTTCTTGAAGCGGATCACAGGCTGCACGCCGGCCGGCGGCGTTGGCAGAACCTTGCCAGGCGCAGGGCGCCAAGTGCCGTCGTAGCGGGGCTTCTCGCCGCGCTCGCGTTGCGCTTCGCGCAGGGCGTCGAGTTCTTCGGTGCTCATGTAGCACGGGTAAGCCAGTTCCTGCTGAACCATCTGCGCAACCACGGCGCGATAACGGTCCATGCGCTGCATTTGATAGAACGGGCCTTCGTCGATATCCATGTCCAGCCAGTCCATCGCTTCCAGGATTACGTCGACGGCTTCCTGGCTGGAGCGCTCCACGTCGGTGTCTTCGATGCGCAGGATGAAGTCTCCCTTCATCTTGCGTGCGAAAGCCCACGGATAGAGTGCCGAGCGGATGTTGCCGAGGTGGATGAAGCCAGTAGGGCTGGGAGCGAAACGAGTGCGGACGCGCTGTGTCATAGGAATGGCTGAACGAATAAGGCCGCGTGGTCGGACCCTGAGCGCGGATCCTGAGCGGCCTCTATCAAAACCGAAATTATAGCAACCGTGCTGCGCATATCCGGCCGACCCGTCGCTGAACTTTGGCACAATGGCGGCCGGCGCGCAGTGCGCTCCGTTACGACTGAACACAACTGCGCGGCATACCAACCCGCCCCAACCTCCTCATGCAACGCCGCCTCTTCCTGGGTGCCGCCGGCGCCTCCGTGCTCTCCGCCTGCACCGTGACGGGTTTCTCGTCCGGCAAAACCGAAACATCTGCCATCCCCGCCACGGCCGTGCTGCCGCCCACGGCCCAGCTCGCCACACAGCCCGTGCGGATCGGGTTGGCACTGGGCGGTGGCGCCGCGCGCGGTTTTGCGCACATCGGCGTCATCAAGATGCTGGAAGCCCAGGGCATTCAGATCGACTTCATCACCGGCACCAGCGCGGGTAGCGTGGTGGCGGCGATCTACGCGTCGGGCATGTCGGGACTGGAGATGAACCGGATGGCGCTCAAGATGGACGAGGCCATGATCGCCGACTGGGCACTACCCTTCGGCACCCGCTTTGGCGGCTGGCTCAAGGGCGAGGCGCTGGAGAAGTACATCAACCGGCTGGTCAAGCAGAAGACCATCGAGCAGATGCACATTCCGCTGGGCATCGTCGCGACGGACTTGGCGAGCGGCAAGCCGATCCTGTTTCGGCGCGGCAATACCGGTCAGGCGGTGCGTGCGTCGTGCAGCATCCCGGGCGTGTTCCAGCCGGTAACGATCAGCGGCCGCCAATACGTGGACGGCGGCCTGGTAGCGCCAGTGCCCGTTACGTACGTCAAGCAGATGGGCGCAACGTTCGTGATTGCTGTGAACATCTCGGCAGACCCATCCAACCAAGCGGTGTCGGGGCAGGCGAGCATGCTGCTGCAGACGACGGCCATCATGGGCCAAAGCATCAACAAGACCGAACTGGCCCAGGCGGATGCGGTGATCACGCCGTCGCTGCCGTTTGTTAAGGGCAGCGACTTTACCGCGCGCAACGAGGCGATTCTCGCAGGGGAGCAGGCTGCCCAGGCCGCCATGCCGCTGCTGCGGGAGAAACTGCATCTGACGCAGACCATCGTAGGCACCCCGCTGCCCCCGCACTGACTCCCTGTCAGCAGGCAACAAAAAAGACCGCCGCGGCGGTCTTTTTCTATTGGGTGCCAGCGAATCAACCGCCGTACATTGCCAGCGGCTTGCCAGCGGCGTTCGGGTCGACACGCTTGAGTTGCTCGACAAAGCTGTCGGCGCCGTCCTTGATTGCGGCACCGGAGTTACCTTCGATGCGGCGGGCGCCGTTGTAGCGGGTCACCCAGTACGAGGCGGTCATGTCATCCACGCGAATCTTGCTGCCCGTGGACGGTGCGTGCACAAACTTGTTGTCACCGATGTAGATGCCAACGTGCGAGAAGGTGTGGCGCATGGTGTTGAAGAACACCAGGTCGCCGGGACGCAGTTCAGCCGTGTCTACGCTGGTGCCGACACGGCTCATTTCCACAGCGCGGCGCGGCAGCAGGAAACCGAAGGTGTCGTTGAAGACGTAGCGGACGAAGCCGCTGCAGTCGAGACCCGATTCGGGCGTGTTGCCGCCAAAGCGGTAGCGCAGGCCGATCATGCCCAGGGCATTCATGACCACGTCGCCGGTCTTGCTCATCACGTTGGAGATGAGGCCCGGCTTGGCTTCGGGCTTGACGTCGGCGCGGACTTCCGTGTCCTTGAAGACCGTATCAGCATGCACTGCATTCGACACGATCACGCCGCAGCCGATCACAACCCCTACCGCCAGGCGCGCCATGGAATGAAGTACGAAATGCTGCATTGGTTCTCCCTCGGAAACTCGTAATAATGCGGCGAACATGCGCCGCCGCAAATGAGACCAGTCCGAATCTTGTTAAAACAATCTCGCAGGATGATAAAAGTGACACTTTGACTTGTCAAAGGTCGTTACAAATTCCTCGGAATCCACATGCAAATCAGGTACTTAGACATGACTTTAGATGCGCATTCTTACAAAAACGGTGCATCAAAACCGCACTGTTTCGGGGCAAAGGCAGTGGATTTTACGGGTTATCCCGCGCAGGGATGAGTGAGGCAGCCGCCATCAGCTTGCACGTGTAGGGGTGCGAGGGGGACGCCAACACCGCTTCAGTGTCGCCCTCTTCCACCACTTTTCCATCCTTCATCACCACCACGCGATGTGACATCGCGCGGATGACAGCAAGGTCGTGGCTGATGAATAGATACGACAGGTTGTACTTTTTCTGAAGGGCAGACAGCAGCGACAGCACCTGCTGCTGGATCGACACATCAAGTGCCGAAGTCGGCTCATCAAGCACCAGCAACTGCGGCTTGAGGATCAGCACACGGGCAATGGCGACGCGCTGGCGCTGTCCGCCCGAGAATTCATGCGGATAGCGGCCCAGGGCCGTGCGGTCAAGGCCGACTTCGCGCAGGGCTTCGATCACGCGGTGACGGCGCTCGGCGGCATTGACGTGGGGTTGGTGCAGCGCCAGCCCTTCACCGACGATCTCTTCGATCGTCATGCGCGGCGAAAGCGAGCCGTACGGGTCTTGAAACACCACCTGCATGCGCGCGCGCACGGCGCGGCGCTCGTCGCGCGAAATACGCAGCAGCGAGTTGCCAAGGAAACGCAAGTCGCCGCTCTTTGCGGCCTGCAGACCAAGCAGCGTCTGCGCGAGCGTGGTCTTGCCAGAGCCGGATTCGCCCACGATGCCCAGCGTCTCGCCTTCGCGCAGTTGCAGCGACACGGCATCGACCGCGGTGAACGGATCGCTTCGGAACCAGCCCGCAAACCCGGGACGATGGCGCTCGTAGGTGACCGTCAGCTTATCGGCTTCAAGCAGCACGGGCGCAAGCGGCACCAGCGGCAGCACGTCGCGCTGCGGGCGGCTCTCCAGCAAGCGCACGGTGTACGGATGCTGAGGCGCGGCAAACACGTCGGCCGTGTTGCCAGTTTCGACCAGGACGCCCCGCTCCATCACACCAACGCGCTCGGCAAAGGCGCGCACCATATTCAGGTCGTGCGTGATCAGCATGATGGCCATGCCGAACTCGGCCTGCAGCTCGCGCAACAATTGCAGGATCTGCATGCGCACTGTCACGTCGAGCGCGGTGGTCGGCTCGTCGGCCAGCAACAACTTCGGCGAGCACGCCAGCGCCATGGCAATCATCGCGCGCTGGCGCTGACCGCCCGACAGTTGGTGCGGGAAGGCGTCAAACCGGCGCGGCGCCTCCGCAATGCCGGTGCGTTCCAGCAGCGCAATCGCACGTGCCTTGGCGGCGCGCTTGTCGAGGCCCTCGTGCAGCTCCAGCGTTTCGACGATCTGGTTGCCGATCGTGTACAGCGGGTTGAGCGCCGTCATCGGCTCCTGGAACACCATGGCGACATCGGCGCCACGCAAGCCGCGCATCTCGCGCTCGCTGGCGGCCAGCAGGTCGCGACCCTCGAGCAGGATGCGGCCGCTGTATTGCGCGTCGGCCAGCAACCGCATGATCGATAGCGCTGTCACGGACTTGCCCGAGCCGGATTCGCCTACCAATGCGAAGCGCTCGCCGGCGCGCAAATCGAACGAGACATGCTTGACGGCCTCGGTCACCTCGCCGTGCTCGGATTCGAAATGCACGCACAGGTCATCCAACCGCAGCAGCGGGCCGTCGAACTTGGGTGCGGAGGAACGCAAATCAACGCGGGTCACTTCACCCCCGCCGGTTTTTGGCGCGTGCGCAGCTGGGCAAACGACAAGCGCGTATCGAAGGCATCGCGCAGCGCGTCGCCCATAAAGGTCAGCAGCACGAGGGTCAGCACGAGCACCACGAAAGTCGACAACGAGATCCACCACGCATCCAGGTTGGCCTTGCCCTGGGCAAGCAGTTCACCGAGGCTCGGCGTGGATGGCGGTACGCCGAGCCCAAGGAAATCCAGGCTCGTGAGCGCAAGAATGGCCGCGCTCATACGGAACGGTAGGAAGGTAATCACAGGCGTCAGGCTATTGGGCAGGATATGGCGCCACATGATCTGCCAACTGGACAAACCCATCGCCCGCGCAGCCTTCACATAGTCGAGCGAGCGGTTGCGATAGAACTCGGCGCGCACGTAATCCGACAGGCTCATCCAGCCGAACAGCGACAGCAGGATGATCAGCAACCCGAGGCTGGGCGTGAAGATCGACGCGAAGATGATCAACAGGTACAGCTCCGGCATCGAACTCCAGATTTCAATCAGCCGCTGCGACACCATGTCGAAGCGCCCGCCGAAAAAGCCCATCAGAGCGCCGGTCAGCGTGCCGACCAGCACGCCGAGCACCGTGAGCGCCAACCCGAACAGCACCGATACACGGAAGCCATACAGCAGCCGCGCAAACACATCGCGGCCACGATCATCGGTGCCGAGCCAGTTCTCAGCGGAGGGCGGCGCCGGATTGGGCTCCTTCGAAAAGTAGTTCAGCGTCTCGTACGAATACGTATTGGGTGGGTAAATCGCAAAGCTCCCCGGCTCCTTGAATTTGTCGCGGATGAACGGATCGAGGTAGTCCGTCGGTGTCGGGAAATCCCCGCCAAAGGTCGTCTCGGGGTACGCCTTCACGATCGGGAAATACCAGTTGCCGTGGTACCTGACCACCAGCGGCCGGTCATTGGAGATGCACTCGGCGCCCAGACTGAGAACGAATAGCACGACGAAGAGGAGCAGGCTCCAATAGCCCAGCCGATGCTGCTTGAAGCGGCGCCACGCACGCTTGAGCGGCGACGGCGAGTGGCGCACCGGAACTGGCGCTGCCGTGTTGGATGAATGCGTGGAAGTGCGCGAATACTGGGTCATGGTTGCCGGCCCGCCTATCGCCCGACCGAGCCGAAATGGATGCGCGGATCGACCAGCACGTAGCACACGTCGGAAATCAACCGCGCAGCCAGGCCAATCAGCGTGAACAGGTACAGCGTGCCGAGCACGACGGGATAATCGCGCCGCATCACCGCCTCATACGACAGCAGGCCCATGCCATCGAGCGAGAACAGTTGCTCGATCAGCAGCGAGCCCGTGAAGAATGCACCAATGAAGGCCGACGGGAAGCCCGTCACCAGCGGCAGCAGCGCATTGCGGAAGATGTGCTTCCACAGTACGCGCCGCTCCGACAGGCCCTTGCTACGCGCCGTCAGCACGTACTGCTTGCGGATTTCCTCCAGGAAGGCGTTCTTCGTCAGCATGGTGATGACGGCAAAGCTGCCCACCACCGACGCCATGACGGGCAGCGTGATGTGCCAAAGGTAATCCGTGATTTTGCCAAGCAGGCTGAGTTGATCCCAGTTGTCGGACGTGATGCCCCGGATCGGAAACCACTGGAAGAACGTGCCGCCGCCAAAGAGCACCAGCAGCAGGACCCCCAGCACGAAGCCCGGGATGGCATAACCGACCAGCACGATGATGCTGGTCACCAGATCAAACCGGCTGCCCGCCCGTACCGCCTTCGCAATGCCGAGCGGCACCGCTATCAGGTACGTGAGAAAGAACGTCCATAGCCCGATGGAGATCGATACCGGCAGTTTCGACTTGATCAGGTCCCACACGCTGCGGTGCTGGAAATAGCTCTCGCCCAGGTCGAAGCGCGCAAAGCGGCCGAGCATCAGGAAGTAGCGCTCGACGGGGCTCTTGTCGAAGCCGTACAGCGCGCGGATTTCCTTGATTTTCTCGGCGTCGACGCCGCGACGGCCGCGATAGTCAAAGGCGCCGCCACCGCTGGCCTCGCCGCCGGCGCCGCGCCCTTTCATCTCCATCATCATCTGCTCGACCGGGCCACCAGGCACGAACTGGATCACGAGAAACGTCAGCGTGATCACGCCGATCAGCGTCGGGATCAGAAGCAGCAACCGTTTGATCAGATACGCGAACATGGTGTCACCGATGCATTCATTTGGCAGCTGATTGGGCGGATTCCGGCATCCGCCACCAGGCCGTCAGGACCCAGGCCTCGGCCGAGTAGTAATACGGCAACCGGTCCGGATACATCAGGTTCTTGTTGTAAGCCACGCGGTGCGATGCCGAATACCAGTGCGGAATCACATAGCAGCCTTGCATCAGCACGCGGTCGAGCGCGCGCGAAGCGGTGACCAGCTCGTCGCGATTATCGGCGCGCAGCACATCGTCGATCAGCGCGTCCACGGCCGACGATTTCAGGCCGATCACATTGTCCGAACCGGCCTCATCAGCCGCAGCGGAGCCGAAGCGGTCCTTCAGCTCGTTGCCGGGGCTTTGCGAATCGGGAAAGCGCAGCGAGATCATGTCGAAATCAAACTCTTCCAACCGTTTCTGGTAGAGCGCGAAATCGGTCATGCGCTGGTTGACCTGGATGCCGAGCTTCTCAAGGTTGCGCGCATACGCCGCCATGACGCGGCTCATGGCGCCGCCGTCGTCGAGCATCTCGAAGACAAACGGCTCGCCCTTGCTGTTGCGCAACGCGCCGTCTGCGTACGTCCAACCGGCCTGGGCCAGCAGGCGACGCGCCTGCCGAAGGTTGTCCCGCAGTGAGTTGGGTGCGTCAGTCGAAGGCGGTGCGGGCAGCACGTCAAACACTTCCGGGGCGAGCTTGCTGCGCAGCGGCTCCAGCAACGCCAGCTCGCCTTTGCTGGGCATGCCCGTGAGCGAATCCGACGCGGCCAGCTCGCTATTGGCGAAATAGCTGTCGAGCCGTCGATACGCACCATAGAAAAGCTGGCGATTGAGCCATTCGAAATCGAGCGCCAGCGCCAGCGCCTTGCGCACCCGAAGATCCTGGAACAGCGGTCGCCGCAGGTTCATCACAAAACCCTGCATGCCCGCGCCGTTGCGATGCGGGAATTCACTCTTGATCAGCTCGCCGTTGCGGAACTTCACGCCGACGTAGCTCTTGGCCCAGTTCTTGGCACGGTATTCGACCATGGCGTCGTATTCGCCGGCCTTGAAGGCTTCCAGGCGGGCGGTTTCGTCCTTGTAGAGCTTGTACTGGATGCGCTCGAAGTTGAACGAGCCACGGCGCACGTTCAGATCACGCCCCCAATAGTCAGGATTGCGCCGAAAAGTAATGCCGCGCGAAGGATCAAAGCGCTCGATCACATAGGGACCGCTGGCAATCGGGCCCTGGAAGGTCAGCTTGTCGAACGCGACATCCTTGCCGCCGTCTTGGTCATCGGGCTTGCCGCTGCCCTTGCCCCACTTTGGCGAGAACACCGGCAGCCCACCGACAATGAGCGGCAGCTCCTTGTTCTTGCGCTTGAAGTCGTAGCGGATGGTGCTCGCGTCCACCACCGTCACCTTGGCCACATCCGCGGTCATGCTGCGGTAGGCGGGGCTCGCGCCCTTGCCCATCAGCATGTCGTAGGAGTATTTGACATCCGACGCGCGCACGCGATCCCCATTGGAGAATCGCGCGCGCGGGTTGATGTGGAACGTGACCGAAAGTTCGTCGGAGGCAACAGCCACATCGTCCGCAAGCAAGCCATAGCCGCTGGCGGTTTCGTCCCAGCTCGTAATGAGCAGGCTCTCGAAGACAAGCTGATTCAGCCCCGGCGCCGACGTCCCTTTGATCGTGAACGGATTGAACTTGTCGAAGCTCGTGCGGCGGTCAGGATTGCCGAGCAGCAGCATGCCGCCGATGGGCGCCTTCGGGTTCAGATAGCCGAAGTTGGAGAAGCCGGCCGGATATTTGAGGTCGCCATATTCGGCGTAGCCGTGGGCCGCCCGGGCGGGTGTCGCGCAGATCGCCGCCAACAGGCAGACCAGCGCCATGAATCGCTTGTGTGTCGCAACGCGCACGCTCATTGCGCCCCTTGCCCCCATTGTCCTTGCATGCGTTGATCCGATTGATCGCTGTCTGAAAACCTGTTTCGGACGATTCTAACGCCCTCACACGGCAATCCCGCTAATTCCGGCCCGGGGATCGTCCCGCATTGACAAGGCTGGCAGGGGTTGTGCGGCACTGCGCAAATGCGGAGCCGCCCCGCGCTTTCCGGTATGATCGCGCCCACCTAATTGCCTCGTGCCCCGGATACCGCCGCCGCGTAACTGCAGTGACGAGTGACCACAGCAACATACGGGCGCGACGTTGCCCCACATTTGTACGGAGAAACCATGGGATTCCTCGCTGGCAAGCGCATTCTGATTACCGGCCTTCTGTCCAACCGCTCGATCGCTTACGGCATCGCCAACGCCTGCAAGCGCGAAGGCGCGGAACTGGCCTTCACCTACGTCGGCGAACGCTTTAAGGACCGCATTACTGAATTCGCCAACGAGTTCGACAGCAAGCTGGTGTTCGACTGCGACGTCGGCAGCGATGAACAGATCGCCAAGGTGTTCGAAGACCTCGGCCAACACTGGGGCCACTTCGACGGCCTCGTGCATTCGATCGGCTTTGCGCCGCGCGAAGCGATTGCCGGCAACTTCATCGAGGGCCTGTCGCGCGAGTCGTTCCGCATCGCGCACGACATCTCGGCGTATAGCTTCCCGGCGCTGGCCAAGGCTGCGCTGCCGATGCTCTCGCCCAATGCATCGCTGCTCGCCCTGACCTACCTGGGTGCTGAGCGCATCGTCCCGAACTACAACACGATGGGCCTGGCCAAGGCTTCGCTGGAAGCCGGCGTGCGCTATCTGGCCGGCGCACTGGGGCCCAAAGGCATTCGTGCCAACGGTATCTCGGCCGGTCCGATCAAGACGCTGGCTGCCTCGGGCATCAAGGATTTCGGCAAGCTGCTGAAGTACATGGAAGACGTTGCCCCGCTGCGTCGCAACGTCACGATCGAGGAAGTCGGCAACGTGGCTGCGTTCCTGCTGTCGGACCTGGCCAGCGGCGTGACCGGCGAGATCACCTACGTCGATTGCGGCTTCAACGTGACCGCAGGCGTGCCGGAGAGCGTCGGCCAAGGCTGATGCATTGATGGGGGCGCGCCACCTTCGGATGGTGCGCCCTTGGCTAGGCCCACAAGGCAAGGCAGCAGACAAAGAAAAAGCCCGCATGGCGCAAACCATGCGGGCTTTTTGACGTGCATTGCAATGCGAGCCGTCACGTCAGCTCGACTCGCATCCGCCTGTTGTGTGCGCTTCCCGCGAGAAGCGCCAAACTGGCGGAGACGGAGGGATTCGAACCCTCGATCCAGGTTTTGGCCCGGATGCTCCCTTAGCAGGGGAGTGCCTTCGACCTCTCGGCCACGTCTCCCAAACTTGCGTCGCACGAAGGAGCCCGTGCAACGAAGCGCGTATTCTAGCCACTTCACCCCACCCGGTCAACGACAACTGCATGACACGCGGTGAGAATCTGTCGCCCCCGGGGGTCGCCACCCGGCCATCCGGCGCCAGTTCAGCCGATTACGCCTGATCCAGCTCGAACGCCTTGTGGAGCGCGCGCACGGCCAGCTCCATGTACTTCTCATCGATCAGCACCGAGATCTTGATCTCAGAGGTGGAGATCATCTGGATGTTGATGCCCTCTTCCGACAGCGTGCGGAACATCTTGCTGGCAATGCCCACGTGCGAGCGCATGCCCACACCCACCACCGACACCTTCGACACCTTCGGGTCGCCCGACACGCTGGCTGCGCCGATATGCGCCTTCACGCTGTCGTTCAGGATCGCCAGGGCGCGCTGGTATTCGCCACGCGGCACGGTGAAGGTGAAGTCCGTCTTACCTTCCACCGACTGGTTCTGGATGATCATGTCGACGTCGATATTGGCGTCGGCGACCGGACCCAGGATCTGATACGCGATGCCGGGCTTGTCCGGCACACCGATCACGGTGATCTTGGCTTCGTCGCGGGCAAAGGCGATGCCGGAAATGGCGGCGGCTTCCATGTTCGAATCTTCCTCAAAAGTAATCAGCGTGCCCGAGTTCATCTCAACGTCGAGCGGCATCAGCGGGTCGGTCAGCGACGACAGCACGCGGGTCTTCACGCGATACTTGCCGGCAAACTCCACCGAGCGAATCTGCAGCACCTTCGAGCCAAGGCTGGCCATTTCCAGCATCTCTTCGAAGGTGATCTTGTCCAGGCGACGGGCGTCGTCCACCACGCGCGGATCGGTTGTGTAGACGCCGTCCACGTCGGTGTAGATCAGGCACTCTTCGGCTTCGAGCGCGGCGGCAACCGCCACGGCCGAGGTATCGGAACCACCACGGCCCAGCGTGGTGATATGGCCTTCGCCATCGATACCCTGGAAGCCCGTGATGACGACCACGCGACCGGCGTCCAGATCAGCGCGCACGCGTTCGTCGTCGATCGACTGGATGCGCGCCTTGGTGTAGGCCGAATCGGTCTTCACCGGCACTTGCCAGCCGGTGTAGCTGCGGGCATCGATGCCTTCGGCATGCAGCGCAATGGCCAGCAGCCCCACACTCACCTGCTCGCCGGTCGAGGCAATCATGTCGAGTTCACGCGGGTCGGGTTGGGCCGAAATCTCTTTGGCCATACCCAGCAGGCGGTTGGTTTCGCCAGACATGGCCGACGGAACGACCACGATCTGGTGACCTGCACGGTGCCACTTGGCAACGCGCTTGGCGACATTCTTGATGCGTTCAACCGAACCCATCGAGGTGCCGCCGTATTTGTGAACGATGAGAGCCATCTTGGAAAGATCAGGAGGAGGCGAAGCGGTGCAAAAGCTTTTGAAAATACAGCAATTTGCATCGATCGGCAAGCAATTCGCCCGTGACAATGTGTATCAGGGCGCACCTTCAACAGCCGGAGACCACGTGATCTGCCAGCCGGCACCGCTCTGCGTGGCCGCGTGGTTCATCCCCAACCCTGCGGCAAACACCAGCATTTCGCCCGCATAGAGCAGTGGCAGACCCTGGCGTTCCCAGGCCGGGATGCCGGCTTCCTGGTACGCCTGCTTGAGCGCCCGCGACGGCCCACCCCGGCGCAGCACGATGCGCTCGCCGCCCCGACGGGGCGCCAGTACCAGCGGCGCTCGCAAGGTCTGCGCTGCAACACCATCACTCGTCACGGGCACAAACAAGAGCGTCCCGCCCCAAGCGTCCACAGCCACATGCTGCTCGGCCGGATGCGTCGGCTCGAACTGCATCGCCCCGATGGTCACAGCGACCTGCTGGGGGGCATCGCTGGCACCCGCGTCGATCCGTGCAACGCCGCGGTAGCGCCTGATCTGCCCTGTCGGCAATTCAATGCGCAGCGCACCATCATCTCGCGCGTCAATCAGTTGCGTACGCAGATCATCGAGACGGCGGCTCGGCAGCGCGCGCATGCCCGCTTCGGCCAACCACGCGCGCAGCACCGCGCGCTGACGCGGCACGGACAGCGCACTCAGCGCCAGCACATCCAGCCCATCCGCCGAGGCGATGCGCGTCAAATCCTCCTGAGCGACCTCGTTGATCAATGCGACCGCATCCGCCAGATGCGCCGCGCTGCGAGACAGCGCTTCGCGATACGCCGGGAAATGATCCGCCATGCCCACGAGCAGCGGCCGCAATGCATTTCGTGCGTAGCGTGCATCGCTGTTGGATGGATCTTCAACCCAACTCAGCGCGTGAGCATGTGCGTACAACTCGATCTCGCTACGCGGTGCATCGACCCATGGACGCAGCAACGTGACAGCGCCCGCCCGAGCCATCGGCATGGCGGCGAGGCCATCGAGGCCCGCGCCGCGCATCAATTGCAGCAGCACCGTTTCAGCTTGGTCATCTTGATGATGCGCCGTCAGCAGAATGGAGGCGCCCGTCTGCCCGCAAAGCGCTTCAAGTGCGGCGTACCGGGCTTCGCGCGCCGCTTCCTCAATGCCCTGGCCGGCATCGACCGCTACATGGACGCGACGCGCATGAAACGCAACGCCGGCGGCCTCTGCCATGCGTTCGCACGCGCATTCCCACGCATCGGCATCGGCCTGCAAGCCGTGGTGAATATGCAGGGCAACGAGCCGCACGCGGGCGCCCGCATCACGCCACGCGGCACACGCGCGCAGCAGCGCGGCGGAATCCCGCCCGCCCGACAGGGCGATCGCCACGATCGGGGGCTCGGCCTCGCCAGAAACAACAAAGGCCGCACACGCGGCAACGCGTTGTGCGACCTTGTTGACCAGATCCGCCGACGAATCAGCGAACTTCGGTTTCCTTGAACTTGCCATAAGCCATCAGGCGTTCGTGACGGCGCGCCTGGAGTTCCGACGTCTTCATGCCCTGGAACTGGCGCAGCGATTCAGCGAGCGCGCGCTTGAGCATCGTCGCCATACCCTTCGGATCGCGGTGTGCGCCGCCCAGCGGCTCGTTGACGATCTTGTCGATCAGGCCGAGCGCCTTCAGGCGATGCGCAGTCAGGCCGAGTGCCTCAGCAGCTTCCGGTGCCTTCTCCGCGGTCTTCCACAGGATCGACGCGCAGCCTTCCGGCGAGATCACGGCATACGTGGCGAACTGCAGCATGATCACAGAATCACCCATGGCGATGGCCAGTGCGCCGCCCGAACCGCCTTCGCCGATGATGGTGGCGATCAAGGGCACCTTCAGGCCTGCCATCACAAACAAGTTGTGACCGATGGCCTCGGATTGACCGCGCTCTTCCGCATCAATTCCCGGGAATGCACCCGGCGTATCGACAAACGTGAAGATCGGCAGGCCGAACTTGTCCGCCAGCTCCATCAGGCGCTTGGCCTTGCGGTAGCCCTCGGGCTTGGACATGCCGAAGTTGCGCAGCGCGCGCTCCTTCGTGTCACGCCCCTTCTGGTGACCGATCACCATGCAAGGTTGACCGTTGAAGCGTGCCAGACCGCCCACGATCGACAAGTCGTCGGCGAAGGTGCGGTCGCCGTGCAGTTCATGGAAGTCGGTGAAGATCTCGCGGACGTAATCGAGCGTGTATGGACGCTGCGGGTGCCGCGCGATCTGCGCGACCTGCCATGGCGTCAGGTTGGCGTACAGATCTTTGGTGAGCTGCTGGCTCTTGGAAGCCAGGCGGGAGATTTCTTCAGAAATGTCGACAGCGGAATCGTCTTGTACGAAGCGAAGTTCTTCGATCTTCGCCTCAAGTTCTGCGATCGGCTGCTCGAACTCCAGGAAGGTTGTTTTCATGGATCTTCTGAAAGGCTCTTGAAGGCGCGCATTCTACCGGATTTTGACCGCCCGGCGACGCGCTCCGTTTCATCGAAATGAACAGATCAATAGGTGGTCGCCGTATCGAGGCTGCGCCACATATACCAAGTCGCCACGGTGCGCCAAGGTTCCCAGTTGGCAGCGACCTCGCGCGCCTCACTTCGAGTGACGGGTTCGCCACTGAAATAATTTTGCGAAATCGCGTTGATGAGCCCGATATCGTCCAGCGGCAGCACGTTCGGGCGCATCAGGTTAAACATCAGGAACATCTCTGCGGTCCATCTGCCGATGCCGCGGATCTGCGTGAGTTCGGCGATCACGTCCTCGTCTTCCATCTCGGCCCACTTGGCGACGTGCACGGTGCCGTTGCGAAAGTGATCAGCTAGATCAAGGATGTACTCGGCCTTGCGCTTGGACAAGCCGCAACCCGCCAGCTTCTCCTGGCCGGCGCGCAAAAACTGGGCGGGCACGAGCTTGGGGCACACCGCCACGACACGTTCCCACACCGACTGTGCGGCCTTGACTGAAATCTGCTGACCAACAACCGACCGCGCCAGCGTGACGAACGGGTCGCCGCGCGAAGCCAAGTGCGCCGGGCCGTACGCCGGGATAATCTTGCGCAGGATACGGTCGCGCTTCATGAGGTCTGCACAAGCTTCCTGCCAGTACTCGGGTGGGCCCGAAAGCACCACTTCCGTCGGCACAGGCAGCGTCTCGTTCGTCGCGAGCGTTTCGGGCAGCGGCACCTTGCTCGCAGGCGCCCGTTTGGCCGGAGCCTTGGCCGCCTGGATCGTCGCGTTCCTGGCGATGACCGCCTTGCTTGCCACACCGTCGACTTTCTTGGCGGCCGCTTTCTTGGCAGCCGGCACCTTCACCGCGGGTGCTTTCTTGGCAGCGGTGCTGCGCGCTACGTTGGCTTTCTTGGCCACCGCGTTCATGCGCGTCTCCATTCGGTCACACCACCCGGCTTGTCTTCCAGGACGATGCCTGCGGCAAGCAGATCGGCACGGATGGCATCAGCGCGGGCGAAATCGCGGGCGGCCTTGGCCGAGCGGCGCTCTTCGATACGTGCTTCCACTTCTGCGGCGTCCAGACCATCGGCCGACACGCCGCCCTGCAGGAACGCGTGCGGATCGCGGCCCAACAGGCCCATCACGCCGGCCAGCGCAGCCAACTGGTTGGCCAGTTCGGGCGAGCGCGTCTTGTTCACTTCGCTCGCCAGCTCAAATAGCACCGACACGGCGACGGGCGTGTTGAAGTCATCGTTCATCGCTTCTAGGAAGCGCTTGCCGTGCGACTCGCTCCAGTCGGGCTGGGCGCCGGCCGCGGCGGGCACGTCCTTGATCGCGGTGTACAGACGCGTGAGCGCATGGCGGGCGTCGTCGAGGTGGGCGTCGCTGTAGTTCAGGTCGCTGCGATAGTGCGAGCGCAGGATGAAGAAACGCACGACCTCAGCGTCGTACACCTTCAGCACGTCACGGATGGTGAAGAAGTTGCCGAGCGATTTCGACATCTTTTCGTCATTCACACGCACGAAGCCGTTGTGCATCCACATGTTGACGAACGTCTTGCCGGTCGCGCCTTCAGACTGGGCGATCTCGTTTTCGTGGTGCGGGAACTGCAAATCAGCGCCGCCACCATGCAGGTCGAAATGCTCGCCCAGCAGCTCGCAGCTCATCGCCGAGCATTCGATATGCCAGCCCGGGCGGCCCTCGCCCCACTGCGACGCCCAGCGCGACTCAGCCGGTTCGTCAGCCTTGGCGGACTTCCACAGCACGAAGTCGAGCGGATCCTGCTTGGCATCGTTGGCCGCCACGCGCTCCCCGGCGCGCAGGTCTTCGAGCGACTTGCCCGAGAGCTTGCCGTAGCCTGGAAACTTGCGCACGGCGTAGTTCACGTCGCCATCGGCAGCCTGATAGGCGAGGCCGTTCGTCTGCAGCTTGCCGATCATGTTCAGCATCTGCGGCACGTACTCGGTAGCGCGGGGCTCATGGTCGGGGCGCTGCACGCCAAGCGCATCGGCGTCTTCGTGCATGGCTGCGATGAAGCGGCCGGTGAGCGCACTCATCGTCTCGCCGTTCTCGACCGCACGCTTGATGATCTTGTCGTCGATGTCGGTGATGTTGCGCACGTAGGTCACGTCGTAACCTGCCGCGCGCAGCCAACGCTGCACCATGTCGAACACCACCATGACCCGCGCATGCCCTACGTGACAGTAGTCGTACACCGTCATCCCGCACACGTACATGCGCACGCGGCCGGGCTCGATGGGGACGAACGTCTGTTTCTCACGCGCGAGCGTGTTGTAGATCTTGAGTGATTCCATGAAGCGGTGTCGGGAGACTCAGCGCGCCGCGCACGGGAGGTACAACGTTGCGGGCGGACTAAATTGGAGGCAATCGGCGCCGGCGCGGCGCCTGCAAAACTAGCGGCATATCTTACCGGAACTGCGCTGACGGGGCGGCCTGCCCGTGCGTCTGGCATGCTCCCCGTCAAGAACCTTTCCCGGCGCGCACGGCCGCTGCTGCGCACAAAGACGGTTTGTTAGAATGCGGCGGAGTATAACGGAACCGATTCTCATGAACAGACCGCTGCGTCAGACCGCTGCAACCCTGGCTTGCCTGCTTGCCATGTCGGCAGCACCGGCCTTCGCCCAGACCGCCGGCTTTGCCTTGCCGGCCGATTTGACGCCCAGCACACAGCAGGCGCCGCAGGTGGCGCGCCAGAAGCGCATCGACGACGCGTTGGCCAAGAAGCAATACACCGAGGCACTGGCCGAGCTGGACAAGGATGTCGCCTCCCAGCCGCGCAACGCTCAGGCACGCTTCCAGCGCGGCGTGGCACTTGCCGGCCTGGGCCGCGCCGACGATGCAATCGTCACCTTCAGCCAGATGACACAGGATTTCCCGGAACTGCCCGAGCCGTACATCAACTTGGCTGCGCTGTATGCCGAACGGGGTGAACTGCTCCGTGCCCGCGACAGCCTGATCATGGCGAACCGCGTGGCGCCGGAGAATGCGCTGGCGCAATCCAACCTGGGCGACGTCTACGTCCGCCTGGCCGCGCAGTCATATCAGAGCGCGATCAAGCTGAACCCGAAGAACGCCACCGCGCGTGCGCGTCTGGATGCCCTGCCCGATCTGCCGGGCGTGCACCCTGCCTCCAAACCCGCCACGACCACGCTGCCTGCAGCCAGCGGCGTGAGTGCCAAGCCGACGAAGCGTCAATAAGAAGACGCGACCCGATCCTGTCTTTCCCACCCCAAGCTCTCTCTTCCTGACCATGCTCCGTATTCGCTCCCTCTTTGCCGGGCTCGTGTGTGCACTGGCCGTGACTGCCACCGCCGCCACGGCAGCCACCGCGGCCGCGCCGCGCGTCCAGTTCAAGACGTCGATGGGTAATTTCACCGTTGAGGTCTATCCGGACAAGGCACCCAAGACGGTCGCCAACTTCCTGCAGTATGTGAAGGACGGCTTCTACAAGGGCACGATCTTCCACCGCGTGATGGATGGCTTCATGATCCAGGGCGGCGGCTTCACGACCGACATGAAGCAGAAGGACACGCGCCCGCCGGTCGAGATCGAATCGAAGAACGGCCTGAAGAACGACAAGTACACGATCGCCATGGCCCGCACCATGGACCCGAACTCCGCCACGGCGCAGTTCTATGTGAACGTGGTCGACAACAACATGCTGAACTACCCTGGTCAGGACGGCTACGGCTATACCGTCTTCGGCAAGGTGGTCGATGGCACCGACACCATCGACAAGATCAAGGCGGTGGAAACCACCACCAAGTTCCCGCACCAGAACGTGCCCGTGAAGCCGATCGTGATTGAATCGGCCACCGTCGTCTCCAAGTAACGCTTTTTGCCCCACCCAAGGAATTCACCATGACCCAAGTCAAGCTGCACACCAACCACGGCGACATCACCCTGGCCCTGGACGCTGAGAAGGCACCCAAATCGGTTGCCAACTTCGTCGCCTATGTGAAGGATGGCCACTACAACGGCACGGTGTTCCACCGCGTCATCAAGGGCTTCATGATCCAGGGCGGCGGCTTCGAGCCGGGCGAGAAGATGAACCAGAAGCCCACCAAGGCGCCGATCGACAACGAAGCCAACAACGGCCTGAAGAACGAACGCGGCGCCATTGCCATGGCACGCACCAACGACCCGCACTCGGCCACGGCCCAGTTCTTCATCAACACGGTCGACAACGACTTCCTGAACCACACCTCGCCGACGCCGCAAGGCTGGGGCTACGCCGTGTTCGGCAAAGTGACCGAAGGCATGGATGTGGTCGACAAGATCCGCTCTGTGCGCACGGGCAACCGCGGCTTCCACCAGGACGTGCCGATGGAAGACGTGGTCATCGAAAGCGCTGAAGTGATCGAATGATCGACGCAGCGCACGCCTCACAGGCATCCGCGCTGAAGACACCGGTCCGGGTTTCCGGGCCGGTGTTTTTTATTTCGGATCTGCACCTGACGGCCAGCATGCCGGCCACCGCCGCTGCGTTCGAGCGCTTCCTGCGCACGCGCGCTCGCGAGGCACGCACGCTCGTCATCCTGGGTGACTTCTTTGAATACTGGGTCGGCGACGAGGAACTGGCGGATCCGTTCCACCAGTACATCGCCAACCTGCTCGCTGAACTTGCCGCGGCCGGCACACGGGTGCTGTTCATGCACGGCAATCGTGACTTCCTTCTCGGCGGGCGTTTCCTGGCGGCCGCGCACGCCACGCTGCTGCCCGATCCCACCGTGCTGCAGGCGGATGATGGCCAGCGCATCGTGCTTGCCCACGGCGACGCCCTCTGCACGCGCGACACGGCCTACATGCGCTTTCGCCACTGGACGCGCAAGCGCTGGGTGCAGCGGATATTCCTGGCAATGCCGCTGCGCTGGCGGCTGAAGATCGCGCAGAAGATGCGCGCAGAGAGCGAAGCCGGCCGCGCCATGTCCGCCAACGTCGCGGGCGAACCGCGCGCCGCCGCGATGATGGGTGACGTCGCCCCCGAAGCGGTGGATGCGCTGCTCAAGGCATCAGGCACATCCACGCTGATCCACGGGCACACGCACCGCCCGCAGCGGCATCAGGAGCCGAGCGGTGAGCGCTGGGTTCTTTCCGACTGGGATTTCGATCACGCGCAGCCGCGCGGCAGCTTCCTCAAACTGCAACACGGCGCACTGGCGGTCGAGCAAGTGACGGCATAAGCCCATCACCTGCCCTTTCTTACTTCAGCATCCGCTTCAGTTCGCTCGCATCGAACGGATCGTTCGGCGAGTTCTCCAGGTGCGCGCCCAAACGATCGAGCGCAGAAAGAATCGACTCGATGCGCTCCTGCTGAAGCTCGCTGTGGTCGATCAACCGCTTGAGCGCCAGCGATACCGGATCGTCCGCATCCGGCGTGATGCCATAAGCGGAGAACTCCTGCTTGAGCGCAGACCGGGCCTCGGTCGCCGCATCGCGTTCGATGATGCGCGCCGGAATACCCACCGCCGTTGCACCCGGCGGCACCGGTTTGAGCACCACCGCATTGGAGCCAACGCGCGCCCCATCCCCGATCACAAAACCGCCGAGCACCTTGGCGCCGGCGCTCACCACCACGCCCTTGCCGAGCGTCGGGTGCCGCTTGGCGCCCTTGTAGAGCGAGGTACCGCCCAGCGTGACGCCCTGATAGATCGTGCAGTCGTCACCGATTTCGGCTGTCTCGCCAATCACGACACCCATGCCGTGGTCGATGAACACGCGCCGGCCGACAGTCGCGCCGGGGTGGATCTCGATACCGGTGAGGAAGCGGCCAAGGTGCGAGAACCAGCGCCCCAGCAACCGGAAGCCTCCGTGCCAACACGCATGCGCGACCCGATGGACGATGATGGCGTGCAGACCTGGGTAGCAGGTCAGCACTTCCCAGCGGCTGCGCGCGGCCGGGTCTCGCTCCATGATGGCGCCGATATCTTCGCGAATGCGTGTGAACATCTTGAGGTGTGTGTGGATCGTTATATCTATATGCGCGAAGCGCTGAGGGCAGTGTAAGGCATTGCCTTACCGCGCTGAGGCAAGGGTTTTAGCCGGACATGCAGGGGATGCCGCCCTGTCTGCTCGACACGGGCGGCTTGCGCGGCGGTCAGCGACAGTCGTCGGCCGCGCCGGTGGGCGGCGTGGCTGCGGCGGCACGGCGGCCCAGCATGCGCTTGGCGATCCCGCGCAGGATGTTGACCTCTTCGGCCTCCAGCTGCGTGCGGGCAAACAGACGCCGCAGGCGCGGCATCAGCTTTTTCGGCTGCGCGGGGTCGAGAAAACCGATCTCGATCAGGCCCTGCTCCAGATGCTCGAACATCCCGTCGATCTGCTCGGCGGTGGCCGGCTCGCCGACGAAGCCGACGCCTTCCATGCGGGTGTCACCCGTGCCGGTGCCGGCCAGCAGCGCCATCCGCACCTCGTACGCAATCAACTGGACCGCCTGCGACAGGTTCAGCGACGCATACGCCGGGTTGGCGGGAATATGCGTGACGACGTGGCAGCGCTCTACCACCTCGTTGGGCAAACCGAAGCGCTCGTTGCCGAAGACGAAGGCGACGGTGGTGTCCGGCGCGGCCAGCAACGTGGCCACTTCTTCTGCTGCGGCCCGGGGGCCGATGCGGCGCGGCCCGAATTCGCGCGGGCGGGCCGTCAGTGCAATGGTGAGCGAGGCACCGGCCAGTGCCTCACCAATGTCGTCGACCACGCGGGCAGCTGCCAGTACGTCATCGGCGCCGCTTGCCATGGCAACGGCATCGGCGTGGCACTGGGCGTCGGCCTCGCGGGGGCGTACGAGCACGAAGCTGCCGGGCTCGCCAAACCCCATCGTCTTGAGTGCACGTGCCGTAGAGCCGACATTGCCGGGGTGGCTGGTCTCGACCAGCACGAAACGGCACCGCGCGGCGTGCTGGCGCAGCACTTCCGGATCGGCGGGGGGGGTGTTCGATATGCTCATTGGCGCAATTCGCGGGGCGCCGGAGGCGGGGTTCATATACAATACGGCCACTCTTTTGACAGCGGGCAGGATCGTGAGATTGGCCCGCCGCTCGTTCTTCTACAATTCGTTGTGTTGTTTCGCCTGCGGCCGCTTCCGAAAAATCGGCGCGCCAGGCGCGGAGATCCCACATGCATCCGATGCTCAATATCGCCGTCCGGGCTGCTCGCAAGGCCGGTACCGTCATCAACCGCGCGTCCTTCGACGTTGATAGCCTGCGTACCGAGCGCAAACAACACAACGATTTCGTCACCGAAGTCGATCGCGCAGCTGAAGCGGCGATCATCGAAGTCATCAAGACTGCCTACCCCGATCACGCGATTCTAGCGGAAGAGTCCGGTCAATCCTGGGCCGACGGCGAAACCGCCAGCGAAAACGTCTGGGTGATCGACCCGCTGGACGGCACCACCAACTTCATCCACGGCTTCCCGCAATACGGCGTGTCGATCGCGCTGATGCAGCGTGGCGTCGTCACCCAGGCCGTGGTGTACGACCCGACGCGCGACGAACTCTTCACCGCCTCCAAGGGCGCCGGCGCGTTCCTCAATAACCGCCGCATCCGCGTTACGCGCCGCGACAAGCTGGCCGATTGCCTGATTGGCACCGGCTTCCCCTACCGCGACCTGGAAGGCCTGTACGACTACACACGCCTGTTTGCGACCATGACGGAAAACTGCGCCGGCCTGCGCCGCCCCGGCGCCGCCGCGCTTGACCTCGCCTACGTCGCCTGCGGCCGCCTCGATGGCTTCTTCGAGCAAGGCCTGAGCAAGTGGGACATGGCCGCCGGCTCGCTGCTCGTGACAGAATCGGGCGGCCTGGTGGGCAACTACACCGGCGAATCGGGCTACCTGGACCAGGGTGAAATCCTGGCCGGCAACCCGAAGGCCTTCGTGCAAATGATCAAGATCACCTCGCCGTTCTCGCGGTCGAAGGCTGAGGCTTGAGTGCCGCCCACCGGTAGCGGCCAATAAAAAAGCCCGCTTCGTGCGGGCTTTTTATTCCCCTTCTGGCTTACTTCTTGGCAACCGGCGGCTGGTTGGGGGCGAAGCTCAACGACGGCAGCTCGGCTTGCGCCTTCTCCGGTGTTTCAAGCTCCGGCACCACGCGGCCGACGATCAGACCCAGCGACGGCGACGTGCGCACGTACTTGGTCTCACCAGCGTCCAATGCGAAGCTCAGCGTCTTCTCGGTCTCGGTGGCCGTTGACACAACGTACTTGCCGGCCGGACGGTCAACGAAGAAGAAGCCGCCCGGTTTGGATTGACCCACCACTTCGTTGTTCAACTTGATGTCCGGCTGCAGTGCCGCCCCCATCAGCGACGACGAGCGGAAGAAGTACACGCGCCCCTGATCCTGCTTGATCGTCGGAATCGACGAAGCCATCTCGGAATACTTCACGCCCGACGCGCAACCCGCCATCAGAACGGTGATACCGATGGCCGAAGCCAATGCGCGCAAAACTCCCTTCATTGTGATTCTCCTGTTGTGATGGATACAGCGGTGGAAAGCGGGGCGTACGCCTGCTCGCCGGGCAAGTAAAACCCGACCAGACGTTGACCGGCAATCACGAGGTAGGCTTCGTGAACTTGGCGGCCTTCAATCGTAAAAATCGTGCCGACCGGACGATAGACAGCGCCTTGCGCCAGCGTACCCACGCGCTGCCAATTGGAGCCAGCCGCAAGCGTGCGCGTATAACCGGTCTCCAGGCGAACCTCTGTTGACGATTTCAGTTGAATCCGCGACGGGCCCGTCGCGTTGTCGGTGGACAGCGAGGCTGGTGCGGTAGACACCATCGGCGCACAAGCGCCCAGGCAAGCCACGGCAACGCACGCCACAGCCCAATGCAGTATTGGCTTTCGCACAACTCCCTCCCGAATCTTTTTATCGGTGCCGATGCGACACTCTGTGGGCTGCGATCTTAAAGAGATGACGCGAGACTGACATCCCCTCGAATCGGGTTTTTCGTGGGGGTTGCAATGCACGTTGCTAACAACCGATATAAGCGACGCTTACTTGGCATATTGAAGCCGGCGCAGTCGACGCCTTTTGCCTTGCGCGCAGAGGAAAACGCATTGCGGCCCGCCGCGGTATTGCCGCGTTATTGCAGTGAAACAAACCCTCGCCAGCCGCACGGTTTTTTGCCAACCCTGCCCCTCATTCACAATGTGCGTCGCATCCAACCGTCATCGCCGACCATGAAAACCGCCCTCGCCCTGCGCCACGTTCCGTTCGAGCACCTTGGCATCCTGCAGCCGCTGCTGGAAGCGCGGGGCTACACCGTGCGCACCGTGGACGTGGGCGTGCAGCCGGTGCCGGGCGACGACACGGCGGCTGCCGATCTGCTGATCGTGCTGGGCGGGCCCATTGGTGCGTATGACGATGCAACGTATCCGTTCGTGCGCGATGAAGCGGCCGCCATTGCGCAGCGACTGGCCGCACGCAAGCCGCTGCTGGGCATCTGCCTGGGCGCGCAACTGATGGCGCGGGCGCTCGGTGCGGCGGTCAAGCCGATGGGTGTGAAGGAGATCGGCTTTGCGCCCATCACGCTCACGGCCGAAGGCGCAGACTCCCCCCTCGCACCGCTGGCCGACGGCACGCCGGTGCTGCACTGGCATGGCGACCGGTACGACTTGCCGCCCGGCGCGCAACGGCTGGCATTCACGGCAGTCTGCGCAGAGCAGGCGTTCGCCATTGGCAACCACGCACTGGGGCTGCAATTCCATCTGGAAGCAAATCTGGAGGAGCTGGAAGCGTGGCTGATCGGGCATGCGGCGGAACTCGGCGCGGCGGGCGTCGACCCACGTGCGTTGCGCGCGCAGGCGCCAGCGGTTGCGGAACGTCTATCGCAACGCGCACGCCAGGTCTTCACAGCCTGGCTGGATCGCGCGGAGGCCGCATGACGCTGCCGGGCCCCATCCGCATCGATACCGTCCTCACCGGGCACGCGGTCGACTACACGCGCCCAGGCTCACGCAGCGCCATCGACAAGCGCCCCGTGCGCGATGCGGTGGAGGTGGGCATCAACGGCATTGTCGGTGATGAACAAGGCGATCTGCGTGTGCACGGCGGCCCCGACAAGGCGATCCACCACTACCCGTTCGACCACTACGCGGCTTGGCAAGCGGACATCGGCACGCAACCTGTGCTCGCGCAGCCCGGCGCTTTCGGCGAGAACCTGAGCACGACGGGCATCACCGAAGCGGACATCTGCGTGGGTGACCGCTTGCGGTCGGGGACCGTGGTGCTGGAGGTGTCGCAACTGCGCCAGCCATGCTGGAAGCTCAACGATCGCTTCAGCACGCGCGACATGGCGCGCCGCGTGCAACACACGGGCCGCACGGGCTGGTACTACCGGGTCCTGGAAGGTGGCACGCTGCGCGCGGGCGATACGCTCGAATGGATCGAGCGTCCATGGCCCCAATGGCCGCTGGCGCGTGTGCTCGATGTGCTCTACCGCAACATGCTCGACCGCGCGGCGCTGGCCGACATGCTGGCGCTGCCGCTCACGCCGTCATGGCGCAAGCTGGTGGAAGGCCGCCTCGCACGCGGCGAGGTGGAAAGCTGGGCCAAGCGCATCGATGGCCCAGCGCTCGATGCCTGAGTTCTCAACCGATCAGAACGTTTCCCAATCGGCGTCGGAACCGCCACCGGCCACGGCCAGCGGTTGCTTCCGGGCAGACGCGGCAGCAGGAACGGCAGCGACAGGTGCGACCGGCGCGGAAGCCACCGGCTGAGCTGCGATCTTCGGTTCCCGCTTGCGCAGAGCCGCGGACACAGGCTTGGCCGCGCTAACAGGCTTTGCAGCGGCCCTGGCCGCAGGCTTGGCAACCTTCTCGGGTTTCGGCGCGGCCTTGGCGACGGTCTCTGCCCCATCCAGCCGGAACTGCGACACCACCTGCGTCAGGTTCTGCGCCTGTTCTTCCAGTGATTGCGCGGCGGCGGCAGCCTGTTCGACCAGCGCGGCGTTCTGCTGCGTCACCTGCTCCATTTCCGTCACGGCCTGCCCGATCTGCAGGATGCCCTGCGTCTGCTCGGCCGATGCGGAAGCAATGTCTTCAACGATATTGGCGACACGGCGCACGGCTTCCACCGTCTCGGTGATGGTCTCGCCTGCCTGCGCCACCTGCGTGTGACCCGCTTGCACGCGCGACACCGAATCGTCGATCAGCGTCTTGATTTCCTTGGCAGCGGCAGCACTGCGCTGGGCCAGCGCGCGCACTTCGCCAGCCACCACGGCAAAGCCGCGGCCTTGTTCGCCAGCGCGGGCAGCCTCCACGGCAGCGTTGAGGGCGAGGATGTTGGTCTGGAAAGCAATGCCGTCAATCACGCCGATGATGTCGGCCATCTTGCGCGAGCCCGCGCTGATGTCGTCCATGGTGGCCACCACGCCGCGCACCACATCGCCGCCGCGCGAAGCCAGGTCTGCGGCGTTCGACGCCAGCGCACTGGCCTGACGGGCGTTCTCGGAGTTGTTGGTCACGGTGGAGGTCATCTGCTCCATGCTCGCGGCCGTCTTCTCCAGCGACGCCGACTGTTGCTCGGTACGCGTGGACAGATCGAGGTTGCCGCTGGCGATTTCGTGCGCACCGGTGTTGACCGAATCCGAACTGTTGCGCACCTGGCGCACGGTGTTCACCAGGCTCTCGCGCATGCGCCCCACGGCGGCCAGCAGCCGGCCCAGTTCATTGCGACCACCCGTCTGGACATGGATGGCCAAGTCGCCTTCAGCCACGCGGCTCAGCACGAGCACGGCCTCGTTGAGCGGCGTAATCACGAAGGCCTTGAGCCCGTAGAACACCGCCACGATCAATGCGAGCGCCATGGCAATGCCGAGCGCCACGAACTTGAGGATCGTTTCATAGCGCGCGCGCCCATTGTCGGCCTGGTCCTTGGCCAGTTGCTTGACGATCTGCTGGAAATTCTCGATCTGCACCGACCACGCTGCACCGGTATCGGTCACGTCCTTGTAGTTGAGCGACGCATAAGCCGCGGCATCGCCGGCGCGCAAGGCGGCCAGTGCACGCTGCACGGCCTCGATGTGCGTCTGCGCGGCCTGGACGATCGCCTGGCGCAGCGACTCGTCAACACCTTCGATGGGCGGCGCACTCTTGAATGCTTCCACCTGTGCGATGGCCTTGTTCAGGCCCTTCTCCGAGCTGGCAAGCGCTGTTGTCTTGGCAGCGTCGTCCATGTTCTCGCGCAGGACGCTGTACAGGCGCGACATGCCGGTGCGCGCGCGCTGCATATCCTTGTACGCGTCGTTCAACAGCATGCTGCGGTCGGAAATCGCATGCACGCGCTCGGTTGCGGCGTTGGTGGTGCGCAGGGCCAGCACACCCACGGCTGCCCCGATCACGATCATGAGTGCAAAGGTGATCAGAATCGCCAGCAGGCCAGCGCGCACGCTGGTGTTCTTCAAAATGCGGTCCATCTTGTCTCCGGGATCCGGGCAGGCAAGCACGCAATTGCGTGCGCGAGGTCAACGAGGTGAAAGTCAATCGGGGGTCAGAACGTTTCCCAGTCAGAGTCGTCTCCGGCAGCCACCAGCGGCTTCGCTTTGACTAGGCTCTCGGGTACGGCGGCCGGTGCAGGCCTCTTCTCGGTTCGGTCAACCGACTTGGCAGCCGCCTTGCGCAGGACAGGCGGCTTGCGCGACGTCAGCCTGGCCTTGGCGGCGTCGGTGCTCGGCTTGGCGGTCTCACGGCGCGGCGCTTCGCCCTTGGGTGCTGCCGGAATTGCGGTTGCGACGGGCTTGACCGGCGCAACAGCCGGTTCAACCTTGGTCACCATGGCCGGAGCACGCAGCGCATGCGCATCGAGGCGGAATTGCGCCACCACCTGCGTCAAGCTCACAGCCTGCTCTTCCAGCGATTGCGCGGCTGCGGCGGCTTCCTCCACCAGCGCGGCGTTCTGCTGCGTGGCGTCGTCAAGCTGCGTGACAGCGTGGCTCACTTCTTCGATGCCCGAGCGCTGTTCCTGGCTGGCGGACGAAATCTCGCCAACGATGTCGGTCACGCGCTTCACGCTCGCAACGATCTCACGCATGGTCGTGCCGGCCTCTTCCACCAGCGCGCTGCCCGCATCCACGTTGACGACGGAATCGTCGATGAGCGCCTTGATCTCCTTGGCCGCGGCGGCACTGCGCTGCGCGAGGCTGCGCACTTCACCGGCCACCACGGCAAAGCCGCGGCCCTGTTCACCGGCGCGCGCAGCTTCCACTGCGGCATTCAGCGCAAGGATGTTGGTCTGGAAGGCAATACCGTCAATCACGCCGATGATGTCGACGATCTTGCGTGACGACGCGTTGATCGAGCCCATGGTCTCCACCACGCGTGTCACCACGTCGCCGCCGCGCACGGCCACATCCGAGGCGGACGCAGCCAGTTGGTTGGCCTGCTGGGCGTTGTCGGCGTTCTGCTGCACCGTCGACATCAACTCCTCCATGGCCGAAGCGGTTTCTTCCAGCGAGCTGGCCTGCTGTTCGGTGCGCGACGACAGGTCGAGGTTGCCGCTGGCAATCTCGCGCGTGGCGGTGCCGATGGTTTCCGAAGCGCCCTTGATGCGGCTGATGGTCTGCACCAGCGCACCGCGCATGCGGCTCATGGCGTAGAGCAGGCTGTGGTTGTCATCGGCACGGGTGGCAATCTCGACGGTCAGGTCGCCGCCGGCGATACGGTTTGCCACATCGGCTGCGTAGGCGGGGTCGCCGCCCAGCGTGCGCTGCAGGCTGCGGTTCGCGACGCCGCCCAGCAGCACCAGCAAACCGCCCACCAGCACCAGCAGGCCGCCGGTCTGGTACAGCGAAGTCATGAACGCGGCGTTGATGTCGTCCATGTAGACGCCGGTCGAGAACACCCAATCCCACGGCTCATAGCGCATCGCGAACGCCGTCTTGGGCACCGGATCCGTACCGCCGACTTTCGGCCACACATAGCTGGTGAATCCGCCCTTCGGGTCTTTGGCGGCGTTGGTCAAGCCCACGTAGACGGCATTGCCCTGCGCATCCTTGAAGCCCGATTGATCTTTGCCTATGAACTCAGGCTTGATCGGGTGCATCACCACCACGTTGTTGGAGCTGGTGATGGTGAAGTAGCCGTCCTTGTCGTAGCGCAACGCCTTGAAGCGGTCGAGCGCCTGCTTCTGTGCGGCGTCTTTGCTCAGCGTGCCGTTCTTGGTCAGATCGTCGTACTGCTTGACGAGGTTCATGGCCATGGTAGTCACGCTGACCAGGTTGTTCTTGCGCTCCTCCACGCGGATCTCGCGCGCCTGATACGCGTTGAATACCGAGATCAAGGTCAGCGCGACAAGGCTGATGACCAGCGGCAGCCAAAGCTTTTGGCGAAAGCTGAGCTTGCTCATTCCAGAGTCTCCGGATGCGGAGCCACGATGCGTCGTTTGCGCAAACGCGTTCCACTATGGTTTTAGGGGTCCGGATGGTCTATCGGCACGCGGACCGCCAATCTTGAGTGGGCGGACACGCGCAAATGGCGCCCGCGGTGCATTTGAACCCGCGCCGCGTGACGGGTGCAGCCGGCGATCTTTGCAAATAGCGGCACATTGGGCAGAATTCTTTTGATCTGAAATTGATAATCAACGATGAAAACCACGCTCGAAGAACTGCTCGCCTTCCGCACCGTGGTCGATACGGGCTCCGTCACGGCCGCCGCCGAGCAGCTCGGCCAGACCGTGTCGGGCGTGAGCCGTGCGCTGCGCCGCCTGGAAGAGAAGCTGGAAACCACCCTGCTCTCGCGCACCACGCGCCGGCTGTCCCTCACCGACGAGGGCGCAACGTTTCTGGCGCAAGCGCGCAGCATCCTCGCCGCCGTCGACGAGGCTGAAGAACAGATCGCCCTGCGCCGCCAGCAGCCCGCCGGCCGCCTGCGTGTCAACGCCGCCATGCCGTTCATGCTGCATGTGGTGGCGCCGCTCGTGCCGGACTTCCGCGCACGGTATCCGCAGATCGACCTGGAGCTGAATACCAACGACCTGATCATCGATCTGCTGGAAGAAGACACCGACGTGGCGATCCGCATCGGCACGCTGCGCGATTCCACCCTGCGGGCGCGTCTGCTCGGCACGCGGCGACTGCGTGTGCTGGCAAGCCCCGCCTACCTGAAAGCGCACGGCCGGCCCCGCAAGGTAGATGACTTGCAGCAGCACGCCCTGCTTGGTTTCGTGCAGCCGGAATCGCTGAACCAGTGGCCCCTGCGCGGCCCGCACGGCGACCGTTTGCGTATCGAACCCACACTCAAGGCCTCCAGCGGTGAAACCTTGCGCCAGCTCGCACTGCAAGGCGCCGGCATCGTCTGCCTGGCCGATTTCATGACCGCCGAAGACCGGCGCACAGGCGATCTTGTGCAGGTGCTGCCCGATGCCACGGTCGAGGTACTGCAGCCGATTCACGCGGTGTACTACCGCAACACGCAGTTGGCTTCGCGGATTGCGTGCTTTCTCGACTTTCTCGAAGCCCGGCTCGCCGGCGATGTGCGGTGATGCTGCATCGCGGGTGTGCAACAATTGCGCGACTCAACACCTTCTGCGCGCGGCCTGATCGGATCACATCGGGTCGCGCGCTGCGCCTTAGTACTCATGGCTGAACACTCCGCTCCGGTTCTGGAGATCGACCCGAAATACGGCCCCTTCGACAAGCACACGCCGATGATGCAGAAGTCTGTGTTGCGCTCCAGGTAAGGGCTTAATGCAGAACCTACGCCAAAACCTACGCTCCAACCGGATACCGATAAGCCGGCGGCGGCACATACAATTTCGGTTGCGCCAGCTGAACATCGCGCGCCTTCGCATACGGTACGGAGAATTTTCGTACCATCTGCCCGCCACAAGACGACTGGGGTTCCCTGCAGGGATTGGGATTTTGTTCGCGTTCAAAGACGACAGCGCGCTAAAGGCCCACCCCGATTATCGCGAAGCAAAGGGCGGCGATGGCGATGCCGCCACCCGTCTGGTCGTTCAACTAGGACTGCCCCTGCTTGGACAGGTAAGAGACACATTCGAGTCTGGGCTAGTTTATGTTGCCCCTCATGCCCACGAAGCACTTGGTGATAACGCCATACCGCAAGTGCTCGCCACTGCCCTCAGCCTCTTCGCAGATGGCGTCGTCGACTACGATATTGTCCAAGCAACCAAGGTCTATCACACTGGCGCAGACCCAATGGAACGCCTGAATGCGCGACCCCAATTCAAGGGGCGCGTAGACACAGGTAAAAAATATGTGTTGGTCGATGACGTCACAACAATGGGTGGAACACTTGCGGAACTCGCACATTTCATCCAGGCCCGAGGCGGGATTGTTGAGGGCGTGGTAGTCTTAGTGAACGCAAGTCGGTCCGGAATGCTGCAGCCGCAGAAGAAGGTTGTACGGCTGTTGACTGAGAGGTTTGGACATGAAATTACAGAAATTTGCGGGATCGAGCCTAGCGCACTCACGGCGGACGAAGCCAATTACCTTGTCGGGTTCCGCACAGCTGACGAAATCCGAAATCGAAAAGCTGCGGCAGCAAAAGAAACAACTCGCCGGCTCCGCTCGAAAGGCATTTTCGGCTTTGGTCAACCAGAAAGGCTAGCCGCCTTCGACATCGCCCTCGCCGCGCACTTTAGGCGCGCATTCTGGCGTCAATATCGTAGGAAGCGCCTGACGTAGAGAGGGCCATCCCACCACCCCTACCTTGCGTGTGAACGACACACGCGCACGTGTCCGCGCACTTGTCCTGGACGGCAAGCGCCCATTTCGCTTTACCGGGCGTCTCAGAGACTAGGGAGCATTACCGCAGGCAGCGAGCTTCGCCATATGCGGAGCGATGACCTGATACTGTGCCGCTTGATTGTTCTGTTTGGAGAGCAAGACAAGCTTGGTCCAGGTGCCGCAGCTGGACGCGCTAAGCGCCGCCCTAAGGTTGAGCAGACGCCCATAGCCGCTACAGCACCCTCCCCAGGTGCGCCCCGCTCCACGTCTGCATTGTCTACATTGACGCCTAGCACCCGCCCTACGATACTGTATATCCATCCAGTACTCGTGCCATGCCCTACCCCCTCCGCATCGAATACCCCGCGCTCAGCACCGAGCAACTTAAGGCCATTGGCGACCGCTACGGCCACGACCCCGTGGTGCGGCGGCTGGTGATGGAAGTACAGGCGCTGCGCAACCTCGTCTTTCGCGTGCACCAGGTCGCCGAGGCAGCCGGGCCGGGTGGCCGAACAGACGCGTTCGGCATTGCCGTCGAGGCGCTGCACAAAGAGCTCGCGGCGGAGACGTGGTTCCACGAGGACATTGCCCGGGACGAGGCATACCGCGCGTCCCTCGCCGCCGAACCCGCCCCGCATGAGCGGCGGGCGATGCGCAACGCTCGCAAATGGTGACGGTGCGCCCATGTCGAAATACATCCGCGAGCGCTTTCCCGCGCTCACGCTTGCCGAACTCCACAAGCTGGCCGAAGAGCACCGCGACAACGAAACCGTCATGCGGCTCCTGTGGGAGATCCGCGCCCTCCACAACGTCGGTTACCACGCCTGGCGCTTAGAGACGGAACAGTATTTCGTCTACCCGGACAACCCGCTTGGCGCTGCGGTTTTGGCCCTGCGCCGCGTGCTGCAAGAAGAGCGCTGGCTGTCAGAGATGATCGTCAAGATCAGAGGCAAGCGCGACCCTAACGACGGCTGGTAAGCCCCCACGCGGCGTATCATCAGACAGCCCACTCGGGAGCCCCGCGCCCATGTGCTACTCCGCCCAAATCGAAGCCGACTACCGACGGTTCGTACACGAGTACGGCGCCATCATGTCGCTCGACGATTTCACGCGGATGGTGATGGAGTACTTCGCCAACCCGAAGATGCGCGTGCCGAGGGCGATGACCGTGCACTTCCTCGAATCGCCCGAGACTGACGAAGAAAAGAAAATCGCCGAGGTCATCCGCGCGCGCATGGCCGCAGACGAGATCGCGTTGCTGCAGGAGCTGGCCAAGCAGACCGAACGGCTGGAGAAAGCCCAGCAATCCCTCGCCGCCAAAGCCACCAAGAAGGCCGCTGAAGACGTCCGCATCGCCACCAACAAAATCGCGGCAGCCAAAGGCAAACTCGAAGAGCTCAACAGCACGGAGCTCAAGCCGCGCGACTCGCGCATCTACCCCGGCTGGTACGCGCCCGTGATGGTGATGGAGAACGGCCGGCGCGTCGTCAAACCGATGCGCTACCAGTGCCGCCCCGCCGGCAAGCCGGCCTTCTACGATGAGCAGTACCCCGGCACCTACAACGCACGCCGCGACAACCTGCGCGGCTTCTGGAAAGGCCAATATGGCCACACACACGGCCTCGTCCTGGTCGACGCGTTCTATGAGAACGTGACCGGCCCAGACGGCAAAAACGTCATCCTCGAATTCCGCCCCGACCCACCGCAGACGCTGCTCGTCGCCTGCGTATGGTCACACTGGCGCGCGACCAAGCCCGGCGAAAAGGATCTGCTCTCGTTCGCCATCATCACCGATGATCCGCCGCCGGAGATTGCGGAAGTCGGGCATGACCGCTGCCCGGTACCGATTAAACCGGAGAACATTGATGCGTGGTTGAACCCGGAGCCGCGCAGCCTCGATGCGGTAGACGGGATTCTTGAGGACAAGCTGCGGCCGTACTACGCGCACCGCAAAGCTGGCTTATGACCCCGCGCGAGACATCAAGCGCAGATCTTCCTCGGCGACTTCGTAATGGATCAGGCCAAGCGTGGGAAATTCGACCATGAAGCCTTTTCGCAGGTAGGCCCATTGCTCTGCCGTGTATCCGTCGCTGAACACACCGTCCTCGATCGAACACACGACCACGCCACCGGCGTCCTCACCAAGGCCGACGCGATCGCCGACTTGCACTTGCTGTCCGTCTGCGTATTTCATGCCGGCAACCCTACCCCGTTTCCAAGCTAGTCCATTGGCTGATATTTGCCCCAGCCAAAGTAGTCGTTACGTTTCTGGGCTGCCTCATCGAAGGTTTCGGCCTCGAACGAGGTCAGCAACTCTGGCTTGCCGTCGTACAGATGCCGCTGCGCTTCGAACTGCCCTTTTTCGACGAGCGCTATCTGTGAGCCGCCAGCAGGGTCAACTACTTCCCAAACTTCATAGATCGTCGTCATCCCGTTGCTTCCTTACGATACGAATGCAAAGTCCTTTCGTAGACAGCGCAACTAGCCGGGCGCTGAAGTCGCAGCAAACGCCTTCACGTAATCATCAACCGTTGCAATGGCGGAGATATCGACCTCCTTTCCATGTCGGGCAGCACGCCGTGCTGCCAACTCGCCCAGCGTATCCAGTTCTTCACTCGTGATTGACCAGACGCCAATGTCGGCACCGAACTTATCGGTCGGACGTAGCTTGTCGGCGGGCATCCGCAGCGTCTCTGCAATCTCGTTCCAGACTGCACGAACGGCAGCTTCGTCAAAATTGCTGCCAGCGTAGAACTGCTTGTAGATCTCGGCGTCGCTGAGCGATTCCCGCTCGGAGAGAGCCTGCAGGCTGGCCTGACAGCGTTTTCGACGGAGCAATGCTGCTCCGCCGCCGACAGCAATTACAAAAGCAGCGATTAGGTATAGGTTCATGGACTGGCTCACGCCGCAGGCAACTCCGCTCGTGCAAGCCAGTAGTTGTCGAGCGCCTGCCGAATCGCCGGCGCATCAAATCCATCCGGCTCCTCAGCCGCCAGCTTGGACTTCAGATATTCAACGATCGCACCAGCTTGCGCCGGCGAGAACATCGAGTTCCGATAAACGGCCACATCCCGAAGGGTGCGGCTTCCGTATCGGCGAGGATTCAACGGCTCCGCCGCGCTCTGGTCCTGAAGACCAAATGTCAGGTGGAAGACGACGTTGTTGTAGTGGATCTCGCCCTTAAGGTCGTAGATCATGAAGGCCTGTATGTAGTACCTGAACGCTTCATCGGACAGGAAGGACAAGACCGCATCCTGATCCATCTTGAACACGTGCAGGTTTCTCCAATCCTTCACGCCGCGAAAGATCGCTTCGACTTCTGCGGGCTCGGAGCCCTCGCGACTGCGCACGAGGGCCCAATCAGGAGGGGCCTCCACATCCGCGAAGGCGGCGACGATTGCTTCTTCCAGCTTTTGCTTTTCCATCTCGCCGTAGCAAAAGATATTACGACCACAAGCCATTCAGGGCCGCGTCAGCAGCATGCCATTCTGCTGACGCAGGATCGCTCGCATCTTTGAGCCATTCGAGGAAGGCCACGATCTGCGTCACCTGCGCAGGTGAGAAAGAGCTTCTGAAGGTTTGCCACTCGTCGCGAGGCTCAAACTTTGGGTTGTCGGGCAGTAGCGCAGACGTGGCCAACGGATCTGCCCATTCGAGGTTCCCCAAAACCCCGCAGAGAATCGAAGGCACGTAGTACTTGAAGAAGGAAGTATCGGTGCCGTTCCGGATCGCGGATGGACGGATCATGTGTGTCCAGTCTTCAAGCTTCACTTCAGTCCACACCTTACCGATGACCCGTTGAAGGTCTTCCTCGACTTCCCAGTCAATGCACCCGTCCGCACGGCGATGATTCGTCGGAACAGGAACCGTCGGGAAAGCGTTTCGCAGTCCGTCGGCGATCGCTGCTGCTCGATTTGCTAAGGTTTTAGAGTCCATTGCAGATTGCTACTTGTTGAATGATCTTTACCCATTCCTTCTGATGGCGAGCATCTCCGCCACGGAAGCATCTGTCCATAAGGTCTCTACGGGCGTTGCCGCAAGACTGGAGCGACGTCTTCTTGGCTAGCAAAGTAGCCGTATCATCTCCCGCCTTGCAGTATGTCTGGCCGGTCTTGCAAGCGTCAGTCACAGCCTTATTGCGCCGCTTGAACTCGTCCCAATCGCAATCGCCTGGCGGCGTGCTATGGCTAAATGCTTGTACGACAAAATTCACGGCTGCGCTGCAGGCCTGTTGGACCTGCAAGAGAACGTTCAACCCCGCCATATCCGGAGGCATCCGGCGCGATCCTACATTGGTGTCCAGTTCGTTCTCTGGCCGGGGCACCACATTGATCGCTTGGCTTCCCGTTGGCGTGGGAACAGGTGGCCGATATCCAATAAGTGACCCTGGGGCGGCCTGCGCATGTGCAGAGCTAATGAACTTCGAAACTACACCCCTCAACCAACTCAACGCCGTATTCCAAACATTGACTAGCATCGACTTCACGCGCGTCATGGTGGACGAAGTTGTACCGCCGTTTCCCTGCGTCTGCTCGGTAGCAAAGGGGCTGGCGAGAGTGGTCGCATTGCTTGATTGTTCTTGGATCGCCAAGTTGTCGATGATCTCGATCAATCGGTGCGCAGCATCATAAACATACCGTGCCGACATATCTTGCGGCCCGGAAACAGCGACCACCTGCCCGATGGAATCATAGTCGTAATGGATATTCAACCCTTCGATCTGCCGGTCGGTGAGCCGCCCTCGTACGTTGTAAGTCAACTTATGAACCTGCCCTTCAGTGTCCACAGCTTCAAGGACACGGCCTGCAGCATCGTATCGAACAATCGTTCCGGTTTGGCCTGAAGGGTTCGTAAGCGTGAGCAGGTTACCGTTGCCATCGTACGTGAATGTCCAAGCACCAACGACGATGCCTCCTTTCTTGTCTGTTGCCGTGAGAACTTGCCCGTTCGCGTCATACGTCCATTCGGTGCCTTCAGCATCCCCAGACGGCACCGCGGCGAACCCCTGACTACCATTCGTATCGATGGTCGGCGTCACGGTATGCGACAGCAGATTCCCGTTCGCATCGTAAGAAAACGCCTCAATCTTGTTTGGCGCGGCAACGCGTGTCACGAGCCATTGCTGCGGGTCCCACTCGGTTGTGGTGGTCTTCGCGTAGGCAGTCCCAGCGCCCTCGATGCGCTGAGTTTCTCGGCCGAGGGTGTCGTAGGTGTATGACGTAGTGGACCCGTCGTAGCCCGTTTTGCTGGTCGCGTTGTTATTGCTGTCGTAGCTGGTGCTCAGCGCGGTATTGCCGCACGTCGGACACGGCGCACTCACCCCAGTCGGCAACAACACACCGTTCTGCTTCAGGAAGCTGTACACGCTGCTGCCGCCATCCGGCGTCAGGACGGTCGTCTGCCCGTTCGCCTGATACTGGAACTGATACCGATCCGCGCCGGCGGTCAATTCACTGGTGATCGCCCGCCCCTGATCGTCATAGGCATAGGTGGCATACCGCACGCCAGCTTCGTCGATGACGCCCGTGAGCGCCGTGGGGAATCGGGTGTCTTCATATACGTACTGCCGCGTGGTGTTGTCTGGCCACGCAACGGTGGTCAGCATGCCGTTCGTGTTGTAGGCGTACTGGGTGATAGCGCCATCGGGCGCGGTGATACTGGAGATGCGGCCTTGGCCGTTGTACCCAAAGGTCAGGCTTCGGCCGCTGGGGGCTGTCACTGCCGTAAGCTGACTCTGCGGGTTGTAGGTCAGAGTCGTTGTCTTGCCGGTCCGGTCGCGGACGGAGATCAGATTACCTTTAGCGTCGTACGTTTCCCGCGCTCCGCTTGCCGCAACCGTATAAACCCACGTAGTACCTGACTGCGAGATAGTGTCGGACGTGCCTGCCGCCGTCCACACGCCAGCGCTTTTCCGGAACACGCGCACTGTGCCATCTTCCCCGAGCACCGTGATCGGGTTCGATGTGAAAGTTGTTGTGAGGCTTACATCGAGGCCCCGCTTCCAATTGAACATCCATCCGCCTACCGAATCAATTGATCGGAAGCTGAGGTCGGACCGATACGTGCGTGAAATCGGCAACTCTAGGCTGCCGGCATCGTCGCGCTCAGTGAGCGTTTTTACGCCCGAGCCGGGAAAAACGGGATGCGATACAGGACACGCCTTGACCTCTGGTGCCGACGGGCGACACGACCCGTCCGGTTGCAGCACATAGCCAGGAGCGCACGGACCCAATAGAGAAACGAAACCGTAGTAGTTGTAATCACCCACCGGTCGTTTCAATTTGCAATTTCCGGCCGTTCCGTCGGCGGACATATCAACGGTGTAAAACACTACGCCGGGCATGTGGTTGCCGTTCGAAATCTGTATCGCCAACAGCGTTTGACATACTTCGACGGCGGAGCCGCCAGTAACGCCACCGTCAGACGAAACCCACGCGCGGCCCGTTGTATCGATAGCCCAGCCAGAACCGCACGCGGCCATCAACCACAGCGCCATAACGAACAAGCGAAGCACCTTCCGAGTGTCCGCTGGATATAAGTCGCAACGCATTGCTCCCCCACAGAGCCGTCATAGTTATTTCAGCCGCGAAACTCTATGCGAAGGGAGGTGACGCTCGATTTCAAATTATTTCTATCAGATCTAAGTTTTCTTGCGGCATGCCTGCCAACCTAGGAAGAAAAGCCATGCAATTCCCCATCGCGATTCGCAAAGACGAGGGGAGCGTCCATGGCGTCACGGTGCCGGATATTCCCGGCGTGCACTCGTGGGGCGATACCGTCGATGAAGCCATCCGCAACACGCGGGAGGCCATCGCAGGTCATCTGCAGACACTGGCAGAACTCGGCGAAGACGTAGACGTAACCTGCTCGACCATTGAAGACCTGACCAAGCAAGACGAGTACGCAGGTGCCATCTGGGCGATCGTTGAAATCGACGACGAGGAGCTTGACCGCACCCCGGAGCGCATCAACGTGTCACTCCCCCGCTTCGTGCTCAGAAAGCTGGATCGGTTTGCCGAGAAACGGCATGAAACACGCAGCGGGCTTCTGGCTCGCGCGGCCATGGAGTTGATGGCGCATGGGTAGGATGGGCGGCCGGTTGGTCGCGTCGGCAGCCTACTGCCCTTCAAACTGCCGCCTAGTGGCCTTAATTCCCTCGCGGCAGGCTGCCGCCATTTTTCGCCGCTCTCCGGTCGACGCTTGAGCGAGGGCGCGATCGAGGCGATCGAGGTATGCACCGATCCCGCCCTCAGGTAGCTTGGACTCGAAAGTGAAGGTGCAAAGCTGCCTTGGCGTTCTACCAGTGCTTTCCGCTAGCAGAGGCAAAACATTGAAGGGCCGTTTGGGAACTGCCTCGTAGATCGCGTCCCCAAGGTCCTCACCTGCTCCCGCATCTGCTGCCTGCCGCAATGCCGTGTACACCTGCAGCCAATCGCGATCACCCGAGGCGATACCTCGAAAAACGTAGTCCCGCTGCGGGGTCTCGTAGTAATCCAGCACCGCCCGTTTGGCACCCACCTCGGCCACGTGCGAAAGCACAGCAGTTGGTGTCAGGGCGTGCGCGCTGGTGGAGGCCCCACTCCAAAGGGCGCAGACGAAGAGCCAATGCAAGCGTTTCATTGATCCTCCAACAAAGGCAGTCTCGTCAGCGGGCGGCAGACATCAATACGTGCGTGGGAGTTAACGGGAGCGCTTACGGTTTAGCAAAGAGCGCAAGGAGCGCCGCCTCGAGAGGACCATAGAGTTGCCAATTGCGCAGCAGTCCACCCTCAGGGACATGTGCGATTGCATATTCCTCTTCTACGTCGTCATACACCAAGGCCCTCTCGCCTACGCGAACGATCACGAGTAGGCGTTCGGTGTTTCCGTTCGTTCTCTCGCAATACAAAGTGGCCAGAGGGCGTGACAGCGTCGGGACCAGCGATCGCGTAGTTGGTGACACCCCCTGAATGTCAGCCTGAAGCCGATTCCACAGTTCCGCTTCTTCGATTGGTTGCCACATGATGTCTTGCCAAGGTAACGCCATCGCTTAACCATCCGCACGGTGGGAGCACTATCTCTTCGGACTGCACAGCGGGAACCCCGAAATAAGGCTGAAGGGAAGAGCCACCAGGAATCCAAACAGCGCGCCGGGCGCCCAGTCCATCAATGTTGGAACAAAATATTTCTGCGACCCGAGAATGGTAGCGATAGCAAATCCGGCGCCGTAGTACACCAACACTCCAAAGAGCATCCCACATAGCGTCACTGTTATCACAGTCAGAGATTTCCTCCTTCCCAAATACCGTGTCAGCGGAATTCCCAGCAGAAGACAAGGAAGGTAGCTGAACGGAATTGATAAAAGTAGAATCAATGCTGCCAGTCTTATATCCGTCAAGCGGAATACAAACAACAAAAGAAGCGAAGGAAATAGTGGAGCTATTAGAAAAGCCAACCTATCTCTGGAAAGCATGTTAGGTCCCTTAACGGCGGTCTACTCTCGCAGCAGTGCATCGATCGAGCGGAGAATCCTGACCCGGTTTCGTTTCAGAGTAGCGAACTTTGGAATACGCCCGACGACTCTCGCCAAGCGCCAGTCAGATAGCAGCAGCCTTCGCAACGAAACCTTGTCGCCGGCGACAAGCGCACGGATCGCCAATAGCTGCTCTGTGTTCCACGACCATAAGATGCCTTCCGGCACCCTGATCTTGATTCGCGCCGCCTCCGGCCATTGAGTCGAACTGGAGACTCTTCCACAATTTCCGCAGGCCCCGCGGCCCGCGATGACACCGCCTATCTCCCTTGGTAGCACCTCGTAGCCACCGCTTTCGAAATCATGACGATGGGTGGGAATCGGGTCGGGACGAAACACGAGCGGATGACCACATCGGTCGCACAGGACCTCAATGGTGGGTGGACGTTCGTAGATCCGATATCTGCTCTCGATCGGATTCCAGTATCGTCGGATACTGCGATGCCGCTGCGCTATTGGCGTGTCTGACATGGTGGCGGTTTGCAATGAGGCCTACGAGCGCAATCAGTCAGCAACCGAAAGCTTGACCGGCATCCCTTCCGGGAGGTCCGCGATCTGCCGAGCTATGTCGCCAGAGAAGCGTATCAACTCCTCCATCGAGATTGTTCCAAGGTTATCGCCGCCATACTCGCCGCCGAGCACTGCGGGGATTTTGAGACAGAACTTCCGCCCTGCTGAAAGCGGGCCAAGCCGTTGCGTCGCCTGATCCACCAAGGCACCCATCTGCCAGTCCACCAGAAACTCACTATCGGCGGCCAGCGCCTCAAACGCTGGTTGATCTGCCGCGACGACCTCGCAATAGCAGTCTTCCGGGCAGAGTCGCCAGTACTGCCCGTGCACGTCCTTGATGATGAGATTGCCGAAGTCGTTCTCGTCTATCAGGTCCACCGGCTCGATGCCGGTCCAACCCCAGGCGCTTCGGACAGTTTCAAGAATTTGCATCGGCCGGCCTCCTGCCGCAAAGAATCCGATCAATTTCAGCAGTTCGGCTTCCCGCCCCCCCGCGACCATAAGGTTCCCCGCCATTAGCTTGCAACGACCCGGATGCAGCCCGAGCTATGTGGGTCGAAGCCTAGAGGGAATTTGGTCTTATCGTCATACTTAGCGCCGTTCAGGTCTGCCCCATGCAATTGGGCCCCGGTCAAGTCAGCCCCTTGGAGGTCTGTAGAGCCGCCCAAGTTGTCCCGACCAAGCTTGGCATCGCGTAGATTCGCACCCACGAGCCGTGCGTCCCGCAGGGCGGCGCCGGAGAGATCGGCTCCTTCAAAGTTGCAGTCTGACAGGTCTGCACCGCAGAGGTTTGCCCAATACAGAATGGCGCGTCGAAAGCTAACGCCGCTCAAGTTTTGAATATAGGGCGCGCACAGGCCGGAAAGATCGGCTCCCTCGAAACCATGTGCATCTGGTTCAACATAGACCGCCTTAATGTGTCGGCCGTCGTCGTCCGTGATAGCCAATCTGCGTTTAAGTGTCATCTTGAAAGAGGACTTGTGCTAGGAAGCCCAGAACATCCAGTACATTTCGCGTCGAGCATTCGTCGATACGGGCACCATCGTGACGTCGCTACGGCCAACGCCAGAGTCAAGATAGCATTTTGTGCCGGGTAAGCCGCTGGTTTGCACGTAACCCCAACCAGCCGTATACTCGGCCGGTCGCCGGAAACACCGGCACACGGGATTGGCGTCCCGAATACCACAGGCGCACATAGCCGCGCCTAGCATCTTCACGCGCGGCTTTTTGTTTGCGCACGTCTGGCACTCCTATGGTGGCGCCGGGCGGGAGCCCCTCACGGGGCGCCGGTTCCTGTGGTCCGGTACGCCAATCCCGTTCGGTCGCCACCACCTCGATTGGCGTCGGGGAGTGGCGGTATCAACCGCACCACAGGAATCTGCTATGACTGGAAATCTCAGCAGCGCGTCCGCGCTCGCCCCTACCCCGAACACCTTCAATTTCGAATCGCACGCCGTGCGCGTCGTCATGCGCGACGACGAGCCGTGGTTTGTTGCCACAGACGTCTGCATGGCGTTGGGATTGTCGAATCCGAGCGAAGCAATGCGGTCGCTCGATAGTGACGAACGAATGACCCTCAGCTTAACTGAGGGTCATTCCGGCCGACGTGGTGGAGCACGTCTTCAGACGATCATCAGCGAATCCGGCATGTACACCCTCGTCCTGCGCTGCCGTGACGCCGTGAAGCCCGGCACCGTACCGCACCGCTTCCGCAAGTGGGTCACGTCCATCGTCCTGCCGGCCATCCGCAAGACCGGCCAGTTCACGGCACAACCGTGCATCGACGACGCGCCCACCGCCGCCCGCACACCCGCCGACCTCGCCAGCCTCTACCCCGCCGACGTCGAGCGTGCGCTGCAACTGCTCAACAAACACATCTACCAGGCAGACCGCTACACCGGCATGCTTATCGTCCTGCAGGACGACGAAGCCAAAGAACCCGTCGTCATCTCCGCCGGCAGCTATCGGCACAAGCGCGCCCGCGCGCTGACCGACTTTGCGCGCGCGTCGGTGCAGATTTCGGATTTGATTGAGGCGGGGGTGTAGGGCGGGTGGGATGGGGCTCGCGTCGCTGGGCGGGTTGGCGGCGGTGCGGGCCATTTGCTTTGATCGGTTGAATCCGCAGTCGGAAGCAGACACCAGCTATGAGAACCAAGATCCTACTCAGTTCCGATTCAGCGCTACCAAGTAATCAATGCGAGCGCGTATTTGAATTGCGTTCTGCTGTGGGTCGCCGAAGATAAGCCTACGCAGGCTATCCACCCACCCCGCGATAGTGCTCCTCTAGGCCTGCGTCTTTCGACGTCCGTTTCGAAGGCAAAAACGTCTGCGCCCTTGTACAGGGCGCATTTTTTTGCTCGAAATGCAGGTCATCAGCCAAGTGGTGTGCCAACTTCTTCCAGTTGCTTGGCCCTACGGTCGAGCGCGTCGAGCTGTCGGTAGGCCTCTGGTTTGCACGTAACTGCAGCCCGCCGTATACTCGGCCGGTCGCCGGAAACACCGGCACACGGGCTTGGCCGCCCGACCTCTCAAGGCGCAGAAGAGCCGCGCCGCATTCCTATGCACGCGGCTTTTTGCTTGCGCACGTCTGGCAGCTTCTATGGTGGGCCGGGCGGGGACTCCTTCGGGGGTGCCGGTTCCTTGAGTCCGGTCGGCCAACCCCGCTTTGGTCCACCCCCCACGCTTGGCCGCGTGGTGGTGGATCTCAAACCGCACTCAAGGAGTCATGCCATGACTGGTACGTCTGTTGGCGCGTCCGCGCTCGCCCCTACCCCGAATACCTTCAATTTCGAATCCCACACCGTGCGCGTCGTCATGCGCGACGACGAGCCGTGGTTCGTCGCAACCGACGTGTGTGCCGCGCTTGAAATCGCCAACAGCCGGGATGCACTCCTGAAGTTGGATGCCGACGAAAAGGGTGTCGGTTTAACCGACACTCATGGTGGCCGGCAACAAGTCGGCATCGTTTCGGAGTCCGGCATGTACACCCTAGTCCTGCGCTGCCGAGACGCCGTGAAGCCCGGCACCGTCCCGCACCGCTTCCGCAAGTGGATCACGTCCATCGTCCTGCCTGCCATCCGCAAGACCGGCCAGTTCACCGCACAACCGTGCATCGACGAGGCGCCCGCCACCGCCCGCACACCCGCCGACCTCGCCAGCCTCTACCCCGCCGACGTCGAGCGCGCGCTGCAACTGCTCAACAAACACATCTACCAAGCAGACCGCTACACCGGCATGCTCATCGTCCTGCAAGACGACGAAGCGAAAGAGCCCGTCGTCATCTCCGCCGGCAGCTATCGGCACAAGCGCGCCCGCGCGCTGACTGACTTTGCGCGGGCGTCGGTGCAGATTTCGGATTTGATTGAGGCGGGGGTGTAGGGGGTGGGATGGGGCTGGCATCGCTGGGCGGGTTGGCGGCGATGCGGGCTATTTGCAATGATCGGTATTGGCCGGTAAGTGACAGCAATCGATCATTTTTCACCGTCCCTCTCGACTCGCTCCCCTAGACTGCGCCGAGATTCATATATGCGATGCCAACTCAGTCGTAGTACGACAGCGCGATCAAAGGAGGGCCCTGCTCGCTGGTACGACGCCAGTTCACAAATGCGCAAGCGTCTTGCAACGCCGCAAACTGTTCAGGACAGCGTGCCCTGAAATTTTCAACACCGCCGAGTTGTATCGCTAACGTGCGCCCTGGCACAACGTGAATACGTGTCATTTCAGCGTCCGGATCATCGAGATAAGTCAAACAGTCGATTAACGCGTTCATGTTGTTGCCATAGAACGAGGGAAAGCCAAAGAGCTGTGACAGGACCTGATGAAATGAGAGCCAATCAGTGATTTCATTCGTGTCTACAAAAACTGTCGTCATTGCGTTTCCTGTAGCCAGCCAGGGGCGTCGGGGGGCGCTTCAGGACCTAGTGTCAATCGACCGCTTTTGGCCGAAAGCGGGCGGCGGTTACGGTGTCGAAGTGATGCCAGTCCCAATGGCATCTCTCAGCTTCCTAAGGTCGGGAATCTCGGATTCTACGAAGCACAGGTCTTCCACTAGTCCCGTCACGTTGTCGCAAATTCCAATGACAAAGTCTCGGCGGAAACGAGCATGTAGGCGACCCAGGTGGCGAGCAATCATTTCCACATCCCGGAACCAATCGGGACCCTCCGCTCCACGGTCAGGCAAAGCTAGGTTCAGCCCCAAGTCCCAGTCCGGGAAGTCGCCAGCGTGCGTGGTGGACTCGGGCGCGCGTTGGTTGATGACAGTTGGCGGCAAGACAGACCACTGTGCACCATCAACAAATAGCTGAAGCTGCTGCTCAATAGGTTCAGCTACGTCGCTCAGGTCTGCGCCATCAACGTACGCGTACAAGGTGTGTCGAGACATTGGATTCCATCCTCGAATGCATTGCAGAAGCATACCGAACGGCCGCTTCTGGCCGCGAGCAGACGTCTATCGAACAGCGCACGCCCCCGTTATACCAAACCATACCGAGGCGGCCTAAATGCCGCGATAGAACTCCCGATTTTCCCAACGGTCACTGTACGCGTTGAGCACTTTTTCCAACGACGCACCATTTGCGAGCGGGTTCGGCATGGCACGAAGTTGTTCTTCCGCCCAGGCATGTACCTTTGGCCAACGCAACCTATGCATCAAGTAGGCTAGTGGCTCGGCGCTCACCCTCCCGTTTGAAAACAGCGCAATGAGCGTGTCTTCGAATTGAGCTTGAAGCTCTGGCGCGCCATTGATGAGCTCTAAGCAACGCAGGTAGTCAGGCTCTGCTAGGTCGAACGAGTATTCGGTGTTTAGCACATGTTCTGCGTGAAGCAACTGGTCTTCGAACTGCCTCAACGCTTCGTCTTTGCTCACCATTCACGTCACCGTTGATAGCCCACGTGTAGTTAGTATGAACGTCCGCAGTTGGCCGGTATCGGACATTGGTTCCTTCCAGGTACAGAGCCACAGAGCTTGCCATTCCACAACTGTGGCGGAAGACCTGACTCCGCGACAGACCACTCCAGCGTATTGCCAACCTCAGCCAGCAATTCAAGCTGCCTACATTTCAAAAAAACTCCGAAGAAGCTCTCTCAACCGAGACGTTGAAATTGCTTCAAGTTTAAGCGAGAACGACGGGCGGACACATGTGTAGGTCAACCTGTTTTCGTTGGCAACAAGAGAAATCAGTGGCGTAACCACCTGATTCATCTCGCCTCTTTCAAACATCAAGGCCGTTGATTTTTCGAGCGAGAAATCGCAAAAATCTTCACAGTCGTAAATCTCAATCTTCCCCTCGTCAGCGAGCCTGCCGCGCAGGAGGACATTCCCGTCTCTGGCATATCGCTCCGAAAAATCTGCGCGTGCCATCGACTCACGCATATCAGAGAGTTGCTTGCCAATCGACAGCCTCTCATTTTCGCGTCTCAAACATTCAACATGCGCAATACCGGCGAAGGCCGACAGTGAGTGTCCCTCCGCAAGAGTCGGAAAGTAGTACCGTGCTTCGCCGTCAAGCAGCGGTTGACCACACACTGAACAGAGGATTTGTTTGGTCATTGCTATCACTGAACAAAGACAGGTGCCTTGCTGGAACGGGCGTCGGGTTGCCGGTGGGCGCGCACCATCGACACGTTTTGGTTCCATATTGCTTGATTCCCCGCAGTTGTCAGCGGCCGCGCTGTCGGTAACGGATGGCCTCGCTCAAGAATACCCAAACGTCTGCTATTGGCCGAAAGCAGCCGGTTTCTCTGCCGGCCTGCATCGGCCCGCCAGTTTGCACGTAACCGCCGCCCGCCGTATACTCAGCCGGTCGCCGGAAACACCGGCACACGGGCTTGGCGGCCCGGGATACTCGGGCGCACATTAGCCGCGCTTGCTTTCACGCGCGGCTTTTTGTTTGCGCACGTCTGGCACTCCCATGGGCGGGCCGGATAGGAGGGCTTCGGCCCTGCCGGTTCCTGAGTTCCGGTCCGCCAACCTGTTCGGTTCCGCCCCACCTCGCTTGGCGGCGAGGCGGCGGTCTACTCACCGCAACTCAGGGATCTGCTATGACTGGAAATCTCAGCAGCGCGTCCGCGCTCGCCCTCACCCCAAACACCTTCAATTTCGAATCGCACGCGGTGCGCGTTGTCATGCGCGACGATGAGCCGTGGTTTGTCGCGACCGACATCTGCGACGCGCTCAACATTCAAAACGCCTCGCAAGTCATTGCCCGGCTGGATCAAGATGAACGGTCTATGTTCAACATAGGTCGTCAGGGTGCAGCCCATATCGTGAGCGAATCCGGCATGTACACCCTCGTCCTGCGATGCCGCGATGCCGTAAAGCCCGGCACCGTACCGCACCGCTTCCGCAAGTGGGTCACGTCCATCGTCCTGCCGGCCATCCGCAAGACCGGCCAGTTCACGGCACAACCGTGCATCGACGACGCGCCCGCCGCAGCCCGCACGCCCGCAGACCTCGCCAGCCTCTACCCCGCCGACGTCGAGCGCGCGCTGCAACTGCTCAACAAACACATCTACCAGGCAGACCGCTACACCGGCATGCTCATCGTCCTGCAGGACGACGAAGCCAAAGAACCCGTCGTCATCTCCGCCGGCAGCTATCGGCACAAGCGCGCCCGCGCGCTGACTGACTTTGCGCGCGCGTCGGTCCAGATTTCGGATTTGATTGAGGCGGGGGTGTAGGGGGCTAGCCGCGAGGGTCTTTCTACACCCTCGCGGCCGCATCAGGACGCCGAACGCTCACTGCCCCTCTGATCCAGCTTGCGTCGGTAAATGAGCCGGATCGCGAGAACAGCCTCCAGAGCTAGCCAGAACACCCCGAACCATCTGAAGATAACAACGGTGCCGTGAGCCGATCAATAAGAGGCCTGCTGAATCAGTATCAGTGAACAGCTTACTGCCCTATTTGGCGCATACAACCGAACACGCTCAAGAGTGCCAGGCCAACAAACATCACACCGACAAGGCAATACGCAAAGAAGAACTTCACGGGCGATTCTGCCTTGAATATAGCGCCACCACGAGTATCCGCCCTCTCTTCCGTCTGGTAGCTGGATATTGTTGCCAACAATCCGGCGATCGACCCGAACAAGGTGCCGATCCAGCCAAGCGGGATAGAGCTGGTGGGATATGCCGCGCATATCGCCCAGAAAATCGCAGCAATTGAAAGCAACGAGTACACAGTCTTCTTCATCGTCGTCTACCTGCATGTCCGCTTCTGGCCGAAAGCGATCGGCTCGGACTGGACCTACGTTACCGTGTCGCGTCGGATTCGATTCAATTCGCTCAGGTAAGTCCCAGGGGCTTGCTTCAATTCACCCTCTGCCCCGATGACCCCGATATAGGTATCGTCGATTGCGACTTGGAGTCCGGCTGGCACCGCGAAGAACTTGATCAAGTCCGGGCGGTCGACGCCCAGTTGATAGAGCGATGTTCTGGAAAATCGTGTTGGGTCCTGCGCTCCCTCCGTATCATCAAGGTCTGTCAGCCACCATCCGGAATCTGCACCTTCAACGGCCCCTCTTGTCAAAAGAACTCGGCGTGCGGCTTTGTAGTTGGCATGCACGACGACACTGTGAACGAGTGAAGGAAAGTCGGGGTCTACCGGCGGCACAAGGCTTTCGACCACGTCTTTCTGGGTGCGCAGATGCAACAGCGTGTGCGTTACCGAATCGATAAACTGCACGGGAACGACTTTCATGTCTGGCTCCTTTACTCGGAGCTTCCCCTCGGTACTGTCCTCAAGCATCGCGACCATCCAGCCAACCTGGATGGTTTCGCCGTGTTGAAACTTACTGCCTCCAGAGACCCGGTTTTCCAGATAACGTAGCAGCCAGTCCACGTCCTGCGAAACTGTGCGGCTGGAGAAGCGAACCTCAAATTCAGGATGGCCGAAGCGCCGACATCCGGTGGTGGACCTCAGTACTGTGTCGGCATCAAGTTCAGTTTTCATTGGGACGGGAAATGACAATCGCCAAGTGCCCAATTCTAGTTGGTTTCAACCACGAGCTTGTCTTCGGGGCGGAGCCACGTGTCTGCAACAAATGGCCGCACATGCGCCGACGGCGAACGTTCGCGCTCAGCCGATTTGCTGGCTCGCGTCAGCGCTGCACACAAACACCCGCCACTTCAAGCGCTCGTTCGCGCGCCTGCAAGTATCTCAGTTTCTCCCCATCCCGCTCTGCCCCGGCGAAGAGATCGACAAGATCCGCCGCATCCTCTCCAGATAGCTCACATCGGCCGGCGGCTCCATCGCCCAGGCCGGTGCCGGGCTGATCTTCACCTGCGCCGGCACCGGCGTCGGGCTGACAACGGGCGCGCACTGACATCCGTACAGTGCCAGCAGCAAGAGCGCGCTGCAGACGCGTGTTTTCAGCGGTGGCACGTTGCATCTCCGAGAAATGGGTACGGTCGAGCGCGTCGAGCTGGTCGGTAAGCTGCCGGTATTTGTCGATGGCAGCCTGCAGGGCCGTCACGACGGTATCGACGGCGGTCTGGCGCTCGATGGCGTGGTCGCGCTGGATCTGCGCGATGGCGGTTTCGTAACGGTTGGCCTGCCAGCCCCACGCGGCTGCTGCAGCCACCGCTGCCACTGCCAGGAGCCGGACGATTGCGAAGTTCATGGGCTTTGCCTTGTCGGATGATGTAAGTGACCCACAGCCCCGCCACGGCCAGCACGCAATGCAGTTGCACGGTGGCGATATCCCGATGGGCGTGGAGCGAGGCGGCGGCGCTGCCGAGCGCGCACAGGGCGACGGCGCACAGCAGCAGCGCGCCGCGCAACCCGTGCGGTATGGCCTGCGTGAGCGCAGACCACGCGGCGCCCCCGCAGATGGCCACGAGCGCCACGATGTCGATGGCGGTGAGCACGTCGTTTTGGGTGAGCGTCATTCTTTGCGGCCTCCTGTCCAGCGTTGCGCTGCTTGCTGCAGCCAGTCGTGCACCAGGCGCCGCAGCGCCGGAAGCTCGCCGTATGCGTAGCCGACGATGGTCAGCCCGAACACGCCGGCGATGAACTTGACGGCATCCGACACCAGCCCCGCCGGCACCTGCCACCAGCCAATCACGCCGTTGCCGAGGTAATGCGCGCACACAACGCCCAGCAGCAGCGAGGCCACGCGCTGCACGGGCGTGCCCGGGATGAACCGCAGGGACACCAGCGCACCGGCTGCGCTCGGCAGAATCGTGTCCAACACGCGCAGCAGCGCGCCCCAACCTGTTGGCTGTGCCATCTATGCTCCCAATGCTTGTTTGGCGACTGCCCAGCGGGCGCGGCGTGCCTCTGCGCCTTCCATGGCCGGGCCATTGATGCGGCGCGTGATCTCGTCGAACTTGCCGGCGTCGGCCAGCTTGCCGAGCCCGAAGGCCCACCAGTACCAGCCGGCGGAGAGCGCGGCGGTGTCGTCCCGCTCGAGCAGCTCGGGGCACGCAACGAGATCGAGATCCAGTGCATGGCCGCACTCGCGGTAGTTGGCGCGGAAGGTGATTTGCTTGAGCCCGCGGCCCCGGTACCGCCAGCCGTCTCCGCTGGCGGCGTCGCCATTGCCGTAGCGGTTGGCGTAGGCGATGTTGGCAATGCGCTGCTGCCGCTCGAGCGGCACCGCGCGTTCGCCCGGCTGGCGGCCCAGCGTCGCAGCCAGCGCGGGCGTCACGCGCGAGAACATGACGGGCAACGCCGCTACGGCGTAGTTGAAGGATTCCGTTACGCGCGTGAACCCGCCGGACTCATGCCCGATCTGCGCGATGAAGGCTGCCTGCTGTGCGGGCGAGGAGATGCCGAAGCGCTTGCACGCGGCCTCGATGTGCGGCCACCACCGGCTGGCGAGCGCAGGCGGCAAGGCTGCAGCCTTGCTGAAGGATTGTTTGTTCATGGCTTGGAAATGAAAAAGCCCGCCGGGTGGCGGGCCGATTGGATGCGGTCGCGGTTGCGAACGCGTGTTTCTTATTGCTTGGGCGGCGCCGGAATGACCAGGTTGGTCACCTTGGCCGCCTCCTTGGCCTTGCCCTGCCCCGCCTTGGCCTTGCCGCTGTTGCCGCCGTTCAGGCTCACGTTCACTAGCCAGCTTTTGTTGGCGTAGATGTGCGTGACGGTCTCGGCCAGGTAGTCGCCGTCGGCTTGGGCTTTGAAGCCTTCCAGGCGCAGCGTCTTCTCGGCGCTGATATCGCCGCGGCCCATCATCTCCAGCTCGCCTTCAGCGGTGCTGCGGTTCATGTCTTGCAGCTTGGCCCTGGCGGCGGCTTTTGCTGCCTGCGGGCTGGCGTGCACGTGCCGGTCGGTGTGCGTGGCCTGCGCCGGTGGGCCGTTGGGCGCTTCCGGGTTGGGGATGTACAGATCGATCTTGCGGCCGGTCTTGGCATCGTGCGCGCGGGTTCTGACGCCGCCGACGCTGCTGCGGTCTGGGAACGTCAGGCGGTACCGCATGAGGTCGGTCGGCCGCAACACGATGGGCGCCAGCGGTTTGCCATCTGCGGACTTGCCGGCGCCGCGCGGGGCGACGATGAGCCTGCCGCCCTTGACGGTCGCGGTGCCGCCGTACTGGCGAGCGAGGCGGGTGATGAAATGCAGATCGCTCTCGCCAAACTGGTCGGCGCGGTCGATGTGCGCCTCGATCGTGCAAGCGGCTTTCCAGCCGTGCCGCGCGGCCACGCTCGCGACGATGGCGGCCAGTGTGGTGCCGGTGTAGCTGGCGTTGCGCTGCGCCTTGGCGGTGGCGCGCATGTCGGCCGGCTTGCCGCGTATCACGATGGTGGCAGGTGGGCCGCTCAGCTCGATCTCGTCAACGGCGTAGGTGCCGCGCGTGGATAGGCCCTTGCCGGCCCAGCCGAACGAGATACGCAGCGTGGCGCCCTTGGGCGGGAAGGCGATTTTGCCGTCGCGGTCGTCCAGGCGGATCTCGCAGCGGTCCGCTTCCATGCCGGGCTTGTCGGTCAGGCGGATCTCCAACACGCGATCGCGCAGCAGCGCGGTGATGTCTTGCCCGTCTGCAAGGACTTCAAATTGGGCTTCCATGCGTTACGTCCAAAGCTGGATGGGTTCGTCACGCGCGGGCGTGAGGTCGGGCAGGAAGATCTCCACGCCGACGGCGTACGGCTGGCGCCGCGCGGCGAGGCCGGGGTTGGCATCGAGCACGGCTTCCACCGTGCCGGCCAGCGTGCCGTATGCGCGGTAGCAGAGCACGTCCAGCACGTCGCCGTCAGATGTTCTGATAGTCATCGCCATAGCGTCGGAACTCCAAATCGAAACCCTGTTTGCGCGGTGTGCCGTCGGCCAGCAGGCCGTCTTGCTCTTCGCCCACGCGGTCGAGGAAGTAGCGGCCGAGCACGTCGCCCGAGCCGGTGGTGAGCTGCACGGGCTTGAGCGCCGCACCAATCGCGCGCAGGCGGTCAAGCTGCCCTGCCCCCGCGCCGCCGGCGGTAAAGATGGCGCCCGATACGGTGATGGTGTCGCCGCCCGCGCCCACGGCCTGCAAGGCCTCTTGGCGCTGAATGCGTTCTTGCGTGGCGATGTTGTAGCGGGTCTCTCGGCGCAGGCGGTCGTATGCGGCGGTGGATAGGCCGAACTGGAATTGCTCGCCGTCATCCGTTGACAGGACGAGCAGGCGTTCGGTGGCGCCTGCGGCTTGGCCGGCGCCGAGGATCTTGTCCGGGCCGAGGGCGTAGCTCGGCACTAGGCTGCGCACGTTGGGCGTGACGGCGGGCAGCACGGCATCGAGGCGGCGGCGTACGGTTGCCAGTGCGTCGCCCGTGGTTTGCGCGGCGCGCAGGACGGAGGCGAAGCGCTCGCCAGTGGCGGTGCGTTGGATGGCCGCCAGCGCCGCGTCTGTCAGGCCGAGTGCGCGTTGTGCTGCGCCACGGGCTGCCGTCACGCGGCCAGTGCCGCCGATGGCCTCGCCGGCGGCGGCAAGCGCGCTGCCGGCGCTCGAAAGGTCGCCCAACGCCTGCGCCTCACGGCGGCGCGCGTTTGCATCGCCGGTGCCGTCAGGCTTGTCGAGCAACCGCTCCATCTGCCGGACATGCTCGGCCGCGCGCGCCGCATGCGTTGCCGCTGCGGATGCGAACTTCTGAAAATCCATGATCTGTTCCGTTACACGTGCGAGCCGTCCGACATGGCGGCCCGGCGTTGCTGTGCGGCGTAGTCATCGAACTGGCGGCGCAGGTGCGGCATCAATGCCTCCGCAAGCTGGCGCGGGTCTTTGACGTCGCCGTTGACCGTCAGGTCGATCTTTGGTGCGAACTCGAACCGCTGGTCGACTTGCAGTTGTGGCCGCGGTGGCGCATTGGCGGCTGCTTGGGCGGTGCCGAGCGCTTCCTGTGCGCCGGCGGGCAGGACTGGCGCACCCGCTGTTGGCGCGGCGGCGGGCTTCTTGTCGTTGAGGGCACGGTCGGCCAGCGCAGTGCTGGCCTTGCCGCCCAGGTACGACCCCAGCATGCCGCCGAGCAGCCCGCCAACAACGGTGCCGATGGGCCCCGCGATGGCGGTGCCGGCCACGGCACCAATGGCGCGGCCTGCTGCGCCGCCAGCAAGCTCGCCCGCCAGCCCTGCGCCAATGCCGGCGATGGCTTTGGCTTTGTCGGCCTTGGTGCCTGGGCCTTCGGCCGCTTCTGCGCTTGCCATGCCGGCCGTGCCCACCAGCGCCAAAACCCCCGCGACAGAGCCGACCTTGCCCAGCATGGGTGCCGCCCCCTTCAGGAACTTGCCCGATGCGCCCAGCACGCCGGGCGCTTTTGCAGCGGCCGGCGCCAGCTTGGCGGCGGTGGCCGCCACCTCGGCCGACCGGCCAACGCCTGCGGCCACGGCGGTGCCCCGCGCGATGTTGGTCACCCCCTTGCCAATCGTCCACGCGGCACGCCCGGTCCTGAACGCCAGAATCGACGCCAGCACGCCGCCGATGGCGACCGTGGCCTTAGGCGATTCCGCCGCGAGCTTGCCGACGGACGTGCCGGCGCCGGCGGCGAGGTCCGCTACCGAGTCGGTGACGGGCTTGAGTGCGTCGCCGATGCGGCGCATGGCTTCGTCCCACGCCTGCCCGACTTCGGCCCATTTCTGTTTGGAACTATCGCGGCGGTCGGCCAGGTCTTTTTCGATCTCGCCGGCCGCCTTTGCGCCATCGGTTTTCAGACGCTGGTACAGATCGGCGTTCTGCATGTAGGCCGTCAGCGCGGCCTTGACCTGCATGTCGTTGAAGAGGTCGCCCGTTTTCATGGTCTCTTCAAACGCACGCATCTGGGCGTCGCGCTTGGCCGGGTCGGATTCGCTGTTGAATTGCTTTGCCGCCGCTGCAAGCTGCTTGGCCTTCTCTGGGTCTGCCTGCTCGATGTAGGCACGCGCCAGCACGAAGGACGCTTCCATCGTGCTCCAGCCCTTGCCGATGGCCTCGCGCATCTTGGCTTGGTAGTCGATGCCGGCCTTGGCGTAGTTGCCTGCCGTGTCTGCGCTGCCGATCTTGGAGAACCAGTTCTTCGTATTGTTGGCAGCTTCATCGGCGCTGCCGGCGGTTTTCATCTGCACTTGCAGCAGCGCGCCGAGCTGCTCGACAGAGGAGTTGCCGACAATGCCGAGCTTCTGCATATCCGCCAGCAACACTGGGAACCAGCGCGCCATGTCGCTCGATTCGAACGAGCCTTCCTTACCCTGAAACGCGATGGTTTCGAGCGCCTGCGCCATCTTGGCGGGGTCGGAGATTTTGGCGTTCTGCTCGAGCGCCTGGATCATCCGCGCGGTTTCTTTCGGGTCTGCGCCCTGGCTGACCGAGAACTTGCCCACCAGCGGCGCGAACGAGAGCGCGCGGTCGAGATCCATGCCGCCAGCCACCATCTGGTTGACGGCATCTGCCAGCACGTTGCGACCGATGCCGCTTTGCTGTGCGGACGCGGCAATACCGCTGCTCATCTCGCGCTCTTTGTCGGTGCGGGCGGCGCCGGCCTTGATGGCGATGTCGCGGATGATGGCCTCGTAGCCGGCGGAGATGGCCGTGGGCACCGCTGCCGCTGCGACAAACTTGCCGGTGTCGCCGATGGTGTTGCGCAGGCGGTCTCGGCCGTCGGCGATGAGCCCAGCGCCCCGCGCGCGAAGCTCCAAGCCGCGTGCGGTGCGGCCGAGCCGTTGGTAGGAACGGTCCAGTCGGTCGACCTCGAACCCGGCATCGCGCAACGCGCGGGTGTTCTTCTCGATCTTGATGCGCACCTTGTCAGCGGCGCGGTCCCCTGCGGCGTGCAGGTCACGAAACTCGCGCTGCAGGCGCTGGGTTTCACCAATCGTGTTCTGCCAGACACGCGCCTCACCTGCCCGCTTCTTGAGTGCATCCAGCTTGGTACCGACCTCATTGACGGCACGGCCCAGGGTTGAGCTGACCGCGCCACCGATGAGGATGCCAAGCGCTATGTCTTTTGTTGCCATCCGTGCTCCTGCTGAGTGGCGCCGCGTTGCCGCGTCAGTCGGTCAACCACCAGACCATGTCGTCGACCGTCATGGCGTCAATGTCACGCGGGCTGACGCCCATCGACAGCAGGCGCTTGGTCAGCCGCTTGATGTCCGGCATCGGGAGCCTCGCAGTCGGCCAGCAGCCGAAAGTAGCCGCGCTGCACGCGCTGATAGTCGACATAGGTCAGGCCCTCGATGTCGTTCTGCCCGGCGGTGGCGAGCGAGGCGAAGAGCAGGATCTCGCGCAGTTCTTCATCGCCGCCCGCCTGCTGGCCGGCGACGCGCATGTCGCGCACGGTGGGCTGGCGCAGCGTGAGCGCGTCGACCTTGACGCCGTTGACGACGGCGGGAAACTTCAGCTTGATGGTGGTGGTTTGCATCGTGGTGTGTATGTTGTGGGGTCTTACAGGCCGATGGCGGCGCGCACTTCGGCGAGCTGATCGACGCCGTCAATGACGCGCTTGCAGCCGAGCACGTCGATCTCGTGCCAGACGCGGCCGTCGATTTCGAGCTTGTAGTAATCGGCGCTGACGGAGTATTTGGATTCGGATTTCTCGCCGGGCTTCCACGAGCCCGGATCGACCTCGTAGAGCATGCCGCGCAGCACGAGCACGACGCTGCGGGTCTTGCCGTCCTTGGTGCGCAAGGCGCCACGGAAGGTGCCGTTAAAGGCGTTCTGGTCGGCCAGGCCGAACAGCTTGAGCACGGCCGTCGACAGCGTGACGAGCGAGAACGACGCTTCCATCGCCTCCATGCCCATATCCAGCTTGACGGGCGCATCCATGCCGCCGGCGCGGTAGTCCTCGGTCTTGATCTTGAGCTTGGGCGGCGTCAGTTCCGACGCTTGACCGGCGAGGTTCGTGCCATCGACGAACAGGTTGAAGTTGTAGAGTGTCTCGGGTACCAACATGCACCTCCGTTATTTGGTGTCGAGCACTTCGGTCAGCCACTCATTGGTGACTTCGAAGCGGAAGATCGGGTTCTCTGCCGGGATGACGTCGGTAAAGCGCACGTTCCACACGACGCGGCCCTGTTCGATCTGGCTGGCGGTGTTCAGTACCGGATCAGCGTAGACCTCGAAATTGATGAGCGCGCCTGCGTTGCGCTGATCGCGCATGAAGGCCTGCAGCCCTTCGGTGACGTCGTGAACGTACGTTTTGGTGATGCCACGGTCGACGGCCCATTTGTGGCCGGCCTGCGCGGCGTCCATGAGAATGTCGAGCGTACGCACGCGCGTGACGAACGACCATTTCGGATCGGCCGACAACGTGCGGTTGCCCCACAGGCGATAGCCGCCATCACGGATGATGGTGGCGATGCGGGCCTCGTTGAGCAGGTTGGCGCGGCAGGTTGGATCGTTGTCGAGAAACTCGATGGGCCGGCCGGTGCCGGTGATGCCGACAAATTCCTTGTTGGACGGCGACGCCCAGTAGCCGTACTGCGCATCGGTGTAGGCGAACAGGCCTGCAACAAAGGCTGAAGCCGGCGCATCGACCTCTGCATTGGTGGCCGTGTCCCACGTGCGCGCGCCGGGGTCGACCATGTAGAGGCGTTTGGAGCCGAAGTTGCGTGCGTACGCGAGCGCGGCTTCGTCGGTGGTGTTCGGCCCGTCGATGATGCCGATGGCGCGCAGCTTGGAAGCCAGCGCATCAACGGCCGTGGCGACCGGCTGGCGCGCGGAGAACCCAGGCGCGATCAGCAAGCGCGGCTGCACGTTGAAGCGCGATTTGGCATCGAGCATCGACTGCAGGCCTGTGCGCACGCCACCCGCCGTGACGCCACCGATGATGCCGGACGTGAGCGCGTTGGCGTCTTCCGACTCCGCCACGCCGGTCGCCACGATGACCGCCGAGGTGCGGGCATAGATGGCGTTGATGGCACGCGTGATGGCGCTGTTCTGACCGAAGGCCTGCGCTGCCTCGCGCGGGTTGGTGATCTGCACCGGCACATCGGGCTGCACGAGATCCGGGCCGGGAGTGTAGGTGTCAACCAGGCCGATGATGGACGACGACGGCACCGCAATCGGGCGCGGGCCGGTATCCACGATCGTGGTGGTGATGCCGTGGAAGAAGGAAGATGCCATGCGGCTCCTCGATGGGAAGTGAGAAAAGAAAAAGCCCCGCGCAGTGGCGGGGCTTGCTGGGTTGGGGGTGAGCGCGCTGACAGGCCAGCGCACTATGTCGACTTAGTTGTCGATGTCGATCTCGATGGGATAACGCCCGTCGCGCGGCACATGCGCCTGCTGCGTGTGGATGGATTTCCCTGCGCTGTACACCGTGACGGTGTAAGTGCCCTCGGCGATCTCGATTTCCTTGCCGAAATCGACGCCGTTATGGCCCCACCGCGCCGTGCCAACCGTGACGGCCGGCCCGACGAGATTCTCTTTGTTGTGCCCCACAAGGGTGACGACGACTTTTGCCATGATTGCTCCTCAACAGTTGAGCGTTGGACGGGTCGTCATGGGCGCCTGTATGAGAATGGCGCTCCGATGACCCTTCGTACGGTAGGGAGCGAGGCATCGGTTTCCTATGGGGCATGCGTCATGGGCCGGACGTTTCTGCCGCGGCCGCCTGATCATTCGAGGGCATCAGTTCCGACAGTGCATCGGGAATGACCGGCCATGCAAACTCGACCGGAAAGCCCGGCAGCGATGTCACGTCGCGCAACGCCTGGCGGTATTGGCCGGCCAGGCGCATGCGCTCCATGTCGCCCGCGTCCATCGCCTTGTAGACCAGCGTGTCGGCCACCTTGAGACGACGCTCTCGCTCGGCGCGCGCGTCGCGTGCCAGAACGAAGGTGCGCGCCGCAGCGCCGTGCTTCTGGACGAGCGCTTTGAGCCCTTCTTCTGTTGGCGCCGGGCTGGCGAGCTTCCATTCGTAGATCTGAGCGTCTGACAGTTGCTCGCTAGTCTCCGGGGAGACAAGGTGAAAAACCCAAAAATCGGTACCGTGCACCGCCTCGGGGTATTCCTGTTGAATACAGAAAATCAGTTCGTCGTGTGTCAGCATGGGGGCATATCACTGATTGCGCAGCCAGACGGCGCGTAGGTATAAGAGATAGAAGGCATTACGCAGGCCCACCAGCACCCATGGCGCTGGCACGTCGGCAGAACCACCGCGTTCACCCGTGGGGACTGCCCCAAACTCTGCAATACCGCTTGCCCACTGGCATTGCCCGCCGGCGCCAGCTTTGCCGTTGTTCAGGTTGGTGAGGTATTCGGACAACCACATCCCCGCCCACTGCATGTAGACATTGCCGTTGGTGGCGAGGATGCCGGCACCCGCCTTGATCGCGCCTTTGGAGACGAATTCACCGTTGCCGTTGAAGACAAAGGCAAGGCTGGTGTCCCCCACGTGCATCGCTACGAGTGGAACGGAGGCGTTGGTCCCTCCCGCATAGGCTTCCAGTGCGGCCAGATGCCGTTGACCCCATTGCGTCCATCGCAAGCCCATGTAAGCGGCGCCGGGTTCTGGGCAGTCGATTTGCAAAGCGGGCGTTCGGCCGCCGGTCCAGTCGACCCATGCACCGCCTATCGAACTACTTCCATTGGGTGAGACCGACAACGCTGTCTGACCGTATCCCACTCCGAATCGAAGCCCCTTACCTGCGGCGAGCGAGCCACCGTCCGCCGTGAGCGGCGCGGGAAGATTGCTTGTATCCCATGGCGTTGACCCCGCAAAAGCGGGCCTAGCCGCAAACTCGACGTTGCCTGACTCGAAGTCGATACAGAACGGCGTGTGTCTATTGGTGCCGTCGACGTTGTAACTATTCAGGACAAGGTTGCCCGACGGCCCGGCCATGAACAGGCGCCAGATGACCGTCTCACCGCCGAACTCAAGAAAGCCACGCCCGTCGTTGTTATGCGCCGGTAGGTTTACCCCGCCACGCGTCTTGAACAGATCGGCCACGATCCCGGCTGGGGAGAACATGTTTCCGTTGCCGTCGATTGAGCACACTCGCACGTACGTCGAGAAGTCGCCATTGGCAGCCGTATTGCGGTCGATGATGAGTTGCCCTTGGTTAGGCACCACGCGAAAGCGCCCAACCGTGATGGGCTGTGCCGTGTCAGTCAGGAGAAGCTCATTCGACGGGCCGCTGATGTCGACAATGCCTGTGACTACGCCACCTGAACGTGGCAAGGCGTCGGCCGCGATCTCTTGTACTTCATCGACATGCGCAGACAACGCCTCAACCGATGCCTTGGTCGCGTAACGCTTCTCGGCGTCGCCGCTTGCCATGCGCACGGCTGTCACCTGCTCATCAACGTACTCGCGCGTCGCTACCACGATTGCGGGGTCGATCTTGAGCACAATGCTGCCCGCAGCCTTGTGGATCAGCATCATGCGGTAGAACTGTCCACGCCCGGAGCCCTCTGCAAGGACGGGCTTGTAGCTGGGCGGCACGTTGGCCACTGCAAACAGCTCGCCGTCCTGATCGTACAGGCCCAGCTCGCGCGTCCACCAGCCGCCCACCTCTTCGGGCAGGTAGACCTCTGCAATCACGATGCTTGGGTTCTTTTCATCGCGTACGAGGCGGTTCAGCGGCCGGCGCAGGCGCTCGCGCACCAACGCGCGCTGTACGGCGCTCGGCATGACGTCTGCGTCTGCGCCGCCGTCGATACCGCCGTCGCCGACGGCCATTTCCGTGAGCGGAACCATCGTATTGGTGACCAGCGCGCGGGCCATTTTGGCCTCGCCGATCTCCGTCAAAGTCGCAAAGTACTTAGCCATTCGATACCGTAGTGATTTCAATGATGTGGGCGGCCACCGCTGAGTGGGTGGTGCCTTCTGCGGCGACAACGTCGGGCATGTACGGGTACACGGTCACGGTATCGCCCTCGATGCAGGCAGCGTGCGTGCCTGCGTAGCCCGCGATCTCTGCACTGAGCGTGAGGCTGGCGAGGTGCCGCGAGAGCGGCCGTACGTCGTCGACGATCTGTTCAATCTCTTGATAGGCAGCCTCGGTAACGCCCGTGTTCTCGATGCCGACGTCGAGCGCGAACGTGCCGCGCCTGCCGGGTGGCTGCGTTTGCCACCACTCCTGAAGCGTCAACCGATAGCCCAGTGGCTCCAGAGCGCGCCGCAAAGCCCCCGCCGTGCCCTTGCGCTGGTGCACGGCAAACGCATCTCGGACGACATGGCGCTTGACCTCTTCCGGCCAGTTCGCATTCCACCGGTCTACCGATCGGGCACTTGCCAGGTATGGCAGCAGCGGCACGGGGCACGTGTCTGCATCCCAAAGCTGATTGAGCGGTACCGGCGTGTCGAGCAGCGTGAGGATGGTCTGCGCAAGTGCCCGCTCAAGCGGTGTGGCGTTGGCCGGCAGCAGCGTCTTGTCACTCATCCATGCCCCCGACAACGACGTCGATACCCTCGCAGTACGACGCCTCTGTCAGGTCGACAATGACGTCTTCGGCGGGCTCTGACACCTCGACGCGCTGCACGCCTGAAACGTGCGCGGCTGCGAAGATGGCAGAGCGCCGGACGTCGCGGCCGATGCGGCGCTGTTCGCGTGCGTAGGCGTTGAGGCGCTCCCATGCCGCGGCCACCATCGGCTCGGCCTCGGGGCCTGGGTAGTGGTACAGCACGATGCGCAGGCGGTACCGAATGATGCGGGCGGCCTGCACGGTCAGCCGGTCGCCCAGCGGGCGCACGTCTTCATCGCTCAGGGCCTGCCGCACGCGCTCGACGAGTTCGTCGGACGCGGTGCCATCGCCTTCGTTGCTGAGCACGGAGACAATGACTTCTGCCGGCGCCGGCGAGATCGCTCGCGCATCTGCCACGCGGCCGTCTGCGGCACGTGCGTGCAGCTCGTAGGCTGCGCGTGGGCCAGCCACAGAGAGACGCTCGAACGCGCCCTGCGCACGCGTGCGCAAGCTGGCTTCCGATTCCATAACGGGCGCGACGGGCGGGAACGCTTCCGGGTCGCCCGGCACGGCAACAAGCCGTTTCGTGTCCAGGCCGGCCGCAAGGTGTTCGAGATCGGCGCCGACGGCAAAGCCCAGCATGGTCGACCGAGCGGAGTCGTTCACGTGCGCGCGCTGTTGCACGTCGACGTACGCGAGCAGCTCGAGCAGCTTCACCACAGGGTCTGATTCCATGGTGGCGGACCACTCCGGGCACAGCGCCCTGAAGGTCGCAAGGTGCCGCTGGTAGCTCGCCTCGATGTCGAGCGGTTCAACGACATCGGGCGGTGGCAATGCGGACAGGTCAATTACGCTCATGACATCACCTTCAGATCGACGGCCCGTTCGTTGTAGATACCGACGACACGCCAGACCACTTTGCCGTCTTCAATGCCTTCCACCCGCACGCGCGAGAGGCGTAGACGCGGCTCCCACCGGGTAATGGCGCGTGCGGCTTCGGCCTGCGCTGCGGCAACCCACCCACGTGTAATGGGCAGGTCGACGCGGTTGGGCAGATCACTGCCGTATTCGGGCCGCTCGCGCCGCGTGCCGCGACGTGTGCTGAGGATGTCGGTCAGGCTTTGCAGCAGGTGGTCCATGCCCGAGAGCAGCGCGCCCGTGCGTCTGTTCATGCCGACGATGGCCACTGTGCCTCCAACGAAAAAAGGCGGCACGTGGCCGCCTTGCGATTGATGATTGGGAAACCTAGAACGGCGCGCCCACCGGGGCGCCGTCGCCCTGCTCCATGTGGGAGTGGCCGCGCAGGGAAACATCGCCTGCGACCACGTCGTCGGTGGCTTGGATGCCGCCTTGAATGGCGACAGCGGCCCCGCCTGCGGCGCCCTGCCCGGTCATCCCGCCCATGAACGCCAGCGCCTTTTCCACCAAGGCATTGCCGGTGAAGGTGGAGGCCGGCACATCGGCGAGCAGTTGCGGCGCCTTCAGCTCGGCGCCGTCGCTGCGCAGCGTGAGCGACGTGTCGCCCACCTGCAGGACGATTTGACCGCCTGCCGGCACCGCGAGCCGGTATTCGTGCGCGGCGTGGTCGTAGTGCTCGCGGGCGCCGTCTGGGTAGTCGCAGGCGGTAACGTCTGCCGAATCGCCGTTCGCGCCGCCGTGCTGGTCTGTGTAGAAGCCGGCCAGGACGAAGCCGCCTTCGAGGCAGCCCGACGGCGAGACGAGCAATGCCTGCTCGCCCGGCGACGGCGGGCGCCACTCGCGCACGGCGCCCGCGGCACGCGACCACCACGGCAGCCAGTCAGACGTCCAGTCGGCAACGTTAACGGTGCAGCGGGCGGCGGCGACGTCGACCTGCGCTATCACGCCGGCCTGCACGATGCACGCTAGGCGCCGGTCTGATTCACCCGCTTCGTAGCCCATAGTCGGCCCCGGTGTGGCGCGGCTGGATGTCGAAATCGACGGTCGTGCCGCTGGTGTCTTCAAACGCCCATTCGGGCGGCCCGAGGTCGAACTCGTGTTTCCATTCGGCGGCGATGACGCTATAGCCGTCCAGATCGGGGCGCATGCCGTCCGGGTGGAAGCCGTCGCTCTCCAGCTCGGCCATCGTGACGGGCAGGCCCCACGTCTGGTGGTGCAGTACCTTGATGAGTCGCGCGGCCAGCGCCCACATGGCAGCTTCCGCGTTTGCCTCTGTTGGATCGCCGACCACGCGCACCTCCACTACCATCGTGACGGGCGGTTGTCCGGTGCCGGCATCTGTACCGGGCCGGAGCGCGCCAACATACAGCAGGATGGCGGGCAGCGGCAGGCGTTCTTCGATCTCTGGCGCCCAGCCGATGAGGGCGACGTCGGGGAACTCCGCTTTCAAGCGGGATTCGACGGCGTTGAACAGTTGTTGCAGATCAGCGAGCATGGCCGGTTGCCTTGAGGATTTCGTATTTCACTTCCTGCTCCAGGATGACCATGAGGCGCGCTTCGATTTCGGCGGCGGCTTTGCGGAAGGCGGCTTCGCCCTTGTCTGCCCAGTCGAGGTTGACGCCCTCGATAGGCATTCGCGCCTTGCCGACCCGGCGGAAGACCTTGCCGTCGTTTTTGCTGCCGCGCTTGCTTCGGTAGATCCACGCATTGTCGAACCGGTGCCGGCCGACGGACACGCCGCGCCGTGTTTGGCGAGGGTTGCCGAGCCGGTGCGCCTCGATGGCGTTGAGGCCAAGCCAGACCTTGCCTTTGTCGGCGCTGCGCAGGAAGAAGTACAGCCGCTGCCGTATCAACTTCTGGGCGATCTGCATTTCCGCAGAGACCTGCTTGGCGGTCTGGCCCTTCACCCAGTTGGCGCTCTTCTTCAGGGCGCGGCGCCAGGCGTTTCGCATGGCTTCCTTTCCTAGGTGACTCAGGGGCGCAAGCGCTCCAGCAATGTCGAGCTCGGCCTTTAACGTGACGGACATGGTTCGGGCCTCAGAACGAGCTTGGTCATGCCGGAGCCATCCGGTTGCAGTTCCATGACGCTGAACACATCGCCCAGCGCCTTCACCCGCGTGCGCGGCCGGACGCCTGCGGCATCGGCATCACGCAGGATCACGAACGGCTCACGCAGGCCCGTGCGCTGCCCGCGCATGGCTTCGACGTCCAGCCAGGGCGAATAGAACATGCCCATCACCGGCTCTGGCTTGCCGTCGATTTCCACCGCGTCGGACAGCGCTTCAAAGACTGCCGTGTCGAGGTCGGCCACGTGGTCCCGGAACGCCATATCAGGCGGCCTTGCCCGTGGTGGCCGACAGCTTGATCACGGCGCGCGGGCGGGTGCACAGGTGCAGCGGGTTGGACTGCGCTTCCAGCTCGACGGCCTTACCGAATTTGCCGGCTTCCTGCTTGGCGTAATACGGCAGGCCGTTGGTGTTGACGGCCTCCATGTAGTCGGCCGGCGCGAAACGCGTGATGAACAGTTCGGGCACGCCTTCCGGCACGGCGTAGGCTTCGTCGTCGCCGATGTAGCCAACGTTGCCAACGCGCCCGCGATAGCGCTCCCACGTGACGCCGCCGAAGTCGAACGTGTCACGCGGGTCGCCACGCAGAGCGGCGGCCATCTGGGTGTTGAGATACGTCTCGCGGATGTCCTTGGACGTCATCAACTGACGCCAGAAGTTGCGCCCGCACAGAGCGCGCACGCCCGTATGCGGCGTGGCGCCGAGCGAATCCTCGATCATGTCGAGCAGTTCCAGCGTGGAGGAACGCACGTCGCCGATGAGGATGGGCAGTTGCTGTTGCTTCAGGCCGAAGCGCTCGAACAGATCGACCAGGACGGATTTGCCGTCCGAGTCGAGGATCTGGCCCTTGATGGCGCCGATGCGGTGGAACTCGTGGGTGGCATCGAGCTGGCGGCGCATCTTCTGCAGGCGCTTGCTGACCACGCTCTGCAGGGCTTCCAGTTCGGTTTCTTCGCCGAAGGCGCGCAGGTTCTGCACTTCATCGGCCTTGATGGTGGCGATTTCGGGCAGGTGCACGGCGTTGAACGGAATCACCTGACGCTTGCCGCCGACCACAACCTGCCCGGGCGAGCCACGCTCTGCCGAGGCGACGAGCTGCAGTTGTTCACCGTCGCGCTCGATCTGTGCGGTGGTGACGGTCATGCCCTCCTCTTCGAACAGGCCGAGGGCGGCCAGCCGCGAGGGCACCGTCTCCAGCTCGTTGATGCTGGCGGTGAGCGCCGTCATGGAAAAGGCGTCGTCATTGAACAGGGCCATATCAGCCATGTGTTTCTCCTGAATTCGGGTGGGTGTGCTTAGCGGACGGCGATGAAGGCGGCGAGCAGGTCGGTGCGCGCTTTGGCGTCCAGGCCGGTCAAGCGAGCCTCGGCTACTTCCGCGAGGCGCACGATGGCGGTGGCGCGGCGGACGGCTTCCGAGGCACGCAGCGGTGCGTAGAGGATGGCGGCGGCTTTGCCTTCGTCGGCGGTGCCGTAGGGGACGTAACCGGTGCCATCGGCTGCGTGCTCGAGCAGTTGGCCCGCAGGCAGCGCGTCGCCAGCGGCGACGGCGATCTGCTCACGCGAAAGGCTGCCCGGCGCTTCGGTCAGCAGGAATTCGGCGGTTTGCACGCCTTGTGTCTGGATCTGCATCTTCGTGACTCCAATGTGTGGCTTCAGGCGAACGCCGAAGCGGATTTCTTGCGGCGGGCGCTGTAGATGCTCGGGCCGTGCGGGCCGGTCTTGCGCTCAATGGTTTCCTGCCCTGTCACAGGCTGGCGGTTAGACAGGCCCGGCGTGCTGCTCGCCATGACGCGGTCGTACAACCGGGCGCGGACCTGATCGGCGTTCAGGCCGTCAGCAACGAATTGCGCGGCCAACTCAGGCAGGTGCGCTGCTGTGCAGAGGCCGGCGATGTCTTTAGCGCGGGCGACAACGGCGTCGATGGCTTCGGTGCTGGCGAGCGCGCTGGATGACACGACGGCCTCGGCCAGTTGCGGCAGGCCGGCGGCGCGGCACGCGGCAAAGGCGTGTTGCGCGAGCGCGCCGGGATCGGGTGGCGGCGTGGTGGCGACAGGCTGCGGCGATGGCGCGGGCGGTTGCAGCGTTGCGGGCGGCGCAACCTCCAGCGCGTTCAGCAATGCCTCTGGCGTGTGCTGGAAACGCGCGAGCAGCTCTTCGGTGCGCACGGACGCCTGCAGCTTGACGGGCGCCTCGATCTGGTCGGCGAAGCCGCGATCTTTGGCCTCGACCGCCGTCATCCACGTCTCGGCGTCCATCATGGCGACGATCTCATCGTCGGCCAGGCCGCACTTGTTGCGGTAAGCGGCGACGATGCCGTCGCGCGTCTTGTCGAGCAGGTCGGCGGTCTTGCGCATCTGCGCCGCGTCGCCGGCGGCGATGGTCCACGCATTGTGGATCATCATCATGGCGTTCTCCGGCATGACGATGGCGTCACCCGCCATGACGACGAGCGACGCAGCAGAGGCGGCGATGCCATCCACCCGCGCCGTGACCTTGCCGCTGTAGCGGCGCAGCGCGTTGTAGATGGCAAAGCCGTCGAACACATCGCCGCCGCCAGAATTGACGGCCACGAGGATTTCGTCGGCGTCCTTTGCCACGGCGTCCAGCTCGTTGACGAATGCCTTGGCGGTGGTGCCCCAAAAGCCGATGTCGTCATAGATGCGCAATTCAGCGACCGTCTTGCCGGCGGCGTTGCGCGCGGCCTTGAGGTCGTACCACTTCCTCTGTTTAGCTTTCATCGTTGGTGTGTTCCATGTTGTCGGTGGCATCGCCGGACATGTCGCGCTGGCGGGCGTCGGAATCGAACACGAGGCCGAGCCTGTCGGCGCGTTCGAAGTCGGCTGCGTACTCGGCGTCGGTGGTTTCCGGGTCTTCGCCCTGGGCGAGGATCGTGGCCGAGCGGCTGGCCAGCCCGGCGCGGATGGCGATGCGCTGTGCCTGCACGTCTTGCAGCGGGTTGATGTACGGCCAGCCTTGCGGCACCCAGCGCACACGCAGGTAGAAACGGCGGTCCCGGTAGTAGTTGGGCATGGGCAGCACGCCCGACAGCGCCACTGCGTCTGTCCAAGCGGCCCACACGGGGCGGCAGTACTGGTGGATGAAGACGTTCCACTGCAACTGCTCAAGCTGGCGCCGGAATTCACCGAGGATGACCCGCAGCGCGCGATCGCTGACGTCTCGCAGGTCGCCGGTGAGCACTTCGTATGGCAGGCCCACGGATGCGGCGGCGGCCATGAGCTGCTGGCGCATGAAGGGGCCGTAATCGGTGCCGGCGCCCGGCGGTTCGGCAAACTGCACCTCCTCGCCGGGCAGCAATTCCTGCAGGGAGCCGGGCTCCATCGACGTGAGCGCTGTGCCATCGGCATCGAACTCGATTGGCTTGCCCGTCACCGTATCCAGCTTCACGCTGGTCGGTGCTGGCCGGGTGATGAAGCCGGCGAAGAGGTTTGCCACCTCCTGCCGCACAAGCACTGCATCGTCGAAGCTGTCGAGCGTGTGCAAGCGCAGGAGCACCGTCGCCAGCGCTGAGCAACCCCGCACCGCACCCGGCCGCACTGGCTCGAATACGTGCTGGATCTCGGCGGCCGGCACGCGCACCATTCCCGCCTGCGTGGTCGCCCGCCCTGTCTCGCCCGGGTGGCGTCGGTGCAGGTGGTAGGCAACGCGGTCGCCGTCTCGGTCGAACTCGACGCCGGAAACAATCTCGCTGCCGTTGGGCAGCAGTTGGTTCATGTTGGCCGGCAGGTGGTCGGCTTCGAAAAGCTGCACCTGCAGCGGCACGCACAAGCCACGTTCGGGACGGCGCGGACGTACGCGGTTCAGCACCTCCCCGTCGGTAAACAGGGAGCGAGCGGCGAGCGTCTGCAAGCCGTAGAAATCGAGCAGGCCATCGGCGTCGGCTTCCGGTACCCAGTCGCTCCACAGCTCTTTGAGCGCGCTGCACATGTCGGGGTCGGGATGCTCGGGATGAGGCACGATGCCAGTCCCAATCGCATTGGTCACCAAGCTTGCAATCGCTTTCTTGGCCCATGGGTCATTGCGGACGGCACCTCGGGCGCGCGTGCGGATGGTACCGAGGTTTTGCGTGACAGAGGCGTTTGGCCCAGCGCCCGAAGTGCGCCAGGCGCGACCACGGCTGCCGGTGGTGCCGCCAGCCTCGTATGCCTGCGCCCGGACCGCCCGCTCCGCCGGCAAGACGAAACCAAGCTGGCCCAGCGCAGGAAAACGGGTCATGTCACCCCCTTCCCTGCCGAGCGCAGCCGGATCACGCGCGATGCCGGTGCGGCGTCTTCGAGGTTGCGGACGATCTCGCTGCGGATGCGCAGCATTTCGTCCACGGAGCGGTATCGAGCGCGCCGGTCCTGAAACTGAACCTCGAGCTCGCCCTTTACCAGCGCACGCTCGATGCGCTGGAGATCTTGCTTCGTGTAAGCCATGCGGTTCTCTATCGTCGTTTGAGGTAGCGCGACGCCGCCACGCGGCGGCGTGTGTGCGCGGTGCGCGGCGGCTCTAGGGCCGGTGGTGCGGCGGCTTCTTGCGGCGCTTCGTCGTTAACGGGCGCCGCGGCAAACAGGCTGCCTTGATCGAAGTGCAGCCGCAGCCGGCGCCAGTCGGGTTCCTGATACTTGTGCACGCCCAGGTAATACGCGGCGGCGAGGTTGTAGACGTTGAGGTCCAGGATCTCGTTACGGTCGCCGCGCGCCTTGACCCATTCGGTGCGCGGGAAGCCCTTCACGTAGCGCACGATCTGCTTTTCAGCGGTGAGCTGCTTGTAGAACTCCATGGGGAGATCGTTCGAGAAGTGCAGCGCGCCGGGGCCGCTGGTCAACTTGAAGCGGTTGTAGATCCAGTCCTTGGCGGTGTCGGTGCCGACGATCCACAGTTCGGCGCCATCGACTTCGGTGGTGCCTTGCCACGTGACATCCACGCGCGAGGGGCGCTGTGCGATCACGGGCCGGTTGGGCTTGCTGGCGCCCTTCACTGCAAGCACGTGGCGCCACTGACGCAGGCGCGTGAAGTGGTACACGTCCTGCGTGTGGCTGCCGCCGGAGTCGATGGCAACGGCACGGATCTGCATCTCTTTGCCGGAGGCGTGCAGGAACGTTGCCTGCAGGGCTTCGTCCAGCGTGGTCCATAGCGCGGCGTCGGACGGGTCGCCCATGAACACCTGGTGGTCGATCGTCCAACGCTCCATGCCCTCGCCCCAACCCATGATGAGCAGTTCGAGGCGGTCGTCCTGTGTGTCGACGGCGGCGGTGAGCAGCAGCGCGCCGGCGGGCAAGGTGCGCAGGCGGTAGTCCTCGGCGCGGTCGCGCAGTTCGTCCGCGCTGGTGCGCTGCTGGGCGTTGTCCCAGACGCGCGCCAGGCGCGTGTTGTAAAACACCTGCATCAGGCCCGGATCGCCTTTCTCAAGCGCCAGCTTGGCCTCGCGGTGTTCCTTGATGAGCGCGCGCCACGACACCCAGCCCAGCGGCGAGTACACCGTCGACAGGTGAAAACCCACCGTCTCGCCGTCGCCCTGCGCGTGCGCGATCCAGCGGCCGGTCTTGAACAGTGCGGGTTTCTCGTGCTCGCGGATGCGGTAGAAGCACGCGGGGCACTCACAGTAGACGTCGGTCAGATCATCACTGGCGCGTAGCTGCTCGAATTCGAGGATGTGCTCATGACCGCAGTGCGGGCACGACACGTAGTAGTGGCGCTGGTCGCTCTGGGCGTAAAGCTCGGCGATGCGCGAGGCGCCGTCGATGGTGGGCGAACTCGAGTAGTAAAACTTGGCGTTGCGGCCGAACGTGCTGGCGCGCTTTTCGGCGATGCCGATGGGGTCGCCTTCGTTGTTCAGGTCACGCACCCAGCGGTCGATTTCGTCGCCATAGATGTAGCGCGCGGAGACTTCGGCCAGGTTGGCTGCGGAGCCGGCTGTGTTGATGAACAGCGTGCCCTTGCGGAAGTCTTTGCGCTCGGCGGTGTTGGCGGCGTCGCGCGAGCGGGTTGATGCGACGCGCTCGCGCAGGACCGGCACAGCTTCGATCGTTTTTGCCGCACGCGAAGAGAAGCGCCGTGTGAGGTTGAGTGTCGGTTGCAGCGCGAGGAAGTTGGCCGGGGCGCGATGAATCGTCGCCGAGATCCAGTTCAACGCAATCTGCGTCTTGAACAACTGCGATGCGACCATGGCGACCACGCGCAAGCACGGGTGCGCAGGCGACAGGCACTGCATGGGCTCGACGGCGTACGGCGTGCGCGCGGAGCGGTAGGGTCCAGTTTCAGCGGCGCCCGACTCGTCGGGAATCACCATGAATTCTTCGGACCACTGGTCTACCCACAACTCGGGGTCGGGCTTGAGGCCGGCCAGGAAGGCGCGGGCGAACAATGCGGCTCCGTCAGGATGGCTCACGATGTGTCGATGGGCTCCATGGAGCCGTACCTCTCTTTCCCCGCGCGTGACAGGTCGGCCAACTTGCCGCGGTCGGGATCGTTGATGGATTCAGAAAGCACGGTGGCGCCGTGGGCGATCATGTCGTCGAGCACCTTGCGCAGGGCGGCTTCGAGATGGCGCTCGACGGCCCAGGGGTCGGTCATCGAGGCAAGCTCGGGGGCGATCTGGCGCGGCAGGCCCATGATGCGATCGCGCAGGTTGGCGCCGATCTTCTCGGCGGCGTCTTCGACGGCGATGCGGCTGACCAGCAGGCCAGAGACCCATTGGTATTCGGTGCGGGCTAGCTGTGCCTGGTAGTACTCGCGTTCGGCGCGGGCGGCTTGGAAGTCGTGACCAAGGGATGGGTCGACATCGGGCGTTGTGTCTTTTGGGCTGTAGACGTCGCGGTTGATGCGTTCGGCTTCGTGGCGGGCGCGGACGGCTTCCTTTGCCGGGTCTGCGCCGCGTTTGATCTTTGCGAGCGTGGCATCGACGTCGACCAGCTTGCCGTCGGGCGTGGTGACCAGCTTCCCTTCTTTGCCAAGCTTGGTGACGTAGCTGGGCGACCAGTTCTGCCGCGCCGCGAACGCAGAGCGCGTCAGGAGGATCGTTTCACCCATGATTTCACCATTTCACCTCGTTGGAGGTGAATTTCACTAAGCTGGAAAACTGGCCGCTAACGAAGAATCGCAGGTCCGCTCACCCGCAGTACCCCATGAGCCCAGGGGCCCCCTGGCTTTCCGGGGGGGGCGAGGCCTGTGAGCTCGCGTGGCCCGACGCCCCGCCCGGCAGTCCGCCGAGCTCCAGCGAGCGCACAAAACAAAAAGCCCGACACGGCGAACCGGTCGGGCTTACGTTTTCTATGGGCGTGCGTCGCCCCACGAACCGAACTTTAAGCGACGCCCCCACGCCCCATCAATACTCGACACCGAATTTAACAATCCACGGCCTGATCGCCACCTTCGCCGCCGCATAGGCCAGCGGCTGCCGCAGCCCCGCACGCGGGTTCCGCCACACACCCGGCCCACGCCTGTTCCGGCACTCCACCCGGATCGCCAGCGCGTGGTCGCCCGAGATCGCCTCCATCGCCGCCGCCACCTGCTGCATCTGCCACGCATCCACGCTCGCCTCGTGAATGTCATCCGTCGACATCCACTGCCGCGAGCTTGCAGACCCACCGCACGTCGCATCCCGGTTCGAAAACCACTTCTCCCCCGAATACTGCGCCTCCCAGCAGAACCACGCGAACAGCAGATCATCGAGCGCCTGATCCTCGCTCGTCACCAACGCAGATCGCCTCGTCACCTCACGCGGCTTAACGCAATACATCCTGCCTCCTCGATCCGACGATTTCGCGCATGCGCGCAAGTTGCTGCTCCGCCCGCACCACAGACGGCGGCGCCCCCACCAACGGCGCCTCCGGAATCGGCGGCAAATGCTCCACCACCGCCACCCGCCAGAACGCCGACCACCGCTCCTCAGCATCCGCCCAGCGCGCCGCCTCGACCGCACGCATCCCAAACCGCACCGCCGACCAGAACACCGCCCGCGACGGCCACTCACCCTTGCCGCACGCCGCCAGCGCCGCCGCGTTGAACGCCTCTTCACCCGTCATGCCGCACCTCGCTGCAAGCTCGCCGGCCGCAACCGCCCCGCATGCCACGGCAACCCCGCCACCGCCTGCTCTGCCTGCGCCTGCAACCGCGCCAACGCCTCATCCTGCTGAGCCCGCAGCGCCCGCGCCCGCTCTCGCGACTCCCGCACAGCATTGGCATAAGACGGCACCCAATCCGGATCGCTCGCCCGCTTCGCGTGGTACGCCAACATCGCAAACGGATCATCAACGCCACCGGCTGCCATACGGCCCCGCCATTCGTCGATCACCACCTGCCTCATGGCCTGAGGAGCACGAGCCACAATCCGCGCAACACGCGCTCGCTCCGGGCCTCTCAGGTCAACCGGCCACGCAAGGTCTGCCTGCCACGCCACGTCCTGCCCTTCTTCACTCTCTGATCGCGGGGCCGCAGGCCCATCCCCAACCACACGTGCGGTCTGACCACGTTGCTCTGAGAGCCGGTGCCTCCTTGCGCCGCGACGGTGTTGGGGGCCGTTTCGATCCTCCCGCGCCGCAGGCGTGGGGGACTCAATCTCCTGCTTCTCACGCCCCCGGCGTGGGGGGTTAGGGGGGTTGGTGTTTACGGGGTTACCGGAATACGGATGTGTGGCGGCTTTCGCGTTATCCACAGACTCCGGCACATCCTTAAAACCCGCGTCAGCATTGAATTCGTAGCCATCCTGCGGGTGTATCGAACCTCGACCGGCTTTCTTTTGGACGCACGAATCCGTATCCGCCAACGGGCACGCAAAAACGAGCTCGTACTGCCCGCCGAGCCGGCGCAGCAGCCCCAGCTTCTCCAACTGCGCCAGCATCCGCTGCAGCTTCGACTTGTCATGCGCCAGGTAGCGCACGCCACGGCGCGCAGTGCGCTCCGTCCACTCACGCAGCGCCTGATACGAGATCCGCACCACGCGCCCCACAACGCCCGTACGGAAGTCCATACGCGGGCGCAGCGCCACCAAGTACAGATGCGCGATCTCCGCACCCGCCCCGGCCAGCGCGCTCAACTCAAGATCATTGATGCGATACGCCGACACCCTCGCCTCCATGCTTGCGCGCCAAGCCCATGTACCCCGCCAGCCACGCCGCGTGATGCGCGCTGCCAACCGGATACTCGTTCGCCTCATCCAACGCGCGGCCAGACAATGCAGCCGCCCTGCCCTTGGCCCAAACAGCGCCAACGGCCTCGATAGGAATGTCCATGGAATCGCCCTTACAGCCGCAGAGGCGCGGCCCTACACAGCACGTCAAACACCGCCACAAACTCCGGTGGCGTCGACGCAACAACGGTGGATCGAAAAGCGAGGCGCTCCGCCTCAGTAGAAATCGCGCGATAACGCGACGCGCAGGCCAACGCCAGCGCAGAAGACTCACCAGCCGCATTGAACGGCCAAAACACATCAGCCAACGGCCACGCGCAAGCATCCAACAGATGCTCCGCAAACTTCGACAGCACCGGCAACCCGCGAGGCTTAAACGCCCCCGCGATGCGATGCCACGCACAACACATCTGGTCCACCCGCTCGCACGACAAGCCCACAGCAACACGCCCCGCCTTGCAGCACGTCATACCGTGTGAAAAGCGTGGCGTGTTGTCCTGCGTTTGTGTCATGCGCGGTCTAGCCCTGTCAAAAATCGATACAACGTGGCGCTACAGGTTGCCGCCCCGGCTGCTGGCGGCAACACTGCTTCGTCGGGTTTACGGACCCGATGAAAATCACTTCAACCCTTTCAACGAGAAAACATGGAACTCAAAGAAGCACGCCACACTGCAACTCAATTGCTCTTGAAGTTGATCGAACATCAGCCGTATCTACTTCAAACTCCACAGCCCGTCGCGGGTGTAACTGGAGCAGCCGCAGCGCTGTTCTGCGAACACTTCATCGAGACCTACGCTGCCGGCCTGGTCAAGAAGGCTCAATAACCTCTGCCAATAGCATCAGCTCGCGCGTGAGGGCCTCACGGGTCTGAGCCAGGCGCGCGGGCATCGTGAGATTAAAGTCGTTGTATTCCTTGACTTGGGCGCACAGCACATCAGCAATTTTCTGGGCATGCTCAGGCGACAACTTCGCCGCCCCACCGCAATTCGCTTTACAGCTTTGCATCACTTCTCCTATGCGCTCTCGCGCTTCAAAAAACAGTCAATCACGCCTTGCCACGCAACCGCAGCAACCGCTCCGCATCACGCTGCGCACGCACACGCAGCAGCTCACGCAGCACCATCACAGAAGCAGTCGCCTCTTCAAACTCCCGCTCCAGCTTGCGCATCTCACCCTCGGAGAGATGGTTGTCAGCCAGCGCCGCAGACATCGCGCGGCTCACATCGCCCACCTCGGCCAACACCCCGCACAGCGCCTCATACAGATCCGTATTCGGCAGATCCTCCCGCGCCACCTCGGGCAGCGGAATCGCCACCATCCCGTGCCGCCAGCACAGCGCCTGAATCGGCAGCTTCGCGTTCGGCACGCCAGCACCTTCCGCGTGCTCCACAATCACCGACACCTCTTCAAACGACACATAGTTCGTCTGCACATGCGGCAGCAGCTTGTTGCGCAGCACCGCGGCGGACTTGTCCATCCGTGCGGCCAATCCTTCAACGCCGCCCGGATAGCCGCGTGCAACCCAGTAGAGCGCGTCGTGTTGGTTGATCTCGGAATAGTGGTGGCTCAAGTTGTCTCTCCTAAAGAAGCTGTCATGGGCGGGCTGTGCGGGTCGCACTACCGGCGGTTTTGGTGGGCGCGTACACTTGCCTCATCGTTGGAATGGCACGGGCCAGCGCGCAGAAGCTGACGGCTGAATGCCCTCATTGGCGAGCAAGTACTGCTTGCCCGGCTCACGCGACGAATGCGCCAAAGACGGGCCGCAGATGCCGCAGCCGGTATCATTCGAGGCTTGGGCAGCATTGGCCGTTGGTGTAGCCGTGTGGACGGCGCGCGGGCAGAGACAAGCTCGGGCCAGATCAGATGCCAGTCGTCGGGCCGGAGATCCGGACGTCGAACCGCGCCCTGCGTCGCGACTTCAATTGCGACGCATCGCGCTGGGCTGATCCGCAGACCCTTGTTCACGACTTGCGACAAGTAGATCGGCGACATGTCGATGGCGCGCGCGAGTGCCGTCAGACGGCCACGTTGAGCACGGACATACTCGATTAGTGTCATGGCCATGACGATAGCGTTTTCTATCGCACCAAACAATAGAATCACATAATTTTGCAATCGCTAGGAAAGGGACAACACCATGGATTTGCGCGCGCGAAGAGTTGAGAAACTTCGCCAAGTGGTGAATGACGCGGGCGGTCCCGCCGCCTTCGCTCGATTGCACGAAGGCGTCAACCCGACCTATGTCTCGCAACTGCTCAATGGCACCGCACCGTTTGGTGATCGAGCAGTGGAGAAGATGGAAAAGCTCATTGGGCTACCGGCCGGGACATTCGACGCTGGAGAGGCCGCCCCTGACACGCAGCTTGCAGAGCGTGACCGAGTTATTGCAGAACTCCGGCAACAGTTGGCGGCAAGTCGCGCCCGCGAGGCCCGCGCAGTGAAATTGCTGACTGAGGCAGCCAGCCTGCTCGTTGACACGGAAGTACTTGCGTTGGACCCGGCAGGGAGCAAGTCACGACGCTTCGAGGATGCGCCAGCGGAGGTTGCCAAGCCATCCGACTACGGCTACCCCCCTCTCCCAAATACTAAGGCGCAGCGCAAGCGCGCCAGTTGATGAATCCCGCTTCGGCGGGATTTTTTGTTTCCTGTTGAGCAGGATGCGAATAAGAGAATTCTTATTCTATTGTTGGCCGCCCACCAACAACATGACTGCCCGCGCGGGCCGTCAGTCGAATCAACAATGGGTATCCTCATTCAGTTTCCTCAGCCAGGCACGCGCACACCGCCTGGAAAACGTCAGGCCAACCATAGCGCACCGCAGGACGAGCGCCTTGCAGCCGCCTACCGGCGCGACCTCGATCGCGCGGTCGCACTGTTGCTCGAGCACGTTCAGAGCAATGCATACGACGGCGTCTCTCTCATCTTGAAACCGAAGGCGCGGAACCAAAAGCCGGCCCTCGTCGTCGGGGGCTTCTACAGGCACAGACTGACTGAAGCAGCCGATGCTGCCATGCAGTTGCACCTTGCGATCAAGCTGCGGGCTAGGGAACAAGCTGCCGGGACACAGGCCCTAGACGCCCGCCTTCAACCTGAATATCCCCTGGATGGCAGCGTAAGAACTATGGACTCACAAATGCAGCAGAAATGGCACGAGGCCACCTTGCGCTATCACCGTTGCGAACAAATGCTGCGCATCGCGTTTAGCAAGCAACTCCGGGCTTCCCCGGAAACCACCTCTATCTTGCTTAGCATCACGCAGCTCCATATCGAGACGGTCGCCAACTGTCTTTGGGAGGTGGTGCGCCAACCAGGTCGGGCAACGCCTCAGTCAAAGCTCGAAACCCTCAATGCCATCCAACTATTTAGGACCGTGCGTGCCCAGGTCTCGACGTGGATGCCGCCCGCTGGCCAAGAGGCGGCATACTTTGCGGCCAATTCGGGCGCCCTTTCCGTGGACATGATGGACGAAGGCATTATGTTGCTCAGCGGTGTAGAAACCGCGCTTGCACGGATCATCGGCGAAGACTCCAGTGGGCCCGTAAGCGAGGAGCAACGTGCGGGTCACTGAACGTGCAATCAGCCGCCCCACTGTGTCTCCGAAGGCCCAGAGTCCGCTCGGTTCTGCCGCGAGTTGGACTCGACTTCGCTTTGTTCCCGATGCCAGTTTTTCCAGGCTTCCTGTTCGTGTTTGACATTCTCCAGGCTCACCAATCTCGGGCGGATGAGCGGAATGTCGCTTTTGAAGGTATCGAAAACATATCGATGTGCATGCTCGACAATGAGCTTCCGAATGAACGTTGCTAATTGGATGTCAAGCACTGCCCCCCGCCTCACACGCCGCCGACCTATCGATTTATGCAGCAGATGCTTCGGGCTAAGGGGAAGAAACACATCGCAAGGTCGGACTCCCCAGCCCCCGTCGAAGTCGTAGCTGGTAGAGCTATGCAAGCGGAGTTTCATGACCGGCTTGTCCGACGTAGGCCATGTAATACCTTCTGGGGCACGCAGGATCGTCCAGTCATCATAGGAAATCCGGTCGATCGTGCTTGTCAAATGATGCCGAACGCCCCACAACCACAACTTTCGGCCAACAACAGCAGTCGTTTTTATCGTACCGGCACCGTCCGGATCTCTCGTAATTGACACATCTACGGGGAAAAGGCTGGAGCGCTCAAGACTCTGCTTGGGCAGCGCCGTGCCGGCACGCGCGGCTGCTTTCAGCGTCCTTACAGAGGTCTCAAGGCTAGCGTCCATCACTGCCTGCAAAGATTGACGTTGCCGGTTCAGAAAAGCGGACAAGCTTGCCGGTGTACGGACGTCTTGGGCAACCGCAAACCTCACCAGTGTCCTCCAGTGATCAGAAGACATTCGCTCATCGTTCACAGCACGCCGAATGGCCTCCTCTGCGGGCTCCTCAAATTCTCGGCTCAACCAACGTTCAAACTCGTCCGTCTCTACCTTACCGTCCATGTAGGTGTAGAGGTGTTGGTGAAAAGCTATTCCGCGAAGCGAATGCGCCTTCCATTGAGAAACATTTTCGTGCGGAACAAGTAGCCGATAAACGAAAATTTGCCCACTCGAAGACCACTGCTTCAAATAGACTTGCGGAACATAATGATTATCTCGATGAAACTGTTTCATTTCAGCCACCACCACACGTCGATCAATTTCCAGATCAATGAATCAGCCGCACAAACATGCCACCAACCATCACAAACCCACTCCCCTTAATATTCTTTGGCCATCAAACCAACTTCAATTCCCCGTCAATAGCTTGTCCACAGCTAAGTGCACACGATCTCGAGGAAGAGAAATACTCATATCCAGCCAATGAACAACGTTGTAGTACCAGGTATCACCGGAATTCAAATATCTATCCAATATCAAAATTACACGACTTCGCGGGCTGACACGAATCAATTTTAGCGCAGCCACTCGCCGCACTGAGTCATCCTTGCTATTCAGAAATGAAAAGATTGCCTCATCCGAGAGGGACTTAAAGTCTTTGTCCTTCGACTTCGCAATCAGGGCAGCCAATAGATCGCCACCCATCTCGATCTGCACAACGTCAGCAAAACGCCCCCTTGATATAGAGAGAATTGCATCCGCACAAACGAGATATTTCTCACTTCTAGCTTGAGACAAAAGACTTCGGGTGCTGTAGTCAGAAAGGTCTGAATTCTCAACAATCAACCTTATATCAGACCATTCGCCATGCCTCCCCAAGAATTCGATTAAATCGCGACGAAAGTCTCCGCCCTTTCCCTCGGCGCGCAAGGCATTACGAACTCTCGCAATATCTTCAGATTGAGATTTTTCGCAGAGCAGCGAAATTCCCAGATCCATAAACTCTGAAACTAAGGATTTTTTCAAATTTCTTAACTTGGCAAATGACTCCGATCCCTCCCCAAAAACCTTCTCCATCATTTGAATTCGACTCTCTATAAAGTTTTCGAATCCATCATCGATTGCTTGCCTTAGCTCCCTCCCATACTTTGAAAACCGCTTACTAACGAGAGCAAAGTAAGGGTGGCCGTCGAAAATGATATCCGGCGAAGCAGCCAGCCGCTCAAGGTCTGCCGGCGACTGCGACATACTGTAATAGCGCCGATACTTTTCAAAATAAGATATCGCTGCCCCACCACCTAGTCCGAGAAGCCCGGGCTGCCGAACTCCATTCACGAGGGTCGACTTAGCTTGCTCATCCGCTACTGGAAGGCCTGCGTCAACGAGCGCCTCCAGCCCAAGCAGTCGAACGGCGACGTCTGCATCTGTCAGAAGTTTTTGTGCCAACTCGACGGTGAGGAGCCCCAACCTACGTGCTCCAGACACCGCTGCCGTACGTACATGTACATCCGAATGATTGACTCCCTCAATGAGGAGTTCGCGCGGGATTGACTCCGGATTCCGAAATAGAGAGTCCACCAAACTCTTATCAGTCGAGGTTGGCTGGAGTTCGTAAAGCGACCGGATCGCGAGGTCACGGCTTTCACGGAGATTTATGCGAACGATAGCTTCTGCTGCCGACTTCCGAGTCTGGTAGTCATTGATGTCGTACTCCGCTCGGATCAGGTCGATGTCCGCACCAACGCCATATTCGCCAAGATACGCTAGGGCCGCCTGCTTCACAGCGGAACTGGAAGAAAGCCATGCATCGACAAACATCGATCTATTTTCTAATTGTCTCGCGCTAATCCTCTCACCTAATAACCGCATAGCATTCAGTGCTGCGGCGTTTCTCCCACCGGACCGTCCAATGATCGAACGATACAGCAGTTCATCGCTCTTTAAGCCCCCTAGGGCTTTCAGCCAGCACCATACCGGAGCACTTTCGCCTGAAAAATGTTCCAACCCGGCGCGAAGCAGTGCGCGCAGTTCTGTTTCACCGAATTCATTCGTCGGATCTATTGAGAACAGTAAATTGCAGTCATGTACACCTAGAACACTGTCATCGTTCTCCTGGCTTCCGACCGTAGTGCCGAGCAATCTGAAGCGAGCAACGTCTCGTGCGGACTGCTTGGAATTTTCACCCTTCTCCACTTTTGATAGGAATTCACGAAGAAAATGCCCGCTTTCATTTGACAGTGACGATTGTGGGCTTCCTTTTTCCTTTTCGTTCGCGCGCTGACCGCCATGCTCCAAAGGTGCGTTGCTTACCGACGTTGACGCGCTTCGTTCAGCATCTCGCAACCTTTTGAGATAGCTGACTAGACACCGCCGCAGCCTTTTTTCAAACGAATCAGACTCAGAGAAAGTTTCATATAGAATTTCCTTTCCGTCTGTTATTTCTTGCTTGAAATCTAAAACCCTCTGCAAACCTGGACCCGGATCACGCGTCAACTCTGGATCGATATCTTTAAAGAACAAGCTAATATCCGGTTTGCCATCTTTTTTATAACGATCGACAGACAGCCGAAATTCCTCTTCAAATCCAGAAGTAAATCTTCCATTCTTGTCCGGCGGAGTACCCCATCGCTTCCACATTATGCCGACGAATAGCTCGCAGCGCTCCAGCTCGGTATTTATGAGCGCTTGCGGTCGGCCGGCTGCGGCGGTGGTGTCCTCCCACCCCACCAGCTCAAGCTGATAACCGTAGTCCTCTGCGACCAGTTGATTCACTTCGTCAACTGCAACTTTCGCCAGCTTTCTTTCGTCAACAACATCCCCCGGAGACGCGAGAAAGACTTTGATTATTTTTCGGCTTTCGGCCATCGATCCCCCCATTTAGACCTTGCACATGGTCCGCGAGATCTTACCAATTTGCGGCGTGTTTGCTTCTGCAAGCGGTTGTGGATTGAGTGAGGAACATCTTTATGGAGAAACCATGCAACACAAAATCACCTTTTTACTATTGATGCAATAGATAGTTTTTACTATCGTTCTTGCATCATGAGCCCGGAGAACGAAATGAGAGCTTTTCGCTGCAGTGCAGTTTTGGCATACCTCGTTACCATTGGCGTCGTCCTAGCCTTCCACGCATACGCCCTCCATCTCGACGAAACGTCCGAGACAGAGCCCACGCGCATCACCCAGCGCCAGGCATGAGGAGGACACGATGCGCCGTTCCGCCCTCCACCGCCTCGCGTCCGGCCACTTCAGCCACCACCCCGCCCTCGGCCTTGCCGTAGTGCTCTTCGCGTTCGGCCTCGCCGGCGCCATCGCGCCCGACGCCGCAATGGTGCTCGGGGGCTGACATGCCTCCGCGCCCCATCGCAGACGCGGCCGTGCTCGCCGAGCGCAACAAGCTGCGCCTCATTTGCACCGACGCGCAGGCCCTGGCTGCGGGCCCCGTCCGCACCGCCATCGAGGCATCCGCGCACGCCCGCACCCATCCGCGCATTCGCACGACCCGCCGCGTGTGGGTCGACCTCAAGAAACTGGCTGCAGGCGACTTCGACGACTGACCAGCCGCAACGGAGACCAACCATGCATCGCATAGTGAACCGTACCCCCGCCACCCTTCGCATCGGCAAGCACAACGTGCAACGCCGCCCCGTGCCCGGCTCGCTGCATTGCAGCTACACCCTGCGCATCGACGGCGTTGTCGTGTGGGAGAGCATCAGCATCCCCTGCGCACGAGACCTCGACGGCGCCGTCAAAACGCACCGCTCGTGTCAGAAAGTCATGCAGGCCGCGCGCCGTGGTGGGCGCCGGATGGGTATGCAGAAGATCAACGGTGCCGTTCGGCCGAAGCGGGGGGCGTTGTGATGACGGCCACGGAAACCGCAAAGGAAGACACGCTCAATCCCCCGGCCGGCTCAACGGAGCTCGAAAAGCTGCGCGCACTGATCGCAGATGACGGCTTTGCCGCCACATTCCAAACGATGGGGCGGTACCGGACGGCACTGCTGCAAGTAGCAGCCGCGCTTGCACGAAGCTCCACTCCGAACGCCGAGGCCGTTGTTACTGACCATTCTGTTGACGTCGACGAAATGGTTCAGCAGCAGACCGGGCCCCTCGTGCATGCAGAGGGCCGCGAATTATGAGGCCCATCATCTATCTTGATCTTCAGTCAGTTGCGGCCGCGATATCGCTCTCCGAGACAAGCGTCCAGCAACTGGTGCGCGAAGAAGCCTTTCCAAAGCCGCGCAAGATCTCCGCGCGTCGCGTTGGATGGCTCTTGCGTGAGGTGCAGGAGTGGGCGGAGGGCCGCCCGGTCTCCGACCTGCTGCCCCCAAAGAACACCAGCCGGCGCGGCTAACGGCTTGGCAGGGCCGCGCACCTCTCTAAATGCGCGGAAAGCTTCAGCAGCCACTCTCGCCGCTCCCGGTCGTAGGTGTGCCGGTTGTACACACCTTCGACGCCCGGGAGCATATGCCCAAGAATTGATTCGCCAACTTCCATCGGGCACCCCAGCGCAGCCAACATCGTCCGCCCTGTCCGTCGCAGATCATGGGGAGCCCAGTACTCCACTGGCAGCCGTGCACGCTCCCGCTGCGGGTGTGACTTGCAGTAGGACATGCGATTCCACACTGCGTGGCTGATTACCTTTTGCTCTGTGTGACCGGTGGTCTGCGACGGAAAAAGATACCCCTTCCGCGCTACCGCAAGGCGTCTACGCACGACCGCCTCCGCGCGGCCAACCAGCGGTACGCGCAGGTCGGTCGCACCCTCGTTCTTTACGTTCTTTGTCTTGGCGTGCGGCACAGTCCACCACAGCCCGTCCGCCTCCTCTGTAACCTCCTCCGCCTCCATGCTGACGATCTCGGCGCCGCGAGCACACGTCCAGAGGTAGAGCGTCAATACGTCGTCGATCAAGGCCGGGAAATTGGGCAACCAACGGATAAGCTCGCCCACCTCGGCATCTGTGAGCACGCGCTTCGCCGTGCCCATCGTCTTGCCCTGAATACGTCGACCGACGCTGCGCAGGCGACCGCGCATCACCTCGCGCCACCAGTTGGGCACGCCCTCGCTCAGCCGCCCAGAATCATGGCCATACGTCCAGGCCGCGCCCAATTCAGTACGGAGCTTCCCTGCCTGCGTCGGGATGTGGGCGTACGAGTTGATCAGGTCAAATGCCACTGAACGGGTTACCTGCTCGGGCAGCATGTGCGCAATCGGCTCGAGCATCGTGTCGAACATCCGCCGGATCTCTTTTGCACCCTTTAGCGCGCGATGGCGCTCCACGTGCCCGACCAGGTAGTCGTCACACATGCGTCGAACCGTGTAAGGAATGTGGTCCGGTACAATTTCGCCGTTTGAGACCGCCCGCGCCGTTGTGCGGCTATTGCGTCGCTCGTTTGCAATGTCGCGGCCGCTATCGCGCGCCTGGCGTAGCTTTTCCCATTCGACGATCGCCGCTGCCGGAGACATGGCCGGCCATTCGCCAATCTTCACTTGGCGCATGCGCGCATCAACGGGAGATTTGTATCGGTAGATCCAGGTCCGCCGCGTAGCGCTGCAGACCAGGCGCAGCCCGGGCTGCGTGTCGAGAGTCAGATGCAGCCCAGGTTTCAAGGCCTTGGCGGCACGTGCATCGAAATACATGGCGTAGCTTTTTTCAGCGTAGGTTTTGCCGCTACACCACCCCGAAGGGTCGGCGTAGGAATCGGGGCATGATACGCGAAAAAGCTACGCTGAAACGCCAAGTGTAGGCGAGCGAAGATGAGTGTAGACGTTATCCAAGAAAACTCGGGCATTGCCCAAGAACCCATATCCAGAAAGGGTTCACAGGCAGTTAGCCAAAAAACTCAAGACTTTGCGGAGCAGGATTTAAGCAAGCACACGCCGATGATGCAGCAGTATCTGCGGCTCAAATCGGGGCATCCGAACACGCTCGTCTTCTATCGCATGGGCGACTTCTACGAGCTGTTCTTTGAAGATGCCGAAAAAGCCTCGCGCCTGCTCGATATCACGCTCACCGCGCGCGGCAGTTCCAACGGGCATCCGATCCGCATGGCGGGCATCCCGTTCCACGCTGCCGAGCAATACCTTGCCAAGCTGGTCAAGCTGGGCGAATCCGTTGCCATCTGCGAGCAGATTGGGGACCCTGCCACGACCAAGGGACCGGTCGAGCGCAAGGTCGTACGCGTCGTCACGCCCGGCACATTGACGGATGCAGCGCTGCTGTCCGATAAGGTCAACAATCATCTGCTGGCCATTGCGCATCTGCCGGGCAAGCGTGGCACAGCGCCGCTGATTGGCCTCGCGTGGCTCAACCTCGTCGGCGGCGAACTGCGCGTGATGGAGTGCAGCCCCGACCAGCTCGACCGCGAACTCGAACGTATCCGCCCCGCCGAAGTGCTGGCCGACGATGCAACGCTGAGCACCATCCAGGTGGATGTTGCCCGCACGCGTTTGCCCGATTGGCACTTCGACGTGGAAGCCGGCACCCGCCGCCTGCGCGAACAACTCGGCGTGGCGAGCCTCGTCGCCTTTGGTGCGGAAACATTGACGGCCGCGCTGGCGGCTGCCGGCGCGCTGCTGAATTACGCAGCAGCCACGCAAGGGCAATCGCTACGTCACGTGATCGGCCTGACCGTCGAGCATGAAAGCGAATTCATCGGCCTGGACACCGCCACGCGCCGCAACCTGGAGCTGACCGAGACGCTGCGTGGGCAGGAATCGCCCACGCTGTTCTCGCTGCTCGACACCTGTGCGACCAGCATGGGCAGCCGCCTGCTGCGCCACTGGCTGCATCATCCGCTGCGGGATCGCGCAGTGCCGCAAGCGCGGCAGCAGGCGATCGAGGTGCTGCTCGGCAGCGATTGGCAAGCGTTGCGTACGACGCTGCGCACGCTGTCGGATGTGGAGCGCATTACCGGGCGACTGGCGCTGCTGTCGGCGCGCCCGCGTGATCTGTCGTCCTTGCGCGATACGCTCGCGCGCCTGCCCGAGATCCGCGAAGAGCTGCCGCAGAGCGATGCTGCACCGCTGCTAGCCGAGCTGTACGCCGCGCTCACCCTGCCCGAAGACGCCCACGCCCTGCTCCAGAGCGCCGTGATGGCAGAACCGGCAGCGATGGTGCGCGACGGCGGCGTCATCGCCCGCGGCTACGACGCGGACCTCGATGAGCTGCGCGACATCTCCGAAAACTGCGGCCAGTTCCTGGTCGATCTGGAGGCCCGCGAGCGCGAGCGCACCGGCATCGCCAACCTGCGCGTCGAGTACAACCGCGTGCACGGCTTCTACATCGAGGTCACCAATGGCCAGGCCGCCAAGGTGCCCGATGACTACCGCCGCCGCCAGACGCTGAAGAACGCCGAGCGATACATCACGCCCGAGCTGAAGGCGTTTGAAGACAAGGCCCTGTCGGCGCAGGACCGCGCGCTGTCGCGCGAAAAGCTCCTCTATGAAGAACTGCTGCAGAAGCTGCTGCCGCATCTGGCCGAGTTCAAGCGCATTGCCGCCGCGCTGGCGCAGGCGGATGTGCTCGCAACGCTCGCCGAGCGTGCGCATGCGCTGTCGTGGTCGCGCCCGATGCTGACAGATGCCCCCGGCATTGAGCTGACGCGCGCACGCCATCCGGTGGTCGAACAACAAGTCGAACAGTTCGTCGCCAATGACTGCGTGCTGCAAGACGCGCGCAAGCTGCTGCTGATCACGGGCCCGAACATGGGTGGTAAGTCGACCTTCATGCGCCAGACCGCATTGGTTGTGCTGCTCGCTTATGTGGGCGCGTTTGTACCGGCGGAAGCCGCGGTCATCGGCCCGATCGACCGCATCTTCACGCGCATCGGCGCGGCCGACGATCTGGCCGGCGGGCGTTCGACCTTCATGGTTGAAATGACCGAAGCTGCTGCCATCCTGCACCGGGCAACACCCAACAGCCTGGTGTTGATGGACGAAATCGGGCGCGGCACGAGCACGTTTGATGGCTTGGCGCTCGCCTGGGCGATTGCGCGCCACTTGCTGTCGCACAATCGCAGCCACACGCTGTTCGCCACGCACTATTTCGAGCTGACGCAGCTGCCGCAGGAGTTTGCACAGGCCGCCAACGTGCATCTCTCCGCAGTCGAACATGGTGACGGCATCGTTTTCCTGCATGCCGTGCAGGAAGGTCCGGCAAGCCAAAGCTACGGCCTGCAGGTCGCGCAACTGGCGGGCGTGCCGCAACCGGTCATTCGCGCCGCGCGCAAGCGGCTGGCCTGGCTGGAGCAGCATTCCGCCGACACCGGCGCCACGCCTCAGCTCGACCTGTTCGCACTCGCCGCCGATACGCCCATCGAAGACGAAGACAATGCCGAAGCCCCTGGCAGCGCGCTGACGGATGCGCTCGACGGAATCAACCCCGACGACATGACACCGCGTGAAGCGCTCGACGCGCTGTACCGGCTCAAGGCGCTGGCGAGCCCGTCCGCCTGATTCCGATGACCCGGCCCGGCGCAGCTTCCCGCACGCTTCAATGCATTGCCATGACGTTGGCGATGCTGCTGCCGGCGGCTGCGCCAGCCGCGCCAAAAGGTGCGAAGCCTGCAACTGACGCGCCGGCCGCCTTCACCTTCACGGTGATCGGCAACGTGCCCGAACGCGCGGAAGATATCGCCCCCGCGCGCGCGCTGCTGGACGCCATCGACGCCGAACACCCGGCCTTCGTCGTCCACCTGGGCAACCTCAAGGGCCGCGATGAACCGTGCTCCGACACGCTGCTCGAAGCCCGGCACGACCTGCTCGACAGCCTGATCGCGCCCGTCATCTACATCCCGGGCGACCACGACTGGAGCGACTGTCAGCGCCCCGCCGCCGGCAGCTTCGACCCGGTGGAACGCCTGTTGCGCCTGCGCGAGTTGTTCTACCCCGACGACAACTCGCTCGGCCAGCGCACCATGACTGTCATGCGCCAGTCCGACCAGGCCAAGTTCCGCAGCTACCGCGAAAACACGCGCTGGACGATGAGCAATGTGCTGTTCGTCACCCTCAACGTGCCCGGCGACAACAACAACTACAAGATCGCGGGCGGGCGCAACGGCGAATACGAAGATCGCCTCGAAGCCAATCGCCAATGGCTCGCGCGCGCCTTTGCCGTCGCGCGCCAACGCAAGATGGCCGGCGTGGTCATCATGATGCAGGCCGATCCGCTCTTCGAAGACGGGTGGGAACGGCGCCGCGCGCTCAACCTGTTCGACGGCTTGCTGCGTCGCCGCTCGCATGACGGCTACCTGGCACTCAAGCGCCAGTTGCGAACACTCACGCGCGACTACGACGGCGCCGTCCTACTCATCCACGGTGCCAGCCAGACCTTCACCCTCGACCGCCCGCTCAATGACGAAGACGGCCGCCCGGACTCGCACGTCATGCGCGCACGGACCTATGGCTCACCGGTGCTCGATCGCTGGCTGGAAGTGTCCGTCACGCCGGGCCGCACGCCGCTGTTCCATATCCGCAGCCGCCGCCTCGACAACACCCCCACCCCGGTACCGGAAATCACGCCGGCGCCGGCGCAATAAAAAAACGGGAGCCGAAGCTCCCGTTCTCGTATCTCGATGGACCTGCCGATCAGTGCAGCGTGTGCGGCTTATCGTCCTCGTCCTCGTCCACCACTTCAAGACCGTTTTCACCGTGCACGTGGCCATGCTCGATTTCTTCAGCCGTGGCTTCGCGCACTTCAATCACCTTCAGCTCGAAGCGCAGCGCCATGCCGGCCAGCGGGTGATTGCCGTCCAGCACAACCTTGTCTTCCGCCACGTCGGTGACGGTGTAGACGATGGCGTCTTCCTCTTCGCCATCTTCAGGCACGCCCTCGAACTGCATGCCGACTTCGAGCGGCTCCGGAAAGCGATCGCGCGGCTCGATCTTGATCAACTCTTGATCGTAGTCACCGAAGGCGTCGTCCGGTTCAAGCTGCAGCTTGGTCTCGAAGCCTTGCTCCTGGCCGTCCAGCGCTTCCTCGATCTTGGGGAACGTGCCATCATAGCCGCCGTGCAAATACACCATCGGCTCATCGGATTCCTCGATGACGTTGCCCTGCGCGTCGGACAGTTTGTAAGCCACCGACACCACCGTATTCTTCGCGATTTTCAATTGCGCACTCCATGAACGAAGTCTCATTATACGCTGCCGAGGGCGGCGTCCAACCCGCTCTTCCGGCGGAGCGTCCGGCGCAACTCCTCGGCGGGCTGTCCCCGCGCGATTTCATGCGCACGCACTGGCAGAAGAAGCCTCTGCTGATCCGTCAGGCGCTTTCCCCCGAAGAGATGCGTGCGCTGCACTTTCCGCTGTCGCCCGAACGTGTACTCGCCTTGGCCGAGCGCCCCGATGTTGAGTCCCGCCTGATCGCGCAATCGCGCGGGCGCTGGTCGTTCAACCACGGCCCCTTCGACGAACGCCCCCTGCCTTCGCGCAAGACGCGCAACTGGTCGGTACTGGTGCAGGGCGCTAACCTCGTCGAGCCGGCAGTCGAAGCGCTCATGCAGCGCTTTCGATTCATTCCCGACGCGCGGCTCGATGACGTGATGATCAGCTTCGCCACCGACGGCGGCGGTGTCGGCCCGCACTTCGATTCGTACGATGTGTTCCTGCTGCAGGCCCACGGCAAACGCCGCTGGCGCATCTCCGCCCAGGACGATCTCACGCTCGTGCCGGATCTTCCGCTCAAGATCCTCGCCAATTTCCAGCCCGAAGAGGAATTCGTGCTCGAGCCCGGCGACATGCTGTACCTCCCCCCGCACTACGCACACGACGGCGTGGCCGAGGGCGACTGCATGACCTACTCGGTCGGTTTCCGCTCACCGTCGTACCGCGAACTGGCCGGCCACTTCCTGGGCTTCCTGTCGCAAACGCTGGAAGACGACCCTAACTTCGAGGGCCGCTACGCCGACCCCGAACAAAAACCCACCGACCGCCCCGGCGAACTGCCGGCGGCCATGGTCAAGGCGCTTGCCCAAAAGCTCAACGCGTTGCGCTGGACGCCTGAACTCGTCGGAGAATTCCTCGGCGCGTACCTTTCCGAACCGAAGGATCACGTCGACTTTGTCACGCAGCCGCGCCTGCCGCTCGCTCGTTTCACGGCCCGTGCGCGCAAGGAAGGCATCGTGCTCGACGCACGTACGCAGGCGCTCTATGACGCGCAACGCTTCTGGATCAACGGCGATACGTTTGAGCCCTCGGGAACGCTGCTTGCGTGGCTCTCCGCGTTGGCGGACGCGCGGCGTGCGAGCGCTGCGTCCGTCGAGGCGGCGGCCGGCTTGCCGGATCTCATGGATACGCTGCACGCATGGTACGAAGAAGGCTGGTTGAGGCTGGCTGGACCCGCGCAACGATGACTCCGCGTTGAAACAGATCGTTACAAAAGCGTCTGAATCGTGGGTGCATCAGGCCCGACTCAGCTACACAGGGTAGGTAAAGGTCGCTATAATCCGACGCTAGCTTGCAGCCAAGGGGCCCTTGCGCTTGGCTGCCGGCACAGAAGAAGGTGTAGTACCAGAGCGATAATTACCGGTAATTATTCATCGCCCTTTCTGTTGTTCGCTTTCCATATTCAGTTTAAGGATCGAAAAAATGAAAAAGTCTCTCCTGATCGCCTCGCTGATGGCTGCTGTGGCTCTGGCTGCTTGCGGTAAGAAGGAAGAAGCTGCTGCTCCGGCTGCTGCTCCGGAAGCTTCGGCTCCGGCCGCTGCTGCTCCGGCCGCTCCGGCTGCTTCGGACGCTGCTGCAGCTCCGGCTGCCCCGGCTGCTTCGGACGCTGCTGCTTCGGCTCCGGCTGCTGACGCTTCGGCTCCGGCTGCCAAGCAATAATCGCGTTTCTCGCGAGACAAAAAGCCGACCTTCGGGTCGGCTTTTTTCATGGGCGCAAACTAAAGCAGCGGCATGCGAGCAGCAACGGCAACGCCCATCCGCCATTTAAAGTTGTTTCTGAATCTTACAGACAGCGTCGATCGGACCTGCCGCCCTCAAACGGTGCGCCAAAGCAGGCCCTCTTCCTGATCCGCGATCGGCACGTCTTCAACGCAAGCCCCCAGCGGCTGGGCAATCGCCTCAGCAGCCAATAAGGGCGTGTTGTTCTGCTTGGACAGATGCGCAGCCACGACCGTATGCAACGCGTCGTGGCGCACTCGCGCGAGGATCGCGGCGGCAATGTCATTGGCCAAGTGGCCAAAATCCCCACCGATACGACGCTTCAAAGACCATGGATAGGCTGAATTGGCCAGCATCTCCCGGTCGTGATTGCATTCGAGCACGAGGGCATGCATGCCCGCCAGATGGGCGCAGAGGTATTCCGTCGACATGCCGGCGTCGGTCAGCACGCCCAGGCGCCGCGCACCGTCGTTGAAGACGAACTGCAACGGCTCGCGCGCGTCGTGCGGCACGGTGTACGGCAAGATTTGCAAATCGCCGACACAGAATATATCGTCGGCGCGGCAGAAACGCACGGCCGCACGGTCGGCGCCGCGCAGGTTTTCTGTGGCGCGATACGTGCCGTGGCTGGTCCAGACGGGGATATTGAATTTGGCGGCAACCGCATAGGCGCTGCCAACGTGGTCGCTATGCTCGTGCGTGACGAGGATGGCGCTGAGGGATTCCGGCGTGCAGCCCAGGCGTTCGAGCCGCCGCACGGTCTCGCGGATACCGAATCCGCAATCCAGCAGGATGCGCGTGCACGTCGTTCCGCTAGCGGATTCGACGAGCAGCGCATTCCCTTCACTGCCGCTGCCAAGGCTGGCGAATCTCAGTGTCATCGCCCACCCAGGCAGCCGTACTGCATAACGCCGATTACCGCAGTTGCTCGTCGAGCAACGACAGGATGCGCTTGCCGATGTCGCCGGTCTGCGCGGAGCCATCGTCGTTCTGCACCAGCACCGTCGACGACGTGCCGGCATCCTTCACCACCACGCGGTAACGCTTGGCGCGCTTGAGGTCTTCGATCTTCGTGCCCGAGAACAGGCGCGAGAAGAAGCCCGGTGCGTTGGCTTCGGCACGCGTGTCAGCGTAGCGGACGAAGTACACGCCTTGCGAACGGTCGCGGTCATCCACAGTGAAGTTCACGCGGTCCAGTGCCAGACCCACGGTACGCCAGGCGCGGTCAAAGGGTTCCGGCACCTGCAGGGCCGGCTGGCCGTTCGATTGCGTCAGCAGCGACGGGCCGGTACGCGGGGCGGGCTCGGCCTTCGTGCCATCTTGCACCGGGTGCGCCGCCTGCGTTTGTGCAAGCTTCTGCTGCGCGGCTTCCTTGCTGGCGCCCAGACGCTGCATCAGGCGCGAGAGGAATTCGGCTTCGAGTTCCGGATCGGCCGGACGCGGTGTCCACACGGTCTGATCTTTGGACGAGCCGACCAGTTGTTCCTGCGCGCCACGGTGCGAGATGTAGATCTCGACCGTGCCGGTCGGGCCCTTCTCGATACGGGTGCGGAACTTGTCGCGCTCCGACGTCGAGTACAAACCATCGAACACCTTGCCGACAGTGCGGCGGATGATGTCCTGCGGGATCTTCGCGCGGTTTTCTGCCCAGTCGGTTTCCATGATGCCCGTCTCGGGCGAGTCGATCACCAACAGGAAGCCCAGTTCTTGCCAGAAAGTACGCAATTGCGGCCACAGGGCATCCGGCGTGGTCTTCACAACCAGCCAGCGCTGATTGCCATCGCGCTCGATACGCATGTCGGACACGGCAGGCAGGACGTTTTCAGTGCCCGAGCCAGGCGTCGTGACCTTGGGTGCCGTCGACGTGTAGGCCGACAGCGTGGTCGTGCCCGTGTCCGGTGCGGCGTAGCGGCGGTCAGCCTGGATACCGGTCAGGTCGGGCGGGACCTCAAGCGTCGGGCCCTTCTTGGCCTGCGATTTGTAATCGATGCGGTCCGGCTGCATCGCCTCATTGACGGTATCGCAACCGGAAATCAGGGCAACCGACAGCGCGGCCAGCAACAGTTGAGCGGACGTCGCCACAGCCCCGCGACGGGTTTGGTGCAGTTTCATTGACTTGCGATCCTTCAGATGAGAACGATGGCTTAAGGGCCTGAGAAGCGCCTTGAAACAATCAGGAGAGCAGCCCGGCATCCTTCAGGGATGCGCGCACAACCTCGTGATACTGGGGTGCCAGCGGCGTCAACGGCAGGCGAATACCGCCTTCCATCTTGCCCATGGCCTGAAGAGCCCACTTGACGGGAATCGGGTTCGACTCGACGAACAGATTCTTGTGCACCGACAGCAGTTGCATGTGGATGCGGCGAGCCGTTTCCACGTCGCCGCGCATGGCAGCGACGCACAGCTCGTGCATGGCGCGCGGCGCCACGTTGGCCGTCACGGAAATGTTGCCGTGACCACCCAGCAGCATCAGTGCGATAGCGGTCGGATCATCCCCGCTGTAAATCTTGAACGAGGCCGGTGCGCCCTTGATGAGCTGCGCAGCGCGATCGATGTTGCCGGTGGCCTCCTTCACGCCGATGATGCCCGGCACTTCGGCCAGACGCAGCATGGTTTCGACCGTCATATCGGCCACCGTGCGGCCCGGCACGTTGTACAGAATGACCGGCAGATCCACCGACTCGGCCACCTTGCGGAAGTGCAGGTACATGCCTTCCTGCGTCGGCTTGTTGTAGTACGGCACGACCTGCAGGGAGGCATCGGCGCCCACTTGCTTGGCATAGGCCGTCAACTCGACCGCCTCGGTGGTGGAGTTGCCGCCGGTGCCGGCGATGATGGGGATGCGCTTGTTGGCCTGCTCGACCGCCACGCGGATCAGCTCTCGGTGTTCTTCCACCGACACCGTCGGGGATTCACCGCTGGTGCCGACGATCACGATGCCGTCGGTGCCTTCGGCGATGTGCCAGTCGATGAGCTTGCGCAGGGACGGAAAGTCAAGGCTGCCGTCCTCGTGCATGGGCGTGACGATGGCGACGAGACTGCCGGAAATCTGGATCATGGTTTCGAAAGCAGACAAAAGCGTGAACGTAAACAGTCGGATTGTACCGGATCGTCAGAACGGATTCGCCACATCTGAGACCCGCCAAGAGACGGGTAAGCCGCCATCCTCAGCAACTTCAAAGTGCGTAGCGCGGCGCAACCGCACCAGCAGGCTGGCGAACCGCGCAAACCCGCTGCACGTAAGCGTCCCGGGGCGATGCGACAAAACCGTCTTCGTAGCCAATCACCCGCAGATGGCCTCGCACGGCATCGAGCAGTTCGCCCGGTGCCAGCAGGAATGCCGGATTGGACGGCTTCCCGACGGTTTCGTTTCCGACGGCAAAAGTTTCGTAGATCAGCCGGCCGCCCGGCGCGACGGCCGCCACCAAGTGCGGCCAGAGCGGTCGGTGCAGGTAATTCGTGACAACGACGGCATCGAAAGTGGCCCCCGCAGGCAACGGCCACGGGCCGCCTTCGACATCGGCGACGATGGTTTCGGCAATGCCCGAGAGCCCCGAAAGCGCTGCCGCATCGCGGTCGATGCCCGTCAGGCGCAAGCCGCGTGCGGCCAGCCAGCGCACGTGGCGGCCACTGCCGCAAGCCACATCCAGCACGGAGGCTCCGGGCGGCAGTTCAGCCGCCCAACGCGCCACCCACGGCGACGGCGCAGCGAGCGCGTGCGGATCCAATGCGACTGCAGACATCAACGGCCCATCAGCTGTACGACAGGCCCATCGCCTCGCGCACCTCCCGCATGGTCTCTTGCGTGACCTTGCGGGCGTTGTCGCAGCCGTCGGCGATGATGGCGCGCAGCAGTGACGGATCGTCCAGGTATTTCTGGGCGCGCTCGAGCATCGGCTGCTGTTCGCGCAGGATGCCCTCGATCACGGGCTGCTTGCATTCCAGGCAGCCAATGCCGGCACTGCGGCAGCCCTTCTGCACCCACGCCTTCGTGTCGGCGTCGGAATAGACCTGGTGCAATTGCCAGACCGGGCACTTGTCCGGGTCGCCCGGATCGGTGCGGCGCACGCGGGCCGGGTCGGTCGGCATGGTGCGAACCTTTTTCTCGACGGTTTCCTTGTCCTCGCGCATGCGGATCGTATTGCCGTACGACTTGGACATCTTCTGGCCGTCGAGACCGGGCATGCGCGATGCCTCGGTCAGCAGCACTTGCGGCTCGGGCAGGATGATCTTGCGGGAACCTTCCAGGTAGCCGAACAAGCGTTCGCGGTCGCCCATCGAGAGACTCTGCGATTCGGCCAGCAGTGCGCGGGCCTGCTCCAGGGCTTCGTCTTCGCCACGCTCCTGGTAGGCAGTGCGCAGCTCCAGATACAGCTTGGCGCGCTTGCCGCCCAGCTTCTTGGCCGCCTCGAGCGCCTTCTCTTCGAAGCCTGGTTCGCGTCCGTACAGATAGTTGAAGCGGCGGGCAACTTCGCGCGTCATCTCGACGTGCGGCACTTGGTCTTCGCCCACCGGCACGAAGCCAGCGCGATAGATCAGGATGTCAGCGGCCTGCAGCAGCGGATAGCCGAGGAAGCCGTAGGTGGACAGATCCTTCTCCTTGAGCTTCTCGATCTGATCCTTGTACGTCGGCACGCGTTCAAGCCAGCCCAGCGGCGTGCCCATCGAGAGCAGCAGGAACAGCTCGGCGTGCTCGGGCACACGGCTCTGGATGAACAGTGTGGACTGCGTCGGATCGACGCCGGCAGCGAGCCAGTCGATCAGCATTTCCCACACCGACTCCTCGATCACCTCGGGCGACTCGTAGTGCGTGGTCAGCGCATGCCAGTCGGCGACGAAGAAGAAACACGGGTATTCGGCCTGCAGCCGAACCCAGTTTTTCAGGACGCCGTGGTAATGCCCCAGGTGCAGAGCACCGGTCGGACGCATGCCGGAGAGAACGCGGTCAGGAAACATGTGGGAAATGGAGTTGAAGACTCAGGAAAACAGCATCTGCAGCGGACTCAGAATCCACTGCAGCACTTGAAACAACAGCGCCATGATCGGGCGCATCCAGACGTTGGTGATGACGTTGGAAATGATCAACGCCATCACGATGAAGAAGCCGAACGGTTCAATGCGCGACAGACCCAGCGCCATCCTTGGCGGCAGGAATGCGGCCAGCACGCGCCCGCCATCGAGCGGCGGCAGCGGAAACATGTTGAACGCCGCCATCACCATATTGACAAGAATGCCGGCGCGCGCCATGCCGACCAGGAACGGCTCGTTCACGCCGCCCACCGCGAACAGCACCGCCAGTACGCCCCAGAGGATCGCTTGGACAAAATTGGTGGCGGGCCCCGCCAGCGCCACCCACATGCCATGCCAGCGCGGATCGCGCAGGCGGCCGAAGCGCACCGGTACCGGCTTGGCATAGCCGAAAACGAAAGCGCCCTGGGTTGCGAAATACAGCAGCAGCGGCATCGCAATCGTACCGATGGGATCGATGTGCCTCAGCGGATTGATGCTGACGCGGCCCATGACATAGGCGGTATCGTCGCCGAAATGCTTGGCGACATAGCCATGCGCCGCCTCATGCAGCGTGATGGCAAACAGGACGGGAATCGCGTAAACCGCGATGTTCTGGATCAGTGTGGGGTCCATAGGCGGCCTATTGTAGCAAGCGCGCGCCGCAGCACGGCGCCACCGGAACACGCGCCAAGGGCTCGCCTACAGGCCCACGCGGGCCGGATCGCCCCGCCCCTGTCGCACGAGTTCGGGCTCGCCGCCGGTCAGGTCGATGACGGTGGTGGGTTCGGCCGGGGCCGGGCCGCCGTCGATGACGAGTTCGAGCTGCTTTTCGAGCCGATCCCGAATGGCCTCGGCCTCGTTGAGCGGTTCGTCGTCGCCGGGCAGTTGCAGCGTGGCGGAAAGCAGCGGCTCACCCAGTTCGGCCATCAGCGCCAGAGGAATCGCGTGTTCGGGTACGCGTAGGCCAATGGTCTTGCGCGACGGGTGCGAGAGCCGGCGCGGCACCTCCTTGGTGGCCTCCAGCAGGAAAACGAAGGGCCCCGGCGTCGCCGCCTTCAACACGCGGTACTGCTTGTTGTCGACGCGCGCAAACGTGGCCAGTTCGGAAAGGTCCCGGCACATCAGCGTGAGGTGGTGCTTCTCGTCGATGCCGCGCACACGGCGCAGGCGCTCGACGGCCGATTTGTCGTCCAGATGGCAGGCGAGCGCATAGCAGGAATCGGTAGGCAGCGCGACCAGGCCGCCGGCGCGAATGATCTCCGCCGCCTGGCGAATCAAGCGCCCTTGCGGCGTGGTCGGATGGATCTGGAAGAACTGCGACATAGTGGACGCGCGCTCAGGACATCCACCGGCTCCACACCGGCGTCAGGTTGTCGGGCAGCGGCGGCAGCATACCCAGTTCGACCCGTCCTTCACCAGGGCCATGGAAGTCCGAGCCGCGCGACGCCAGCAGCCCGTAGCGGCGGGCCACGTCGGCGTACAGCGCGTATTGGTCAGGCGTATGGCTGCCGGTGATGACCTCGACGCCTTCGCCGCCCAACTCTTTGAATTCGTCAAACAGCACGCCGTGCTCGACCAGCGACAGCGTGTAGCGCCCCGGATGCGCCATTACCGCGACGCCACCTGCGCCCTTGATCCAGCTGATTGCGTCGGCCAGGCGCGACCAGCGATGCGGCACATAGCCCGGTTTGCCGTCGCCGAGATAGCGGTCAAACACCTCGTGGATGTCGCGGCAGTGGCCGTGCTCAACCAGGAAGCGCGCGAAGTGGGTGCGCGAGACCATGTCGGGATTACCGGCGTAGCGCAATGCGCCTTCGTAGGCGCCTTCGATGCCGAGCTTGGCAAGCGCGGCGCTGATGTCTTCAGCGCGCGCGCAGCGGCCAGAGCGTGTGCGTTCCAGCCCCTGCACCAGATCGACGTTATCCGGATCGATACCCAGGCCGACGATGTGCAGCGTGCGCCCCGCCCAGGTCACGGAGATCTCCACGCCCGAGAGGTACTCCATGCCCATCGCCGCTGCCGCTTCGCGCGCGGCGGCCTGGCCCCCGACTTCGTCGTGGTCGGTCAATGCCCAGAGCGTCACACCGTGGGCGGCAGCGCGCGCGGCAACGTCTTGCGGCGCGAGCAAGCCGTCCGACACCGTGGAATGGCAGTGCAGATCGGCATTTCGGGCGGAGGCGGGGGAGATGTTCGGCATTTCGTCATTTTACTGCTGCGGCGCGCAACCGGGGGCCCTCACCTCACCCCGGATCGGCATCCGGAAGACCCGACTGTCCGTGTCGGTGTTCGCAGCGCGCCGCTTGCTGCAGGCTATAGTGGCCGCATTGTTTCGTTCTCTACGCTTTGCCATGACTTCCGCCGCCACCCTCACCGCCGATTCCACCCAGCCCTTGGAGCAACGCATCGACGTGCTTGTCGTGGGCGCGGGGCCGGTAGGCCTGTTCGCGGCGTTCCAGGCGGGCGTGCTCGGCATGTCGTGTGTGCTGGTGGACGCGTTGGACCGCCCAGGTGGCCAATGCACGGAGCTGTACCCAGAAAAGCCGATCTACGACATCCCGGCGCTGGTGTCGTGCACGGCACAGGAACTCGTCGATCGGCTCATGGCCCAGTGCGCGCCGTTCAACTACCCCATCCTCTGCGGCCGCCGCGCCGAAACCGTGGAAACGCTGCAAAGCGAGCACGGCCAGCGCTTTCGCGTCACCACCAGCGCCGGCGACGTGTTCGACTGCGCCGCCGTCCTCATCACCGCAGGCAACGGCGCATTCTCGCCACAACGCGTGGCGTTGCCCGAAGCGGCCGCGCTGGAAGGCCGCCATCTGCACTATGCGGTGCGCGACACCGCGCGCTTTGCGGGCAAGCGCGTCGTCATTGCCGGCGGCGGAGATTCCGCGCTCGACTGGGCGCTCGCGCTGCGCAAAGTGGCTGCACGCGTAACGCTGGTACATCGGCGAGAGGGTTTTCGCGCGGCCGACGCGAGCGTCGCTGAAATGCGCGCTGCCGTCGCCGCCGGCGAAATGGACTTCGTGCTTGGCATGCTTTCGCGACTGGACAGCACGCCCGACGGCACACTTACCAGTGCGGCCATCCGCGGGCGCGAAGGCGAAACCGTTCTGGCCTGCGATGAACTGATCGCCCTGTATGGCCTGGTCTCCGAACCGGGTCCAATTGCAAACTGGGGCGTGGAGATGCGCGCGGGCCGCATCACGGTGGAAACGACAGCGTACGAGACCTCGCGCCCGGGCGTGTTCGCGGCGGGCGATATCGCGCTGTATCCGAACAAGCAGAAGCTGATTCTGTCGGGCTTCCATGAGGTCGCGATGGCGCTGCGTCGCGCTTACCGCTATGCGAATCCGGACAAGACGCTCGTGCATACGCATTCAAGCAACGACACCGGGCTGCAGACGAAGCTGCATGTGGCGGTGGAATAAGTCCTCCGCATGCGCGCGCCATCCCTCTACGAAACCGTGCTTGGCGAGCGATACGCGCAACTGGCACCGGCGGTGCAGACGTTCCACCAAATGACCGGCGCAGTGACCCTGCGCGGCGAGGTCGAAACGGAACCGCCCGCCTCGTGCCTCGCGCGCGGGCTCGCATGGTGCATCCGCACGCCGCGTACGCCGACGCGTGGCCCGATCCGGGTCAGGCTCGACGCTGCTGCCACGGAAGAAACCTGGACGCGCCATTTCCCGCACCACACGATGCGCTCAACGTTGTCCCTGCATCGGGGACACATCATGGAGCGGCTGGGCGCGGTGCGTCTGCTCTTTGCGCTGGAAGCGGAGCACGGCACGCTGCGGATGCGCCTGGAAGGCTTGCGCTTCCTAGGCATCCCCTGCCCGACATGGCTGCGGCCGGCCGTGTTGGCCGAGGAAACCGGTGATGGCGATCGCCTCCACTTCAACGTACGCGCCAGCGTGCCCTTGCTGGGCGTGGTTGCGGCGTATCGCGGCCACTTGGACCTGACGACGCTGGAGCGTGAATGATCGTCGTCTACGATGCGCACTGCCTCCTGTGCAACGGTTCCATCCAGTTTCTGCTGCGACATGATCGTCAAGGCGTGCTGCGCTTCGCATCCATGCAGGGCGAGACGGGGCGGCAACTGCTCGCGCGGGCGGGCGTGAATCCGGATGACGTCGATACCGTGCTGTTCGTGCGGGATGGCCGTGCGTGGCGTGAAAGCGCCGCCGTCCTGCGCGTCCTGCATGCGCTCGGCTGGCCATGGCGGTTGGCATGGGTCGGCTGGTTGATCCCGCCGGCACTGCGCGATGCTCTGTATCGCTGCGTTGCGCGCAATCGCTATCGATGGTTTGGGCGGTCAGACACCTGCATCCTGCCGCCGCCCGACGCGGCACGGCGGTTTCTCGATTAAGCGCGCCGCTCAGCGCTGCAAGCAGAACGCTTCAATCAGCGCGGCCACCTGCTCAGGCTGATCGTGGTGCAGCATGTGCCCCGCCTCCGCAATCAGCACTTCGCGGAAATCGGGAAACGCCGCAAAGCGCGTCTTGAACTCGGGCAGCGGCACGTCGCCTGCAATGGCCTTCAGCGTGGGTGAATCGACTGCCTCGACGTGCAGCACGGGCGCGGTCACACGGCGCCAGATTTCCATCACCTCATCCAGCCGATAAAGCTGCGGATTGATGATCTTGTGCGCAGGGTCGCCGAGGATCTCCCAGCGGCCCTCGGCGTTCTGGCTCGACCAGTGTTGCGCCAGGAATGCCGCCTTGTCGGCCGGCAGGCGCGGGTTGATCTTCTGCAGGCGCGCGGCGACGTCTTCAACCGTGGCGTAGGTGTTCAGTCGCGGCTTGTCCTTCAGCTCGTCGAGCCAACGCGCATAGCGGCGCGGCGCCTGCGATGCCTTCGACGCCGACATACCGAAGCCCTCCAGATCCACCACGCGCCGCACGCGCTCGGGTCGGATGCCCGCGTACAGGCAAACCACGTTGGCGCCAAGGCTGTGCCCGACCAGCGTCACCTGCCCTTCGGGCTGGTAGTGATCGATGATCGCTTCGAGGTCGGCCACGTAATCGGCAAACCAATAACTCTCCACGCCTGGGGCGTCGGTGGGCCGAGCGGTCTGGCCGTAGCCGCGCCAATCGGGCGCCACGATATGCCAGCGCTCGCGCAGCGCATCCACGAGAAACTGGAACGATGCCGACACATCCATCCACCCGTGAAACAGGAACAGGATGGGCGCACCCGGCTCGCCCCATTCGCAGATGTGATAACGCAGGCCACGCACGGGCAGGTATGTCGAGCGGGAGGCCTGGCGCGCGGCAGGCTGTGTGGTGGAGTCCATGGTTTCCGTCACCGAATAGAAATCGAACGATCGTTCTTTTTCGGAAGATTATAGCGGCGGATGGGCAACGCCGTGGCGCTTAGAACGACGCTTCCAGCGCGGCAATTTCGTCGTCGTCGAAACCGGCCTGGCGGCGGGCTTCGAGATTGAATGGCCCGCGCAAACGCGGCGCACCGTATTGCTCGGCCAGCTTGCGATACGTCGGCACGGGGTCCAGCCCGGCGCGCTCGCACAACCAGCGGTACCAGCGGTTGCCGACCGCTACGTGGCCGATCTCGTCGCGCAGGATGACGTCGAGGATGCCTGCGGCCACCATGTCGCCGGCCTGCGCCAGCTTGGCGCGAATCGGCGGAGAGGCATCGAGCCCGCGCGCCTCCAGCGTGCGCGGCACCAGTGCCATGCGCGCGAGCGGATCGGCGGCGGTTTTCTCCGTCATCTGCCAGAGGCCGTCATGGGCCGGGTGATCGCCGTAACGGCAGTCGAGCGTCACCAGATGGGCGGAAAGCAGGGAAAAGTGCGTTGCTTCTTCGGCAGCCACACGCATCCAGTCCTGGTAGAACGCTGCGGGCATACCGGCAAAGCGCCACACGGCGTCCAGTGCGAGGTTGATGGCATTGAATTCGATGTGCGCGAGCGCGTGGAGCAGCGCTCCGCGACCACGTGGCGTATCGATCGCACGACGACGCGGGACTTCGGAAGGCGGCACGAGCACCGGCGCGTCTGGGCGGCCCGGGACACCGCTTTCCGGTGCCGCAATGACTTCATCAATGCCCCAGCTCGCGTCGTCGGCGCTCTTGGCACGCTCGCCCAAACGCAGCGTGGCGTCCACTTTGGTGGCCGGATCAGTGAGACAAAGCGCGGCCAGGGCGGCATGGCGCAGCGTGTCGGTGGGCGTTTGGGAGTCGGGCTGTGAAGCGGTCATCAGCGTACAATTTGGACTTTCCGCCATTTTAATTCGACGCATCGGCTTGCCTCGCCCGGCAAGCTTGAAGACGCGCCCATTTCCTCCATCTACGTAGATTCTGGAGACCGATCGTATGGCCCTCTACCAACTCGGCGACGTTGCCCCGACCATTGACGCAAACGCCTACGTGGCCCCGGAAGCGACCGTCATCGGCCGCGTGGAGCTGAAAGCACGCGCGAGCGTGTGGCCGGGTGCCGTCATCCGCGGCGACAACGAGCCGATTACCGTGGGCGAGGCGAGCAACGTACAGGAAGGCTCGGTGCTGCATACCGACCCGGGTTGCCCCCTGAACATCGGCGACCGCGTGACGATCGGCCACCAAGCCATGCTGCACGGCTGCACGATCGGCGAAGGCTCGCTGATCGGCATCCAGGCGGTGGTGCTCAATCGCGCGGTGATCGGCAAGAACTGCTTGGTGGGCGCGGGTGCGATCGTCACCGAGGGAAAGGTCTTCGAAGACGGCACGCTGATTCTGGGCGCGCCCGCCAAGGCCGTGCGCAAACTGACGGAAGACGACATTGCCAAGATGCACCTGAACACCGAAACCTATGCGGTGCGCCAGGCAATGTACAAGCAGCAACTGAAACGGATCGATGGATGACTGACGAGCTGAAGAAATTTGTATTCGACGCCGCGCCCGTGCGCGGTGAACTGGTGCGCCTGGAAGGGACGTGGCAAGAGGTGCTGAGCCGCCGCCGCTACCCTGCCCCGGTCAGCACGCTGCTGGGCGAAATGATGGCCGCCGCCGCGCTACTGTCAGCCAATCTCAAGTTCAACGGCGCGCTGGTCATGCAACTGCACGGCGACGGCCCGGTGCGCATGCTGGTCGTGGAGTGCAACTCCGACCTGTCGATGCGCGCGACCGCCAAGATTGCCGAAGGCGCCGAAGTTGCCGACGACGCCACGCTGGCCGCCATAGTCAACGTGCACGGCAACGGGCGCTTCGCTATCACGCTCGATCCGCAAGACAAGCTGCCCGGCCAGCAACCGTATCAAGGCATCGTGCCGTTGTCGGATGAGAACGGGCCGCTCGCCAGCATCACCGAGGTGCTTGAGCACTACATGCAAAGCTCCGAGCAGCTCGACACGCGCCTGTGGCTGGCCGCGAACGACAAGGTCGCGTCGGGCATGCTGCTGCAACGCCTGCCTTCGTATGGTGGTGCCATGGAAGGCCGCACGGGCCATGCGCCCGCGCAGATGGGCGAGACCGGCCTGCCGCTGCACACGGACGTGCAGGAGCAAGATCTCGACACATGGGAACGCGTTTGCCAGCTCGGCAAAACGCTGCGCCGTGAAGAACTGCTCGAGCAGCCCATCGACACGCTCATCAAGCGCCTGTACTGGGAAGAAATGGAAGCGGCCGGCATTCGCATGTTCGAGCCGCAACGCCCGCGTTTCCGGTGCTCGTGCTCGCGGCTGCGCGTGGGCTCCATGCTGCGCACGCTCGGCCAACCCGAGGTCGACAGCATCCTGGAAGAGTGCGGCAAGGTGGAAATTGACTGCGAATTCTGCGGCCAGCACTACAGCTTCGACGCTGTGGATTGTGCACAACTCTTCGCGCAGGAGACCGTCGCACAAGGCATCCAGGGGGCGTCCGACCAGCGCCACTGAACACGGCGACATAGTATGAAGTGGGCGTGGCGCGCGGCACTTATCGGTGCCGCCCACGCTCTAAGTTGCCAGTTCCTTCATCTGCCGCTTATTGCGGAGCGCACCATGTCTGAGTCCACTACCTGGCCTTCGCGATCGTCGAATCTCTCTCGCGCTGGCGCGCTGGCGTTGCCGATCGCGGCGGCGCTGCTGGCGTCGGCCTGCGTTGCCGTGCCGCGCGGCCCGGGCGGTACACCCTACACCGCGCGTTTGTCGGACGATACGCAGGCTGCAGCACCGGCGCCATTGTCGGCGGAAGACCGCAAGAAGCTGGATGCGCTGAATGCCAAGGCGCTGCGCGAATCTGATCAAGCCATCAGGCGCGATGCCGAAGCGCGCGCGTATGCGGCCGCGCCATACTACGCGCCGTATCCGTACTACGGGGGCTATTCGGTGTACTACGGTAGCGGATGGCGCCACCGTGGCGGCTGGGGTGTCAGCTACGGTGCACCCGTCTGGGGCTATCCGTACTACTGGTAAATCCCGGAAATTGTCCTGAAGACGAGCACGTTTGCAGAACGCGTTCGCATTGCGGGCTCAGTGATGAGCCGGCTGGCCTGCCGCAGGCGGGGGCGGCGGCGGAGTTTCGCTGGTCTTCGGGGCCGGCGCGACAAACTGCACGAAGCCTTCGTCGTCCTTCACCATCCCCAGCTCATAGCGCGCGCGCTCTTCAATGGCGCCCGTGCCTTCCTTCAGATCCTTCACTTCGCCTTCGAGCTTGGTGTTGCGCTGCTTGAGTTCAGCGTTGCGCTGATTCTGCGCCGTCACCTGCTTCTGCATGTCCCACACACGCAGCCAGCCTCCCTTGCCCAGCCAAAGCGGGTACTGGATGGCAAGCAACAGCAGCAATAGGAACAGCGTAATCAGGCGCATAGAGACAAGCGTTGGCGGTACTCGAGCCCCAAATGCCATGCGACCGCCAGAGCGGCGGTCGCACGGTCATGCAGAGCGAAGCTGCGCGGAATTATCGCAGGTTATAGAACGCCGACTTGCCCGGGTAGCTGGCGATATCACCGAGGTCTTCTTCGATACGCAGCAGTTGGTTGTACTTGGCCATGCGGTCCGAGCGCGACAGCGAGCCGGTTTTGATCTGGCCCGCATTCGTGCCAACAGCGATATCAGCGATGGTGCTGTCTTCGGTTTCGCCCGAGCGGTGCGAGATCACGGCGGTGTAGCCGGCGCGCTTGGCCATCTCGATGGCCGCGAACGTCTCGGTCAGCGTACCGATCTGGTTGATCTTGATGAGGATCGAGTTGGCGATACCCTTCTCGATGCCTTCCTTCAGGATCTTCGTGTTGGTGACAAACAGGTCATCGCCCACCAGTTGCACCTTCTTGCCAAGCTTCTCGGTCAGAACCTTCCAGCCCGCCCAATCGCTCTCGTGCATGCCATCTTCGATCGACACGATGGGGAACTTGTCGGCCAGGTTTGCCAGGTAGTTGGCAAAGTCTTCCGACGACAGCTGCAGGCCTTCACCTTCCAGGTGGTACTTGCCGTCTTTGTAGAACTCGGAAGCAGCGCAGTCCAGCGCCAGCAGCACGTCTTCACCGGCCTTGTAGCCCGCCTGCTCGATGGCCGAGAGGATGGTGTTCAGGCACTCTTCGTTGCTGGCGAAGTTCGGCGCGAAGCCGCCCTCGTCGCCCACGGCCGTGCTCATGCCCTTGTCGGCCAGGATCTTCTTCAGCGCGTGGAAGATCTCCGCACCGCAGCGCAGGGCTTCACGGAAGCTCGACTGGCCGACCGGCATCACCATGAATTCCTGGATGTCCAGGCTGTTGTTGGCGTGCGCGCCGCCGTTGACGATGTTCATCATCGGCACCGGCATCTGCATTGCGCCCGAGCCGCCAAAGTAGCGGTACAGCGGCAGGCCGGCTTCTTCGGCAGCAGCCTTGGCGACAGCCATCGACACGGCCAGCATGGCGTTCGCGCCCAGACGGCTCTTGTTCTCGGTGCCATCCAGGTCGATCAGCGTGCGGTCCAGGAACGCCTGCTCGGAGGCGTCCAGGCCCATGATCGCTTCGGAGATCTCGGTGTTGATGTGCTCGACGGCCTTGAGCACGCCCTTGCCCAGGTAGCGCGACTTGTCGCCGTCGCGCAGTTCGATGGCTTCACGCGAGCCGGTGGATGCGCCCGACGGCACCGCGGCGCGACCCATCACGCCCGATTCCAGCAGCACGTCGCATTCGACGGTGGGGTTGCCGCGCGAGTCCAGCACTTCGCGACCGATGATATCTACGATGGCACTCATGTAATCCCTCTTGATGTCTTAAAGCAGGTAACGCTACGAAGTCGATTCAGATACCTTCGACCACGATCATGTTCATGTTGGCAGCCTTGGCGCGCGCATTGCGCGCGGCCAGGTACTCCTCACTGTTGTAGAAGGACTTGGCTGCGTCGTAGCTCGGGAACTTGAGCACGACGATGCGGGTGGGGTTCCACTCGCCTTCCAGTTGCTCCGTCTTGCCGCCGCGCACAAGCGGCTCGGCCCCATGCGCTTGCATGGCCTTGGTCGACAGCGTCTTGTATTGCTCGTATTGCACGGGGTCTGTCACGTCCACGTACGCGAGGATGTAGCCAGCGGCCATGTCTCTCTCCGGATCCAGAAACAAAAACTGAACTGAGCTGAACCGAAAACGACAGCGGCGGCTGGTGGAGCCGCCGGTCGTCAGGGGGAAAATCAGTCGAACTGATTTTCCAGGAAACCGCTGCGCTTGGTGAGCACATCCAGTTCTTTCAGTACCGACAGCAAGTCTTTCATGCGGCGCAGCGGCACCGCATTCGGGCCGTCTGATTTTGCGCATGCGGGGTCCGGGTGCGTTTCCATGAAAACGCCCGCCACGCCAACGGCGATGGCCGCACGTGCCAGCACCGGCACGAACTCGCGCTGGCCGCCCGAGCTGGTGCCCTGGCCGCCCGGCAGTTGCACCGAATGCGTGGCGTCGAACACCACCGGCGCCCCCGTCTCGCGCATGATCGCCAGCGAGCGCATGTCCGACACGAGGTTGTTGTAACCGAACGAGGCGCCGCGCTCGCAAGCCATGAAGTTGTCTTCGGGCAGACCGGCATCGCGGGCAGCGTGACGCGCCTTGTCGATGACGTTCTTCATGTCGTGCGGTGCGAGGAACTGGCCCTTTTTGATGTTGACGGGCTTGCCGCTCTGCGCACAGGCGCGGATGAAATCGGTCTGACGGCACAGGAAAGCCGGCGTCTGGAGCACATCCACGACTTCGGCCACCGGCTTGATCTCGTCAATCTCGTGGATGTCGGTCAGCACCGGCACGCCCACCTGGCGACGGACTTCCGCCAGAATGCGCAGCCCCTCTTCCATGCCCAGACCTCGGAACGAGGCGTCCGACGAGCGATTCGCCTTGTCAAACGACGACTTGTAGATGAACGGAATGCCTAATGCGCCCGTGATCTCCTTGAGCGTGCCGGCGGTGTCGATCGCCATCTGCTCGGATTCGATTACGCAGGTGCCGGCAATCAGGAAGAACGGTTTGTCCAGGCCGACTTCGAAATCGCAGAGTTTCATGATGTTCCCGTGTGCCGGCGCTTAGGCGACAGCGCGTTGCGTGTTCTGCTGCTGATGCGCCAGCGCGGCTTCCACGTAGGCCTTGAACAGCGGGTGGCCGTCACGCGGCGTCGAGGTGAATTCCGGGTGGAACTGCACGCCGACGAACCATGGGTGCATCGACGCCGGCAGTTCCATCATCTCCGGCAGGTTTTCCGACGGCGTACGCGCCGAGATGATCATCCCGGCCTTTTCCAGCTGCGGCACGTAGTGGTTGTTCACCTCGTAGCGATGACGATGGCGCTCGTTGACTTCCGCGCCGTAGATCGCCGCTGCCTTGGTGCCCGATTGCACCGGCACGCGCTGCGAGCCCAGGCGCATGGTGCCGCCCAGGTCGGAGTCGGTCGAGCGCTTTTCCACGCGGCCATCGCGATCCAGCCATTCGGTGATGAGCGCAACCACCGGGTGTTCGGTCTCGTCGTTGAATTCCGTGCTGTTGGCGTCTTTCATGCCAGCCAGATGACGGGCGAATTCGATCACAGCCAGTTGCATCCCCAGGCAGATGCCCAGGTAAGGCACACCCTTTTCACGGGCGTACTGAATTGCGCGAATCTTGCCTTCCGTACCGCGCTTACCGAAACCGCCCGGCACAAGCACCGCGTCCAGCGTATCCAGCACCTGTGTATGGCCCGACTCCAGTTCTTCGGAATCGATGTACTCGATATTGACGCGCGTCGAGGTGTGCAGGCCAGCGTGGCGCAGCGCCTCGATCAGCGACTTGTACGACTCGGTCAGGTCAACATACTTGCCGACCATGCCGATGGTGATCTCGTGCTGCGGGTTTTCCAGCGTGTGCACCATGTGTGCCCACACCGACAGGTCCGCCGGCGGCGCTTCAATGCGCAGCTCTTCGCAGATAATGCGATCCAGCCCCTGCTCGTTGAGCATCTGCGGGATCTTGTAGATGGTGTCGACGTCCCACACCGAGATGACCGCGTCCTGCGGCATGTTGGCGAAGAGCGAAATCTTGGCGCGCTCATCGTCGGGAATCGGACGGTCGGCGCGGCACAGCAGCGCGGTCGGCTGCACGCCGATTTCGCGCAGCTTCTGCACCGAGTGCTGGGTCGGTTTGGTCTTCAGCTCGCCGGCGCTGGCAATGAACGGCACCAGCGTCAGGTGAATAAACGCGGCCTGGTTGCGGCCCAGACGCAGGCTCATCTGACGCGCAGCTTCCAGGAACGGCAGCGATTCGATATCGCCCACCGTACCGCCGATTTCCACGATCGCCACGTCGGCCTTGCCGTCGTGCGACGCCGCGGCACCGCGCTCGATGAACGCCTGGATTTCGTTGGTGATGTGCGGAATGACTTGCACCGTCTTGCCGAGGTACTCGCCGCGACGCTCCTTGCGGATCACGGATTCATAGACCTGACCGGTGGTGAAATTGTTCGACTTGCGCATCTTGGCCGAGACGAAACGCTCGTAGTGGCCAAGATCGAGGTCGGTTTCTGCGCCGTCCTCGGTCACAAACACCTCGCCGTGCTGGAGCGGGCTCATGGTGCCCGGGTCGACGTTGATGTAGGGATCGAGTTTGAGGAGGGTGACTTTGAGGCCGCGCGACTCAAGAATGGCCGCGAGCGAGGCGGCGGCGATGCCCTTGCCGAGTGAGGACACTACGCCACCGGTAACGAATACGAACTTGGTCATGACCTAGCTTGCCGGGGAAAGCCGGATTATAGCAAAGGTCCCCCTCCGATCCGTGACAGAACGGTGGAATTTGCCCGACAGCCGTCTCGCCTATGCGGCGTGCCGCATGGCGCCTGCGTTGGCGCGCATTTCGTTGATCAACTCGCGGATCAACTCAGCGGTTTCCAGTGGTTTTTCCATCGGATAGAGATGGCTGCCCTCGATCCAGCGGAGCTTGCTGCCGACGATGCGCCGGGTTGCCCCCAGTCCGACCTGGCGAATTTCACGCGAACGCGTGCCTGCCACAAAGCTGACAGGAAACGCCGTTCCGCCCGCAACCTTGCGCCCCATGTTGGTCGGCAACGTCCGGTAGATCTGGTATTCGATTTCGCGTGAGAAGCGCAGTGTGCGCTCGCGGTCACGGCCGGTGGGCTCGGTGCCGTGCTCGACGTAGTCGCGCAGCACGTCTTCGTCCCAACGATCGAACTTGCGTTTGGCCTTGAAGTGGCTCCAGACGGCGTCGAGATCGGGCCACAGATGACGGCGGTTCTTCGTGGCTGCGGCAGGCGATTGGCTCTCGTCGATGTCCAGCCATTGCGCCACGCGCAGCAGCTTGGCGCGCCACCCCGCGATGATCGGCGAATCGAGCATGACGACGCCGCGCACGCGCTCCGGCCGGCGCAGGGCCGCCATCAGGCTCAAAAAGCCGCCTAGCGAATGGCCCACCAGCCAGACCGGCTCGGGCTGTGCGTCGATTTCTGCGAGCAGCTCCTTCACCAGACCAGGCCAGGAACGTGTCACCGGAAAACGTGGATCGTGCCCAAAACGCTCTACCGCGCGGATCTCGAATTCGTCACCCAGCACGCCCAGCATCTTGCGATACGTTCCGACCGGAAAGCCGTTGGCATGCGAAAAGAGCATCACATCGCGCATCGCAGTTCCTGTGTCGTTCAGTGCGACTGCTGGGATCCGCCAGCCACGCGCTGGATCGTGGACACCTGCTCCAACGCCGGGCCGGGCGCACGCTCCGGCGCTGCCGCAGCTTCGGCAGCGGGCGGCGCAATGCGCACGGGCTCGACCTCTGCGGAGGGATGCCCTTCGCGGCGCAACGGATGCAACGGCGAAGTGCCGGTTTCCCAATCCGGATCGTCGATTTCGGCAAACACCTGGCGCAGCCGCTTGCCCCATGTCCCACGAATCATCGTGAAATAGGGATTCTCTTCGTCGATGGCGACAAAGCGCGTCACACGCAGGGAGTCAGCCTCGTAGACCAGCAGATCCAGCGGCAGGCCGACAGAAATGTTCGACTTCAGTGTCGAGTCCATCGAGATGAGCGCACATTTTGCGGCTTCGTCCAGCGGCAACCCCGGGCTGACCACGCGGTCGATGATCGGCTTGCCGTACTTGGCCTCGCCGATCTGGAAATAGCAGTTCTCGGGCGTCGCTTCAATGAAGTTTCCGGCCGCGTAGACGTTGAAGAGGCGCGGCCGCTCTCCGCCGATCTGCCCGCCAAAGATGATGCTGACATTGAAGTCGATCTTGGCCTTGGCGAGTGCCGCGGCGTCGCGGTCGTAGACCTCGCGCACGGCCTCGCCCACGATCGTGGCTGCCTCGAACATATCCCGCGCCGTCCACAGCGAGCGCGGCTTGGTACGCGCTTCGGTCAGCACTTGGCGCACCGCCTGGCTGATGGCGAGATTGCCGGCCGTCAGCAGCACCATGACCCGATCGCCTTCGCGTTCGAAGACGGTCATTTTGCGGAACGTGGAAATGGCGTCCACGCCCGCATTGGTACGGGAGTCGGACAGGAACACAAGGCCTGCGTCCAGGCGCATGGCGACGCAATAAGTCATGAGCGAAGCAACAAACGGAAACGGTGGGTTGAAGGCATTCTAACGCGCCGACCGGAACCCATCCGCGCGCTTGGAAGAGGTGCTCAGTTCACTCCAACTGCCTCGTCGGGTAGCGGCTCGATGGAGATGCTGACATCCAGCGTCTCGGCACCGCCGCCCTGCCGCACACCGCGAATTGGAGCGGCCGACTGGTAATCGCGCCCGACCGCCAACCGGATGTGGCGCGCATCGGTAAAGCATTGGTGGGTGACGTCGACGCTGCACCACGTATGCGATTCGGCGTCGAGGCAAACGTCGGCCCAGGCATGGCTGGCAAGTTCTTCTTCGCCCACCGCATGGAAATAGCCGCTGACATAGCGCGCCGGCACGCCCAGGGCCCGGCAGCACGCGACCATCACCTGCGCCTGGTCTTGGCATACGCCCGTACCCAGGCCAAACGCCTCTGCAGCGGTCGTGCCGACGTGGGTCGTGTTCGACTTGTAGCGTACACGCTTGGCGATGGCTTGCGCCAGGCGCACGGCAGATTCCGCGTCGCCGAGCATCAGCGCGTGCTCGTGCGCGAAGTTGAGCATTTCGGGCTGCGCCGAAGTCAGCGGCGTGGCGCTCAGAAAGTACAGCGGCGAAACGCGATAGCGCCCGTGTCCAGGCGCATCGACAAAGCGTTGGCTGCCGGGCGAGCCGGCTGGAAACACCTCGACTATGCCGCGCGCGTCGATGGTGACGTCTTCCGTACGGTTGCCGAGGGTGAAGTGATGAACGACGTTGCCGAAGCCGTCGGTGGCGCGCGTGAGGTTGCCAGGCGCGTGAATCTGCCAGTTGTCCACCCGCTGCAGCTCGCCGCTGCGAGGCGTCAGCCGCAGCTCATGCACGCTGTGGCGCAGCGGCTCGGCATAACGGTAGACCGTCGTATGTCGAATTTGGTATTTCACGATGACACGGGCGCCACCCCAAAGGGGCGCCCCGATGTATGCACAATGTCCTGCACGTCACACCACCTCGAGCGGCACCAGGAAATCCTGGCTGATGCCGTTGCCCAGGTCGCCGATCCGCTCCAGGAAGTTGGTCAGCCAGGCATGCAGGCCGACGGCAAAAATATCTTCGATGCGGGCGTACCGCAGGTCGGCGTGCAGTTTACCAGCGCGACGCTCAGTCTCCGCCGATTGACTGTTGCGCACGGTGGAAAGAATGTCGACCACCTCGTCCATGCTGGCCAGCAGCGAGCGTGGCATGTCGCTGCGCAGAATCAGCAATTCCGCCACGCGCGTCGGCGTGATGATGTTCCGATAGATCTTGCGGTAGACCTCGAAGCCGGACACGGAGCGCAGCGTGGCGGCCCAGTGATAGAAGTCCCCCTGCTCAGCGGCGGTTTCATCGCGCGTGGGCGTGGACTGGAACTTCACGTCAAGCAGCCGCGCAGTGTTGTCTGCGCGCTCCAGAAACGTGCCCAGGCGCATGAAGTGGAACGCGTCATCCGTCAGCATGGTGCCGACCTGCACGCCGCGCGACAGATGCGAGCGGAACTTCACCCACTCAAAGAATTGCGACGGATCATCGCGCAGCATGCCTTCGGCAATCAGGCGCTGCACCTCCAGCCACGTGGTGTTGATGGTCTCCCACACCTCGGTCGTGATGGAGCCTCGCACGGCGCGGGCGTTCTCGCGCGCGCCACGCAGGCAACTCATGATCGACGACGGGTTCGTCATGTCGCGCACCATGAAGTCGATCACGTCGTCGCGCGAGAGCAGGCCGTAGCGTTCGTCAAAAACCTGCGTCAGTTCAGAGATGTCGAGCATTGCCCACCAGCCCTGCTCGGCCACTTCCGCGGATTGCGGCAGCAGCGAGGTCTGGTAGTTCACGTCAAGCATGCGGGCGGTGTTCTCGGCGCGTTCGGTGTAGCGCGCCATCCAGAAAAGGTGGTCTGCGGTGCGGCTGAGCATGGCGTTCCCTTCTACGTATTCGATAGGCGATTGATCGATTGCCTGGTTGCGGCAATGAGCGAGCGTTCAGCGCTCCAGCACCCACGTATCCTTCGTTCCGCCCCCCTGCGACGAGTTGACCACCAGCGAGCCTGCCCGCAGCGCCACGCGCGTGAGGCCGCCCGGCACCATGCGCACATCCTTGCCGGACAGCACGAACGGCCGCAGATCGATGTGGCGCGGCGCGATGCCGGCTTCCACATACGTTGGGCAAGTCGACAGCGCCAGGGTGGGCTGGGCGATGTACTGATCAGGACGGGCCTTTACCACCTCGCGGAAAGCGGCGATCTCTTCCTGCGTAGCAGCCGGACCGACCAGCATGCCATAGCCGCCTGCACCGTGCGTCTCCTTGACCACCAGTTCGCCCATGTGGTCGAGCACGTATTGCAGGTCGTCCGGCCGACGGCACATGTAGGTCGGCACGTTATTGAGGATCGGCTCCTCGCCGAGGTAGAAGCGAATCATGTCGGGCACGTACGGATAGATCGACTTGTCGTCCGCCACGCCGGTGCCGATGGCATTGCAGATCGTGACGTTGCCCGCGCGATAGACCGACAGCAACCCTGCCGCGCCCAGCGAAGAATCGGGCCTGAACACCAGCGGATCGAGGAAGTCGTCGTCCACACGGCGGTAGATGACGTCGATACGCTGCGGGCCCTGCGTCGTGCGCATGTAGAGGTGGTCGTCCTGCACGAAAAGGTCGTGCCCCTCGACCAGCTCAACGCCCATCTGCTGCGCCAGGAACGCATGCTCGAAATACGCCGAGTTGTACATGCCCGGCGTGAGCACCACCACAGTCGGGTCGGCAATGTTCTGCGGCGACACGCTGCGCAGCATGTCGAGCAGCATGTCAGGGTAATGCGCGACCGGCGCCACACGATTGCGCGCGAACAACTCCGGGAACAGCCGCATCATCATCTTGCGGTTTTCGAGCATGTAGGACACACCCGAGGGCACGCGCAGGTTGTCTTCCAGCACGTAGAACTCGCCCTCGCCGGCACGCACGATGTCGATGCCCGCCACATGCGCGTAGATGTCGCGCGGCACGTCGACGCCCAGCATGTCGGGGCGGTATTGGGCGTTGTTGTAGATCTGATCGGGCGGGATGACACCGGCGCGCAGGATGTTCTGCTCGTGATAGATGTCGTGCAGGAAGCGGTTGAGCGCATCAACGCGTTGCCGCAGGCCGCGTTCGAGCTTGGCCCACTCACTGGCCGGGAAGATCCGCGGAATGATGTCGAACGGAATCGTGCGTTCGGTGCCGCTGTTCGATTCGTCCTTGTCGCCGTACACGGCAAAGGTGATACCGACGCGGCGGAAGATCAGATCTGCCTCGGCGCGCTTGTTCTGCAACGTCGTGGCGGATTGCGCACCCAGCCATTCGGCGAAACGTGCGTAGTGGCCGCGAACCTCGCCCTGCTGGACGAGCGCTGCCGGGGCCGGTTCGGCGGCATGGGGGCTGCGGTCCCCATCATGCCAGTTGAGCATTTCATCGTAGAACCGGACTGCCATGCTTTTCTCCCCTGACGGCGCCGCGCAATGTACGCGGCACGTGGTTTTTATAGCACAGCGGTTTTGACCCCCACAATGGGGCCAACCCGTTATGCCGCCAAGTTTACGGCTGGGCGTCGAAGGCGCCGGCGGCCGTTGCCAGGGGTTCCACTTCCTGTGTGGAAGACCAGTACCGCGGCCGCAGGGCCCGCGCAGTCTGGACGTCCAGCACATCGCCGTCGGTCTGGATGACGACGGCACCGGTCCTGTCCGTACGCAAACCGTCGATGTCGCGCGCCATGTAGCGCTGCCAAACCTCGGGATGCGGATGTCCGTACCGGTTGCGGTAGCCGACCTGGAAAACCGCCACCTGCGGAGAAACCGCTTTCAAGAACGCGCCGCTGGAGCTTGTCTTGCTGCCGTGATGCGGCACAAGCAAGATGTCTGCCATCAGTCGCTCAGGCGTTTCGGCAGCGATGAGCGCCCTTTCCTGTGCAGCTTCGATATCGCCGGTCAGCAACGCAGCGTGGCGGTCATTGGCGATGCGCAGTACACAACTGTGGGCGTTGCTGGACAGGCGCTCGCCTTCAGCGGCCGGGCGCAACGGGTGCACCATCTCGAAGACAACGCCGTCCCACGTCCATGCTTGCCCAGCCAGACAATCGGTAAGGCGGATGTCGTGTGCATCGGCCACGCTGCGCAGGGCGTGCCCTTGAGGCAAAGACGCCAACATGGTGCGTACCGGGACCGCGTCGATCACCGTTTCGGTGCCACCGGCGTGGTCGCTGTCTTCGTGGCTGACGACAAGAGTGTCGAGCGCTTCCACGCCATGGCCGCGCAGGTACGGAGTGATGACGCGGGCGGCGGCATCCGCGTGGTCGCCGTAGCGCGGGCCGGTGTCGAACAAGAGGCGATGGTTGGCCGTTTCGACCAATGCCGCAGCCCCCTGGCCGATGTCGAACGCGACGAGCCGGAATTCGCCGGGTAACGGCACTGGCACGCGCGCCAGCACCAGCGGCAAGAGGAGCACGGCGCCCTGAGCGCGCCATGCCCAAGCACGCAGGCCACCCGGCACCAGCAATAGCGCCACGCCGGCCATCGACAGCAGCAACGCCCACGTGGGCGCGACCGGTGCAACCCACACCGACCAGCGCGGCGTCGCCAGCCATTCAAGCCACACGGCCAGCCAGCGAAAGCTCGCTTCGGCCAACATCAGCACCGGCTGCGCCAGCGGATCAGGGAGCGCCGCGCCGATCAGCGCCAGCGGCGTCGTCACAAAACTCACTGCAGGAATCGCCAGCCCATTTGCCGCCGCAGAGACCACCGACGTCTGCTGGAACAAGAGCAAGGTCAATGGCAACAGGCCGAATGTGACTGCAAACTGAATCCGCGTAGCGTCCGTCAATCCACGTCGGGTGCGTTCAATCCAGCCGGCCGTGGTGCCGTTGCGCCGGCCATCGAACACCATCTGCGCGGCGATGAAGATGATCGCCACCGCGCCGAACGACAGCCAGAACCCGGCCGACATGACTGCCCACGGGTCCACCACCGCCACCACGGCGGCCGCCCAGCACAGCGACAGGCTGGCCGGCACATTGCGGTCGGTCAGCCGAGCGATAGCGACGGTGGACAGCATCAGCAGCGTACGCTGCGCCGGCACGCCCATCCCGGCCAGCAGGCAGTAGACGAACGCCGCCAGCATGGCCGCGATTGCGCCTGCGCGCGGGGCCGGCATGCGCAGCGGCAATGGCGTGCGCAGCCAGCAGCTCAGCCCGAACGATCGGCGCCACAACGCCATCCACAACGCGGCACACAGCCCGGCGATCATCGTGATGTGCAGCCCTGAGATGCTGACGAGGTGGCTGATGCCGGTACGGCGGAACAGTTCCCAGTCGTCGCCGGCGATGCCGCTCTGGTCGCCCACCACAAGCGCAACGATGACGGCCGCGTAGCGCGCGTCGGGCAACGCGGCGAGGATGTGGCGCCGCACGCTGGCGCGCCAGCGTTCTACGCCAATTCCGAAACCGGTGCCCGCCGCTTCCAGCGCGATGTTCTGCACGCGCTTGCCCGTACGCACATAGCCGATGGCGCGGATGTTGTCGGCCAGCATCGCGTATTCGCCATCAAAGCCGCCGGGGTTGGACAGGCTGTGCGGGCGCTTTACGCGCAGTGTCAGTTGCCAGCGCTGGCCGGGTTGCAGATCGGGGATGCCGGCGCGTCGGTCCTGGCCTGTCCCCTCCTCGCCCATGTTGCCCCAGGTCCGCGTGCCATACCAGGACAGGCGTACGCGCGGCGGCACGGCATCGCCCGCGTTGCTGGATTCGATATGGAAGAGAAACCGCGTGGCGTCATCGCCGTTCTGCGGCAGCGCGGCCACCACGCCGGTTGCAATGATGTCCTTGCCTTCCCACGCAGGGCTGAGTGCCACGGCCATGCGTTGCTGCGCGCGCCAATCGCTCCAGCCAAAACCCGCCGCGACGGTGCTGGCGACCAGCAACATGGAGAACAGCATGGGCCGACGCCGCATGACGGCAGCCGCCAACAGGCAGAGCAACAGCACGCCAACGGTCTGCCACACCGGCACGAGCGTTGCCTGCATCTGCAATGCCACGCAGCCGGCGACAAAGCCGATCAACCATAGACGCACGCGCGGGCGTCAGGCTTGCAACAGCGCTGCCAGGCGAGGAATGGCCTCGATGCTGTTGCGGCGCGCCTGATCGGCCAGCGCCTCGATGGAGATGCCACGCAATTGCGCCATCGCATCGGCAATGCGTGCGACTTCCGTGGGCACATTGCGCACCCCGCCCTGCTCGCCGAACTGGTCGTCGGCCAGCCATGCAGGTGCCAGGTCAGGCGCGTCGGTTTCCAGCACGATCGACTCGATCGGCATTTCGAGCGCCAGCCGACGCACGCGATTGGCGCGCGAGAAGGTAAAGACGCCGCCAAACCCCAGCTTGAAGCCGGAATCGACAAAGCGATGCGCCTGTTCCGGGCTGCCGTTGAACGCATGCGCAATGCCGCGTACGCCCGCTTTGGCGGCGGCGCTCAGCACCTGGTCCTGCGACTTGCGCACGTGCATCAGCACGGGCAGATCGAATTCGCGGGCGATGCGCAGTTGCGCGCGGAATACGGCGCTCTGCCGTTCAACGTCGTAGTTGGGAATGAAGAAATCGAGGCCGATCTCGCCGATCGCCACAAAGCGCGGGTCGTCCATCGACGCGGCGACCTGGCGGTGCAGCTCGAGCAGGTCGTCGTCGCTGGCCTGCGCGGCGTAGATCGGATGGATGCCCAGCGCATAACTGCACCCGGCATGCCGATGTGCCAGCGCCCGCACCGTATCGAAATTCCAGCGCGCCACCGCCGGCACGACGATGTGGTCGACCCCCACTGCATGCGCCTGCGCGACGACCGCATCACGGTCGGCATCAAAGTCACTGGCGTCGAGATGGCAATGGGTGTCGATCCACATGGTCAGTTCTGCGTTGGAAAAAGCGGCAACGTACCGGAAAGCGCGGCGATCTGGAATCCGCCTTTTCCGATCATGCCGCCCGGCTCAGCGCTCCTGGTGCAGGTGGCCTTCCCGCAGGCGGAAGATGCGGTCGCAGCGGCCAGCCAGTTCGATATCGTGCGTGACGATGACAAAGCTGGTGCCCAGCGTGCGCGTGAGTTCCAGCATCAGGTCGAACACCTCGCCGGCGGTGTGATCGTCGAGGTTGCCGGTGGGCTCGTCCGCCAGCACGCAAGCGGGAGACCCCACCAACGCGCGTGCAATGGCCACGCGCTGGCGCTCGCCGCCCGACAGCTCGCCCGGACGGTGTGCCGTGCGCGGGCCCAGACCCACGCGTTCGAGCATCGCCTGTGCGGTGTGGCGCGCTTGCGCTTCTTCCACGCCGCGGATGCGCAGCGGCATCGCCACGTTGTCCAGCGCGGTGAATTCCGGCAGCAGATGGTGGAACTGATAGACGAAGCCCAGCGCCTGGTTACGCAGCGTATTGCGCTCGCGCTCCTTCATTGCCGTGAAAGGCTTGCCGAGCAGCGAGACGCGGCCCGATGTCGGCTCATCCAGCCCGCCCAGCACATGCAGCAGCGTGCTCTTGCCCGAGCCCGAGGCGCCGACGATGGCAACCTTCTCGCCCACGCCGATGCGGATGTCCACGCCCTTGAGCACGTCGACGTTCAAGCCGCCTTGGCGGAACGACTTGGACAGCCCTTCCGCCTGCACCACCACCCCTTGCGGCGCTGCGGCCGGCGCTTCCATCGAAGTCATGACGGCCTCACTCATAACGCAGTGCCTCCGCGGGATTCACGCGCGAGGCGTGCCAGCTCGGATACAGCGTCGCCACCGACGCGAGGATGAAGGAGATGATGCCAATGGTCGCAATGTCGTTCACGCGGGGGTCCGAGGGCAGTTCGCTGATGAAGTAGATGTCACGCGGCAGGAATTGCACGTGGAAGAGACGCTCGATGAAAGGCACGATCACGTCGATGTTGTAAGCGATGAGCGTGCCGAAACCCACGCCCAGTAACGTGCCGATAAACCCGATCGCCACGCCTTGCACGATGAAGATCTTCATGATCGAGCCCGGTTGCGCGCCCATGGTGCGCAGGATGGCGATGTCGGCCTGCTTGTCCGTCACCGTCATCACCAGCGTGGACACCAGGTTGAACGCCGCCACGGCGATGATCAGCGTGAGGATGATGAACATCATCTTCTTCTCGGTCTTCACGGCGGCAAACCAGTTGCGGTTCTGGCGCGACCAGTCGCGGATGTACAGCTCGCCGGTCAACGTGCGCGACAGGGCTTCGGCGACTTGCGGGGCGCGGTCCATGTCGACCAGCTTCAGGCGCACGCCGGTCGGGCCGTCCAGGCGGAACAGACGCTCGGCGTCTTCCATATTGACCAGCGCCAGCGAGCTGTCGAACTCGTAGTGGCCCGATTCGAATATCCCCGTCACGGTGAATTGCTTCAGGCGCGGCAACACGCCCGCCGGGGTGATGGTGCCCTGCGGCGCCACCAACGTGACCTTGTCCCCTTGATGCACGCCCAGGCCGTTGGCCAGTTGGCTGCCCAGGGCGATGCCGAATTCGCCGGGTTTCAGGTCATCGATCGTGCCCGATTTGAAATCCTTGGCAATGTCAGACACCTTCGGTTCGTCCGCCGGCGACACGCCGCGCAGCAGCACGCCGCGCACCGCCTCGTCGCGCGTGATCATGGCCTGCGCGCCCACGTACGGCGCCGCGCCGATGACTTCCTTGTTCTGCATCGCCTCATTGGCGGTCCGCTGCCAGTCCGGCAGACTGTTCGGCGCCATCACCTCGATATGCGCCAGCACCGACAGCATGCGGTCCCGCACTTCCTTCTGGAAGCCGTTCATGACAGAGAGCACGATGATCAGCGCCGCCACCCCCAGCGCAATGCCGAGCATGGAGATGAGCGAGATGAAAGAGATGAAGCTGTTGCGGCTGGCGCGCTTGCTTGCGCGCGTATACCGCCAGCCGATCTGCCATTCGTATGGAAATTTCAAAGGGGGTTCCCCGTGGGTGTGATTTGTCCGGCTCACTGGCCGACCAGCCGGAAGTTTACAATCTCGGAGCCATGATTCCTGAACTCACCCTGATTGTCCCGTTTTGCGCGCCCGCTGCCGAGGTAGCGGACGATGCTTACCGTCAATTGACCTTGCCGGGCCTGGAAAGGTTGCTCGCGCGTGCGCGCGAGACGGAACGCGAGCGCCACGACGACGCCTACCTGCCTACCCTGCCGCACGAGCGCTGGCTGGCTGCGCATGCCGGGCTACCCATTTCTCCGCTGCCGTCGGCGCCTTATATGCGCCTGGCGGACGGCGGCAGCGCCGACACGCGCACCTGGGCCTGCCTGCAGCCGGTCCACATCCACGCCGCCCGGGACCATCTGGTGATGCTCGACCCGGCCCAGCTGCGCCTGGAAGCCGCCGACGCCGACGCCCTGCGCGCCGCCATCGCCCCGCTGGTTGCCGAGATGGGCATCACGCTCGATGCGACGCACGCCGCGCGCTGGTACGTGGCCGATTCGCCTTTTGGCGACCTCATTGCCGCTGCGCCGCAGCGCGCCAGCGGCCACAACATCGACATCTGGATGCACAAGGGCGAGCAGGAACGCGCCTGGCGCAAGTTCCAGAACGAGATCCAGATGACCTGGTACGACCACCCCGTCAATCAGGCGCGCGAGGCGCGTGGCCTGCTGCCGGTCAATTCGGTCTGGCTATTCGGCCAGGGCGCGCTGGTCGATGCCCGCCCCATTGCCGAACGCATGATCGGCTCCGATCCGTTCTTCGCCGGCCTGTGCCACGCCAGCAACGCCACCGAACTGTGTGCGGAAACACTAGCCGCCGTGCCATTCGACGACACGAGCGCCGCCGCTCTGCTGGGCGACGCCGGCAAGCCGTATCTCTCCGCCGACTGGTACGACTGGATCGAAACCCTGCGCGCCTATGACCGCGACTGGTTCACCCCCGCCGCCGATGCGCTGGCCGACGGCCGCATCGACGCCGTCTCGCTCGTGCTGACTGGCGACTCGCACTACGCCCGCTACCGCGTCACCCGCCGTGAACTCGCCAATGGCCCGTTCGGCTGGCTGCGCCGCTTGAGCCACCCACTGAGTCGCCCGCGCACCTTGCGCGACGCGCTGTCCCCGCTTTCCATGCCCGCCTGAGCCTGATCCTGCATGACCCGCATCGCTGTCCGTTCGCATTCCGCTGACGCCGCCACCACGCTGGCCGGCCACGGCATCCATCCCGTCCTGGCGCGCATCCTTGCTGCCCGAGGCGTCGCCCGCCCCGACGAACTGTCGACCGAACTGACCGACCTGTTGCCCCCCGCGCAACTCAAGGGTATTGACGGCGCAGCGCGCTACCTCGCCGACGCCATCGCCGCCAACAAGCGCATGCTGATCATTGCCGACTACGACTGCGACGGCGCCACCGCCTGCGCCGTGGGCGTGCGCGGCTTGCGCATGCTGGGCGCGCAGGTCAGCTACATCGTCCCGAACCGCTTCGAGTACGGCTACGGCCTGTCGCCCGAAATCGTGGCACTCGCCTCGCGCGAGAAGCCGGACGTGCTGGTCACCGTCGACAACGGCATCGCTGACGTGGCGGGCGTGGCGGCCGCCAACGCGCTGGGTATCGACGTGGTCGTGACGGACCACCACATGCCCGGCGCGCAGTTGCCCGAGGCGCGTGTGATCGTCAACCCGAACCAGCCGGGCTGCGGCTTCCCGAGCAAGAATCTGGCGGGTGTCGGCGTGATGTTCTACGTCCTGCTGGCCCTGCGGGCGGAATTGCGCAGGCGCGGTGTGTTCACGCCGCAGGATCAGCCGCGCCTCGATGCGCTGCTCGACCTGGTGGCGCTCGGCACCGTGGCCGACGTGGTCAAGCTCGACGCCAACAACCGCCTGCTGGTCGCGCAAGGCCTCAAGCGCATGCGCGCCGGGCGGATGTGTCCGGGCATCGCCGCGTTATTCCGCGTGGCTGGCCGCGAGGCGCGTCGCGCGTCGACGTTCGATCTCGGCTTCGGCCTTGGCCCGCGCCTGAACGCCGCTGGGCGCCTGGCCGACATGTCGCTCGGCATCGAATGCCTGCTCACCGACGACTACGACCGCGCCATGTCCATCGCCGCAGAACTCGACGGCATGAACCGCGAGCGCCGGGAGATCGAAGCCGGCATGCAGCAGGAAGCGCTCGCCATCCTCGACAGCATGAACGCCATCGACGGCGCGGGCCGCCACACCATCGCGGTCTACAACGAGACGTGGCACCAAGGCGTGATCGGCATCGTCGCGTCGCGCATCAAGGACAAATTCCACCGCCCGGTCTTCACCTTCGCGCCCGGCGACGATGGCGTCATCAAGGGCTCGGGCCGCTCGATTCCGGGCTTCCACCTGCGCGATGCGCTGGACGCCGTTCACAAGCGCAGCCCGGGGCTGATCGTCAAGTTTGGCGGCCACGCCATGGCGGCGGGGCTCACGCTGCGCGAAGACGGCTTCGAGACATTCGTCGCCACCTTCGAGGCGGTCGGCCGCGAATGGCTGACCGAGGCTCTGCTCTCGCGCGTGCTCGAAACCGATGGCGAAGCCGACCCGGAATGCTTCACGCCGCAGTTCGTCGAGTTGCTCGAAACCCAGGTCTGGGGTCAGGGTTTTCCGGCGCCGAGCTTCTGCGGCGAGTTCGATGTGCTGTCGCAGGCCGTGCTGAAGGAAAAGCACCTCAAGCTCAAGCTGGGCCGGGGCAAGCAGCATTTCGACGCCATTTGGTTCAACCACGCCGAGCCGCTCGGCGCCTCCGCCTATGTGGCCTATCGGCTCGACAACAACACCTTCAACGGCATCACGCGCGTGCAGATGGTGATCGAGCATGCGCAATAGCGGATTGGCCAAACCTTGCGCCTGCGCATAAACACATGCCAAAACTGTCTGACGGCACGCAGATGACGCCGCAGTCTGGCACGGCCGGTGCGTTACAATGCGGGATTGCCGGCATGGAGACGCACAAGCATCCATGACCGCGCGCCCCACGAATTCCTAGCTTCAACTTCCAAGCGAAATGACTCACGTCGTTACCGAAAGCTGTGTCCGCTGCAAGTACACCGACTGCGTGGACGTCTGCCCCGTCGACTGCTTCCGTGAAGGCCCGAACTTCCTGACGATTGATCCGGACGAGTGCATCGACTGCGCCGTCTGCGTGGCCGAATGCCCGGTCAACGCCATCTACGCCGAAGAAGATGTGCCCGCCGATCAGCAGAAGTGGATCGCCATCAATGTCGAGCTTGCACAAGCCGGCTGGCCGTCCATCACCAAGACCAAGCAACCCTTGCCCGACGCAGACGACTGGAAGGACGTGAAGGACAAGGAGCAGTACCTCGACCGCGGCTGAGCGAACTTGCTCGACACACTTTTTGTAGTGCATCGCAAAAAAAGGTGTTGACGGGCAGATCGGAAACTAGCTAGAATTCATTTCTTCGCTGTTGCAGCGATTCCCCGATAGCTCAGTCGGTAGAGCGCCGGACTGTTAATCCGTAGGTCCCTGGTTCGAGCCCAGGTCGGGGAGCCAAAATAACAAAACGCCTCGCTTCGTGCGGGGCGTTTTCATTTGTGGCATCGGTGTCGTGTATTGTTTGCACCCGCCCCAAGCCCGAGTGGTGAAATTGGTAGACACCGCGGACTTAAAATCCGCTGCGCCCTAATCGGCGCGTGCCGGTTCGATCCCGGCCTCGGGCACCAATCTCTTCTTCACCTCCCCTCGCCCCCCTTCTGCCCCAGCGCCTTACGACGCGCAGCACGCGTGCGCCTTCGGTGCCTCTTCGTATTCGTCATGACGGCGCACCCATGACATGGGGCCGGTCTCGTTGCGGCCGAGCGGCGCGCGATCGAGCAGCAGCAGCGTACCTACCATGTCTTCCAAGCCGCGTGCATAGGTCGAGTACGTGTGGAAGACGTTGCCCGCCTCGTCCTTGTAAAACGCGCTCATGCCCGGCAATTCGTCGTGGGCTTCCTCGCGCGGCGTGGCGGTGTAGTTGTAGTCGACCGAGCCGCTTGCGAGTTCGTCGGGTGAGAAGCTCACGCGATAGTCGTGGTTGAACGTCGTGCCGAACGACGACACCCACGGGAATTGCCAACCCATGCGTTTCTTGTAGGCGGTGATCCTGTCCATCGGCGCGCGCGATACCGCGACGAACGTCACGTCATGGTGGTTCAGATGCGGGAGCATTCCATCCACATGGTCGGAGAGGAAGGAGCATCCGGGGCAGCCCGCATCCCAGTCGGGGCCGAGCATGAAGTGGTAGACCATCAACTGGCTGCGACCGTCGAACAGCTCGGCCAGCGTCTTCTTGCCCTCAGGCGACTCGAACACGTATTGCGCGTCGACCTTGACCCACGGTAGCGCCTGACGCTCGGCGTTGATGGCATCGCGCAGATGGATGGCCTCCTTCTCGCGGGCCAGCAGCGCCCGGCGCTCGATCAGCCATTCGTCTCTTGAAACTACGGGATGCGCTTGCATGATCGCCCCTTTGTCTAAGACACAGGACTTCATACTAGGCGGCCTCACGCGATTGAAAAGCCGCGGCGCGCAAGTCGCCAACCGGATGCGACTTGTGCGCCATGGAAGAGCATCAGCCGTCTCTGCACATGCAACTTCAGGTGCCGGATCAGCCCACAAGACAGCGCACGCCCACGTTGATGAGCGCGCCGCCGCCCACCAGCCCAACCCACAGCACAGCAGCGCACAGCAGCGGACGCACACCAGACTTCAGCAGCATCGGCACATGCGTTTGCGTACCGATGGCAAACATCGCACAGGCCAGCATGGCGGTATCGATAGCGTCGATCGGGGCATGCCATGCGCCAGGGATCGCACCGGCAGAATTCAGCAGCGTCACGATCAGCAGGCCCACCGCAAACCAGGGCATCGCTTTCCACGCATGGCCGGCGGCTTTGCGGAGCGCATCTTCGTGCGACGCCGAAGCGCAAGCCTGGCCTTCAGCGGGCGTTGTGCACGCCAGCACCACGAGCAGCGGGGCCAGCGCCAGCACGCGCACCATCTTGCTGACGACGGCCGCGTTGGTGGCATCGTCGCCCAACGGACGCGCAGCGGCAATCACCTGCGCGACCTCGTGCATCGTCGAACCGATGTAGACGCCAAAGTGCTCCGGCGTGATGGCCGTACCCGCATGCGCCGCAAGCGCGTACAGCCACGGATACAGGAAGATGCCGATCGTGCCGAACAGCACCACGCTGGCAATCGCCACAGCCGTTTCGCGTGGCGACGCCTTCACCGCTGGCGCAACGGCCAGCACGGCCGCCGCCCCGCACACCGCGCTGCCGGCCGCCACCAGCACGGCTTGCGAGCGCGTGAGGCGAAACCAGCGCGTGCCGATCCACGTCCCGGCAAGCATCGTCGCGGCCAATACCGCCAGCGGAATCACCACGCCCGACGTGCCCAGATCCTGGATCTGCGCCAGCGTCAGCCGCGCGCCGTAGAGAATCACGCCAGTGCGCAGCAGCGTGTGGCGCGCAAACTGGATTGCCCTCGGCGTCAGCCAACGCTGGTGCCCAGGGACATGGCCCACGGCCATGCCGAGCAGGATGGCGAGCGTCAGCGCGCTCAAGCCAAGATGCCCCGCCCACGGCATTGCGCCGAGCGCCACCGCAACGCCCGCACACCCAAACAACACCACCACGCCGGCGAGCGTCCGCCCATCGAATCCCGCTGCCACACGCTGGGGCGCCAACTGCTTCTGTGCAATCGTCATCACATTCGCCTTGCATATTCGTTATGCGCATAACGATATGCGGGCCGTGATAACATGTAAAACAGGTAATTTTCGTAATTCCAACCACTTTTATGGATAACAAAGCGCCTCGCGTCACACTGCGGCAGTGGGCCGTCTTCGCCGCCATCGCCCAGAGCGAGACGACCACCGCCGCCGGCGAGGTCCTCGGCCTGTCGCAATCGGCCGTCAGTGCGGCGCTGTCGGAGCTGGAATCCACGCTCGGGCACCCGCTGTTTGACCGGCATGCACGGCGCCTGCATCTGAACGCGCTGGGCCGGCAGCTTCTGCCGCAAGCGCAGGCGCTGCTCGATCACGCCGATGCGCTGGAACACGCAACTGCCCAGCCCAACGTGCGCCTGAAGCTCGCGGCCAGCAGCACGATCGGCAACTACGTGCTGCCCGTCCTGCTGGCAAATTTTCGGCACGAGATCGCACCCGACAGCCAGTTGGACGTGCTGATCGGCAACACGCAGGACGTGGTCGACGCCGTGCAGCGCTTCGAGGTGGACATCGGCCTGATTGAGGGCACCTGCCGCGGCGAGGCTCTGGAGATCGAAACGTGGATCGACGATGAAATGGTGATCGTGGCCGCGCCGGGGCACCCGCTCACCCAGGGGAGCGGGCCCGTCTCACACGCAGCGCTGCGCGAAGCAGGTTGGCTGATGCGCGAACCCGGCTCCGGTACGCGCGAGCTTATCGACAGCCGCATTGCTTCTGTGGTGGGGCCGCTGCATGTGGCGCTCGAACTCGGTCACTCCGAAGCCATTCAGCGCACGGTGGCGGCAGGCTACGGCATCAGTTGCCTGTCGCGCCACGTGGTGGGCGATGCGTTGCGCGACGGCCGCCTGGTGGAGGTGGACAGCGGACTGCCGCGCATCGCCCGGCCGCTGCTTATCGTGCGCCATCGCGACAAGCATCCGACGCACGGGCTCGCTCAATTCATCGACGTGCTACGCAGTCACACCACCGATTCGAAAAAATTCGCGCGAGGGACTAGCGCGATCTAAAAAAGGTTGATATAGTCTCGTTTCTTCGCGGGGCGTTAGCTCAGTTGGTAGAGCAGCGGACTCTTAATCCGTAGGTCGAGTGTTCGAGTCACTCACGCCCCACCAGGTTTTAAAAAGGCTCGACAGGCAACTGTCGGGCCTTTTTCATTTGCGCAATTTCATTTTGCCAATTCGCGGCGCGCTTCCGTTTCGGTGTGCGGAAAACAAAGCGGCCGACGCTTCTGACGCCGGCCGATCGTTCACAAGACTTCTCCCCCGCTCAGTGCAGCAGCTTGAGCAGAATCGTCGCGAACACCACCATCGCGGCCCCGCCGATGCGCGTGGATATCTGCGCAAACGGCATCAGACCCATGCGATTTGAGGCCGAGAGAATCGCCACATCGCCCGTGCCGCCCAACCCGCTATGGCACGCGGTAACGATGCCCGACTCCACCGGATACATCCCCAACCATTTGCCGACGAAGAAGCCTGACGCCACCAGCGCCAGCACCGTCGCCGCGCAGATCGCGAAATAGCCCGGCGTGAACGCAGCCACCAGCTCTTTCCACGAGACGAACAGCGCGCCAAGGCCGACAAGAATCGCGAACGTCAGGTTGGTCGAGACGAACCTGTACATCTGGTAAGCGCCCAGCTCCATGTTCTGCGGCAGCACCTTGGACACCTTCAGCAGCGCCGCGCTGACGATCATCAGGATCGGGCCGGGAATCCCCGTGAAGCGCGACAGCAGCGCACCGAAGATGAAGAACGCACAGCTGATCAGCAGGCCGGCGCCCATGAGGCCCAGATGGAGCGGCGCCTCGGCGTGATCGTTGCGCAGCAGATCGGCGCCGTTGCCGGATCTGACGAGATCTCCATCGCCCGTCAGGTGCGGCCGCTTCTCACCCAGCGACTTGAGGACGCCGCTCGAGAGGATGGCGACAACGTTGCCCAGGAGCGCCGCCGGCACCAGCATGGCAATCAGCTCGGCCTGCGGTCGGCCAAGAATCTCGGCGTACCCGATCGACAGCGGCAGGATGCCTTCGCCAATACCGCCCCCGACGATCGGGATGACGATGAAGAAGAACGTGTGTTTGGGGTCATAGCCGAAGAACAGGCCGACCGTCACGCCCGCCACGACCGCCGCCAACGTGCCGATCAGCAGTGGAATGAACATCCGCATGAAACCCTGCACCAGCACCCGATGGCTCATCCCCAGGATGCTGCCCGCCACCAGGCACGCGATGTACAGGTACTGCAGGTTGGCGGTCTTCATGGTGGTGGTGAGCGCCTTCAGCATCTCGGGGTCGATCACCTTGTAGCCCACCAGCGCCGAGGGCACGAACAGGCACAGGATGGCCGCGCCGCCAATGTGCTTGAACACCGGCAGCCGCGCGCCGATCTCGCCCAGCAGGAAACCGAGCAGCATCAGTACGGCAAGGCCGCCGATCATGTCGTTGGGCAGTTTCTTGTTGAGCGTCGCGAGCAGCGTGATGACGGCAATCGTGGTGTACACGGGAAGAGGCAACGGCCCGATCCTGTAACCGGTGAGCGTGCGCCAAAAGCCCATGCGCGTGTCGTCCTGCGCCCGGATGGATGCTTCCATGATGGTCTCCTGAATCAGCCGCGCGGCGCGCCTCGTCTTCAAGCGAGGTGGGTAGGCGCCGGCGTCGCTGTGTGGGTTTTCAAAAAACGCGCTGCCAAACACTCAAAGGCTGCTGCCCGGCGTCATCGCTGCCAGGCGTGCGCGGGTGGTCGCCGCGATGTCGCGCAGCCACGGGCGCGCGTTCCAGTGCGCCTGCTGAAAGGCGTTGATGTCGTTCCAGCGCGCGAGCGTCGCGCCGATCATGTCGAGCCCGTGCAGGAACATGTGGCGATGGCGCTCGGACAGCGTGAACGGCACCTCCACGCTGTGGCTGCGCACGGTCATCGATTCCACGTCGATGGCGATGCGGCTCGTGGCCGCGTCCGACACGTCGGCCAGGATGCGCTCCACATCCGCCTCGTCGAGCATCACCACCAGCAGGCGGTTGTTCATTGCGTTGCTGTAGAAGATCTCGCCAAAGCTCGGTGCGATGACGGCGCGGATGCCAAATTGCTGCAGGCCCCACACCGCGTGCTCGCGGCTGGAACCGCAACCGAAGTTGCTGCCGCCCACAAGGATGGAAGTGCCCTGATACGCCGGCAGGTTCAGCACAAAATCGCTGCGCAACCGGTGATGGGCGTCGTAGCGCAAGTCGTAGAGCAGGCCCTTGTCCAGCCCCGATTTGTCGATCCCGCGCAGGAACTGCTTGGGCATGATCTGATCGGTGTCGAGGTTGGGCGTGGGCAGCGGGGCGGCCATGCCCTCGATGTATTTGGTGTCAGACATGGGCAGCCTCTGCTTGCTCCGGTTGCTGTTGCAGTTGGCGAACGTCGGTGATGCGGCCGGTAATGGCAGCGGCCGCCGCCATGGCCGGGCTCATCAGATGCGTGATGCCACCCCGCCCCTGACGCCCTTCAAAGTTGCGGTTGGTGGTGGAGGCGCAGCGCTCGCCGGGGGCGAGAAAATCGTCATTCATGGCCAGGCACATCGAGCAGCCCGGCTGTCGCCATTCAAAGCCGCTGGCGATCAGGATGTCGGCAATGCCCTCCTGCTCAGCCTGCACGCGCACGGCGCCCGAACCCGGCACCACCATGGCACGCACGCCGGGCGCCACCTTGTACCCCTTGACGATGCCGGCCACGGCGCGCAGGTCTTCAATGCGCGCATTCGTGCACGAACCGATGAACACGCGTTGCACCGGCACGCCTTCGATGGCGGTACCGGCCACCAGGCCCGTGTAGCGCAATGCCTGGACCGTGGCAGCGCGCGTCGCCACGTCCTTGGCCGCCTCAGGCTGCGGAATCTTGCCGGTGATGGGAATCGCCTGATCGGGGCTGGTGCCCCATGTCACGTACGGTGCAACATCGCTCGCGTCAAAGACATGCTCGGCGTCGAAGTGCGCATCCGCATCGCTGAACAACTGCCGCCAATCCGCCAGCGCTGCGCTCGCGTGGGTGTGAGCCACATCACGCGCATGTTCGAGCACGTAGCGCGTGACCTTGGCGTCAGGCGCAATCAGTGCGCCGCGTGCACCGGCCTCGACAGCCATGTTGCACAGGGTCATGCGCGCCTCCATGGAGAGCGCGGCAATCGCACTGCCCGTGAACTCGACCACATAGCCGCGTGCGCCTTGCGCGCCGATGCGGCTGATGATGTGCAGGATCAAGTCTTTGGCCGTGGTGCCGACGGGCAGCTCACCATCCACGCGGATGTGCATGTCCTGCGCCAGCCGGTAGACCAGCGTCTGCGTGGCCAGCACGTGCTCCACCTCGGACGTGCCGATGCCAAAGCCGAGCGCGCCGAACGCGCCATAGGTGGTCGTGTGGCTGTCTCCGCAGAGCACCACCATGCCCGGGCGGATCATGCCCAGCTCGGGCGCGATCACATGTTCGATGCCTTGCAGCGCGTCGTTGGTGTCGAACAGGACGATGCCGTGCGCGCGGCAGTTCTTCGCCAGGTTGGACGCCTGCAGCGCCGACGCGGGGTCCTGGATGACCCGCACGCGCACGGGGTGCGTGGGGATGATGTGGTCCACCACCGCCATCTGCTGGCCCGGCACGGCCACCGTGCGGCCCGCTTCGGCCAAGCCGGCGAAGGCCTGCGGGCTGGTGTACTCGTTCATGATGTGCAGGTCTGCGTACAGCAGCACGTTCTGCGCATCGAGCTGGGCAACGGTGTGGGATTCGACCAGCTTCTGATACAGCGTCTTCGCCATGCTTCCTCCAATTCGCGTGGCCGGTCTTACCGATCGGACCCGGACCACTGGCGAGAGGAAGTGTAGACATGCGATCTGGTTTTATAATTGGCGCATGTCTTCATCTATTCTTTAATTTATCTGAATAATGGATCGCGTCTCGGATCTGGAGTTTTTTACCCAGCTCGTCAAACAAGGTTCGCTGGCCGCGCTGGCGCGCGAGCTTGGCGTGACACCCCCCGCCATGACGGCGCGCCTGGCGCAGTTGGAAAAGCGGCTCGGCGTACGGCTGCTGAACCGCACCACACGGCGGCTGAGCGTGACACACGAAGGTGAAATCTATCTGGCCACCGGCGCGCGCCTGCTCGAAGAACTGCAGGAACTGGAGCAGACGGTCTCCGCCAGCCGGGGCACGCCCAAGGGCTTGCTGCGCATCAACGCCACGTTCGGCTTCGGGCGACGGCATGTGGCGCCCGCCATTGCGGAATTCGCGCGGCGTTATCCGGATGTGGAGGTGCAGCTTGAACTGACCGACCGCTCCGTCAACCTGACCGACAAAGCGTTCGACATCGGCATCTGGTTCGGCACGGTGCCGGATTCGCGCATGGTGGCGCGCAAGATCGTGAGCAACAAACGCGTGCTGTGCGCTTCGCCCGACTACCTCGAACGCGCGGGCATGCCACAGGTGCCGCGCGATCTGCAATCGCATCAGTGCATCGTGCTGCGCGAGAGCGACGCCGCTTACGGCACGTGGTACCTCACGCGCGGCAGTCGGCAAGAAACCATCAAGGTGCGGGGTGTGCTCAGCACAAACGACGGCGAAACGGGCGTGCTCTGGGCCCTGGCCGGTTACGGCATCCTGATGCGATCGGAATGGGACATCCACGAGCACGTGCGCGCCGGCCGGCTGGTGCCCGTGCTGGCGGAGTGGACGCTGCCCGTGGCGGACATCTTTGCGGTGTATCCGGAACGCGCCAACTTGTCGGCCAAGGTCAGCGCGTTTATCGACTTTCTGACGGACTGGTTCGGCAAGGAAGCCGCGTGGGCGGGCGAGCGCCGCTAGCGCGGCGTCGCCTTTCAGGCCGTTGTTTCGATGCGCAGTTGCATGCGCATGTGCATCGTCTCGCCCGGCGCCAAAGCGCGCAGGCCCGTGCCTTCCCATCCCTGCGCCGCGAGATTGATCGCATCGGCCACGTGCGATATGGGCTCCAGGCAGAAATACGGCTGCGCGTGCGGTGCGTGCAGGATGAAGTGGTCGAGCGGGTCCTGGGCGCTCAGCGTGAGCACGCCGCCTGCGCACGACACCACGGCACGCTGCCGCCATTCGCTGTAGTAGACGCTGAGCGCCGCATCCGGCAATGCGCGCGCGTGGCGGAAATCTTCCTGCAGCGTGATCGGCTCGCGGCGGATGGCGACTTCACCCGCGTCGGTCGGCCACATCGTCGCAGCATCGAACTGCACGCGCGTATCGGGCGTGCGCGCGAAGTACGGATGGAAACCACCCCCGGCCGGCATGCTGCTGTCGCCGTCGTTGCGCAGGGTCATGACGGCATCCAGACCGGATTCGCTCAGCATCAGCGTCTGCGTGGCGGTGAACGGCCAGGGCCAGTTGTCTGCCTCGGGCACATAGCGCAAGCCGAGTTCGATCGACGATGCCGTGCACTGCTCCACTGTCCAGGCACGCGCATGCGCCAATCCATGCATGGCATGCGCCTGGCCCGGATGCGGCGCGAGACGGATCTCGCGGCCGCCCCAATGGAAGCGCCCGTCGCGGATGCGGTTGGAGAACGGCAGCAGCGGGTAGCACCCGGCCTTGGGCCACGCCAGGCCCTCGAAGCCGTCGCGCAGGCAATCGGCCGACATCGGCGCCAGCCAGTCGACACGCCGCCCGCCCTCGCCGGCCGAAGCCAGCAAGGCAATGCGGCCACCCGCGGCTGGCGCGACATCCATCGTCAATGCGCCGGCCTGCAGCCTATGCACCGCTCCCGGTGCAAGCCAAGTCTTGCTGTGCATCAGAACGAATGCCGAATGCCAACCATGCCCACGAACTGGCTGCGCCCGTTCGACGGCGTGCCGTTCTGCGAGTCACCCACCGACGCCACCGCATCGACGATGGAGGTGCTCGTCCCCGAAGCGCGCAGCGTCTGGCCATTGGCGCGCTGATACGCCTGGATCGCGTAGAACGCGGTGCGCTTGGACAGCGAATACAACTGCTCCATCGAGAACTGGTTGTACTTGGCGGGCGAGCTGATACCGTTGCGCGCCTTCTCAGCCGTGTAGCTGTAGCCGAAGGCGAGCCGCAATGCCGGCGTCAGATCGTAGGTGGCAATGGCGCCCACCGTATTGAACGTGGCCGATTGGGTGAACAGCGACAGCGCCCCCGGCTTGTACTGAACGTTCGAGTAGTTCAGTCCCACCATCAGCTTGCCGAACGTATAGCGCGCTGCCGTGGCGATGAGTTGGGCAGAGTCGGCCGTGGCATAGCCGGAGTTGACCGGCGAATTGTTGGCGAACGTTCCGACGTTGCTGAAGTTGCCGGCCGTCGTGCCGCTCGATACGTTTTTCAGGCGCGTATAGCCCGCGCCCCACGAGAAGGCCTGGTAGTCATAGCGCAGCGCGGTGCTGACGCTGCTGCCGTTCGAAACGCTGCCGGCTTGCTCGCCAAAGCCGTATTGCACGCCCGCTTGCAGACCGCCCCACACCGGCGTGGTGTAGGTGATGGAATTGTTGAAGCGCAGCGTGGTATCCAACGCGTCCACATCGCCGGGGTGCGCGCCAGTGGCACCCGTCAGCACGTTGGTCGGGCCCAGCGATGCGACGTACTGGAAGTACGGCGTGTACGCACGACCCAGCGTGACCTGGCCATAATTGGTGTTGCTCAGGCCGACGTAGGCCTGACGGTTGAAGATGACCCCGGCTTGGGCTTGCTGACCCGTGTCGGCATTGAAGCCGCTCTCCAGCCGGAACAGCGCCGTATTGCCGCCGCCCAGGTCTTCCGTGCCATACAGGCCGAACTTGCTGGCCAGCAAGGCACCCGAGTTGATGTAGGTGTTGGAGTGCCCGCCCTGGTTGCTCGAATAGGCGAACGCATTGTCGACCACGCCATACAGCGTGACCGACGTTTGCGCTGCGGCCTGCATCGAAGCGCCTGCGCAAAGCAGCGCAGCCGATACGTAGACCGGAGTGAGGGAACGGGAACGTTTGGCTCGTGTGGTTTTCATCGTTGTTATCTCGGAAATCTCCTGCACCAAGGGAACACCGCGCATCACCGGGCCTCTGCGGGCCCCGAACGTGATGCGAAGCGAGGATGCGGCACTAGGCCGGCAATTGCAACGTCAGGCGGCGCCAGCCACCTACAACAACGGTTTCCAGCACGCGGGCATGCGGCGTCTGCACTGGCCGCGCATCACCGGCGGGCAGGTGAATCTCCACCGTGTCGGCGTGCGACGGCATCTTGCCTTCGCGCGATACGTGCAGCGTGATGGCTTGCGCGTCAGACACTGCACGCACGCTCCAACGTCCCTGCTCGCCACTGCGCCACGCTTCGGTTTCGCCGTCGTCTTCAATGCAGCCGCCAGCGGCCTCGCCAACGCCGTGCATGGGCACGACCAGGAAGCCGCGCTGATCGGCGCGCTGGTCAAAATGCTGCTCCGCCACGTTCAGTGCGATCACACCGCCCTCGCGAATCAGCATGACCGGCTGGTCCCAAGGCGAAGGCAGCGTGATGACCTGCCCGCCGTCGAAGGCCTCGCCGCTCCAGTACGACACCCAGCGTGCGCCGGCCGGCAGATAGACGGTGCGCTCGGTCTGCCCTTCGTCCACCGTAGGCGCCACCAGCAGCGACGTGCCGAGCATCATGTCATCGCACTCGGCGTAGCAGCGGCGATCGTTCGGGAACTCGGCAAACGTGGGACGCAGCACGGGCTCGTAAGCCTGTGTGGATTGCCACAGCAGTTCGTACAGATACGGAATCAGCCGATAGCGCAGCTTGATCAGCGAGGCGATTTGCGAGGTGGCCTGCGGATACATCCACGGCTCGTTGACGGTCTTGTCGTCGTTCCACGAGTGGATGGAGAAGCGCGGCATGAACACGCCAAACGCTACCCAGCGCACCAGCAACTCGGGCGACGGCGCCGGGCCCGCAAACCCGCCGATGTCGTGGCCGATGTTCGAGACGCCCGACAGCGCGAGCCCCAAGCCCATCTTCAGGTTGTAGCGCAGCGTTTCCCACGAGGTGTAGTTGTCGCCGGACCACGTCTGCACATAACGCTGCATGCCGACCCCGCCCGAGCGCGACACCAGGAACGGCCGACGCTGCGGCGCGAACTCCAGTTGCGCTTCGCGCGAGGCGCGCATCATCAGCATCGTGTGCAGCACTTTGGCTTCACGGATGGGCGCCTTCTTGCCGAACCCGTGGGCGAATGCGTTGGGCGTCCAGACTTCGAACTCGTTATTGTCGTTCCAGGTGGACGCCATGCCGTATTCGAGCAGCGCGCTCTTGACGTTGCCCTTCCACCAATCGAGCGTTTTCGGGTTGGTGAAGTCGAGATACGCGCCTACCTCATCCCAGAATTGCACCCAGGCCGGCTCACCGTTTGCATCGCAAATCAGCAGGCCGGCTTCCTTGGCTTCTTCAAATTTCGGGTGATCGCGCAGCAGGCACGGCTTGATGTTCGGGCACAGGCGAATACCGGCGTCCAGATAGCTTTGGACAAAGCCGCGCGCATCCGGGAACTTATCTGTGTTCCAGTTGAAGACGTAGCGCTTCGGCCCGATCGACGTATAGCCCGACGACAGGTGGAACGAATCGCACAGGATGTCGTGCTCTCGGCATCCCTTGATGAACTCGGCCATCTGTTCCTGCGCGTTGGGCGCGTCGGTGTACGTCATGGTCGAGCCAGAGTAACCGAGGCCCCACTTCGGCATCCACGCGGGGCGGCCGGTCATCCACGTGAAGCGGCGCGTGGCATCAAGCGGCGTGTCGGGCGATGCGATGAAGTAATAGTCGAGATCGCCATGCGGCGCGACAAAGTAGCGATAGTGGCCGTGATAGTTGTCCAGTTCGCGGCCCATGTCGAAGCTGCAATCGGACAGCGTGTCGTAGAACAGCCCGAAGCCGGTGCTGTTTTCCGGGTGCCACGTCACGTAGAACGGAATGTGCTTGTACAGCGGATCCGTCGTGCGCGCGCTGTAGCCCATCGCATCGATGTTGCGCATCTCGTAGCGCTGGTGTGCCCGGTTCATGTCACCGGCACGCTCGCCCAGGCCGAAATACATCTCGCCGGGTTCGCGGCGCACGTAATGGTAGACCTGCTCGTCCCAGTAGCCAAAGTTGTAGGCCTGCGTGGGGCGATCGTTCAGGACGGTCTGCCATTCGCCTGCCCGGCGGATTTGCCATGTGCAAAAACCGCCAGCGAGCGCCACGCTCAAGCGGATCTTGCTGGTTTCCACGTGCAGCGTGTCGGCATCGGTGTGCAGCGCAAACGCAGGCAGCGAGAAGCCGCTGAGGTCACGGCGGTCGCGCCCTTCGAGCGGTGTATCGTCACCGCCCGGGGCAATCGACCACGTGGCAGGGCCGCGCAGATCGCCCTGCGGCAGCACGAGCACGCGGATGATGTCCTCTTCCAGCACGAAGAGTTCAATCGCAGCGCCGGCGCTGCTGGCCAGCCGCAGCCGGTTGCCTTCATGCGCCTGGACTTCGAATCGGGGGGGATTCAACATGGACATCGGTTTCAACTCAGTTTGAAGCAGAAAGACGCATCTGATGCGCGGCGCGCTCTTCCTGCGATTGCCCGCGAATCAGCACGATCAGCAGCGCCGCGCCAATCAGATCGAACGCGCCCAGCATGCCGAACAGCGGGCCATAGCCGACCTTGTCGGCCAGCGCACCCACCAGCAGCGAGAAGCCCAGGCCGCCGATCCACGCCGCCATGCCGGCAAAGCCGCTGGCGGTGCCCACCTCTTCCGGGTCGAACACGTCCGCCGACAGCGTGTTGACCAGGCCAGAGATCATCTGGTGCGCAAAGCCGCCCACGCAGAACAACGCAATCGCCGTATAGGGAGACGCCACGAGCCCGACGCACGCCGGACCAATCATCATGACCGCACCCAGCACGACGCCGCACACACGCGACCACACCAGTGGGATACGGAAACGCTTGATCAGGAACGGCGACAGGTAGCCGCCGGCCAGCCCGCCCAGGTCAGCCGCCAGGAACGGCAGCCACGCGAACATGGCGATCGCCTTCAGATCGAGGTGGCGCTCGTTGACGAAATACAGTGGAATCCAGAAGCTGAACGTCTGCCAGGCCGGCTCGGCAAAGAAGCGCGCCAGCGCAATCGCCCAGAAGCGGCGCGACGTCACGACATCCTTGACCGGACGCTTGCCGCGCTCGGCACTCACGGGGCGGAGCTGCCCGCCGATGATCTTTTCGCGTTCGGCATCGGACAGTGCGGCATGGTCCTTGGGCGAACGGTAGAACGCGAACCACAACGCGGCCCACAGGAAGCCGAGGGCGCCGGTCACCACAAACGCCGACTGCCACCCGTAACGCAGATGCAGGAAGATCACCAGCGGCGGCGCCAACATCGCCCCGAGCGAGGTGCCCGAATTGAACCAGCCAACGGCAACGGATTTTTCCTTGTCCGGAAACCATTCGGCCACGGCCTTCATACCCGACGGAATGGCAGCGGCTTCGGTCAGCCCCATCAAAGCGCGAAAGCCCGCCAGCGACAACCAGCCGCTCGCGCCCGCATGCAGCACCCCAGCAAGCGACCACAACACACCGAACAACGCAAAACCGATACGCAAGCCAATCAGGTCGACAATAAAACCGCAGACCGGCTGCATGATGGTGTAGCCGACCTGGAAGGCCGCCACCACGTAGGAATACTGCTGGGTGCTCATCCCCAGCTCGTCCTTGAGCGTGGGCGCAAGCACGCCCAGCGAGTTACGCGCCAGATAGTTGACGATCGTGCCCAGGCACACCAGCACGATGATCCACCAGCGCAGGCCCTTGATGGTCTTCACGGTGTTTGTCTCCAATTCTTTCTTTTTTATATGGATGCCGCGGCGCGCACGATACCGCGCGTACCGCCGCCGGTTGCGCCTGCGCTGCTCAGCGGACCATGCAGGGGCGCTTGTTGTCGAACTGCCAGTTGGGAATCAGTTGGCGCATGGCGATCGCATCGTCGCGTGCGCCCAGGCCGTGCTGCTTGTAGAGCGCGTGCGCTTTCTCCAGTTGCTCCATGTCGAGCGTGACGCCCAGGCCCGGTGCCGTCGGCACGTCGATCTCGCCGCCGACAATCGGAAACGGTTCGCGCGTCAGGCGCTGGCCGTCCTGCCAGATCCAATGCGTGTCGATAGCGGTGATGTTGCCCGGCGCCGCCGCGGCCACGTGCGTGAACATCGCCAGCGAAATGTCGAAGTGGTTGTTGGAGTGCGAACCCCAGGTCAGGCCCCAGTCGTCGCACATCTGCGCCACGCGCACAGAGCCCTGCATCGTCCAGAAGTGCGGATCGGCCAGCGGAATATCGACCGAGTGCAACTGAATGGCGTGCCCCATCTGGCGCCAGTCGGTGGCGATCATGTTGGTGGCCGTCGGCAGGCCGGTGGCGCGTCGGAATTCGGCCATCACCTCGCGGCCGGAGTAACCGCCTTCGGCGCCGCACGGGTCTTCGGCGTAGGCGAGCACGTCGTGCTTGTCGCGGCACAGGCGAATGGCCTCGGCCAGCGACCATGCGCCGTTCGGGTCCAGCGTGACGCGTGCTTCAGGAAAGGCTTCGGCCAACGCGGTGGTGACGACCATTTCGTCATCGCCGCTCAGCACGCCGCCCTTGAGCTTGAAATCCTTGAAGCCGTAGCGCGCATGGGCCGCCTTGGCCAGGCGCACCACCGCTTCCGGCGTGAGCGCTTCTTCGTGGCGCACGCGGGTCCAGTCGTCGGTGGCGTCGCTGCCGTCGGCGTAGTCCAGATCGGTGCGTTTACGGTCGCCTACGAAGAACAGGTAGCCGAGCACCGGCACCTTGGCGCGCTGTTGCCCCTGCCCCAGCAGCGCCGCCACAGGCACGCCCAAGTGCTGGCCAAGCAGGTCGAGCAGCGCGCTTTCCAGTGCCGTCACCGCGTGCACCGTGGTGCGCAGATCAAAGGTCTGCAACCCGCGGCCACCGGCGTCGCGATCGGCAAATTGGCGCCGCACGCTGTTGAGCACGTTGTTGTACGCACCGATCGGTTGTCCGACGATCAGCGGCGTCGCATCCTCAATGGTCTTGCGGATGGCCTCGCCGCCCGGCACCTCGCCCACGCCGGTATGACCCTCGGAGTCTTCCAGGATGACGATGTTGCGGGTGAAGAACGGCCCGTGGGCGCCGCTCAGGTTCAGCAACATGCTGTCTCGGCCCGCCACGGGAATGACCTGGAGGCGGGTAACGCGCGGCGTGCGAATGGGGGTTTCGGTGGTTGGGTGATCCATGGTCATCACGTATGTCATCAGTCGTCGTACAACATGGAACCGGAATATAATGGACACATTCCTAGCGAACCACCCCTGGTAAACCCGCATCCACCGGAGACCGCATGCCCACTGCCAGTTCACCCGCAACGCACGTGCGCCGCACCCAAAGCCTGGCGGACGTGGTGGTGGACCACGTCAAAGGGCGCATCGCCAACGAATCGCTGCGCATCGGCGACAAGCTGCCGACGGAATCCGCGTTGATGGAGGCGCTCGGCGTGAGCCGTACGGTGGTACGCGAAGCCATTTCGCGCTTGCAGGCCAAGGGGCTGATCGAAACGCGTCACGGCATTGGCAGCTTTGTCCTGCCGCCGCGCGCAGACAACAGCATCCCGCTCGGCGACGCGTCCACGATGCACGACATCTTGAGCATGCTCGAATTGCGCGTCGCTATTGAGACGGAGTGCGCGGGCCTGGCCGCACAGCGCATTTCTCCCACCGAGATCGATGCCCTGCGCGCGGCACTCGACGCCATCGAGCAGGACCAGGCGGAGGGTAACGACAGCGCCACCTCCGACCTGCAATTTCACCTGAGCATTGCGCGCGCCACCGGCAACGAACACTTCGTGGGCGCCCTCGCGCAACTCGGCAAAACGCTCATCCCCCGCACGCGGATAGGGCTGGCGCAGGTGGGGTACCTGAACGCCCCGGAATTGCGCGCCACGGTCAACCGCGAGCACCACAGCGTCTTCGAAGCCATCGCGCGCAAAGACCCGGAAGCCGCTCGCGCTGCCATGCGCATGCATCTGTCAAACAGCCGCGAACGCCTGCGTCGCGCGCACGAAGCGGCCGGCACGCAGGCACCGACCACGGCGGACTGAACCGGCGCCAAACCGGCCCAAGTTGTACGACGTCTTATCACCCAATCGTCGCCGTTACGCGCGCCCCATGTGCCGGCGCTGTTGACAAAGATTTGCATTCTCGCGCTCTCAGCCACGTAACCTGAGCTTGCACCGACCCCTCGTGGGTGCGCTCCGGTCGCGGAAGAGAGAGCCGCGACCTTCTTGGCCCTGATGCTGCTGTCCTGAGTATCAGGGCGTTTCTTTGGACGCCGCGCCGTTCGATTCCGCCCTGCCCCACCAACAAAAAAAGCCCCGACTCGCGGGGCTTTGTGCTTTGGAGCGACGTACTCAGCGTTCGCGTGCGACCACGTGATAGCCGGCCAGCACGACAACGGCGCCCGCGACCGAACCGACAAACCCCGCCAATTGGCCCGGCTCATACCAGCGCATCAACTGGCCGAGAAATGCGGCTGTCAGCGCACCGGCAATGCCAACCATGATCGCGAGGAGAAATCCGGTCGCGCCGCGCCGCGGCGTAACCCACCGGGCCACAAGCCCGGCCAGAATACCGATGAGGATGGTGATACAGAGCAGTTGCATGGCAGTGGCTCCGTAGATTGAGGCTGTCAGTGCGTTTCCGCCGCATCCATCACGCGTTCCAGGCAGAAGCCCTGCCCGTAGATGGCTCGCAGGCGCAGGCCGTTCTCCGTGCCCAGCAGCAACTTCTTGCGCAGGCGCGAGACATGCGTATCGAGCGTGCGTGAATACGGGCTCAGCTCACGGCCCCAGAGCGCCAGTTCGATGTCGGCGCGCGAGAGAACGCGCCCCGCATTCGCGAACAAGAGCAGCGCCAGCTCAAACTCACGCGCATGCACCGACACCGAAGCATCGTGCAGGCGGATGGAACGGTTCTGCCGATCAAGCGTGTACGGCCCCAGACGAATCTCCGACGCTCGCACAGCCCGGCTCACGGCAAAGCGGCGGATCAGCGCATCGAGCCGCGCGAGCAGTTCGGGCGGACGGATATCGCCTTGAAAGCACAGGTCTGCGCCGTGGTTGAGGGCCTCTGCGGTTTCGGTATCAGCCTGGCCGTCGGCGAGGTAGACGATTGCCATGCCGGGTCCGACGCGCTCGCGCACGGTGCGCACCAGCGACAAGCCGGGCATGTCATGCGCATGCGCGCCGACCATCAGCAGATTGATGCCGTGCAGGTCGATGGCTTCAAAAACCTGGCGAGAGAGAAACAGCGGCACACATTCAAAGCGCGTGGGCTGCAGCGCGGAATGGATCGCCTGCTGGCGGGCGAAGTGCGTGTCGATCAGACCGATTTTCATGGCTCGGTTTCGTTGTTGACTGCGTGCGGCGCGGTCAAGCGGTGGTGCGACGATTCTGTGCATTGCCGTCGTCGCGACCACCGCCGCGCCACATGGATACATGCCGACCAGCCAGCCAGAAGCGTTCGCCCTGCGGCGGGTTCCCGTCGCCGCGCAGGGCCTGATGCAGTTGCGCGCGAACGCGTTCGTAATCGCATTCGTTCAAAACATCGGTTGCTGTCTGGCTCAACATACGTGGCGCCTCGGGCGTGTCTGTGCTCGGTTTTTCCAAGGTGCTGTCGTCTCTCGACCGGTGTGTCACCGGTGCATGCTGTGCGGGTCGGCCAATGCACTGTAGGGCCACCGCGGGGCCGAAATGCAAATGATTGAAAAGGACATGCGGCAAAGGCCACACGAGAGCGCGATAGCCTCAGGCGTCGCGGCGATGTGCGCCGCGCGGCAACCACAGCGTGAAGGTGGAACCCAGCCCCGGTGCGCTCTGCACGGCAATGCGGCCGCCGTGCCGGTCAACCACCGTCTTCACGAACACCAGACCCAGCCCACTGCCGGACGGTGCATTGGCAGCGCCCTCATGCAAGCGATGGAACGGCTGGAACAACCGGGGCTGATCGGCCAGCGCGATGCCGGCACCCTGGTCGGCCACGGCCACCGAGAACATCGCCTCGTCCTGCTCCACCGACACCGTCACCACGGAACCTGCCGCGCTGAACTTGATGGCGTTGTTGAGCAGGTTCACCAGCGCGCGCACCAGCAAGCGCGGCTCACCTTGCACGGTCGCTTCGATGTCGGCCGCCACGCGCACTTCCACCTGGTGGCGATTCGCAAGCGCCCAGACCTCGTCGGCGGCGTCGAGCACCAGGCCCACCAGATCCACGTCCATCAGCTTGAGTGTTTGCGATTCGGCACGCGCGAGGTCGATGAAGGCATCGGCCAATTCCAGCGTGCGCGACGACAACTGCCCGATGCGCGAGAGCAGCGCCTCGCGATCCAACGCGCGTGATGCATCGCGCTGCAGTTCGATCAGGGCAAGGATGGCGCTCTGCGGCGAGCGCATGTCGTGTGAGATGAAGCGCAGCGCTTCTTCACGACTGCGCTCGGCCTGACGCACCGGGGTAATGTCGGCAAAGCTGACGATGATGTCGACGGGACGGCCTGCTTCGTCCCGCAACGCGGCAGCGTGCATCAGCATCGCGCGGCCGTCGTGCGTGTGCAACTCGGCAGGTTCGAGCCCCGTGGGGTTGGCCAGCCAGCGTGTCCAGTAGTGCTCGCCCGCGGCCGGGTCGGCAAACGCACGCGCCAGCAGCGTCGACAAGTCGCGCAACGCGGCGGCACGGTTCTGGCCGGGCGTCTGCAACTGGCCAGCCAGGTCTGCGCTGCGGCCATTCGCCAGGCGGATCGTGCCGTCGTGCGTGCAGACGACAGTGGCATCGGGCAGGCTCTCGAGCGCATCGGCCAGGAAGCGGCGCAGCCGGCGCAGCCGGTCTGTGAGCGAGGCGACGGCATCCATGTGGGCGCCCAGCGTGCGGCCGGTGCGGGCCAGCGGCGCGGCATCGGCCAACAGGCCAGGCTCGCGCGCCAGACGCTGCATCTCATCACGCAGAAACCGCAGCGCGGCTTCCTGTTGGCGCCAGCTCCACAGCGGATACAACACCAGCGGGCCGACCAACGCGGCAAACGGCGGCAACCAGCGATTGCCGAACACCAGCGCGCCGATCGCGCTCAACAACAACACGGCAGCACCCACCAGCGCCACTGCAAGCGCCATGCGTGGCGTGAGCCAACGCACCGCCAAGGCAGTCGTCAGCAAGGGAAGCAGCGTCATTGCCCAGAACACGCCCGGTGGCACCGGCAGGATGGCGCTGCCGTCCAGTACCGTTTGGGTCGCATTGGCCAGCACCTCCACGCCGCTCATCGTGCGCGACGGCGGCGTCGCAAAGATGTCCGACACGCCCGATGCCGTGGCTCCGATCAGCACCAGCTTGCCGGCAAACGCTTCGGGCGGCACGTGGCCGCTGAGCACGTCCAGCGCCGGCACATGCCGATACGTACCCGCCGGCCCGGCAAAATTCAGGCGGATATGCGCCCGCCGCGTCCAGCCGCCGGCATCGGTCTCCACATCCGTCAGCGCTGGGATGGAGGCCGGCGGGCGCAGTGCCTGCCGCGCGAGCTGCACAGCAAGATGGTCCAGCACATGCGCACGCGGCCCCTCGGCCAGATACACGCCGCGCACCACGCTGTCCGCATCGGGGGCGGCATTGATATGCGCGACGGCGGCATTGATCCCGAGGAACGGATAGTGATACACGCGCCCCTGCTCCGTACGCTCAGGCAGCGCGGGCAGGATGACCTGGCCGGCTTGCTCGATGGCCGCCGTCAATGCGCGATCGCTTTCGGGGTGTGCGAGGTCGGGTTCGATCAACAGAATATCGACGCCGATGGCACGCGGACGTGCCTGCCCCACGCGCGCAATCATATCGGCCAGGCGGCTGCGCGGCCACGGCCAGCGTCCCACCGCGTCAAGGCTCTGGTCATCAATGGCAACGATGACGATATCGTCGCGCGGCACATGCCCGTGCAGCGTAACGACCGTGTCGTACAACGCCGCATCAAGCCGCGCGACCACGCTCCAGCGCACCGCGCCCAACGTCAGCAGTGCAGCCAGCGCCACCAACCCCACCCACTCCGCCAGCGCGCGAAGCCGAAGGCTGCGCGCGGCCGATTTGGCGGGTGCGGGTTCAGTCATTGAGGAGGAGATTGCCGCCGCCGCTCCGCACCGGGCTGCGCACGGAATCGCCGACGAAGGTGCCGACGTCAATGCGCTGCGGCTTGGCGTAGATCACCGATGCCGCGTCGCCCAGGTCGACACCGGTGCGCACGTAGTACACGCCGGATGGCGGCTGCGGAATGGCGACCTCGTTACCTTCGCTCACGATGTCGGCGATGGGGTTGGCAAAGCTTGTGTCGCCTGCCAGTTGCACGCGCGTGCGCGCGCCAGATGCCGCCAGTTCGGGCGACAGCGCAGGCCAGTGGGCATGCAGCTTGCCGTCATTGCCGGCGTCCACGGCGGCCGTGGGCACGGCATCCGGCGGAATGTCGAGGACGCGAAAATGCAGCGCATCGCTCCACGGGCCGGTTTTGCCGTCCGCCGCCACCGAGCGCACACGCCACCACCAGGCGCCAGCCGCCAACGGCTTGGTCACACGCACATCCTTGCCATGCTGCTGAACGGCTGGCGAGGCGAAGGTCTCAGCGTCTCCGACTTCCATGTCATAGCCGACAGCCTCGGACACGACAGCCCACGCAAATGCCACGTCCCCACTGCGGTAGGTCCGGCCGCTGGCGGGCTGGATCGTATATGGCGCTTCCGGGTGCAGGCGTACGGTGAACGGCCGCGTGGCCGATTCGCTTGTCAGCCCGAGTGCGTCGACACTTTGCACGACGAGCGTGTAGTCGCCGTCCTCATCGCCGCAGAGATTTGCCGCGGGCGTCTTGCTCAATTGATAGGCGCCGAGTTCGGTCAGCGCGGCATCTCGCGCCACGGCAGCCCGATAGCCGACCGCGCCCTTGACGGGCTGCCACGTCGCGCGCAGGCACGGCGTCTGCACAAGCTCGGGAATAGCGTCCAGCTTGGGCGCCGCGGGCAGCGCTGCGCGCTTGAGGTGCCCACCCGACGCCAGCACGCCAAAGCCGGCCCTGACCGCTTGCTTCTGACGACCGGCGCTCGTGGCCACCTCGCCCTCAAGCACGGAACTCGTCGATGCGGCTTCGCTGGCCTGCACGCGGAAACGCGTTCCACGCACACCCGTCACCAGCGCCGGCGTGGAAATCTCATATCGGCCCACGCCGGTCTTCCTGGGTGAAACGTTGGATTCGGCTTCGCCCTGCTTCACATGCACGCGCACATCGATCAGCCCGGCACGCGCAAACGCCCGCACACGCGACAGCGCCACGTGGCTGCCGGGCGGCACCGTCACGCGCGTGCCGTCATCAAAGGCCAGCGTAACGGCACCTTTGTCCGCGGTGTCAATCTGCGCATCTTCTGCGAGCTTCATGCCCGCTTGCAGCGGCTTGCCTGCGGAGGTTGCATCGCGTGCAAACACCACCTGCGCCGTAGCCGGCACCACCGGAATGCGATCGAACGGAATGCGAAGGAGCGAGCCCGGCTTCAACCGATACGGATCGGCCACATGGTTGCGCTGCTGCAGCAGGCGCCAGCCTTCGACGCTGTCCATGTAGCGTTCTGCGAGGTTGATCAGCGTGTCGCCCTGCTGCACGCGATAGATGAAATCGGTGCCATCGGCGCCGGAAGGCTGCGCCATGGCCGTCTGCCACACGCCGCCAAAAAGAACGAACGCGCCGACAAACGCGGCGCGCCCAATCAAGCCACCCCACGTTGCGTCAGCTTGCTTCACCATCTTCCTGCGTGGTTTCGAGCCGATAGCCATGTGAATACACCGAGACCAACCGCACGCCATTCTTCTGATTGAGATCGAGTTTGAGCCGCAGCTTGGAGATATGCGTGGCCAGCGTACGCGAATCCGGGCCAATGCTGCGCCCCCAGACCGCCTGCTCGATCAGATCACGCGGCACCAGCTTGCCGACATTGCGGAACAGGTACAGCCCCAGATCAAACTCGCGCGGTGACAGCTCGACCTGCGAGCCATTCAATGTCAGCACGCGCCCGACCGGGTCCACCGCGTACGGGCCGACGCGAATGCGTTCGAGCGATTCGCTCGTGCGCGGTGCGGCACGACGCAGCAGCGCACCAACGCGCGCCACCAGCTCGGCGCGGCGCACCGGCTTGATGACGTAATCGTCTGCGCCGGCAGCCAGGCCGCGCACCACGTCGTCTTCGAGCGAACGGTTGGTCAGAAACAGTACCGGCAGCGCCGGTCCGACCGTCTGCCGCACCCAGCTCACAAGCTGGATGCCGCTGATATCGGGCAACTGCCAGTCGAGCAGCAGCAGGTCGAACGTGCGATCCCGCAGCGCCTTGACGAAGGCATCCCCACTACTGAAACACTCGCATTCGTATCCGGACGAAATCAGGATCTCGCGAATCAAATCCGATTGCGCCTGATTGTCTTCTACCGAGGCAATTCGTATCGACATCTGGACTGCCCTTTCCCCGTTTCGGGTCCGGCATCGCTACGCGAAATGCCGGCTCACTCCCTTCGTCGCTGTGGTTGGGAGCCCGGACCGGCACGTCGTTGTTCGATCCCCCAGCCACCACTGGCGCGGCACCCGCTCCCCGCGCAAGACCTTACCGATGCCCTGCCAGCAGGTGACGCACGCCGGCTTGAGCCCAACCCATCCTAAAAGGCCGCCCCCGTCGCATTGCAAACAATTGTGAAAAGCTAGTCGCAGAGCCGGGTTTTGTGGCGTTCTATCATTTTTCATCACGCCATTACAAGGTGCGTGCGCTCAGAAAGTATAGAAACCGGCCAGTCGGCTGGTGGAGCGACCGAGTATAGCGGCCAGCGATCGCTCAGCGGCACGACTAGCGCCAGGCAAGCGCACAACCACCTTGTGTCGCACCGATGATGCCGTCCGCCCATGCGTCGTTGAGCGCAAAGTCACGAGCCAGTACTTTGAGCAGCGGCTGGGCGAAATAGACGTTGGATACGCTGGCTGCTGCGCAACATGCCAGCATGACAAGCCACGCGTGCGGCAACGCCGGAGAGGGAATGGTGCGCTCGATAGACGAGCCCTCGACCACGCAGTCACGAGACATTTCACACCTCATGCAGTTTCAAAATAGAACCACACGAGTCTAGGCAAACCAGTTTTCTTATGCAACTACTCAGCCGTGGTGGGAGTTGCCGACGATGCCGTCAGGGTTCTGTGGCAACCCAGGGGGCCGTTCGTCAAATGGAAGAATGCACGGTGAGGAAGGCCAAGCCCAGCCAGCGTCGCGTACGAGCAAAAGAAAAAGAAAAAGCCCCGAACCAGTCGGGGCTTTTTTCGTTGCATTCTGGAGGCGGAGGCCGGAATCGAACCGGCGTACACGGCTTTGCAGGCCGCTGCATAACCACTTTGCTACCCCGCCAGGGGCTCAGCACCGCATTGTAGCAATTCGTGAAGAACCGCGTGTTTGCCGTGCCGATAAAGAAAAAGGGAAGCAAGGCTTCCCTTCGGGATTGGAGCGGGAAACGAGGCTCGAACTCGCGACCTCAACCTTGGCAAGGTTGCGCTCTACCAACTGAGCTATTCCCGCGTAACCGGTTATGCCGCCGTGCTATCACATCAACACAGCCACACATTTCAAACTGGAGCGGGAAACGAGGCTCGAACTCGCGACCTCAACCTTGGCAAGGTTGCGCTCTACCAACTGAGCTATTCCCGCATTTTGGCCACCAGCACTGCCGTACAACCTTTGTGCTGCCAGACCGTTTGCGTCACATCACTGCAACGCGAGAACGAAATTATGGCAAAGAAAGATCGTCCTCGTCAACAGTTTTGCGCAAGAGTTTTTACAGACTCATTTTGCGCGCTCGCGGATCTGCGGCCACGCGAGCTTCATGTAGTACGCCATCGACCACAGCGTAAGCACCGCCGCCACGTAAATCAGCCACGTGCCCCACACTTGCGCGTCGATCATGTCGAACAGGCGGCCCTCGAACAGCAGCAGCGGAATCGCGATCATCTGGAAGGTCGTCTTCAGCTTGCCGAGGAAGTTGACGGCCACGCTCTTCGACGCGCCAATCTGCGCCATCCATTCGCGCAGGGCGGAGATGGTGATCTCGCGCCCGATGATGACGAGCGCGATGACGTCCGACACGCGGCCCAATGACAGCAGCACCAGCAGCGCGGCGGCCACCATCAGCTTGTCAGCCACCGGATCGAGGAAAGCGCCGAAGGCGGAAGTCTGGTTCCAGCGGCGTGCGAGAAAGCCATCGAACCAATCGGTGAGGCTCGCGACGATAAAAAACACCGCGGCCGTCAGGTTCTTGGCGGGCAGTGCCATCCAGGTGTCCGGCACGTAGAACACACCCACCACCAGCGGGATCATGGCCACACGCAACCAGGTCAGGAGGATCGGGAAGTTGAAAGGCATGGCAAATCGAGAGGACAACCGCCGCGCAAGCTCACACCCACGCGACAAGATGGGGCATTGTCGCCGATCAATGCAGCTGACGGTAGATTTCTTCGGCGAGGGTCTGCGAGATGCCTTCTACCGTAGCGAGTTCGTCGACGCTCGCGGCCATCACGCCACGCAGGCCGCCGAAGCGCGCCAGCAGCCGCTGCCGGCGCTTGGCGCCGATGCCTTCGATCTCTTCCAGCCGCGACGTGTTGCGCGCCTTGGCCCGCTTGGCACGCATGCCGGTGATGGCAAAGCGGTGCGCCTCATCGCGAATTTGTGCGACGAGCATCAGTGCGGCGCTGCCTTGCCCCAGCTCCAATGACGGACGGCCATCGGCGAAGACAAGCGTTTCCAGGCCGACCTTGCGACCCTCGCCCTTGGCCACTCCGACGAGCACTCCAATATCCAGCCCCAACTCCTCAAAGACCTGGCGCGCGACTTCCACTTGCCCCTTGCCGCCGTCGATCAACACGATGATCGGCATGTTGGGCGTGTCTTCGCCGGCCTGTTCGACGATCTTCTGGTAGCGGCGCGTGAGGACTTGCCGCATGGCCGCGTAGTCGTCGCCCGGGGTGATGTCCTGGATGTTGTAGCGGCGGTACTCGCTGTTTTGCATGGCGTGGCTGTGAAAGACCACGCACGAGGCTTGTGTGGCCTCGCCGGCGGTGTGGCTGATGTCGAAGCACTCGACGCGCAGCGCGGCAAGGTCTTCGAGATCGATGCCGATGGTCTCGGCCAGCGCGAGCGTACGGGCCTGCTGGCTGCCTTGCTCGGAAAGCCGACGCATGAGCGACAGCTCGGCGCCCTTCTCCGCCATCTCCAGCCAGGCGCGGCGCCCGCCCTGCGGCTGGCGCACAACCGAAACACGACGCCCGGCCTGCTCGGCCAGCGCGTCGATCAACTCGGTCGCATGAATCTGATGGCTGACCACCAGCACCGGCGGCACGAACTGATCGAGATAGTGCTGCGCGACGAAGGCTTCGAGGATGTCGCTGGCCACGCGTTCGGCATCGCGCGATGTTTCCGCCGCAGCTTCGCCGTCGGCTTCGACATCCACGCCGACGATGGCAGCCCCCTCTTCCACGTGCGTGGGAAAGTAAGCCTTGTCGCCCAGATGACGCCCGCCGCGCACCATCGCGAGGTTCACGCAGGCGTGACCACCCTTGATGGCAACGGCCAGAATGTCGATGTCGCTGGCGTGGCCAACTTCTTCGACCGACTGCTGCTTGAGCACCGTCGACAGCGCGCCGATCTGGTCGCGCACGATGGCGGCCTGCTCGAACTCCAGCGACTCGGAGTAGCGCTGCATCTTTTCCTGCAGCGTCTGCATGACTTCGTCCTGACGACCTTGCAGAAAACCGGCGGCGTTGGCGACGTCACGTGCGTAATCCTCGGTGCCGATCGCCTGGACGCACGGCCCGCTGCAACGATGGATCTGATACAGCAGGCACGGTCGCGTACGGTTGTTGAAGACGGTGTCTTCGCACGTGCGAAGCTGGAACACCTTCTGCAGGATCTGCATGCTCTCGCGCACCGCATGCGCACTCGGGAATGGGCCGAAGTACTGGTGCTTGCGATCCGTCGCGCCACGGTAATACGTCATGCGCGGATACGCGTGCTGCGTGAGCTTGAGATACGGGTACGACTTGTCGTCGCGAAACAGGATGTTGTAACGCGGGGCCAGCGCCTTGATGAGGTTGTTCTCGAGCAGCAGCGCTTCGGCCTCGCTGCGCACGACCGTGGTGTCGATGCGCGCGATCTTCGCGACCATCATCGCGATGCGCGGCGAAAGCAGCGTCTTGTTGAAGTAGCTCGACACGCGCTTCTTGAGGTCGCGGGCCTTGCCCACATAGAGCACGTTGCCCTGCGCATCAAAGTAGCGATACACACCCGGCAGGTTCGGCAGGCGCGCGATGTGCGCCTTCGCGTCGAACTCGGGCACATGTGCGGGCGCGCTGGGCTCGACGCTCTCGGGCGTCTCAGGGGGCTGGGGTTGCGTGGGGTCGGACGACATGGCGTTCGCTGGATCAGAGGCCGTCAGTGTAGAACAAGCCGCCGACTACAATGTCGGCCCGTCCTCTTCACTGCTCGACTCGCCTTCCTGCATGCGCACCATCACATCCTGGGATCTCTTCTGCCGCGTCGTCGACAACTACGGCGACATCGGCGTCTGCTGGCGCCTGGCTCGCCAGCTGGTGCAGGAGCACGGCCACATCGTCCGCCTGTGGGTCGACGATCTCCGCTCGTTCGAAAAGATCTGCCCGGCTGTCGACGCGAAGGCCGATGCGCAGCGCGTCTCGGGCGTCGATATTCGCCACTGGGCTGACGATGCGCAGGTCGCGAACCTGCTCGCCGCCAATGCACACCCCGCGCTGCACGATGTGGTGATTGGCGCCTTCGCATGCGCTGTCCCAGAGCCCCTGTTGAAACGCATGGCCGAGCAGGCATCCCAGGGGGCGGCGCCGGTTTGGATCAACCTGGAATACCTGAGCGCCGAGAACTGGGTAGCCGAACACCACGCGATGCAGTCGCCACATCTGCGACTGCCGCTCGTCAAACACTTCTTCTTCCCCGGCTTTGCTCGCAACACGGGCGGCGTCCTGCGGGAATCGCATCTTGGCGCGCAACGCACGACGTTCGAGGCCAGCCCCGCCGCCCGCGAGGCGTTGTGGCACCGCCTCGGCGTTGACGACCTGATGCGCGCCACCCCAGACGCCCTGCGCGTGAGCCTGTTTGCCTATGCCAACCCGGCACTACCGACGCTGGTCGCTCAATGGGAATCTTCGCCCCAGCCGGTGATCTGCCTGGTGCCGGAGGGCTTGGCCGCCTCGCAGCTCGCCGAGCTATTGGGTGACGCCGGTGGCGCCAGGAATGGTGCCCGGTGGACGCGCGGCAACCTGAGCGTGGCGGTCGTCCCGTTCGTGCCCCAAGAGCACTACGACCCGCTCCTCTGGGCATGCGACATCAATTTCGTGCGCGGGGAAGACTCGTTCGTGCGCGCCCAATGGGCCCTGAAGCCGTTTGTCTGGCATATCTACCCACAAAGCGACGACGTACACCTCACCAAGCTGGACGCATTTCTAGCGCGCTATACAGCTGCCTTGACCGAGGCCGACGCCAAGACGCTCATCGCCTTCTGGCACGCCTGGAATGGTGCGCCCGCGTCACTCGACTGGGCGGACTTTGCGGCCATTGCGCCTCGCCTGCGCGCACGGGCCGCCACCTGGGAGCAAAGCTTGATGCAGCTGGGTGATCTTGCCGCGAATTTGGTGGCATTTTGCGAAAAACAGGTAAAATAGCGGGCTAATCTGTATGCGACCCCGGCTCTGACCTGGTTCGCGCGACCCGGAGGGTATCGCGCGGTGCTTCGTTGCTTGGCGCGCATCGAACCCTCTTACTCTCAGGAAATGTGAAATGGCTTTGAAAATCGCGCAAGAACTCCGCGCTGGCAACGTGTTCATGATCGGCAACGACGCAATGGTCGTGCTCAAGACCGAGTACAGCCGTTCGGGCCGTTCGGGCGCCGTCGTCAAGATGAAGTACAAGAACCTGCTGACGGGCGCAGGCGGCGAGTCGGTTTTCAACGCCGACGACAAAATGGACCAGGTCATCCTGGAGAAGAAGGAAGCCGAGTATTCCTACTTCGACGGCACGATGTACGTGTTCATGGACCCGGTCACCTACGAACAGTACAACGTTGAGCCCGCCGCCATGGGCAGCGCGCTGAACTACCTGCAAGACGGCATGAAGGTCGAAGTGACGTTCTACAACGAGAACGCTATCTCGGTGGAACTGCCGACCACGGTTGTCCGCGAAATCGTCTACACCGAACCCGCCGTCAAGGGCGACACGTCGTCGGGTAAGGTTCTGAAGGCGGCTCGCATCAACGACAACGAAGAGTTCGTGATCATGGTGCCGCTGTTCTGCAACATCGGCGAGAAGATCGAAATCGACACGCGTACCGACGAGTACCGTAGCCGCGCCAAGTAAGCTGGCGTTGCAGCAAGAAGAAAGGCTCCCTCGGGAGCCTTTTCTTTTGCGATCGCGTTTTGGCGTTTTGGCGTTTTGGCGCTACGCGATAAGTTTTGCCTCGCGCAAAGTACGCAGCGCCTGCTTGTAGGCCGATTGCTGCTGCAGCTTCGCCCAGTCCTTCACAGCCCGGCCGCCAAACAGCCGGCGCACGCGACGCTGCGACGCTTTGCCCATCGGCACGTCCAGTTCGCCGAGCAATTGATCGGCTTTCGCCGGCGCATTGCAGATCAGCACCATGTCGCAGCCGGCCGTGAGGGCCGCTCGCGCACCGTCGACGACCGTGCCGGCAACGCTCGCACCTTCCATGCTCAGGTCATCGCTGAAGATCACGCCGTCAAAGTTGAAATGCGCGCGCAGCATGTCCTGCAGCCAGAAACGAGAGAACCCCGCCGGGTTCGGATCGACCGCCGAGTAAATCACGTGCGCCGGCATCACCGACTGCAGGCCGATTCCCATCCAGCCGTAGGGCTGCGCGTCGTCAGCGAGGATGGCCTCCAGCGGGCGCTCGTCCACCGGTACAGCGATGTGCGAATCAGCCTGGACGTAGCCGTGGCCGGGGAAATGCTTGCCGCAGTTGGACATGCCGGCCAGGCGCAGACCCAGCGTCAGGTGGTTGGCGAGCAACGTGACCACGCGCGGGTCGCGATGGAACGCGCGATCGCCGATCACGCTGCTGGTGTCGTAGTCGAGATCGAGCACGGGCGTGAAGCTGAGGTCGATATCGCACGCACGCAGTTCGGCGGCCAGCACGTAGCCGCAGGCGGTGGCAGCGCGCGTGGCGGCCAGAACATCAGTGTCCCAGAGCTTGCCCAGCGCGCCCATGGCGGGCAGGTGCGTGAAGCCGTCGGTCTTGGCGCGCTGCACACGACCGCCTTCGTGGTCGATGCAAATCAGCACATCATTGCGAGTCGCGCGAATGGCTTGCGTGAGCGCCGTCAATTGCGCGCGCGATTCAAAGTTGCGCGCAAACAGGATCACGCCGCCCGTCAACGGATGGGCAATACGTCGAACATCATCGGGGCGGAGTTCGAGGCCGGCAACATCCAGAACGATCGGGCCGGGGTGCTTCTGCTTCTTGGTTTGAGTCATGCGGAGGATTTCGTTTGCAACTCGGCGACGGCGAAGGCGACTGCGTAGTCGCGTTCGTCCGTCACACTGATCTGGATATGAAGGCCGTGCTGCGCAATCCAGTCGGCCAGTTCACCGCTGTAGCGCACCACTGGTTGGCCGGATGGCAGGTTGAGCGTCTGCACCGCACGCCACGTCATCGGCCAGCGCATGCCCAGGCCGATGGCCTTGGACACGGCTTCCTTGGCGGCAAAGCGCGTGGCAAGAAATGCAAGGCCGCGCCGCTCGGAGCGTGCCTTGCGGGCGTGATAGACACGCAACTCATCGGGCCCAAGCACTTTCTCGGCGAAGCGGCCGTTAGTCCGCTGTATCACACCTTCGACGCGCTCGATCTGGATGATGTCGGTGCCGATGCCGTAAATGGCACCGGACACCGAAGCGGCTGCGGCCCGTTCGCTCATGCAGGCACGCCCGGATGTGCGGCCGCCGGCGTTGTGGACGACAGCCGCGCCGCGACCATGATCGCCTTCATCTCGCGCACCGCGTTCTGCCAGCCTGCAAACACAGCATGCGCAACGACGGCGTGGCCGATGTTGAGTTCATGAATGCCGGCGATGGCCGCGATCGGCTGCACGTTCGTGTAATGGAGGCCGTGGCCGGCGTTCACTCGCACGCCCCAGCGGATGCCCTCTTCCACTGCGGTTTCGATGCGGACGAGTTCCGCACGCAACTCCGCATCGTCGGTCGCTTCGGCATAGCGGCCCGTGTGCAGTTCGATGACCGGCGCACCAGCGGCGGCGGCGGCTTCGATCTGCGCCGCATCCGGATCGATGAACAGCGACACGCGGATACCCGCATCGGCCAGTTGCTTGCATGCGGCTTGCACCTTGGCGAAACCGCCCACCACATCCAGGCCGCCCTCGGTGGTCACTTCCTGGCGGCGCTCTGGGACGAGACAGACGTCCTGCGGGCCGATGTCGCATGCGATGTCGAGCATCTCCTGCGTGACGGCGCACTCCAGGTTCATGCGTGTGCGCAGTTGCGGCCGCAGCGCGCGCACATCGGCGTCCTTGATGTGGCGGCGATCTTCGCGCAGGTGCAGCGTGATGAGATCGGCGCCGGCCTCTTCAGCCAGCAGCGCCGCGGCAATCGGGTCCGGGTAAGTGGTGCCGCGCGCGTTGCGCAGCGTGGCGACGTGGTCGATGTTGATACCCAGGTCGATGATTCCCGGCGAGGCATGAAAGATCATAGTTTCTGCAAGTCGATCAGGATCTGGCGCGTCGAAAGCGGCGTGCCATGCAAATGATAATGCAGCAGGAAACGCATCAGGCTGCGGCTTTGCTGCGCGGTCGTCGGGCGTGAGGCGTAATCGTCATGCTCCATGTCGATCAGCGTCTGGCCGCGCAGAACAGGCCAGGACGATGGATCGCTCGGCAGCGTGCGCCGGATGCCGCGTTCAGGGTGATAGACGTACTCGGCATCGGCCTGCACGGGTTCACCGTCGATACAGCGGTCAAGCTGCGCGGCAAAGCCGGTCTCACGTAGCAGCACACGTTCGAACGCGCGCAGGGTGAAGGCCGCGGGTTCACCATGAGCAAGCTTATTGAGCGTTTCAACGTAATGCGCGAACAGCACCGGGTGGCCGTCTTCGCGAGCAACGAACTTGACGAGCAGTTCGTTCAGATAGAAACCGGATAGCAGCCCCTCCCCGCCCAGCGGCAGCATGCCGCCCACCCACTCGGCGCGGGTCAGCGTGCGGACATCACCGCGTCCGCTCCAGGACAGCGACAGCGGCTGGAACGTCTGCAGCACCGCTCGCAACGCCGAATGCGGTCGCTTGGCCCCCTTGGCGACCAGCGCCATGCGCCCGTAGTCCGGTGTGAAGACGTCGATGATGAGGCTGGTTTCCCGATACGGGTAACTGTGCAGCACGAAAGCCGGCTGCGCAGCAACGCGTGTTTCGGAACGCCCGGCAGGAAAGCCCCTGCGCGGTGCGGCGCCGGTAACACCTTCCTCGGCTAGCCATTCCGCGGCTTCGTCCGGAATCGGATCGGATCGTCCCGCCATCGAGCGTGTGTAGAGTGGCGCGGGTGACTGGTTACTCGTAGCCGTAGGCGCGCAGGCCGGCCTCGTTGTCGGCCCAACCGCTCTTGACCTTGATCCAGACCTCCAGATACACCTTGCCGTCGAACAGTTTTTCCATGTCCATGCGGGCTTCGGTAGAAATCTGCTTGAGCTTGGCGCCCTTCGCGCCAATGATCATTGCCTTGTGCGCGTCGCGGTCGACCAGGATGGTCACGAACACGCGGCGCAGACGGCCTTCGGTCTCGAATTTATCGACGATGACGGTGCTGGAATACGGCAACTCGTCGCCAGTCCAGCGAAAGACCTTCTCGCGAACGATTTCCGCGGCCAGAAAGCGCTCGCTGCGATCGGTCAGCGCTTCCGGGTCGTACATCGGCTCGCCTTCCGGCAGGTACGGGCGCACGATGCCGAGCAGGCGGTCGATGTCGTCGCGGTTCTTGGCCGACATCGGCACGATTTCGGCAAATGGAAACACCTGTGCCATGTCCTGCAGGAACACGGCAACCATCTCGGCGCGCGTGTACGCATCGAGCCGGTCGACCTTATTGACGATCAGGATCACGGGCGTCTCGCGCGGCAGCAGCGAGAGCACCTTCTCATCGTCCGGGCCGTAGCGGCCGGCCTCGACCACGAACAACACCGCGTCGACGGACGTAAGCGTGGAGGTGACCGCTCGGTTCAGCGAGCGGTTCAGCGCCGTAGCGTGACGGGTCTGAAAACCGGGTGTATCGACGAAGACGAACTGGGCGTCATCCGTCGTCTGAATACCGGTGATGCGGTGGCGCGTGGTCTGCGCCTTGCGCGATGTAATGCTGACTTTCTGGCCCACCAGGGCGTTCACCAGCGTGGATTTGCCGACGTTCGGCCGCCCAACAATGGCGACCATGCCGCAGCGGAACCCCTCCGGCACACCAGATTCTGGCTGCGGAGGCTGCAATGGGGTGTCGCTCATTTACCTGATTATTCCTTCAACCTGAGAGACAACTGCGGATCGGGAGGCGTAGCCTGCTTGCGCGTCTTGCCGGTGCGCTCGGCGCGGCTGCGCTTGACGAGCTGCGGCACCAGGCGGTGCGCTTCATCCAGGGCCAGCTTGGCCGCCGATTGTTCGGCCGCGCGCCGCGATGCCCCGTTGCCGGAGACGCGAATCTCCAGCTTCGGGATCGAGCACTCAACCTCGAATTGCTGATTATGCGCCGCGCCGTGGGTGGCAACCACTGTGTACAGCGGCAACGCAATCTTGTGACCTTGGAGGTACTCCTGCAACAGCGTCTTGGCGTCCTTGCCCAGCGTGCGCGGGTCGACTTGTTCAAGGATCGGGATATACAGCTTGCGGATCAGCGTGCGGGCAGCATCGAAGCCACCGTCAAGGAACACCGCCCCGAAAATCGCTTCGAGGGCATCAGCCAGGATGGAGGGACGGCGAAAACCGCCGCTCTTCAACTCGCCTTCGCCCAAACGCAGGGCATCGGGCAACTGCAACATCTGCGCGATCTCGTACAGCGCCTGTTGCTTGACCAGATTGGCCCGCACGCGCGAGAGATCGCCCTCATCCAGCTTGCCGAACATGCCGTAAAGCATGTCGGCGACAGCGCAATTCAGGATCGAATCGCCAAGAAATTCCAGGCGCTCGTTGTGCATCGCACTGTGGCTGCGATGGGTGAGCGCCTGCTGCAGCAACTCCGGTTTGCTGAAGCGGTAGCCAAGACGTTGCTGTAGTGCATCCAGACTCATGTCAACGCTGGGTCCCCGAATAGGTGATCACCAGACCGATGGGGCCATACAACGGGATCTCGCGCTTGTACGAAAAACGCACCGCCTGGATGGAACCGCCGCCGTCCAGCACTTCCAGATCTTCACCCTTGATCGACGTGATGTCATCAATCGCGGCTTGCTTGTCGAAGGCGCTGGCAACCTCTTCGCGCGTGCTCGCACGCTCGCGCGCCTGCTTCACGGCGCGCGTGATGGCCTGGTATTCCATCAGGCTCGGAACGGAGCGAATCGCCGGCAGCACGAACGTGATCAGCACAATGATGCCGATCAGGATGCCGAACATCGTAATCCCGCGCGACGGGCGTTTGAGGCCGGCCTGACGAATCCGCATTGCATTTCCCCCGTTGTGCAATTGCCGAGTTTTAATAAGAGAATTTTGCGTCACTTTTGAATCAGTGGAAAGCACCGATCCGCTTCAGGTCACCCAGATTCATCCAGATGAAGAACGCCTTGCCCACAATGTTCTTGTCCGGCACAAAACCCCAGTAACGGGAATCCGCGCTGTTGTCGCGATTATCGCCCATCATGAAATAGTGACCTGCAGGTACCTTGCAGGTGAAGCCGGTCTGATTGTAAGTGCAGTTTTCGCGGAACGGAAAATCGTCGGGCCCAGAGACATAGGCCGGGCGGTCGGCGTCGTTCAGGATGTTGTGCGTCACGCTGCCAAGGGTCTCCTGGTACTGCTTCGAGTACGTCAGGCGTTCGCCATCGAGGTAATCGGCCTGCGGTGCGTAGGTAGCTGGCTGGCCGTTCACCGTCAGGTGCTTGTTGTCGTACTTCACCACGTCACCCGGCACGCCAATCACGCGCTTGATGTAGTCCATCGACTCGTCTTTCGGATATCGGAAGACCATCACGTCGCCGCGTTGCGGCTGGTTCAGTTCGACGATCTTCTTGTTCACGATCGGCAAACGAATGCCATACGTGTACTTGTTGACGAGGATGAAATCGCCGATCTGCAGCGTCGGAATCATCGAGCCCGACGGAATCTTGAACGGCTCGATCACGAACGAGCGCAACAGGAACACCGCGGCGATCACCGGGAAGAAGCTGGCGGTGTACTCCAACCACCAGGGCTGGCGCAGCTTGTCCTCAGCCAGTTGCAAACGCGCGGCACCGATGTCGCCACCGCCACCGTACTGGGCCTGCACCTGCGCGCGTGCATCAAATTCAGCCAGCGCGGCGGCCGCAGCCGCTTGACGCTGGCGCTGGAACACGAGCTTGTCAGCCACCCACGCAATACCGGTGAGGACTACGAGAACAAACAGAATCAGGGCGAAGTTCATGGATGAGAGATCGTCCGAGCGATGTCTGGATTATTTTTCTTCGACGCGCAGGATGGCCAGGAAGGCCTCTTGCGGAATTTCAACGGTACCCACCTGCTTCATGCGCTTCTTGCCCTCTTTCTGCTTTTCGAGGAGCTTCTTCTTGCGCGAGATATCGCCGCCGTAGCACTTGGCCAGCACGTTTTTGCGCAGTGCCTTGACGTTTTCGCGGGCGATCACGTTGGCGCCAATGGCAGCCTGGATCGCCACGTCGTACATCTGGCGCGGAATGATCTCGCGCATCTTGGCGGCCACTTCGCGGCCACGGTAGGTGCTGTTGGAACGGTGGACGATGATGGACAGCGCATCGACCTTGTCGCCGTTGATCAGGATGTCGACCTTGACCACGTCCGACACGCGGTATTCCTTGAACTCGTAATCCATCGACGCATAACCGCGCGAGACGGATTTCAGCCGGTCGAAGAAGTCCAGCACGATCTCGCCCATCGGGATTTCGTACGTCAGCTGGACTTGGCGGCCGTGGTAGCTCATGTTGATCTGGGAACCACGCTTCTGCTCGCACAGCGTGATCACAGCGCCCACGTAATCCTGCGGCATGTACAGATTGACCGTGACGATCGGTTCGAGAATCGCCTCGATCTTGCTCGGGTCCGCCGGCATCTTGGCAGGGTTTTCCACCTGCACCGTCGTGCCGTCGCGCAGTTGCACCTGATAGACCACCGTCGGCGCGGTGGTGATCAGGTCCATGTCGAATTCGCGCTCCAGGCGCTCCTGCACGATCTCCATGTGCAACAGACCCAGGAAGCCGCAGCGGAAGCCAAAACCCAGCGCCTGCGACACTTCCGGCTCGTACTGCAGCGACGCGTCGTTGAGCTTGAGCTTTTCCAGCGATTCGCGCAGCGCTTCGTACTGGTTGGCTTCCACCGGATACAGGCCGGCAAACACCTGCGGCTTGACTTCCTTGAAGCCGGGCAGCGGCGCCTCGGCCTTGCGCGCCACGTGGGTGATGGTGTCACCCACCTTGGCGGCCTTCAGTTCCTTGATGCCAGCGATGACGAAGCCCACCTGCCCTGCCGACAACGATTCCCGCGGTACCGACTTCGGCGAGAACACGCCCACCTGCTCCACCAAGTGCTGCGCACCGGTTGCCATCAGCAAGACTTTGTCCTTGGCGCGCAGCGTGCCGTTCACCACACGCACCAGCATCACCACGCCGACGTAGTTGTCGAACCACGAGTCGATGATCAACGCTTGCAGCGGCGCAGCCGGGTCGCCCTTGGGTGCCGGCACTTTGGCGATCAGCGCTTCCAGCACGTCTACCACGCCTACGCCGGTCTTGGCGGAGCAGCGCGTCGCGTCGGTTGCGTCGATGCCGATCACGTCCTCGATTTCCTGGATTGCGTTGTCCGGATCGGCCGCAGGCAAGTCGATCTTGTTGAGCACCGGCACCACTTCCACGCCAAGCTCGATGGCGGTGTAACAGTTGGCGACGGTTTGCGCCTCCACACCCTGGGAGGCATCGACCACCAGCAGAGCACCCTCGCATGCGGACAGCGAGCGGCTGACTTCGTAGCTGAAGTCAACGTGTCCCGGCGTGTCGATCAGGTTGAGGTTGTAGACCTTGCCGTCGCGTGCCTTGTAGGACAGCGCGGCGGTCTGCGCCTTGATGGTGATGCCGCGCTCCTTCTCGATGTCCATCGAGTCCAGCACTTGGGCTTCCATCTCGCGGTCGGAGAGCCCGCCACACAGCTGGATGATGCGATCGGCCAGCGTCGATTTGCCGTGGTCGATGTGGGCGATGATCGAGAAATTGCGGATATTGTCCATCGAATGCGTCGAAAAGCGCCCATCCCGGGCGCGTCTGCCGGGAGCGCGAGGCGGTTCCGGCATGGCCGGCGCGCGTTGGCTGCGTCGGCGGGAGGTATTGGATTTCAAGCCGAAGTTGCGGCACAAGAATCGTGCAATGCAAAAATCGGCGCTAACAGGCGATTTTACCGGATTTCAGGGGGCTTCCCGCGCGTCTTTTTGCGGCAGCGGCGTTGCGTCAGTTGTGCGCGGCCTGTGCTGCCAGCCACGCCTGCACGGCCGGCACATCCAGAAAGTAGTGGCACAGCTCACGCGCATGTTCAGGCGGTGTTTCCGGCGCCCCCGTCATCAGCACGGGCACCCATTCGTCAAACCGCGCTTCCAGCACGGGATCGCTATCGACGTCCACTTCGTGCAGCACAAAAGAAAAACCGCGCCGAAGCGGCTCCAGCGCGTTCTTCATGTCGTCGCACAAATGGCAATACGTGCGTCCGTAGAGCGTCAGTTCGATCACTGGCCGCTACCCGAACGGGCCGCACTCGGGCGCAGTGTCACCACCTGGGTGGCATCGCCGCGGCGTACAAACACGGCAACCATGCGGTTCTTGTCGAGCTTGGCGACCACCTCGTTGAACTGCTTGGCGTTGGTGACATCAGTATCACCCACGCGCAGAATCAGGTCGCCCGGTCGAATGCCGACACGAGCCGCCGGCCCTTCAGACACCTGCACTTCAACGCCACTCTTGGTTTTGAACTCACGACGCGCGCCGTCGGACAAGTCAGCCACCACCATCCCCAGCGCATTCGGCTTGCCAGGACCCTGCTGGCTGTTATCAGGCTGCGCGCCCTTGGTGCGCTGCGCCACCTTCGTGTCAGCCTGCAACTCGGCGACCGTCACGGTGAGATCGCGCGTGCCGCCCTTGCGCCACACCTGCACGGTAGCGCGCGTGCCCGGCTTGGTTTCGCCGACCTGGCGCTGCAGATCGCCCGCCTTCTCGACATCGCGGCCGTTGTATTTCAAGACGATGTCACCTGCCTCGATGCCGGCCTTGTCCGCCGGACCGCCCGATTCGACATTGCCCACATAGGCGCCGCGCGCACGGCCCAGACCCAGCGACTCCGCTGCGTCCTTCGGCACGTTATCGATTGCCACGCCGATGCGACCGCGTGTCACGCGCCCCGTCGCCTTCAACTGCTCAGCCACACGCATCGCCTCGTCGATGGGGATCGAGAACGAGATACCCATGTAGCCGCCGCTCTGGCTGTAGATCTGGTTGTTGATGCCGATCACCTCGCCGCGCAGGTTGATCAGCGGGCCGCCCGAGTTGCCCGGGTTGACGGCCACGTCGGATTGGATAAACGGCAGGTAGTCGCCCGTATCGCGCCCCTTGGCCGACACTATGCCCGCCGTAACCGTATTGTCCAAGCCAAACGGGGAACCGATCGCGAGCACCCACTCGCCCACGCGAACCTTATCGGAATCGCCGAGCTTCAGGCTCGGCAGACCGCTCGCCTCCACCTTGACGAGGGCCACGTCGGTACGTTTATCCAAGCCGATCAGCTTGGCCTTGTACTCACGCTTGTCGATCAGCGTGACGTAGATGGTTTCCGCGCCTTCCACCACATGCGCGTTGGTCAGGATGTAGCCGTCACCCGAGACGATGAAGCCCGAACCGACACCGCGGCTCTGCTCTTCTTCCTGTTGCGGCGGCGCGTTGCGGCGCTTCTGGCCTTGCCCCTGGCCGGGCACGCCCGGCATCGGCACACCGAAGAAGCGACGGAAGAATTCGGCCATGTCGTCATCGCTCGGACCACCCTGCTGCATGCGAACCTTTTCGGTCGTACGGATGTTGACGACGGCGGGACTTACCTTCTCGACCAAGTCGGCAAAGTCGGGCAGGCCATACGTGCCCGTGGCCACGCTACCCGTGGCGTTCTGCGCGTGGGCCGGCGCCAGCACGCCCCCAACCGCCACAGCGGCGGCAACACACAGCAGGCGCAAGGCGTGAACGGATCGAGCGGTACGCATGGAAGCTCCCCGGAACAAAGACAAATAGAGAAATGTCGCTGCGCGACCACGCCGCGCAGCGAAGACAGATGCCGGCTGCGGCTACTGTGGCGCGCTGGCCGGCTTGTTGGTCGCGTTGGCGGACATCGGCTTGTAGTCGACTGCCGCGCCAAACTGCTTGATGGTAGCAAACGGGACTTCGCCCACGACCGTCAGCCAGAAATCGGCAACACGTCGCACCATCACATGCGTGGCACCTTGCGAGATAAAGCCTTCGCGGCGCGAGCGCTTTTCCGACACCGGTTCGATAAAGAGCGACAGCCCTGCCAACCCGTCACTAAACACGACCTGCTGGACTTCAAAACCCAAGCTGTTCTTGCCGGCCGGCGCAATATCACCCAGCGGACGGCGCACCTCGCGGATCTTCTGGAAGCCCTTGACGGGGGTGCCGATCGTCCAGCCTTGCTCGGCCAGATTCGTCGGCTGCGTGACGATCTCGTACTGATTCCAGCCGTTCAGGTTCTTGAATGCAGCGACGATCTTCTGCTTTTCAGACGGCACACCCAGCTCAACTTGGGAGAAGGCGACCTGCTCCAACACCTTGCCGTCCTCACCGATGGTCTGGGCGCGCATCAGCAAACCACTGTTGCGCTCCGCCCAGATGCGGTAGGCGTAACGGTAGCCGTCCTTCGGATCAAGCTGGAAGACCTCGCAATCCATGCCTGCGACGCGCTCGGCAGGCAGGCGGCGCATGTCGTATTGATCAAGCACATCGCCATTGGTGGTGGCGAGCAGCGCCGGGAAGCTGTCCTTGTGCTCCTGCTTCTCCGTCACAACGAGTTTGACGTCGTAAATCAGGTTCCGGACGACGTCGTTCTGGCGCAGCATCTCGCGCTGCTTGCCGTCCAGCGCTTCGACACGCTCATACTCGTTGTTGAAGAGATCAGCATAGTGCTGAATGCGAGTCGAATGCATGCCGGTGCCACGCTGATACGTGAGCGTACCGACGTAGTTCTGCTTGAGCGCTGCGCGATGGATTTTGACCAGCCAGGAGGCCGCTTCCTTGCGCGGCATGGGATCGGGTTGCGGCTGCGCAGCCGTCGCCAACGCCGAAACACACAGAAGAAGAAAAACCGACCGACGAACGGCCTGCAGCTTTCGGGCGCCTGCCCCGGCAACGGGGTGCCACACCTTCGACATGGATGCCCGCATTATTCCTGATTGGAGTCCTGGGTGTTCGCCACCCCATTGGCCACTGCACGCAGATACGGAACCACCATACCGTTGGTCGCCGATTGACGATGGGCACTCAGGTACTCATCCAGACGGGCGTCGCGGATCATCGGCGTATTGTCGGTTGCCGCTACGGTCAACGCCTGCGCGCCAGCACCTTGCGTTGCTTTGGCGACCAGTGCGGGAGAGCCGTCGGCGCCATCGACAGGACCGCGCATTTGCGGCACGACGACCCAACTGACGGCCGCCACCGCCGCCGCCACGGCGGTCGTAGGCATGATCCGGCGGACCCACGCAGGGCTAACCAAAAAACGATGCTTCACTTGGGTTTTCGCACGCTGCGCCACAGCCGGCACAAGCAGATGAGGCTCAGCGTCGAGTTTGGCGGAAAACCGGCTGAGGAAATCTTCAGAGGAACGCGTGTTCAGCAGATCTTCCGACCGGAGCACGTCGCCGATCAGTTGATATTCGTGCCAATGCGCTGCGCCCTCGCCATCCTTGGCGAGTTCCACGGCAGACGACACTTCGTGCGCTGCGACTTCACCGTCCATCAAGGCAGAGATGCGTTGTGCGAACTCCGCTTCTGCCGTTTGCAATTGAGCCTGACCCATTTCCCGACCCCAAAAACTCCAACGTCCAATCAACGATCCAAGAGAAGACTTCCCGAGTTTTCACCGTTTGCAGCCGCATGCGGCCGCCGGCTTGTCATATCGGCTGGCTACCACCGTTTGCCCTCCACCGTTCCCAGCAGGGGGCGCAATTTCTCGGCAATCGCCTCGCGCGCCCGGAAGATGCGGGATCGGACGGTACCGATCGGGCATTCCATCGCTTCGGCGATTTCCTCATAGCTCAGACCCTCGATCTCCCGGAGTGTGATTGCGGTACGCAATTCTTCGGGTAGCGCTTCCATTGCACGGTTGACCGTTTCGGCCACCTGCTTGGTGTGCAGCATGGAGTCCGGCGTATTGATATCCCTTAGTAGCTCACCGTCGGCAAAAGTTTCAGCCTCTTCGGTGTCGATGTCGCTGGACGATTCCGGACGCCGACCCTGTGTCGCCAGGTAATTCTTGGCCGTGTTGACGGCGATGCGATACAGCCACGTATAGAACGCGGATTCCCCCCGAAATTGGGGTAACGCACGGTAGGCCTTGATAAAGGCATCCTGTGCCACATCCTCGACTTCGGCCGGGTCACGGATCAGGCGCGAGACGAGCCGGATGATCTTGCGATGGTACTTGACCACCAGCAGCTCAAACGCTCGCTTGTCGCCTTGCTGGACGCGCTCGACGAGGATCTGGTCGGCTTCGCGTTCACTCACGGATTCTTCACCTGCAGTGTATCGCCTTGAATTTTTGTGACTTGGAAACGTTGTATTTTACCTACGACACACCGGACACCCGGGAGCCCACGTGGGGTGGCCCCAGGCGCAGCAGACTTCGCATACGACGCAGCGTCCCGGCAGAGAACCACGGCGGCATCAGCACAAGAATCTGCGGACACCACCCGTGACGCGCGATCCCAAGGACCAAGACGCGCTCACCGAGTGACCATGACCATAACAGAGCCGCATTTTGGACCGCTTCTGGCGCTTTCAATCGGACCTGCCACACGGCTTGACCGGGCTCTCCGTCCTCTTTGAGACGAACGCGCCACATCAGTTCCATTGCAAGCGGCGAACGGTTCACCATCAATGGAAGGCACCCCGCGATGACCAGTCCGCTGACGACAGCCCAGGTGCTCAACGGCAACGCGGCCCCCCACGTTTGGATCATCCAGAAGGCCACAGCGCCAACGAGGCCTGCCATGCCGATCCGACCAATCGCGCACAACCGCCGATACGGCGCCGGAAAAACGATGTGCTGAACAACCAAGGCAAAAACGAAGCGGCACGCGCCGTGAGGCTACGTGCCGCCTTGCCTTACGGGCGCTTGAACACCAGCGTGCCGTTCGTCCCGCCGAAGCCGAAGTTGTTCTTCACGGCCACGTCGATCTTCATGTCACGCGCGGTGTTGGCGCAGTAATCGAGATCGCACTCGGGATCCTGATTGAAGATATTGATGGTCGGCGGCGACACCTGATTGTGCAGCGCCAGCACCGTGAACACCGACTCCAACCCGCCCGCGCCACCCAGCAAGTGGCCGGTCATGGACTTGGTGGAGTTCACGACGATCTTGCCGGCATGATCGCCGAAAGCCGCCTTGATGGCTTCGGATTCGTTCTTGTCGCCCAGCGGCGTGGATGTACCGTGCGCGTTTAGGTAATGGACCTGATCCGCATTCATGCCGGCATCGCGCAGCGCATTCAGCATGCAACGGCGCGGGCCGTCCATGTTCGGCGCCGTCATATGGAACGCATCGCCACTCATGCCGAAGCCTGCGACTTCGGCGTAGATCGTGGCGCCACGTGCCTTGGCCGATTCGTACTCTTCCAGCACCATCACACCAGCGCCTTCGCCCAGCACGAAGCCGTCGCGGTCCTTGTCCCAGGGGCGGGACGCGGTGGCCGGATCGTCATTGCGCGTGGACAGCGCACGGGCTGCGGCAAAGCCGCCAATGCCCAGAGGCGAAACGGTCGATTCAGCACCGCCGGCAACCATCGCGTCAGCATCACCCGCCTGGATCAGGCGTGCAGCCAGACCAATGCTGTGCAGACCAGTCGTACAAGCCGTGACGGCAGCCAGGTTCGGGCCCTTCAAGCCGAACATGATGCTCAGATGGCCGGAGATCATGTTGATGATGGAACCAGGCACAAAGAACGGCGAAATCCTGCGCGGGCCGCGATCGACGTAGGTCTGGTGCGTATCTTCGATCATCGGCAGACCGCCGATACCGGAACCGACCAGCACACCGACGCGCTCCGCATTGGCTTCGGTCACTTCCAGCCCGCTGTCCTTCAGCGCTTGCACGCCGGCAGCGATGCCGTAATGGATGAAGGTATCCATGTTGCGGGCTTCCTTCGCCGGGATGTAATCCTCGGCGTTGAAACCCTTCACCTCGCCCGCGAAATGCACGGCCAGGTTCGACGGATCGAATTTGGTGATGGTGGCGATCCCGGACTTGCCGGCGACCAGATTGGCCCACCCTTCGGCGACCGAGTTCCCTACCGGAGAGACCAGCCCCAGGCCGGTTACCACTACGCGACGACGGCTCACTATGCTTTCCTGCAACTCTGTATCAGCGACAAAGGCCACAGAAAACGCGCCACCCGGTCAAGCCGGACAACCGCCCTTTCTGTGGCCCGCGATGTCAAGAGATCGATTGACGCTTACGCCTTGACGTGGGCGGTCGCGTAATCGATGGCTTGCTGCACCGTGGTGATCTTCTCTGCTTCTTCGTCCGGAATTTCCATACCGAACTCGTCTTCCAGAGCCATCACCAGCTCAACCGTATCGAGCGAATCCGCGCCCAGATCGTTCACGAACGACGATTCGTTCTTGATGTCCGCTTCGGCCACGCCGAGTTGCTCAGCAACGATCTTCTTAACGCGTGCGTCGATGTTGTCCATTTAACCCTCCAGGGAAGTATTCGACAAAAAGTGCGCGCATTCTAGCAGGTTTGCGCGGTGAAAAACCGTGCCGGAATCCATGCAAAAAGTGCGCCCAACATGTTGCTAAAAGCCAGTTAAATCAGCGATCGCACAGGATTTTGCACATGCGCAAAGCCCCGCACACCCGCCGCCGGGACGGCTTCCTTATCCCATGTACATGCCGCCGTTGACGTGCAGCGTCGAGCCAGTAATGTAGCCCGCCGCCGGTGACGCCAGGAAGGCAACCGCGCTGGCGATGTCCTCAGGCGCGCCCAGGCGGCCTAGCGGAATCTGCGCCTTCAGCGCGGTGTGTTGCTCTTCCGACAGGACCTTGGTCATGTCGGTATCGATAAAGCCCGGCGCGATGCAATTGACCGTGATGTTACGGCTGCCGATCTCGCGTGCCAGCGCGCGGGCCATGCCCTCCACGCCAGCCTTGGCTGCGGCGTAGTTCGCCTGACCGGGGTTGCCTGCCGAGCCCACCACCGAAGTAATGTTGATGATGCGGCCACCGCGCGCCTTCATCATCGGGCGCAGCACGGCGCGCGACAGGCGGAACACGGCGGAGAGATTCGTGTCGATGACCGACACCCATTCATCGTCCTTCATGCGCATCGCCAGGTTGTCCTGCGTGATGCCGGCATTGTTGACGAGGATGTTCAGGCCGCCGTGCGTTTTGATGGTTTCGTCGATGACGGCTTCGCAGCGCGTGGCGTCATTCACGTTGAGCACCACACCCGAGCCCTTCACGCCGGCTTCGGCAAAGTAAGCCGTGATGGCTTGCGCACCGGCTTCCGACGTGGCCGTACCGACCACCGTCGCGCCCTGGCGCGCCAGTTCCAGCGCGATAGCACGGCCGATGCCGCGCGAGGCACCGGTAACGAGCGCAACCTGATTATTCAATGCTTGGGTCATACGAATCCCGTTGATTATTTGAGTTGGCCCAGCACGGCTTCCAGCGATGCCGGATCGAAGATCGCGTCGCCGACGATCTCGCCATCGATACGTTTGACCAGACCAGCCAGCACCTTGCCCGGGCCGCACTCGACCACGCGGGTAATGCCGTCCGCCTTCATCTTCTGGACCGTCTCGACCCAGCGCACGGGCGCTGCTGCCTGGCGCACCAGCGCATCCTTGATGGCAGCCGGGTCGCTCACCACAGCCACGTCCACGTTATTGATGACGGGGATCACCGGGGCATTGACCGTCACATTAGCGAGATACTCGCGCAGACGATCCGACGCTGGCTTGAGCAGCGACGAGTGGAACGGCGCCGACACCGGCAGCGGCAGGGCGCGCTTGGCACCCTTGGCCTTGGCGATTTCGCACGCCTTCTCGACAGCCGCCTTGGCACCTGCGATCACCACCTGGGCCGGCGCGTTGAAGTTCACGGCCTCGACCACGCCCGCAACCGAAGCTTCGGCACATGCGGCGCGCACGTCGTTGTCCGACAGGCCAAGGATCGCAGCCATACCGCCCTCGCCAACCGGCACGGCTTCCTGCATCGCCTTGGCGCGGAAACGCACCAGCGGCACGGCGTCTTTGAACGCGATGGCGCCTGCGGCGACCAGCGCCGAATACTCGCCCAGGCTATGGCCTGCCACGACGGTCGGCCTCGGGCCGCCGGCAGCCTGCCATGCACGATAGACAGCAACAGCTGCCGTCAGCATGACGGGCTGCGTGTTGGTCGTCAGGTTCAGCTCTTCAGCCGGGCCTTCGGCAATCAACTTGCCGATGTCCTGACCCAACGCGTCGGACGCCTCGGCCAGCGTGGCCGCCACGGCCGGATGATCGGCAAACGCATTGAGCATGCCGACCGATTGCGAACCCTGGCCGGGAAAGACGAAAGCGAATGTCATGGCTCGTATTGTTCGTTCTGGAAATTCGTCGATCAGAAGCGCAGCAGCGCAGCGCCCCAGGTAAAGCCGCCGCCCACACCTTCGAGCATCACGTGCTGACCTCGCTGGATGCGGCCGTCGCGCACAGCAACATCCAACGCCAGCGGAATCGAGGCAGCCGACGTGTTGCCGTGCTCGTCGACGGTCACGATCAGGCGCTCGTTAGAGAGGCCCAGCTTTTTGGTCGTGCCCTGCATGATGCGGATGTTGGCCTGGTGCGGAATCAACCAGTCGACTTGCGAGGCATCAAGTTCGGCAGCGGCCAGTGCTTCGCGGGCAACCTTGTCGAGCACCGTCACGGCCAGCTTGAAGACAGCCTGACCATCCATGTAAAGGAAGGCGCTGCCCTGGATTGCACCTGCGGCCACGTTGCCCGGCACGCACAGGATATTTGCGTGGCTACCGTCAGCATGCAGCGCAGTCGCCAGGATGCCCGGCTCGTCAGAAGCCTGTAGCACCACGGCGCCGGCGCCATCGCCAAACAGCACACAAGTGGTGCGATCGCTGAAATCGATGATGCGCGAGAAGACTTCCGAGCCGATCACCAGCACGTTGCGGTACGCGCCCGAGCGGATGAATTTGTCGGCGGTCGCCAGCGCATAGACGAAGCCGGAACACACGGCCTGCACGTCGAACGCAGCGCACCCGTTGGTGATGCCGAGCTTTTGCTGCACCAGGCACGCCGTGCTCGGGAACACGAAATCCGGCGTAGACGTCGCGACCAGGATCAGGTCGAGTTCGGAGCGATCGATGCCGGCGGCTTCAATAGCGCGCTCGGCCGCCTTCACGGCGAGGTCGCTGCACGCAACATCGGGCTCGGCGAAATGACGCGCGCGGATGCCGCTGCGCGAGACGATCCATTCGTCGCTCGTCTCGATGCCCTGCTCGGCCAATTGGGCGGCCAGTTCGTCATTGGTAACCCGCTTGGGCGGCAAGTAGCTGCCCGTACCGATGATCCTTGCGAAACGTGTCATGTGCGGTGGGGTGAAATCTGACTCGGAGGCGACGCGTTCAAGCCGCGTCGGCGGCCGGAGTGGAAGTGGAGACCGGCGCAGCGCCCGCTGCGTCATGGTGCGATTCGAACGCCTGCGCAATGCGGGCGATCACGCCGTTGGCCGCGGCGTCGTAGGCACGCTTGATGGCCCATTCGAACGCGTAGGCATCGGCCGAGCCGTGGCTCTTGATGACCAAGCCGCGCAAGCCAAGCAGCGCGGCGCCATTGTAGCGCCGATGATCGACGCGCCGCTTGAAACGCGTCAGCACCGGAAGCGCCACGACGGCGAGCAGCTTGGTGAACCACGAGCGACTGAATTCCTGACGCAGCATCTCGCCGATCATCTTGGCCAGGCCTTCGGTGCTCTTGAGCGCCACGTTACCGACAAAGCCATCGCAGACAACGATGTCGGTCGTGCCCTTGAAGATGTCGTTGCCTTCAACGTTACCGAAGAAATTGAGATCGGACGCGCGCAGCAACTCACCCGCCTGCTTGACCACCTCGTTGCCCTTGATGACCTCTTCGCCGATGTTGAGCAGGCCCACCGTCGGGCGCGGCTTCTGCTCCACCACCGACACCATTGCCGAGGCCATCTGCGCGAATTGCAGCAGGTGCTCGGGTTCGCAGTCGGCGTTGGCGCCAAGATCCAGCACGGTGGTGCCGGCACCCTTCTCGTTCGGGATGGCGGTGGCGATGGCCGGGCGGTCAATACCGTCCAGCGTCTTGAGAACGTAACGCGACACGGCCATCAACGCACCGGTATTGCCAGCGGAAACGCACGCCTGAGCGGCGCCTTCCTTGAGCTGATTGATAGCCACGCGCATCGAAGAATCTTTCTTCTTGCGCAGCGCGACTTCAACCGGATCGTCCATCGACACCACCTCGGAGGCGGGAACAACGTGGACGCGCGGGTTCGCGGTGGCGTGGAGTCGCTTGAGCTGTGCCGCAATAGCATCGGGCTGCCCGACGAGCAGCATTTCGACGTCTTCGTGTGCGGCGAGAAAATGGATCGCTGCAGGGATTGTCACGCCAACGCCGTGATCACCGCCCATGCAGTCGATGGCAAGCTTGATGGTCATGCGAGTCTGAGTTGCGGTTTCACGTGCGGCTCCGGCCGTTGGCGCGCGTATGGTACACAAACCCGTACACGCATTGCCGAATTTCGCTCAACAAAAAAGCGGCAAATTGGCTTGCCGCTTTTTCGCTTGCATCATGAACCTGTGCATTCAGACCAACCCAACACGCTTGCCAGAAAACTGGCAAATCGCATCAGTCGTTCTTGGTCTTCACAACCTTGCGGCCGCGATAGTAGCCGTTCGGGCTCACGTGGTGACGCAGGTGCACTTCGCCGGTGGTCGGCTCGACAGCGATCGGGGCCGCCGTCAGGAAATCGTGCGAACGATGCATGCCGCGCTTGGACGGCGACTTCTTGTTTTGTTGAACAGCCATGACTGACTCCTAAGCAATTTGATCGATTTTATCACATCACACGGAGCCGGAGCGTAGCCATTCCGGTAGGCGTGTGAAACGTACTGCCATCAGCGCGCGCAATACTCGCGCACGCCTAATGTTTGGTCTTCAGGTTTGCCAGCACCGCGAACGGCGACGGCTTCTTTTCAGCTTCGGTCTCTTCCGGCAACACCTCATCCGGGCAGACTGCGTGACGCGGCGACACCGGCAACGCCAGCAACAGCTCATCTTCGATCTGCGTGATCAGATCGAAGCTGCGCGAGCCGACGATGACATCGGCCTCGTCGTCATCCAGCGGAGCGGCATCGGCCTCGGCTTCCGAGCGCATGACTTCCAGGCGCGTGCGCACTGGCAGCGGTTGCTCGTAGGCCTTGAGGCAGCGCTGGCATTGCAGCCAGACCGCGCCATCCACCTCCAGGTCTACGAAGAGACGCTGGCGGGGCAACTGACCGGCGGTGGCCTCTTCGCGCACCAGACCCTGCAGTTGCCAACGGAACTGCGTGTTGGCGTCAGCTGGGGCATCGGCGGCCTGTTCGGCCCGCAGGCGGGACATATCGGCCAAATGGACCGCGCCGCTTGCCGGCTCACCCGCGCGAATGAACGCGAAAAGATCGAATGCACGAAAATCCACGAATCGAACCTGCTGAACGCGTTGCTGTTGGTGCGCGAACCGGATCGACCGCTCTGCAGCGCCCGACACCTTGCGCCTGGGCGCCCGGTTTGCGACACTGCGCGGCCAAACCGCGAAACGCGGGATTATAGCGGGCAGAAACCTCTGGCGTCAAAAGGTTTTGCTCAAAATCTACTGCATCTTCAAGCACTTATGACTTCTGCATCGCGTCCACCGTTAATTCTCGCCTCCAGCTCCCCGTATCGGCGGGAATTGCTCGAACGCCTGCGCCTGCCGTTTGAGATCGTGGTACCGAACATTGACGAGACCCCCGCCCCGGACGAGTCGCCCGACCAGACCGCTCTGCGCCTGGCACGGCAGAAGGCGGAGAAGGTCGCGACAGGCCATCCAGGCACGCTGGTCATCGGCTCCGATCAGGTCGCCACACTGGACGGCAAGCAGGTCGGCAAACCCGGGGACCACGCCCGCGCACTGGCGCAACTGCGCTGGATGCGTGGACGCACCGTCACATTCCATTCCGCGTTGTGCCTGTACGACGGCCGGACCGGGCAACACCAGAGCGAGGACATCCGCACGCTGGCCACCTTCCGTGATCTTTCCGATGAGGAGCTGGACGCCTATCTGCATCTGGAACACCCGTACGACGTTGCCGGGAGCGCCAAATCGGAAGGCCTGGGCATCGCCCTGCTCGAACGCGTGGAGTCGTCGGACCCGACCGCGCTGGTTGGCCTGCCGCTGATCGCACTGACCAGCATGCTGCGCAACGTCCACTACCCGCTCTTCGCCTGAACCATGGCCGGTACGCTTTACCTCATCCCGAATACGCTGGGCTCGCGCGATGCGGCTGACCCGCTGCCCGACGTGATTCCGACTGGCGTGCAGCAGATCGCCGCGCAACTCGATTACTTCGTTGCCGAGCATGCCAAGACCGCACGTGCGCTGCTGAAGAAGCTGTCCGAAACTACGCCGCTGGCGCGCCCGCTGCAGGAAATCACCATCCGCGAGCTGAACGTCAAAACGCCGGAATCGGAGCTGGAAGCGCTGCTAGCGCCGGTGGTTGCCGGCCAGGATGCGGGGCTGATGTCGGAAGCCGGGGTGCCTGCGGTGGCCGATCCGGGCGCGAACCTTGTGCGTCTCGCGCACCGACGCGGCGTGCGCGTAAAGCCGCTGGTAGGGCCGAGCTCGATTTTGTTGGCGGTGATGGCGTCCGGCTTGAACGGCCAGAGCTTTGCGTTCAACGGCTATCTGCCGGTCGATGCAGCCGAACGCAAGACCGCGCTGCGCACACTGGAGCAGCTTTCACGCTCAGCGGGCCAAACGCAGGTGTTTATCGAAACGCCCTACCGCAACGGCGCATTGCTCGAAGCCATTCAGGCTGGCTGCGCGCCGAGTACGCTGCTATCGATTGCAGTGGACCTGACGCTGCCCAGCGAGCAGGTGGTCACTCTGCCCGTGAGCGACTGGCGCGCAGACCGCATGAACCTGCACAAGCGGCCGGCAATCTTCTCGCTGCTGGGGCGATAGCGCCCCGCTTCCTTCTTCTACTCCTTCATCAGGAGCTTGAGCTGGCCCGTGGTGGCCAGCGCCTTCACAGCGCCCGCGCCCATCGCCGTACCGAGCTTGCGCGCCACGCGCGAGGCAAAGTTTTCCTTGACGGTGTAGTCGACCACGTCCGGCGCCTTGATGACGCTGCGCGCAACGAAGTCCGAACTACCGATCGCGTCGGCCAGACCCAGATCCACGGCCTTGGCGCCCGTCCAGAACAGCCCGGTGAACAGCGTCGGATCGTCCTTCAGGCGGGTGCCGCGCCCCTGCTTGACCACGTCGATGAACTGCTGGTGCACCTGGTCCAGCATCTCCTGCGCATATTGCTTCTGCTGGGGCGACACAGGCGAGAACGGATCGAGCATCCCCTTGTTCGAACCGGCCGTGAGCAGGCGGCGCTCCACGCCCACCTTGTCCATCAGACCCGTAAAGCCGAAGCCGTCCATCAGCACGCCAATCGAGCCGACGATGCTGGCCTTGTCGACGTAGATTTTGTCAGCGGCGGCGGCCACGTAGTAACCGCCTGACGCGCACATCTCCTCCACCACGACGTACAGCGGAATCTTCTTGTACTTGGCGCGAAGACGGCGGATTTCGTCGTTGATCATGCCCGCCTGCACGGGCGAGCCACCCGGCGAGTTGATTTTCAGAATCACGCCGACCGTGTTGTCGTCTGCAAACGCCGCCTGCAACGATGCATTAATGTTCTCGGCGCTGGCGTTTGTGTTGGCCGCAATCTCGCCGTCGAGCGTGACAATCGCCGTGTGACGGCCCGTGCTGACGGTTTCGCCCTCCAGGCTGGCGAACGCATAAATAAGCACTCCAATCAGGCCCAGGGTCACGAACCGGAAAAAGATGCGCCAGCGGCGCGCAGCACGCTGCTCACGCACGGTCGCCATCAGCACTTTTTCGAGCACCTCGCGCTCCCAGCCGCCGGCTTGTGCGAATGCGGATGCTGCTGGCGCAGCTGCCGATGCGGGCTTGCCTGCAGCCGGGTCACGCAATTCAGCTTCAAGCGGATGATCAGCGTGCTGCGTAACTTCCAGCGCTTCTGGTTTGCCTGCACCCTCGTTGGGGGCGTCGCCGGGGCCATTCGGCGGAATCGAGTCGGTCATAGACAAGAAGAAAAACGATCGAGAAGAAGAACTGCGCTAGTCGGCAGAAGATATTGGTTACGGTGCAGGTGCAGGCGCCCGGAATAACGCATCCGGCTGCCACCAGACCGCGCCGTCGTGCTCAGCCACTTCAAGCTTGGACAAATGCGAGCCCCGGCACGGCCCGCCGACGCACCGGCCCGTATCCGGCTCGTAAATGGCGCCATGCGTCGCGCACATCAGATACAGGCCCGAGCTTTCAAAAAACTGGCCTTCCTGCCAATCCATTTCCATTGGCACGTGCGCGCACTGGTTCAGATAACCATGGACGCCGCCCGCGTAACGGACGACAAACGCGCTGACGAGCCGCCCGCGCACCTCCACCTGAAACCGGACACCCAAGCCGCCATCTTCCAGCGCAACGCTTTCGCACACACGAACCGGCTCAGCCATATCAGGCATGTTCTGTCAGCCAATCGTGCAAATCGGTGACCGACGTGGCGCAATACAGCGGCGCGAGCGTGTCCAGCACATCGACAGGATGCGCGCCGTATGTGACGGCCACGCCGGCGGCCCCCGCATTGGCCGCCATCTGCAGATCATGCGTCGTGTCGCCAATCATCACCGTGCGCTCGACGTCCATGCCAAGGTCGCGCGTGAGTTCGAGCAGCATCGCGGGGTGCGGCTTGGAGAAAGTCTCATCGGCGCAGCGTGTGTTGTCGAACATACCCGTGAGATTCGTCACTTCCATCGCACGTTGCAGGCCAACGCGGGACTTGCCCGTCGCCACAGCCAGCAGATAGTTCTGGCGGCGAAGCGCTTCCAGCATTTCGCGCACCCCGGGAAACAGCACGAGATGCGCGTCGCGGCTGAGGTAGTGGAAGCGATACCGATCCGCCAGCTTGCCGTAGTCGGCAGGGTCGAGCGTCGGGACGGCATATTCGAGCGCATCCCGCAGGCCCAGGCCGATCACGTGGCTCGCCCGTGCATCGTCCGGCACCGGCAGGTCAAGATCGCGGCACGCAAGCTGGATCGACCGGGTGATGGCCGACGTCGAATCCATCAACGTGCCGTCCCAATCGAAGACGATCAGATCAAAGCGCTGCTGCGGCATCGGAATCGGGGCCCTGGAAAGCGTTAAGAAAGTCGGCGCACTCGGCGGGCAACGGGGCAGTGAATGTGACGGTTTCGCCGCTTTGCGGATGCGTCAATTGCAAGCGATGCGCATGCAGGAACATCCGCGCCAGTCGCGGAGAAGCATTCGCGCGTGACAACGCTTTGTTCAGGGCGAAGTCGCCGTACTTGTCGTCGCCCAGGATCGGAAAGCCGGCGTGCGCCAGATGCACACGGATCTGGTGCGTACGCCCCGTCTTCAGCTCGGCCTCCAGCAACGTGTACGGACCAAACACGCCAACCTTGTTGAAGATCGTGTGCGACGCCTGCCCATCGGCCTGCACGCGCACGCGACGCTCGCCTTCCGGCGTGGTGTATTTGTGCAGCGGCGACTTGATGTGTTGGCGCTTGTGCGGCCAGACACCCTTCACAGCGGCAAAGTAACGTTTATCGAGCTGCCCTTCGCGAATCTGCTCGTGCAGCGCCACCAGCGCAGAGCGCTTTTTGGCGAGCAGCAGAACACCCGACGTTTCACGGTCAAGACGGTGCACCAACTCGAGAAACTTCGCATCCGGTCGGGATTGGCGCAATTGCTCAATCACCCCGAACGCCACCCCGGAGCCGCCGTGCACGGCCACGCCGGCGGGCTTATCGATCACCAAAAGGTGCGTATCTTCGTGAAGGATCGTGAATTCTGCCGCCGGAATCGCGCGCGGTGCTTCGGCCTGCTGGGCGATCCGGAGGGGCGGAATACGGACCAGATCGCCGAGTTTCAGCCGGTATTCCGCATCGATACGGCCCTTGTTAACCCGTACCTCGCCGGAACGCAGGATGCGGTAGATATGGCTTTTGGGCACGCCCTTGGCCAGGCGCATCAGAAAATTGTCGATGCGCTGGCCTTCGGCGTCTTCGCCGATTTCAACATAGGCAACGGATTTGCCGTCGAGTGTGTCGCCGAGTGTGCCACGTCCGGCCTGTTGAATGCGGCCATCAAATGGATGGCGTAACTCATTCATTTTCAATATAATTTTCTCGCTGGACAGTCGTTTAGGCGCCAGCAACAGCCGGTCGGAACGAAACAACAGGTATTGTACACAGCCACCGTTTCGGTCCGGAACGTGCCGATCTCTCGCCCACTTGTGTTACAAAGCTAATTACGTGGCCGGCTAATCGGCACGAAAGCAGCACGCACCGCTGTCCCATCGCGCAGGACGTGAACCAAAGATCACGTCGGCAACGTCGGCCAGCGTAGAACGAGCAGCTGGTAGAACAGAATTCAAAGGCGGGCGCCACATGGGTCATCCCATACGGCGCCCGCTTGGTGAAAGAAGCCCTTGCCGCACCAGACTGGTGCCGGCCGGCTGAACATCCGGTTACCGCGTTGCCATGGCGGTCCGGCGGCAAAACTCTAAAAAGCAGCACGCCGCCCGATTTGCCCGCCGCGGGTTTCGTCCGGACAGGCCGTCCGTCAATTCGCTCTTTGTGGTCGCTTCACGCGACTCGCCGCCGCCGGCCCGCCTGCAAATGCAGTGGGCCCGTGGCACGAGTGACAGGACGCGCAACTGGACGCCAACCGCGTCCGCAGACTCCGCCCTGCCATCCGTGACGCCCTCATTTCTTTCACCCGTGCCCCGTCGCGCCTTTTTTTATTGGCCGACACTTCGGCAATTCGTTGACCACCCGCTCCGCCTTTGCGTGCTCCATGAAGCGCCGTGCTTGCACGGCATTGGAGTGAGGTTGCAATGAAACGCATGTTGTTCAATGCGACGCAGCAAGAAGAATTGCGCGTCGCCATTGTCGATGGTCAGAAACTGATCGATATCGACATCGAAACCGCCGGGCGCGAACAGCGCAAAGGCAATATCTACAAGGGTGTCATCACCCGAATCGAACCGTCGCTGGAAGCCTGCTTCGTCAACTACGGCGAAGAGCGGCACGGTTTCCTCCCCTTCAAGGAAGTCGCCCGCGCCTATTTCAAGAACGGCGTGGACGTGCGCACCGCACGCATCCAGGATGCCCTGTCCGAAGGGCAGGAACTGATCGTCCAAGTTGAGAAGGAAGAGCGCGGCAACAAGGGCGCCGCCCTAACCACGTTCATCTCGCTGGCCGGCCGCTACCTGGTCCTGATGCCGAACAACCCGCGCGGCGGCGGCGTGTCGCGCCGCATCGAGGGCGAAGACCGCCAGGAACTGCGCGAGACGATGGCGCAACTGGAAGTGCCGGACGGCATGAGCATCATCGCCCGCACCGCCGGCATCGGCCGCTCGGCCGAAGAGCTGCAGTGGGACCTGAACTACCTGATGCAGCTGTGGAAGGCCGTTGACGGCGCCGCCGTCGACAACAAGGCCCCGCTGCTGATCTATCTCGAATCCAGCCTGGTGATCCGCGCGATTCGCGATTACTTCCAGCCGGATATCGGCGAAATCCTGATCGATACGGACGATATCTACGATCAGGCCCGCGCGTTCATGAGCGTGGTGATGCCCGACAACATGAATCGGGTGAAGAAGTACCGCGACGACGTTCCCCTGTTCTCGCGCTTCCAAATCGAGCACCAGATTGAATCGGCGTACTCGCGCATGGTCATGCTGCCTTCAGGCGGCGCCATTGTGATCGACCACACCGAGGCGCTGGTCGCCATTGACGTGAACTCGGCACGCGCCACCAAGGGAGCCGATATCGAGGAAACCGCCGCGCGCACCAACCTTGAAGCTGCCGACGAAATCGCCCGTCAGCTCCGTCTGCGCGACCTGGGTGGCCTGATCGTGATCGACTTCATCGACATGGAGTCGAGCAAGGCTCAGAAGGACGTCGAAACCCGCCTGAAAGACGCGCTGCGCCATGACCGCGCCCGCGTGCAGATGGGCAAGATCAGCCGCTTCGGCCTGATGGAGTTGTCGCGCCAGCGCCTGCGCCCATCGCTGTCGGAAGGCTCGCACGTCACTTGCCCGCGCTGTAACGGCACGGGTCACATTCGCGATACCGAATCGTCCGCCCTGCAGGTGCTGCGCATCATCCAGGAAGAGGCGATGAAGGAAAACACCGCCGCGATCCACTGCCAAGTGCCGGTGGAAGTGGCTGCTTTCCTGCTCAACGAAAAGCGTCCGGACATCAACCTGATCGAGACCCGCTTCAAGGTCAACGTGCTGCTGATCCCGAACAAGCATTTGGAAACGCCGCACTACAAGCTGGAGCGCCTGCGCCACGACGATCCACGCCTGGACGACGACAAGGCCAGCTACAAGATGGCCGAAGAGGCCGCCAAGGAACTGGAAGCCGACACCGCTTACAGCACCCGCAAGGAAACTGCCAAGCCGCGCCAGGAAGCAGCCGTCAAGGGCATCACGCCGGACCAACCGGCACCCGTGTCGGTGCCGCGCGCTGAGCGTCCGGCTCGCACTGAACCCGCTCCGGTACCGCAAGCGCCGGCTCCGGTGCCTGCTCAGGGTGGTTTTGTTTCGTGGCTGAAATCGCTGTTTGGCGCCAAGCCGGCCGAGCCGGTGGTGGCTGCGCCGATCGAAGCGCCGAAGCAACGTGCAGACGAAGGCAACCGCCAAGGCCGTGGCAATCGCCAGGACCGTGGTGGCCGTGGCCAACGCGGCGAACGTGGCGAGCGCCAAGGTCAGGGCCAGAACGGCCGCGATGGCAGCCGCCAAGGCCGAGAGCGCAACGAAGCCCGCGAAGGTCAGCAACAAGGCCAGCGCGAGGGTCAACGTGACGGCCAGCGTGGCAACCGCGATCGCAACCGCCAGCCGGCTCAGGTCGAAAGCACTGTTCGCGAGACAGCTGAAGCCCGCCTGCCCCAGCAAGGCCAGGAAGTCCGTGCCGAGGGCCAGAATCAGGGCCAGGGCCGCCGCGAGCGCAATCAAGACCGTCGCGAGCGCCAGCCGCGTGAGGGCCGTGAAGCCCGCGAAGGTCGTGAGCCGCGCGAGCCGCGTGAAAACCGTGAACCGCGCGAAAACCGCGGCGAGCGCGATCAACAAGCCAAGGAGGCCGCAGCCGTGGCCACCGAAGCCCTGCTCGACCAGACCGCCGCATCGCCAGTGCCGCAACCGCTGCTCGACACCGCTGCTCCGGCAGAAAGCGTCGTGGACGAAGGCGTGACCCCGGGTGCGGAAGGCAACGGTGAAGGTGAAGAGCGCCGTCGTCGTGGCCGTCGTGGTCGCAACCGCTATCGCCGTGACCGCGAGGGTGCGGAAGGCGTCCGCGCAGAAGGTGAAGGCGAAAACGAAGGCGCCGAAAGCGCAGACGAAGCCGTCGCAGAGATGCATGCCGAGCCGGTGCTACCCGCAACTGTGACGGAACCTGTGCAGACGACGTCGTTCGCACCGGTTGAGAACCCGGCTCCGGTGGTGCAAGAGCCAGTGCATACGGCGGAAGCCGTGGCACCCGTGTCGGCCCTGCCGCAAGTGCAGCCGACTGAGCCCGTGCTGGCAACCGCTGCTGCAGCGCCTGCCGCGGAAGTGCAAGCGCCTCAAGAGGCCATCGTGACGGCCTTTGCCGAAGTGCCGGCGCCGGTCAGCACGATTGCCCAGGCTTCGCCGCTGCCGATCGAGACGCTGCAGAGCGTGCTGGACAACGCCGGCATGACCTGGGTCCACACGGATACTCAGAAGCTGCGCGCCTCGCAGGAAGAAGCTGCCCGCACCGTTCCGGCACCGCGTGTGCCACGCGAGCGCAAGCCGCTGCCGCCGGTCCAGCACGGACCGATGGTTCTGGTCGAAACCAACCGCCCGGCGGGTGGTGCAGACCAACAGTAAGCAGCACACCGGCGGGCAACCGCCGGGGCACATGCCTGAGGGCGGCTTCGGCCGCCCTTTTTCCTGTGCGCGTGATATCGAGTATGAAACCCCACCGCTCGCGTGGCACAGGGGCTGCGCTACACTCGAAGTTGTATCGGATGCGACAGTCCCGCTTCGCGGATTGACGCACCGCACCACACCATGACCGAAACCGTCATCCCCCTCTACGATCTGCGCGATGGCCAGCACCACCGCGCCACGGTGCCCACCGTGCCCAATGTGCTCGTCCCTGCAGAGGGCCGGCTGACGGACACGCGCGGCCGCCGGTTGCACGATCTGCGCATCTCGGTGACGGACCGCTGCAACTTCCGCTGCGTCTACTGCATGCCGAAGGACGTGTTCGACAAGGATTACCGCTTCCTGCGGCATTCCGAGCTGTTGTCATTCGAAGAGATCGAACGCATGGCGCGGCTGTTCATCGAGCACGGCGTCGAGAAGATCCGCCTGACCGGCGGCGAGCCCCTGCTGCGCAAGAACATTGAGCGCCTGATCGAAATGCTCGCCCGCCTGACCACGGCCGAAGGCAAGCCGCTGGACCTGACGCTCACCACCAACGGCGCCCTGCTCGCACGCAAGGCGCAGTCGCTCAAGGACGCTGGCCTTAGCCGCGTGACCGTCAGCCTTGACGGCATCGACGATGCGACTTTCCGCCGCATGAACGACGTCGACTTTGCCGTGAGCGAAGTCCTGCAAGGCATTGAAGTCGCGCAGAACATCGGACTGGCACCAATCAAGGTCAACATGGTCGTCAAGAAAGGCGACAACGATGATCAGATCGTGCCGATGGCGCGTCACTTCCGTAGCAGCGGCATCATCGTCCGCTTTATCGAATACATGGATGTGGGCACGACCAACCACTGGGAAATGCGCTCCGTCGTGCCCTCGGCGGAGGTCGTCAAGCGTCTCTCCGCGGAGTTTGCGATTGAGCCCCTGTCGGCCAACTACAGCGGCGAGACCGCCGAGCGCTGGCGCTACGTTGATGGCGCTGGCGAAGTCGGTGTGATTTCCAGCGTGACGCAGGCGTTCTGCCACGATTGCACACGCGCCCGGTTGTCGACCGAAGGTAAGCTGTATCTCTGCCTGTTCGCCACCGAAGGCTTCGACCTGCGCGCGCTATTGCGCGGCGGCGCGACCGATCTCGAACTCTCCAATGCGATCCGCACGGTCTGGCAAGGCCGCGCCGACCGCTACTCCGAATTGCGCGCCAGCGGCGAGGCCCATCCGGCCGGCCGGCGCATCGAAATGTCCTACATCGGCGGCTGAATCCGCCAGCGCTCAACGACATGATTCCGACATCCGACATCACCGGCCTGATCCTGGCCGGCGGCCGGGGCAGCCGCATGGGCGGCGTCGACAAGGGCCTCCAGACGCTTCGCGGCGCGCCGATGGCGATGCACACGTTGATGCGCCTGTCGCCACAGGTCGGCCACATGCTCGTCAACGCCAATCGCAACCTGGCCGCGTACGAATCGTTCGGCGTGCCGGTGGTGGTGGATTCGGTACCGGACTTTGCCGGCCCCTTGGCGGGCATCCTGGCCGGGCTGGAGCAATGTCAGACGCGTTACCTGCTGACTGCGCCATGTGATTCCCCCTTCGTGCCGACCAACCTCGCGGCCAAGCTCTCGCAGGCAATGGAAGAGGCCAACGCGCGGATCGCCATGCCGGTGACGATGGAGCCGGATGCGCACGGTCAAGCGCGCCGGCAAGTGCAGCCGGTATTCTGTCTGATCGATGCGCTGCTGGCCGACGACCTGATTGCCTATCTGCAAGGCGGTGGCCGCAAGATCGAAACCTGGACCGCGCGCCACCCGACGGTGGACGTGTTATTTGACGACAGCACCGCCTTCGCCAACATCAACACGCTGGAAGAACTGCACCACCTGGCCGAGCGCCGCTAGAGCGCCAACGCCACCTGATCCCTCATCGACGTCATGACCACCCTCGCCTCTGTCGTTTCGTGCCTGTCCGATTACGATCCGAATGCCCTGCCCGTGGCGCAGGCGCAAGCCATCATGCGCGACTTCGTGCAGCCCGTGAGCGGCATTGCACGTGTGCCCATCCGCAGCGCGCTCGATCGCGTGCTGGCCGAAGACGTGCTGTCGTCCATCGACGTGCCTTCGCACGACAACTCGGCGATGGACGGCTTCGCCTTTGCCAGCGCAGAGCTGGCAGGCGACGCGGGCGAAGTCTCGTTGCGCGTGATCGGCACGGCGTATGCGGGGGCCGCGTTTGAGGGTGCGCCGAGCATCGGCGAAGCCGTGCGCGTGATGACCGGTGCCGTCATGCCGGCGGGCTGCGATACGGTCATCCCGCAGGAGTTTACGCAAGGCGATGCAAGCACCGTCCGCTTTGCCCGCGATGCCGTGCGCGCCGGCGACAACCGCCGTCTGCGTGGTGAAGATCTCGCGCGGGGCAGCGCCGCGCTGTCGGCCGGCCGTAAGCTGCGCCCCGCCGATATCGGCCTGCTCGCCTCGCTCGGTATCGCCGAAGTGTCAGTGCGCCGCAAGCTGCGCGTGGCGTTCTTCTCCACCGGCGATGAGCTGCGCTCCATTGGTGAACCGCTCGACGCTGGCTGCGTGTACGACTCCAACCGTTACACGCTGCACGGCATGCTCTCGCGCCTGGGCGTGGAACTGCTCGACATGGGCGTCGTCCGCGACGACCCGGCGGCACTCGAGGCCGCTTTCCGTACCGCCGCCGAAAACGCCGATGCGATCATCACTTCGGGCGGTGTCTCCGTCGGCGAAGCAGACTTCACCAAACAGATGATGGCCAAGCTTGGCGACGTGACGTTCTGGAAGATCGCCATGCGCCCAGGCCGGCCGATGGCGTTCGGGCGCATCGCGTCAAATGGCCGCAGTGCTTTCCTGTTTGGCTTGCCCGGCAACCCGGTGGCGGTGATGGTGACGTTCTATCACTTCGTGCGCGGCGCGCTGCTGCGCATGATGGGCGCGACTGACGCCGGCGCTCCGCTGGTGCCAGCGGTGAGTGCCGCCCCGATCCGCAAGCGCCCTGGGCGCACGGAATATCAGCGCGCAATTGCCGCCCTGAACGATCGCGGCCAGCTCGAAGTCCGCCTGACCGGCCAGCAAGGTTCCGGCGTGCTGCGTTCCATGAGCGAAGCAAATTGCTTCGTCGTGCTCGCCCACGAACAGGGCCAGGTCAACGCTGGCGACGCCGTGCAGGTACTGCTGTTCGACGGTCTCGTCTAAGCGGCGTGACGACGGCGGCTCTTGTGCCGGCTGCAACACCGTACGCTGTCGGTTTTTTGCGTCACCTCCCGGCTGCGGGTATCGGCGCCTCGGTCGATTCGCTACACTCTGCGCCAGTTTGATTGTTTCGGATTTGAGCCTGAGCACTGCCATGATGACCAAGGAGATTGCGTATCTTCACCCGGCCCACACCGCGCGCGCGCTGGTGCTGGTGTATCTCTGTTTCTCGCTGCCGGTCGTAGGGCTGTTCTTCTTCGTCGGCTTTGTCCGCTACGGTGAACTGCCGACGATCGTCGTGCTCAGTGGCCTGATCCTCAATGCCCTCGTTGGTTTTGGCGCGCTGTGGCTCGCCTGCCATGCCTACAACTGGGTCGCCGAGCGCTTTGGCGGTATCGAGATCCTGTTGCGCGACGTGCCGGAAGAAGCCTGATCGGCTTCCGTGGTTCAAGAAGAAGGGGCGGAAATATCCGCCCTTTTTCTTTTGCTGACGCCGATGGCCTGTTCGCCCCCGCCTTACTCGGCCTCAGTTTCGTCGTCCTGCGGCACGGCGGTTTCCAGCCCCAGCACGCTCTGCGCGGAATCGCTCGGCAACGCCTCTACCGCCTTGAGCTTGCGGTTCATCTGGCGGGTACGCACCTCGGCCTGCTCGATGTTGCTGACGGCGCGCTCCAGCGTCTTCTTGGTCGCGGCCAGCACATCGCCAAACTTTCCGAACTCGCTCTTCACCGCACCGAGCACTTGCCAGACTTCGCTCGAGCGCTTTTCCAGCGCCAGCGTTCGGAAGCCCATCTGCAGGCTGTTGAGGATGGCCGTGAGCGTGGTCGGGCCCGCCACCGTCACGCGGAACTTGCGCTGCAGCTCGTCCGTCAGGCCCGGGCGGCCCAGCACTTCGGCGTAAAGGCCCTCGGTCGGCAGGAAGAGGATGGCGAAGTCGGTCGTGGCCGGCGGCGCGATGTACTTCTCGTGGATGGTCTGCGCCTCTTTGCGCACTGCGACTTCCAGCTCGCGGCTGGCGCCGGCAGCGGCGTCGACATCAGCACGTTCCTGTGCGTCGAGCAGGCGTTCGTACTGCTCCTTCGGAAACTTGGCATCGATCGGCAACCAGACAGTTGCATCGTGATCGGCATCGGTTTTGCCGGGCAGGCGGATGGCGAATTCCACGCGCGCACCGGTGCCGCGCGCGGTCTCAACGTTCTTGTCGTACTGGTCGGGCGTGAGCATCTGCTCCAACAGCATCTCAAGCTGGACTTCGCCCCAGGTGCCGCGCGTCTTCACGTTGGTCAGCACCTTCTTCAGGTCGCCCACGCCCTGGGCCAGCGCCTGCATTTCGCCCAGGCCGCGATGCACCTGTTCAAGTCGATCCGACACCAGCTTGAACGACTCGCCCAGGCGTTGCTCCAGCGTGGCGTGCAGCTTTTCGTCGACGGTGCGGCGCATCTCGTCGAGCTTGGTCGCGTTGTTCGCCTCGATGTCCTTGAGCTTCTGTTCCAGTGTGGCGCGCACCTCAGCCAGACGGCGCTCGTTGCCCTCACCCAGTTGGGTGAGTTGCTGCTGCATCGCCTCACCAAAGCGGCGCAGCGCGTTGCCCTGCTCGTCGCGTGCCTGCTGCGCTTGCTGCTGCAAGTTCTGGCGCACGGCTTCGAGCTGCTGCGTGTTTGTCTCGGTCAACTTGGTGAGCTGCTGCGCAAACGTGTCGATCTGGTTGTTCTGCAGCGTGGCGACACTGGTGAGCTGCGTGGCCAGCACCTGCTGGAATTGCCCCAGTTGCTGGGTAATGTCACTGCGGCCGATACGGGCCGTCTCAGCGATTTCGCCACGCAGTTCGCGCTCGATGCGTTCGTTGCCGCGGGTCAGTTCGTCGCGCAGTGCCGCGAGCATCGGCGCCACATCGTTCTCCGCGGGGCGAGACACACCGCGCCAGATCAGCACGCACAGCACAGCCACCACGGCCACGCCCAGCAATGTCAGTAAAGCCAACCATTCCATATCAGCGTTCGGTCAGGAAGATGCGCGCTGCGCCAGCGCATCCGGGTTCAACAAATTGGGTGGGTGCCCTGCGCGCGGGCCGAAGCCAAGCGCAGCGATCAGGTTGTCGGCCGCCAGATTGGCCATGCCCAGGCGCGTACCAAAGGTGGCACTGGCAATGTGCGGCGTGAGCGCGACGTGCTCGGCCTCCAGCAACGCCGGGTGCACCTTCGGCTCACCCTCGTACACATCCAGGCCGGCCGCGAAGATGCGCTTATCCGCCAGCGCCTGCGCCAGCGCGGCGTCATCCACGATGCCGCCTCGCGCGAGGTTGACCAGGGTGGCGGTCGGCTTCATCTGCGCCAACTCAGCCGCACCGATGGCGTGGTGGCTCTCCTTGGAATACGGCAGCACCAGCACGAGGTGATCAGCCTGCTTCAGCAATTCTTCCTTGCTGACGTACGTGGCGCGCGTGTCCTGCTCGACTTCCGACGAAAGCCGGCTGCGGTTGTGATAGATCACGCGCATCGAGAAGCCGCTTGCACGCCGCGCCAGCGCCTGGCCGATGCGGCCCATGCCGAGAATACCCAGCGTGCTGCCATACACCTCGGCGCCGAGGAAGGTGTCGTACGTCCAGCGCTTCCACTGCCCTGCACGTAGCCAGCGTTCGGATTCGGACACACGGCGTGCGGCGGCCATCAGCAAGGCCCAGCCGAAATCGGCCGTGGTCTCGGTGAGGATGTCCGGCGTGTTGGTGGCCAGGATGCCCGCGCGCGTCATCGCCGCAAGATCAAAGTTGTTGTAGCCGACCGCCATGTTGCACACCGCGCGCAGCGTCGGTACGCGGCTGATCAGATCGCCGTTGATGGTGTCGGCTGCGTTGGACAGCAGGCCCACGCGACCTTGCAGACGCTCGGCCAGCGCTTCGGGCGGATAGTTGACGTCCGCCTGGTTGTCGATCACGTCGAAGGTCTCGCGCAAGCGCTCAAGCACTTCGGGAAACATCGCACGGGTGACAAGGATTCCGGGTTTCATACGTTCAGCACACGTTCGGTTAGCGGAAGAAGACGAAGGTCATCAGAACGAAAATCGGCACGAGAATGCACACGGACCACAGCATGTAGCCAAAGAAGCTCGGCATCTGCAGCCCACGGCTTTCCGCGATGGCCTTGACCATCAGGTTGGGCGCGTTGCCGATGTAGGTGTTGGCGCCCATGAACACGGCCGCGGCCGAGATCGCTGCCAGCGTAGAGGCGCCCTCGCTCATCAGCATGCTCGCGTCGCCGCCGGCGGTGTTGAAGAACACCAGATACGTCGGCGCATTGTCGAGGAACGACGACAGCAACCCGGTCGCCCAGAAGTACATCGCGTTGTTCGGCTGACCCGCGCTGTCGTTGACGAGATGGACGATGCCTGCGAACGGGCCATCCACGCCGGCCTTGAGCATGGCGATCACCGGCCCGATCGTGATGAAGATGCCGGCAAACAGCTTGGCGACCTCCAGGATGGGCTCCCAGTTGAACTCGTTGCCGGCGCGCGCGCCACTGGGGGTGAGCCACAACGAAAGCAGTGCGATGGCGATCAGCCCGATGTCGCGCACCACGTTCTGCAGCAGCACCTCGGTGCCCATCACGTGGAAGACGATGCCAGGCTTCCACAGCCCGCTCATCAGCACGAGCCCCAGAATGCCTGCCAGCAGCACGAAGTTGACGTTGCCTTCGAAGCGTAGCGGGCCCGCGTCGTCTGGTGTGGCGTCGGTGATGTTGGGCAGTTCTTCCTTGCCCGTGTGATAGAAGTAGCTGTCGATGACGAAGAAGCTGGCCAGCAGCAGCACCCACATCGTCAACGTCTGGCGCCAAAGATGTTGCGCGGTCCAGAAGAAATCGACCCCCTGCAGAAAGCCGAGGAACAGCGGTGGATCGCCCAGCGGCGTAAGCGCTCCACCGGCATTGGCCACCAGAAAGATGAAGAATACGACGACGTGCGCGCGATGCCGGCGCGCCTCGTTGGCGCGCAGTAGCGGCCGGATCAGCAGCATGGCGGCACCGGTCGTCCCCATGACGCTGGCCAGGGCCGTGCCGAGCGCGATCAAGCCCGTATTGAGCTTTGGCGTGCCATGCAGATTGCCGCGGATGCAGATCCCGCCTGCAACAACGTACAAAGCGGCGATCAGCGCGATGAAGGGGATGTATTCAGCAAGGGCTGCGTGATTGACGGACGCGATGGACGCCTCCGGACCGAACACGATCCCGAACGGCACCAGAAGCGCCAACGCCCAGGCCGCCGCGATCTTGCCGTAATGGTCGTGCCACAGCTTGGGCACCATGAGCGGTGCGATGGCAATCGAGAGCAGGATGCCCGCAAACGGCAAACCCCAGAGCACGGACAACTCCGCGCCATTCACATCAGCGGCGCGCGCCAGGCCACAGACAAACAGGAAGACAAGGGGCCAGAGGCGTTTCACGTAGGCGTTCTCCTAAGCGTGGGCGCGCACCGCAAACGCAGTCGCGCCGCACAAACAAAGACGCCAGTGTAAACGCCCGAGGTCTGTCGCCCACTAAACCTCCGCAGATGTTTGATCGGGCAACGAGCCCCGGATGCTGCCTCAGGCAGCGGTCACCACGATCACGTGCACGCGATACGGGCCATGGGCGCCGAGCACGATGGTCTGCTCGATATCCCCCGTACGCGACGGCCCGCTGATGACGTTGGTGGCGCGCGGCAGTTCGCCCCGCTCCGCGCGCATCAGCGCATAGGCGTCTTCCAGATCGGCGACGATGCGCGACTGCGGTACCACGGCGATATGCGTCTCGGGCAGCAGCGCCGTGGAGGCGACGTTCTCCGGCCCCGACAGCAGCATCAGCGAGCCCGTCTCGGCAATTGCGCAGAAGCAACCCGTAATGCCGACGAGATCGGCGTGCTCCTGATCGGCTTGGACTTCACGCACGGGAGGACGGAATTCGATGCCGATGCCGGCGGCCGCCCAGTCGAGCGATTGCAACGTGGTCCAGGCCACCGCCTGCGGTTGGAGCTTCAGGCCAGACAGATAGCGGGCCACAGCGCCCGGCACGTCGGATAGCGCGTCCACCGTGTCCAGCGTGGAGGCCAACTTCAGCGCCTGCTCGGCGAAATGCGCGGCGAGATTCTCGGGCATTGGCGGGCGCGGGCCGGCGGGATGGCGCGCGAGGTAATCCGCCACCGCGTCGCGCTCACCCTGTGTCGGTTTCGCGGGACGATGCTGCGCATTGCGGATGCGCGCAAAGATGGCATCGCGTGCGCGGCTGGTGTCGAGCGGGTCGACGGGGGTGTCCGGTTGTGATTCCATGGCGGCTCCGAAAGATCGGTCGATTATACGAGCCGCTCTCAGCACGATCCGCCAACGCGATTGAAACTTATTCGGCGCCGACGTGAGCCTTATTGCACGCCAAACACTTGCTTCAGATACGTGAGGTAGGCCGGATCGTCGCACATGGTCTTCTCCGGTGCATCCGACAGTTTGGCCACCGGCTGGCCATTGCAGCGGACCATCTTGATGACGATCTGCAGGGGCGTGTAGCCCAGGTCGTTTGTCAGATTGGTCCCCACGCCAAACGCCAGCTTGCACCGGCCATGGAAACGCTCATACAGGCCGATGACCTTGGGCATGTCGAGGCTGTCGGAGAAGATCAGCGCCTTGGACTTCGGGTCGGCGCGCATGTCGTCGTAATGCTTGAGCATGCGCTCGCCCCACTCGAACGGGTCGCCGGAATCATGGCGAACGCCGTCGAAGAGCTTGCAGAAGAACATGTCGAAATCGCGCAGGAAGGCGTCGAACCCGTAGGTATCCGATAGCGCGATACCGAGATCGCCGCGGTATTCCTTGGCCCAGGTTTCCAGCGCAAAGGTCTGGGAATCGCGCAGGCGCGGACCCAGTGCCTGGCAGGCTTGCAGATACTCATGCGCCATTGTCCCCAGCGGCGTCATGCCGTGCTTCATGGCGAAATACACATTGCTGGTGCCGGCGTACTGGGCGCCGAGCTGTGCGTGCGTCTCCAGCAGCACATGCTCGTGCCAGGTGTGCGAGAAGCGGCGGCGCGTGCCGTAGTCGGCAATGCGACAGTCTTCCAGGCCGGGGCGCATCAGCGAGGCCAGCTTGTCGGTCAGGCGGCGTTTGCCCTCCTCCCACTGCGGGTGCGTCTGCGTGCGGCTGAAGAACACCTCGTTGACGATGGCCAGGACTGGCACCTCAAACATGATCGTGTGCAGCCACGGCCCCGCGATGACGATCTCGATCTGCCCGTCGTTGCTGGGCGCCTGGCGCACGTCGATGTACTTCTCGTTGAGATGGAACAGGCCGAGAAAATCGACGAAATCGCTCTTGATGAAGCGCATGCCGCGCAGGTAATCCAGCTCGGCATCGGTAAAGCGCAGGGTGCAGAGATGGCGGATTTCCGCGCGAATCTCGTCAATGAACGGCACCAGATCGACGCCCGCGTTGCGGCACTTGAAGCGGTATTCGACGTGCGCGCCAGGAAAGTGATGCAGCACCACCTGCATCATCGTGAATTTATAAAGATCGGTATCGAGCAGCGAGCGGATGATCATCGGACAGCGCCAAAAGCCATGTGGACTGGCCGTCATGCTAACCGAAGCCAAGCGGGACGCCCGTGGCAGTCACATAAATCCCGGCGCGCGCCCCGGAAAATGGCCGTTTTGGCTGTCTATACAGACGGAAAACCCCTTGATTCCGCTATAATTTCCGGTTTCCGACCGGATTTTTGCACCATGGAAGCAGAACGCCTCAATGCCATCCAGAACACGTTGGCCGACCTGAAGTCGCGCGCCGACGACCTTCGGAGGTATCTTTGACTACGACGTCAAATCTGAACGTCTAGTTGAAGTCGACAAAGAACTCGAAAACCCCGAGGTCTGGAACGACCCCAAACGCGCCCAGGAGCTGGGCCGCGAGAAAAAATCCCTTGAAACCGTCGTGCTGGCGCTGACCAAGCTCGACGAAGACCTCACCGGCGGCGCCGAGCTATTCGAGCTGGCCCGCGAAGAGGGCGACGACGATACCATCGAAGCCATCGAGGCTGACACCGCGGGCATGCGCGCCATTGTCGAAGACATGGAATTCCGCCGCATGTTCTCCGGCCCGATGGACGCCGCCAACTGCTTTATCGACATCCAGGCCGGCGCGGGCGGCACCGAAGCATGCGACTGGGCATCGATGCTCCTGCGCCAGTACCTGAAGTACTGCGAGCGCAAGGGCTTCAAGACCGAAGTGCTGGAAGAGTCCGAGGGCGACGTTGCCGGCATCAAGAGCGCGTCGATCAAGGTCGAGGGCGAATACGCGTTCGGTTTCCTGCGCACCGAAACCGGCGTGCACCGCCTGGTGCGCAAGTCTCCGTTCGACTCCGCTGGCGGGCGCCACACGTCGTTCTCGTCGATCTTCGTGTATCCGGAAGTGGATGACTCGATCGAGATCGAGGTCAATCCGGCGGATCTGCGTGTCGATACGTATCGCGCTTCCGGCGCGGGTGGTCAGCACATCAACAAGACTGACTCGGCCGTGCGGATTACGCACATCCCGACCGGCATCGTCGTGCAGTGTCAGAACGACCGCTCGCAGCACCGCAACCGCGCCGAGGCGATGACGATGCTGAAGTCGCGTCTGTACGAGCATGAGCTGCGCAAGCGTCAGGCCGCGGCAGACGCACAAGAAGCCGCCAAGACCGACGTGGGCTGGGGCCATCAGATCCGCTCTTACGTGCTGGACCAGAGCCGCATCAAGGATCTGCGCACCAACGTGGAGATCTCCAACACGCAGAAGGTGCTGGACGGCGACCTGGACCCCTTTATCCAGGCCAGCCTGAAGCAAGGCGTCTGACCCAAGCCAAACCAGAGCGACCGCCATGTCTGAGACGTCCCTGTTCATCCTGACCGGTGCCTCGCGCGGCCTGGGCGCTGCGCTGGCCCAGGCGCTGATGCGGCCCGGCCACCGCCTCATCTGCGTGGCACGCGGCGATAACGCCGAATTGCGCGCGCAGGCGGCAGCCGCTGGCGTGACACTCGACTGGCACCAGGTTGACCTGTCCGACGCGCATGCCGCCGAGGCCTGGATGACCAAGACGATTGCGAGCCTACCCGCTTTTGCCAACGTGACGCTGGTGCTCAACGCTGGCGCAGTGGAGCCCATCGGCACCATCGACACGCTGCGCGCCGACACGCTTCTGCCGCATCTGCAATTGAACCTGGCCGGCCCGATGGCGCTGACCGCTGCCCTGCTGCGCGGTACCGCCGGGTGGAACGCGCAGCGCCGCGTACTGGCAATCTCGTCGGGCGCCGCGCGCCGGCCGATCGCTGGTTGGGCCGCCTATTGCACGGGCAAGGCGGGGCTCGACATGTTCGTGCGCGCCATCAACGCCGACGGCGACGCCAGCGTGCGCGCCGTGGCGCTGGCCCCCGGCGTGATCGACACTGACATGCAACGCACCATCCGTGGCGCCGAGTTTTCCGGCGTGCAGCGCTTCCGCGATCTGCACGCGCACGGCGAGCTGGTCTCGCCGCAAGACGCCGCCGCGCGCATCGCCTCTTACCTGGTCCGCCCCGACTTTGGCGCGACCGAGCTGGACGACCTGCGCAACATCGCCTGATACGACATTCCTCTCATCACCATCATGACCGAACAGAACAACCCGGCCGAATCGAACACCGTGGCCGCCGTGCCGGCGCAGGACGACAACAAGATCATCGCCGAGCGCCGCGAGAAGCTGGCAGAGATCCGCCAACAAGGCGTCGCGTTCCCCAACGATTTCCGCCCGACGCACCATGCCGGTGATCTGCAAGCCAAGTACCGCGAACTCGAGCAGGCTGCACTGGAAGCCGAACCGGTACAGGTGGCCGTCGCCGGCCGCATGATGCTCAAGCGCGTGATGGGCAAGGCCAGCTTTGCCACCGTGCAGGACGCCACCGACCGCATCCAGTTCTACATCAGCCGCGACGCTGTTGGCGAAGACGTCTACGCGAGTTTCAAGAAGTGGGATCTGGGTGACATCGTGGCCGCGCGCGGCACGCTGATGAAGACAAAGACCGGCGAACTCTCGGTCGCCGTGACCGAGCTGCGCCTGCTCTCGAAGAGCCTGCGACCGCTGCCGGGCGACTACTACGGCCTGGCCGATCAGGAACAGAAATATCGTCAGCGCTACGTTGATCTGATCGTGTCCAAGGAGACGCGCGACACGTTCCGCGCCCGCACCAAGGCCATGGCCTCGCTGCGCAACTTCATGGCCGGCAACGGGTTCATGGAGGTCGAGACGCCGATGCTGCACCCGATTCCGGGCGGCGCCGCAGCCAAGCCGTTCATCACGCACCACAACGCGCTGGACATGCAGATGTTCCTGCGCATCGCGCCGGAGCTGTATCTCAAGCGACTGATCGTCGGTGGTTTCGAGCGCGTGTACGAAATCAACCGCAACTTCCGTAACGAGGGCGTGTCGCCGCGGCACAATCCCGAGTTCACGATGATGGAGTTCTACGCTGCCTACACGGACTACCGCTGGCTGATGGACTTCACCGAGCAACTGATCCGCCAGGCTGCCATTGACGCCTCGGGCACCGCCACGCTCACTTATCAGGGCCGCGAGCTAGATCTTGCCAAGCCGTTCCATCGCCTGACGATCTGCCAGGCGATCCAGAAATACGCACCGCAATACACCGACGCGCAACTGGCCGACGTGGACTTCCTGCGCGCCGAGCTGAAGAAGTTCAAGATCGACACCAATGCGCCGCAATTCCTGAACGCCGGCGTTGGCACGCTGCAGCTCGTGCTGTTTGAAGAAACCGCCGAGTCGCAACTGTGGGAGCCGACCTTCATCATCGACTACCCGGTCGAAGTATCGCCGCTGGCGCGCGGCTCTGACACGCTGCCGGGCATCACCGAGCGCTTCGAGCTGTTCATCACCGGCCGCGAAATCGCCAACGGCTTCTCCGAGCTGAATGACCCGGAAGACCAGGCCGAGCGCTTCCGCAAGCAGGTTGAGCAGAAGGACGCCGGCGACGAAGAAGCCATGTTCTATGACGCCGACTACATCCGCGCATTGGAATACGGCATGCCCCCGACCGGCGGTTGCGGCATCGGCATCGACCGTCTGGTGATGCTGCTGACTGACAGCCCGAACATCCGTGACGTGATCCTTTTCCCGCATCTGCGCCGCGAAGACTGATCGGCTCCGTCATTTGCCTTGGAAAGAACGCCCCTTCGGGGGCGTTTTTTTGTTGCCCGCGCGCTCGCAATTGGCGCGCCTACCCCGCCATTTGTAACATCGCCCCGCATTCACAGTATGTATCAAAGCGCGGCAACTCACTGATTTTTAACAGAAAAATGAGAGTACAGATGCTTACAAATTAAAACGGCATCCGTTTGGGCGATGGACCACACTGTGTTCATCGAAGGGCCGAACAATCAATGGGCCGCAGGAGAACGAAGATGAACAACATCCAACCGAACCAAGGTCAACAATACGGCGGCACGTCGCCGGGTCAGGTCCCGCCGTCGTCACGACGCATGCATCCGCTGATGACGACGGCTGCGGTGGCCGTAATCATCGCCAGCCTGACGGCGGTGGCCGCCATCACCGGCGTGCTGCCGACCTCGAAGGCTACGCAGGGCAGCACCGACCCGAATGTCGCCGCCCAATCGGCCGCGGCAATGCCGGGCGCTTCGGCCCCGATGGCACTGGCTGCACCGGGTCAGACAACGCAACCGAATCAGGCTGCCCCCTATCCGGCACAGAACGTGGCACCCGCTCCGACACGAGCCCGTGAGCCGTCGTACGCTGAACGCGCACCCTCGACCAGCCCGAGCTATGCACAAGCACAGCCGCGCCAGTCGGCCAGCCCGTATGCCGGCCACGTGACGTCAATCACCCCGATTACCACGCAAGGTAAGGAAACCGGCCTGGGCATGATTGGTGGCGCCGTGGTGGGGGGGTTGCTGGGTAACCAGATTGGCCGCGGCAATGGCCGTACGCTCGCCACGGTGGGCGGCGCGGTGGCGGGGGGCTACGGTGGCCACGTGGCGGAAAACTACTACAGCCGCGACACCCAGTACCGCGTGAACGTGCGCATGGACAACGGCACCAACCGCAGCTTCACCTACAAGGCAGCGCCGGGCTTCCAACCGGGTGAGCGCGTGCACATTGAGAACGGCTCGCTGGTGGCTGGCTAAGCCAATCTCCTCGCCAAAGAAAAACCGGCCTTCGGGCCGGTTTTTTCATGCGTACGCGTTCTAGGCTACGCGCTTATTCCGCTTCGTCGATCCAGGCTTGCTGGATGGCTTCGAGGAACTTCTCGCCGCCACGCTTGTGGTCGTCGTCAAAGCCTTCCAGCGTGACGACCTTGTTGTGCAGATCGACAAAGTTCAAGCGCGTCGGATCGACGTCGGGGTACTTGTCGTACAGCGCTTCGGCGATCTGCTGGATGTCGTTCCATTTCATGATGGGCTCCCTCCACCGCTGGCCACTCGGCTCAGTGGTTTTCCTTGGCGTGGTTGATCGTGTACTTCGGAATCTCGACGGTCAAATCCGTATCCGCCACCTTGGCCTGGCACGACAGGCGCGAGTTCGGCTCCAGGCCCCAGGCCTTGTCGAGCAGATCCTCCTCCTTCTCCGTCGCCTCATCCAGCGAGTTGAAGCCCTCGCGCACGATCACGTGGCAGGTCGTGCAGGCACACGACTTCTCGCATGCATGCTCGATCTCGATATCGGCGCCGAGCAGCGCGTCGCAGATGGTCGTGCCGGGCTTGGCTTCGATCACGGCCCCTTCCGGGCAGTATTCGACGTGAGGAAGGACGACGATTTGTGGCATGAAGAAACTCGTTCGATAAGTGTGTTTTGGGGGATGCAATCGGCGATCAGCCGAGTTCCTCGATACGTTTGCCAGCGAGCGCCTTGCGGATGCCGCGGTCCATGCGGCGCGCGGCGAATTCGTCGGTACCGTGCGACAACGCGTCCACGGCGTCCTTGATGGCGCGGTGGTCTTCGCCCTGCAAGGTGGTGCGCAGCGCGGCGATTTCGGTGTCGATGGTGGCGCGCTCTTCGGCGGAGAGCAGATCGCCATCGGCCGCCAGTGCCTGTGACAGCGCCTCAAGCAAGCGCTCGCCTTCAACGCGTTCTTCCGCCAGCGCACGACGGCGCATGTCGTCTTCGGCGGATTGGAAACCTTCCCGCAGCATGCGAGCGATATCGTCATCGCCCAAGCCGTACGACGGCTTCACGGTAATCGACGCTTCCACGCTAGACACCGTTTCGCGGGCAGATACCGACAGCAAGCCATCTGCATCGACCTGATACGTCACGCGGATGCGCGCGGCGCCGGCCACCATCGGCGGGATGCCGCGCAGCTCAAAACGTGCCAGCGAACGGCAATCGCTCGCCAGTTCGCGCTCGCCCTGCAGCACGTGGATCGCCATGGCCGTCTGGCCGTCCTTGAAGGTGGTGAATTCCTGCGCGCGCGCTACGGGAATCGTGCTGTTGCGCGGGATGATCTTCTCGACCAGGCCACCCATCGTCTCGACACCCAGCGACAGCGGGATCACGTCGAGCAGCAGCCAGTCTTCACCCGGCGCACGGTTGCCGGCCAGCAGGTTGGCCTGCATGGCCGCGCCGATCGCGACCACCTGATCCGGGTCGAGGTTCGTGAGCGGCGTGCGGCCGAACAGTTGGCCCACGGCACGACGGATGATCGGCATGCGCGTCGCGCCACCGACCAGCACCACGCCCTTTACGTCGTCCATCGTTACGCCCGCATCGCGCAGCGCGCGGCGCACGGGCGACAACGTCTTCTGCACGAGGTTGGCGGTCAGTTCGGCAAAGGTCTCGGCAGTCAGCACGAGATGCACGGTCTCGCCGGTGGACAGCATCGCGTCAATCTCGGTGTTGTCGGCGGTGGAAAGCCATTCCTTGGCAGCACGCGCCTTGTTCAGCAGCAGGCGCGTGTCTTCGGCGGAGAGCGGCTGCAGGCCCGCCTGCTCGACGATCCAGCAGACGATGCGCTGGTCGAAATCGTCACCACCGAGCGCGGAATCGCCGCCCGTCGACATCACCTCGAACACGCCCTTGGTGAGCTTGAGCACCGAGATGTCGAACGTACCGCCGCCCAAGTCATAGACCGCGTAAATGCCTTCGGCGGCGTTGTCCAGGCCATAGGCGATGGCAGCTGCGGTCGGCTCGTTCAGCAGGCGCAGCACGTTCAGGCCGGCCAGCTTGGCGGCGTCCTTGGTGGCTTGGCGCTGCGCATCGTCAAAGTACGCGGGCACGGTAATGACGGCGCCGACCAGCTCGTCGCCAAGCGTGTCTTCCGCGCGCTGGCGCAGCGTGGCGAGAATCTCCGCCGACACTTCCACCGGGCTCTTCACGCCGGCCACGGTCTTCAGTTGGACCATGCCGGGCGCGTCGACAAAGTCGTACGGCGTGTTCTCGATGTGGGCGACATCCTTCAGGCCGCGCCCCATGAAACGCTTGACCGAGATGATGGTGTTCTTCGGGTCACGCACGGCTTCGGCCTGCGCCTTGTAGCCGATGTGCGCACCGCCTGTGGGCAGATAGCGCACCACGGAGGGCAGCAACGGGCGGCCCTGATCGTCCGGCAACACTTCCGGCACGCTGCTGCGCACGGAGGCCACCAACGAGTTGGTCGTGCCCAGGTCAATGCCCACCGCCAGACGGCGCTGGTGCGGTGCGGGCGATTCGCCGGGTTCGGAAATCTGCAGTAAAGCCATGGGGATGTCTCGATTGCGCGGATGAGCTGCCTGCCAGGGCAAACCCAACATTGTCGCAAATTCTGGGTTCTAGTCTTCCAGCCGGTCGATGGCCTCGGCGGTGTCGCGTTCGATCTTTTCGATGAACATCAATTGGCGCACGGCATCGGCTGCTGCTGCGGTGTTGCCATCGCCATCGAGCAGACTGGATAGCGCCTGATAACGCGTGCGTTTTTCCTTGCGCAGCATGCCAAGCAAATCGTCCAGCGCATCCACGTTGCGCTCCGCCTTGGCGTCGCCCAGCGCTTCGCGCCACTCCATTTGCTGCATGAGAAACGCGGGCGGCATGGCCGTGTTGTTCTCGGCCTGCACATCGACACCGTGCAGGTGCAGCAGATACGTCGCCCGTTTGAGCGGGTCGCGCAGCGTCTGATATGCCTCGTTGGCGCGCGTGGCCCATTGCATGGCGACGCGGCGTTCAGCGTCGCCTGCGTGGGCATAACGGTCTGGATGCGCCTGCGATTGCACCGTGCGATACGCAGCGTTCAGCGCGTCGGCGTCGACCTCGAAGTGCTCGGGCAGACCGAAGAGGGAAAAATGCGTCGTGTTCGCTGACAAGCCGGAATTCATGAATAAAAAAAGCGGCCGTGCCGCCTCGTGTTCCTTATTCGACCGGCTCGCCCCGATCGCACTTCAGGCATTCCACCACCACGCCGATCCTGCTGGCGCGCCCGGCTTCGGTTTCCGTCCAAGGCCGCAACTGCCAGGGCGGATCGTGGCGCATGTGCTGCCCATGTCCGCAGGCGAGACGGGCGACCCAGTGGCCCTCCTCGTCCCGCTCGAAACCGACAATCGCTTGCTTCAATGTGTCCCGCTCACACGCGGAACGACTCGCCGCAGCCGCACTCGTCCTTCACGTTCGGGTTATTGAAGCGGAAACCTTCGTTCAACCCTTCGCGTGCGTAGTCCAACTCGGTGCCATCGATGTACGGCAGGCTCTTCGGATCGACGATCACCTTGACGCCGTTGGATTCGAAGACCTGATCTTCGGCGGCAATCTCATCCGCATATTCGAGCTTGTAGGCCAGGCCCGAACAGCCCGTGGTCTTCACGCCCACGCGCAGGCCCACGCCCTTGCCACGGCGGGTCAGGTAGCGGGAAACGTGCTGCGCGGCCTTGTCGGTCAGGGTGATCATGCTGCGTCCTTTCTATCCAATCCGGCTCAAGCAGCCTTCTGCTCGGCCGAGCCGTGCTTTTCCTTGTAGTCGGCCACGGCCGCCTTGATGGCGTCTTCGGCCAGGATCGAGCAGTGGATCTTCACCGGCGGCAGGGCCAGCTCTTCAGCGATGGCCGTGTTGCGGATTTCCAGCGCTTGATCCAGCGTCTTGCCCTTCACCCATTCCGTCACCAGCGACGACGAAGCGATGGCCGAACCGCAGCCGTAGGTCTTGAACTTTGCGTCTTCAATCACGCCCTGCTCGTTGACCTTGATCTGCAGCTTCATCACATCGCCGCAAGCGGGCGCGCCGACCATGCCGGTGCCGACCGTGTCGTCGCCCTTCTCGAACGAACCGACGTTGCGCGGATTTTCGTAATGGTCCAGAACTTGGTTGCTGTAAGACATTTCACACCTCTATCAATCGTTGGCTGGCGCGGGGGCGCCCGTTATTCGTCAAACGCCGCGCTCAGTGCGCCGCCCATTGAATGCTGTTCAGATCCACGCCGTCCTTGTACATCTCCCACAGCGGGGAGAGGTCGCGCAGCTTGCCGATCTTGCTCTTGAGCAACTCGACCACGTAGTCGACTTCTTCTTCCGTCGTGAACCGGCCCACCGTGAAGCGGATCGAGCTGTGTGCCAGTTCGTCGTTGCGACCCAGCGCACGCAGCACGTACGACGGTTCCAGCGAGGCGGATGTGCAAGCCGAGCCCGACGACACGGCGACGTCCTTGATTGCCATGATCAGCGACTCGCCTTCAACGAAGTTGAAGCTGATGTTCAGGTTGTGCGGCACACGGGCTTCCATGTCGCCGTTGACGTACACCTCTTCCATCGTGTTCAGGCCGCGATACAGGCGGTCACGCAGCATGCGGACGCGCTCGTTTTCGGTGGCCATTTCTTCCTTGGCGATGCGGAAGGCTTCGCCCATGCCGACGATCTGGTGCGTGGCCAGCGTGCCCGAACGCATGCCGCGCTCGTGGCCACCGCCGTGCATCTGCGCTTCAATGCGGATACGCGGCTTGCGGCGCACGTACAGCGCACCGATACCCTTCGGACCATACGTCTTGTGCGCCGAGAACGACATAAGGTCGACCTTCAACTTCTGCAGATCGATGCCAACCTTGCCCGTCGCCTGTGCGGCGTCGACATGGAAGATCACGCCCTTCTCGCGGCAGATCTCGCCGAGCTGCTCGATGTCCTGAACGACGCCGATCTCGTTGTTCACCATCATCACCGACGCAAGAATGGTGTCGGGGCGGATGGCTTGCTTGAAGACCTCGATATCGATCAGACCGTTGTCCTTCACGTCCAGGTACGTCACTTCGAAGCCCTGGCGCTCCAGCTCACGCGTCGTGTCCAGCACAGCCTTGTGCTCGGTCTTGACGGTAATGATGTGCTTGCCCTTGCTGCTGTAGAAGTTGGCAGCACCCTTGATGGCCAGGTTGTTGGATTCCGTGGCGCCGGACGTCCAGACGATTTCGCGCGGGTCGGCGTTCACGAGCGCGGCAACCTGTTCGCGCGCGGTCTCGACGGCCTTCTCGGCTTCCCAGCCAAACGGGTGGCTGCGCGAGGCGGGATTGCCGAAGCTCTCGCGCAGGTACGGGATCATCTTGTCGACCACGCGCGGGTCCACCGGCGTCGTCGCGGAATAGTCCATGTAGATGGGAAGTTGCAGGGTGCTCATATCTTGTCTGCCTGATGTGGGGGGCGATATTTTTGTGCGGGGCTGGCGTCGTGGCCGGCCTCACGCTGGCGCAATCACGACTGCGCCAGACTGAAAACGGAGTTGACCAGCGGGGCGCGCTTGACGGGCTCGGCGGCCACCGACGCGGTGGCGGGCGCATCCACGCTGCGGGTGCGTGCCGGTGTGCGCTCACGGCGTGCCGGACGCGCCTCACGCATGTCCTGAATCACTTCGGGCTGACGTTCGCGTTGCTGATCGACCAGGTTCTGCAGCGACACCGAATCGAGATACTCGACCATCTTCTGGTTGAGCGTGGCCCACAGGTCGTGCGTCATGCAGCGGCCCGTATGACCGCCGGCGTGCTCTTCACCGCCGCAGTTGCCCTTGCCGCCGCATTGGGTGGCGTCCAGCGGCTCGTCCACGGCAATGATGATGTCGGCAACGGTAACGTCGTCGGCACGGCGCGCGAGGCTGTAGCCGCCGCCCGGACCGCGCACGCTTTCCACGATTTCGTGGCGGCGCAGTTTGCCGAACAGCTGCTCCAGATACGACAGCGAAATCTTCTGACGCTGGCTGATGCCAGCCAGCGTGACCGGACCCTGCTCTTGGCGCAGCGCCAAGTCAATCATGGCGGTGACCGCGAAGCGGCCTTTGGTGGTCAATCTCATGGCGTCGGGGAAATACCTGATCGTTTTGCTCAAGTATAAAGGAACCCGACAAAATCAGTCAACTAAGGTGTCGGGGGATTCCGCGTCGCAGCAAGGGGATTTGCAGAGCCCGAAAAATGGGGTGGCCACGCGGCAGGCCGTATTGTGGACCAAAACAATCAACCACGTCCGATAGGGCTATCACGCCACTCCCGCAGCGCAACCTGCGAGTCAGGCGCCAAGGCACCGTCACTGCGGGTTTTTACTTATGCAGTGAAAAGCGCAATTTCATTGACTTCTGTTACGCGGTAGCCGAGACTGTCAGATACGCAAACGTTTGCGAAGAGCGAGGCGCGATTGCCCTTAGGAATGCCTTACGGCGTGACACGGTAACGACGCCCGCACCCCACCCGCCCCAGATAGGCCTCTTCCTGGAGGAGACACCATGGATATCCGCCGTCGCCGCGCCCTTCAACTTGGCGCGGGTTCTGTCGTAGCTGCAGCACTGCCATTCCCGTTTTCGCTCGCGCACGCCGCCAACCAGCCGCCCAAAGTTGCGCTGGTCATGAAGTCCCTCGCCAACGAGTTCTTCCTGACCATGGAGAACGGCGCGCGCAAGCATCAGAAGGATCACGCGTCGGAGTACTCGCTGCTGACCAACGGCATTCGCGACGAAACCGACACCGCCGGGCAGATCCGCCTGGTCGAGCAGATGATCGTCGCGCGTGTGGATGCGCTGGTGCTGGCACCGGCCGACTCCAAGGCGATGGTGCCGGTCGTCAAGAAGGCCGTGGACGCGGGCATTCTGGTCATCAACATCGACAACCGGCTGGACCCCGCGGCACTCAAGGAGAAAGGGCTGCACGTGCCTTTCGTGGGGCCGGACAACCGCAAGGGGGCGCGACTCGTGGGCGACTTCGTTGCCAAGTCGCTCAAGCCGGGCGATGCCGTGGGCATCATCGAGGGCATTCCGACCACCACGAACGCCCAGCAACGCACCGCTGGCTTCAAGGACGCGGCCGAAGCCGCCAAGCTGAAGGTCGTGGGGGTGCAATCGGGCGAATGGGAGATCGACAAGGGCAATAAGGTAGCGGCTGCCATGCTGCGCTCGGAGCCTGACCTGAAGGCCCTGCTGTGCGGCAACGACAACATGGCGATCGGCGCCGTATCGGCGGTGCGCGCGGCAGGCAAGCTGGGCAAAGTGCTGATTGGCGGCTATGACAACATCGACGCCATCAAGGCCATGCTTGCTGACGGGCGCGTCGTTGCCACGGCTGATCAGCACGCCGATCAACAGGCGGTCTACGGCATCGAGACCGCTCTGAAAGCGCTGGCCGCCAAGACGCCGCAGGCGAAGCTGTCGGGTGTCGTCGAGACACCCGTCAACCTCGTCACGCGCACGTAACGCCACAGACGGGCAAGCCGCCGCCAGCCATGTCTGCCGCTCACGAACCCCGCCCGCCGCTGCTGCGCGTCTCCGCTGTCAGCAAGCACTACGCCGCCCCCGTGCTGCGAGACATCGATCTCGACGTGCATGCGGGCGAGGTGCTGGCGCTCACGGGGGAAAACGGCGCGGGCAAGAGCACGCTCTCAAAGATCCTGTGCGGACTGGAGACAGCGACGTCGGGTTCGATGACGCTAGCCGGCACGCTGTACGCGCCCGACTCGCGCAACGCAGCCGAAGCGCTGGGCGTGCGCATGGTGCTGCAGGAACTGAGCATGGTGCCCACGCTCACGGTGGCCGAGAACCTGTTCCTCGGCGAGCTGCCCCGGCGGCTGGGTTTTGTGGATCGCTCTGCGCTGCGGCATCGGGCCGAACAGGCGCTCGCGCGCGTCGGCCTGGACCTCGACCCGTGGACGCCCGTGCACACGCTCGGCATGGGCCACCGGCAGATGATCGAGATTGCCCGCGCGCTGGCCAGCGCGTGCCGTGTGCTGATCCTCGACGAGCCGACGGCCATGCTGAGCGCGCACGAAAGCGCCACGCTGTTCGAGCGCATCGACGCGCTGCGTCGCGAGGGCGTGGCCATCCTTTATATCTCCCACCGCCTGGACGAACTGGCGCGCATTGCTGACCGCATTGTCGTGCTGCGTGACGGCAAGTTGATCACCGATGCCCCGGCCGCCACGATCACGCAGGACGCGCTGATCCAGGCGATGGTCGGTCGTGACGTGGCAGCCTCATCCGAAACGGAACGTGCGGCGCGCGCGCCGTGGTTTGGGGACGGCTCGCCGGCGCTGCGTGTGACCGGCCTTACGCGTGCACCAGCCGTGCGCGATGTGAGCTTCGACGTGGCGCCGGGAGAGATCTTCGGCATCGCGGGCCTGGTCGGTGCGGGGCGCACGGAACTGCTGCGGCTGATCTTCGGTGCGGACCGCGCGGATGCGGGCACCGTCGAAGTCGGCTCACCGCTGGCGCCCGTGCGCATCCGCTCGCCCGGCGACGCGGTGCGCCACGGCATCAGCCTGCTCACCGAAGACCGCAAGGACGAAGGCCTGATGCTGAGCCTGCCGATCGCTACCAACATCGCGCTGGGCAACATGCCAAGCGTCACGAAACGCGGCTGGCTGCAACCAGCGCGCGAGCGTGCGCTGTCGCAGCGGCACATCGGCGCCTTGCGCATCCGTTGCGCGGGGCCGGAGCAGCCGGTGGGTGAACTCTCGGGCGGCAATCAGCAGAAGGTGGCGATTGCCCGCTGGCTGGAGCGCGACACGCCCGTGCTGCTGTTCGATGAGCCCACGCGGGGCGTGGATGTGGGCGCCAAGTTCGACATCTACACGCTGCTCGACGCGCTGGCCGCGCGAGGCAAGGCGCTGGTCGTGGTGTCGAGCGATTTGCGCGAACTCATGCAGTTGTGTGATCGCATCGGCGTCATGCGCGCCGGGCGGCTCACGCACATCTTCCAACGCGACGCCTGGAGCCAGGACGCCCTGCTCGCCGCCGCTTTCGGTGAATCGGGTGACTCCGATTCACCTGCACCTCAATCGCCTTCGGAGACCGCCGATGCGCTCTGATTCCACCTTGCCCCCGACGCCGCCCGCTGCGCCCGCCTCCACGCGCGCGGCGCTGGGCATGTCGCTTGGCACCATCGGCGGATTGCTCGCAGCGCTGGTCGCCATGCTCGTGCTGTTCGGCACGCTGTCGCCGACGTTCTTCTCGCCGCCCACGTTCACGACCATCGCCAACGAGATTCCCGACCTGTTGGTGATGGCCGTGGGCATGACCTTCATCCTGATGATCGGCGGCATTGATTTGTCGGTCGGCTCGGTACTCGCGCTGGCGGCTTCGGTGCTGTCGGTGGCCATGACCAAGTTGGGTTGGGGCCTGTTGCCGGCAGCGCTGGCGGGCGTGGTGCTGGCCACGGCGGCGGGCATGCTGACCGGTGCCGTCACGGTTCACTGGGGCATTCCGTCATTCATCGTTTCACTGGGCGTGCTGGAAATGGCGCGCGGCCTCGCCTATAGCCTCACCGATTCGCGCACGGTGTACATCGGCAGCGCGGTCGACTGGCTCGCCAACCCCATCGCGCTGGGTATTGCGCCGTCGTTCCTGATCGCGATTGCCATCACGGTCGTTGGCCAGATCGTGCTGGTGCGCACGGTGTTCGGCCGTTACCTGGTGGCCATCGGCACCAATGAAGAAGCCGTGCGGCTGGCGGGCGTGAATCCGCGCCCCTACAAGATTGCAGTGTTCGCGCTGATGGGGCTGCTCTCGGGCCTCGCTGCGCTGTTCCAGGTGTCGCGTCTGGAAGCTGCCGATCCGAACGCCGGCGTAGGCATGGAGCTGCAGGTGATCGCCGCCGTGGTGATCGGCGGCACGAGCCTGATGGGCGGGCGTGGTTCGGTGGTGCGCACGCTGTTTGGCGTACTGATCATCTCGGTGCTCGAATCGGGCCTGGCACAGATCGGCGCATCCGAGCCCACGAAACGAATCATCACGGGCGCAGTCATCGTCGCGGCCGTGGTCATGGATACCTATCGCAGCAAACGCAACCGCGTCAAGCACCACTAAGAGACAGAGGAGATCGTCATGGCAACCATCAAGGACGTGGCCGCACTGGCCGGCGTTTCTTTCACCACCGTCTCACACGTCATCAACAACACAAGACCGGTAAACGCCGAGACACGCAAGCGCGTGGAAGAGGCCATCCGGGCCACGCGCTATGTGCCCAGCGCCGTGGCGCGCTCGCTCAAGCACCGCACCACGCGCACCATCGGCGTGCTCGTGCCCACCGCCACCAACCCATATTTTGCGGAGCTGGCGCGGGGCATTGAAGATGTGTGCGCCGCCGCCGGCTACAGCGTCATTCTGTGCAACTCCGACGACGACCCCCGCAAGCAGCGGGACTATCTGCGCGTGCTGATGGAAAAGCGCGTCGACGGCATCATCGTCAGCAGTGCCGGGCCGGACACGGCATTGGTCGAAGCGCTCGGTGAATCCGCCCTGCCCATCGTGATGGTCGACCGCCCGACCGAAGGCATCCAGGCCGACCAGGTGCAAGTCGATCACGAAGAAGGCGCCTACATGGCGACCAAGCATCTGCTGGAACTTGGCCACCGCCGCATCGCTTGCATCAGCGGGCCGTCGGCGCTAAGCGTGACGGCAGAGCGCCTGGCCGGTTTCCACCGCGCGCTGCGGGAAGCCGGCGTGCCGGAAGCCTCCGCCCGCATTGCCGAAGGTGACTTCACCAGCCCTGGCGGCTACCGCGCCGCGCGCCAGTTGCTGACCGAAGGCGAGATGCCCACTGCCATCTTTGCCGGCAATGACCTGATGGGCATCGGTGCGCTGCGCGCCGCGGCCGAACTGGGCATTCCCGTGCCGAAGTCGCTGTCCGTGATCGGCTTTGACGACATTGAACTCAGCCGTTACGTCTATCCGGCGCTGTCCACCGTTGGCCAATCGATCCGCCAATTGGGCGAGACCACCGCGCAGACGCTGCTCCAACACCTCGGCGACAACGCCTTGCGCCATCCAGTGGAAGAGCCGCGCGCACGTCGCATCGTGCTGCCACCGCGCTTGTCGCTGCGCGAGTCGACCGCCGAGCCCGAGCGCCCGGCGCGTGCCGCCTGAGCCCGCATTCCTTTCACGCTTTCAACGTAGTCCCGCCATGGTGGCCAAGCGCCCTTCCGCTTCTTCTGCGCACGCCGCTGCCGACGTGCTGATCGTCGGCAGCCTGAATATGGATCTCGTGATCCGCACGCCTCGTTTGCCGCGTCCCGGGCAAACGGTTGCAGCGCCTGCGCTGGAAACCATCCCCGGCGGCAAGGGCGCCAATCAGGCCGTGGCCGCCGCACGCTTGGGTGCCCGTGTCGCCATGCTCGGCTGCGTGGGTAATGACGCCTACGGCGCCGCGCTGCGCGACGGCCTGCGCCGCGAGGGTGTGGACACATCCATGGTGTCGGTGCACGCCGGGGCCGCCACCGGCATCGCCTGCGTGACCGTGGCCAACAGCGGCCAGAACACCATCGTCATCGTGGCCGGCGCCAACGAATTGCTGACGCCAACCATGATCGAAGCGCAGCGCGCTGCGTTCGAGCGCGCACATGTGATCGTCTGTCAGTTGGAATCGCCGCCCGATGCGGTGGAATGCGCGCTCAAGCTGGGCCAGCGGCTGGGCAAGACGGTCATCCTGAACCCGGCACCGGCGCTCGGCCCGCTGCCTACCCCATGGATTGCCGCCTGCGATTACCTGATCCCGAACGAAACCGAAGCCGCGCTGCTGACGGCTCGGCCCGTCGATTCGCCCGAAGCTGCGCTGGATGCCGCCGCTGATCTCCATGCGCAAGGCGCGCGGCACGTGATTGTCACGCTGGGGGCACGCGGCGTTGCTTACGTGGATGCCCACTCGCGCCTGCTGATGCCGGCGCCGACCGCACACGCCATCGACACCACCGCTGCCGGCGATACGTTTGTCGGCGCGCTGGCGGCCGCACTGGCGGAAGACGCGGCACCCGATGCAGCCATCGAATTTGGGCAAGCTGCGGCGGCCGTGTCAGTCACGCGGCTGGGCGCTCAGCCGTCCATTCCGTTCCGCAGCGAGCTGGGTGCGCCTACCGCGCCCGCAGCCAACTAGACCGGCGTGCTGGTGCTGGGCGGCGTGCTCGCAGTCGGGGCGCGCGGCACCAGCAGGCACAGCGGATCCCGCAAGATGCGGCGCCAGACGGCGCCCGTCACGCGCTTGCGGTCAACCCCGCGCAGGTTGCGCGAGCGCATCGCCATGTTGAAGGCCAGCGCAAACGACACCAGCACGTTGAGCACACCCATCAGCGCAATGCCGGCCACGGCCAGCCAGAACGGCGCCGTATGCATGACGTTGACGCCCAGCACGCCCACCGCGGTTGCCACCGCACCGGTCGACAGCGTGACGTGACGCACTTCCATATGCGGGCCGAAAAACGACAGGATCTCGGGCCCCAGCCCCAGCATGAAGCCCAGCGACACGTTGGCGACGATGCCCGACAGATTGCGCTTCCAGAAGCTGGCGATGCGCTGTGCGCCCTGCGTGCCCACCATGAAGCGCAGGCGCCGGTGGTAGGCAATCACGTCATGCACACGGTGCAGCGCAAACCAATTGTCGGCCCAGCCCGCCGCCAGGCTTGATGCCCACAACAGTACGCCCGTGAAGATGGCGTACAGCGGTGTCGGCCCGAGAATGGAGAACGAATCGATGGTCGCCATCGCCTTCTCTGCCGAGATCAGATCCGTATGGACGAAACGCCCGGCCAACCACTGCACCAGGAAAGCCACCGGCGCCACGGCCACCAGGTTGCCCGCAATCGCCGCGGCGTTGGAGCGGATCATGGCAACCGTGTCGTCGACAAAGCGGTCCAGCCCTTCCTGGCGGCTCACCTGGTCGAGCCGGTGCGCCAGCGCAGGCGCCGTCATGGCGGGCTGCTTGGTGGCCAGCGTGAAATGCGCGAAATGGATGCCGAGAAAGCTCACCGCATAGTTGATCGAGGCGAACAGGCCTTCGGTAAAGCGCGAAAGATGCGCCCCCGTGATGAAGAATTTGATGTACACCGTGGCCGCCGTAATGACGCCACCGCCGGCTGCGGCCTTGACCATCGCGCCGTATTCCTTCCCGTCGCGGGTGATGTAGTGCTCGCCGGTCTCGGCGGAACGCTCCACGACTTTGCGTGCCAGATCAGCAAACGTGGAGCGAATCAGATACCCCACGCTGCGGCGATGCTGGCTGGCCGACACCAGCTCGGCCGTCAGATGCACGAAGCGGCGCGAGCCCTGCGTGTCCGCCCACGCCGTGAGCAGCAAATCGATGCGGCTCAGCCACGCCTTCATGCGCTCGACCTGGAACACGACTTCCACCGAAACGCCGTTCTCGTCCAGATGCTGATACACGCTGGCCGTAGCCGCGCGGCAGCGGTCCAGCACAGCGCGGAAGTAGTTGAGTTCCTGCAGCAAGCGCTCGGGGCTCGCAAGCGCCGTGTTGGGCCGTTCCAGGAAGATCGCGTTAGCCGCGTCGGCCAGCAGGTAGAACGGTGAATCGGTGAGTTCCGCGTGGTCCATGCGGCTGCGAATGCCGCGCGACAACCCTGCCGCGCGCACCTGGCTGATCAGGATCTGGATGCCGATGCCAAGGCTGCGCTCCAATCGTGTCTGGCCCACAGCGTGCTCGTCATCCGCCATCCCCGCGCGGAACAGCGCGTGCAGGCGCGCGACCAGTTCGTCGTCCAGACCATCCACCCACTGCGCATCGGTCGGCCCCACAAACAGCAGTGCAAACAACGTTGCCAGTTGCGGCTGATTGGGTGCGGGCGGCAGCAAGCGCGCCTGCCAGCGGTCGATCAACTCGCTCCAGAAACCGGAGCGTGACGACAAGCCCGTATCGCACAGCAGCGACACCGGATCGTTGTCCTGCACGATGCTGCGCAACGTCTGCGCGACGCGCTCGGCCAGGACCGGGTTGTTCTCCAGCACCTGCAGCAGATAGCGCAGGCGCGCATAGCGCCAAGACTCTGATACGGCACCCACAGGCCGGTCCGCCCGGCGCAGCCAGTAGCCCAGCTCGGTCAGCCATTCATTGCGTTCGGCCAGACTGCGCGTGGGCTCGAACTGGGCCAGGATGGCATCGAGTTGATGGCTGGCGTGCCGGGAAGCGCGCCACTTGCGCCACGGGTTAAGCAAAAAATCGAACATCGAACTCCCTTGATGGCGGACGCGTGCAGTCGAACGCTGCAGCACGTGCCAGTTCCCCCGTCAGGCGACACGCAGCGCCTGAGTGTGATCTGAAATGGCGTGGACAGTAACCCGCCGGCTGCCCTGGGGCAAGGCGGCGGGAGTCCGACAATCCAAGTGGCCGAGCAGTTCAGGCGGCCGGAACGATATGGTCTTCGCCGCTCGCCCCAAAGAGCTGGGACTTGAGCTTGGCAAGCTGATCGCGAACCGCCGCCGCCTTTTCGAATTCGAGGTTCTTGGCGTGGTCGAGCATCTGTTTTTCCAGGCGCTTGATTTCCTTGGACGCCTGCTTCTCGCTCATGTCTTCGTACTTGGCGGCCTCTTGCGCGGCCTTCAGTTCGGCTCGCGCGTCGTCGACGTTGTACACGCCGTCGATGATGTCCTTGATGCGTTTGACGACGCCGCGCGGCGTAATGCCATGCGCCTCGTTGTGGGCGATCTGCTTGGCGCGGCGGCGCTCGGTTTCGCCAATCGCCTTCTTCATCGAATCGGTCATGCGATCGGCATAGAGGATGGCGGTGCCGTTCACGTTCCGCGCCGCGCGGCCGATGGTCTGAATGAGCGAGCGCTCGGCACGCAGGAAGCCTTCCTTGTCGGCATCCAGAATCGCCACGAGTGACACTTCTGGAATATCCAGACCTTCGCGCAACAGGTTGATGCCGACCAGCACGTCGAACGTGCCCAGGCGCAGGTCACGGATGATCTCCACGCGCTCCACGGTGTCGATGTCCGAATGCAGGTAGCGGACCTTGACGCCGTTCTCCGACAGGAACTCGGTCAACTGCTCGGCCATGCGCTTGGTGAGCGTGGTCACCAGCACGCGCTCACCAGCCTCGACGCGCACATGGATCTCAGACAGCAGATCGTCGACCTGCGTCGTGGCCGGGCGCACCTCAATGATCGGGTCGACGAGGCCCGTCGGGCGCACCACCTGCTCGACGACTTCCGTGCCCGCGGTCTTCTTTTCGTAATCGCCGGGCGTGGCGGAAACGAACGTAACCTGGCGCATCTTGGTCTCGAATTCGGCAAACTTGAGCGGCCGGTTGTCGAGCGCAGAAGGCAGGCGGAAACCGTATTCGGATAGCGTTTCCTTGCGCGCACGGTCACCGTTGTACATGCCGTTGAGCTGGCCGATCAGCACGTGCGATTCATCGAGGAACATCAGCGCATCGGGCGGCAGGTAATCGACCAGCGTCGGCGGCGGCTCGCCAGGCGCGGAACCGGATAGATGGCGCGAGTAGTTCTCGATGCCCTTGCAAAATCCGAGTTCCTGGAGCATCTCCAGATCGAAGCGCGTGCGCTGCTCCAGCCGCTGCGCTTCCACCAGCTTGTTTTCCTTGTAGAAGAAATCGAGCCGTTCGCGCAGCTCCGCCTTGATGGTCTCGATGGCGCGCAAGACGGTCTCGCGCGGCGTGACGTAGTGGCTCGACGGGTACACCGTGAAGCGCGGAATCTTTTGCCGCACACGGCCGGTCAGCGGATCGAACAACTGGAGCGATTCGACCTCATCGTCAAACAGCTCCAGGCGCACGGCCATTTCTGCGTGCTCGGCGGGGAAGATGTCGACCGTGTCGCCGCGCACGCGGAAGGTGCCGCGCTGGAAATCGGTCTCGTTGCGCGTGTACTGCATGGCGATCAGGCGCGCGATCACGTCGCGCTGGCTGACCTTGTCACCCGCGCGCAGCGTCAGGATCATCTGGTGGTATTCGCTCGGGTTGCCAATGCCGTAGATGGCCGACACGGTGGCCACGATCACCACATCGCGGCGCTCGAGCAGGCTCTTGGTGGCCGAGAGCCGCATCTGCTCGATGTGCTCGTTGATCGACGAATCCTTCTCGATGAAGAGGTCGCGCTGCGGCACGTATGCCTCAGGCTGGTAGTAGTCGTAGTACGAGACGAAGTATTCGACCGCATTGCGCGGGAAGAACTCGCGGAACTCCGAATACAGCTGCGCCGCCAGCGTCTTGTTGGGCGCAAAGACAATGGCCGGCCGCCCCACCTGCGCGATCACATTGGCCATGGTGAAGGTCTTGCCTGAGCCCGTAACGCCCAGCAGGGTCTGGTACGACAGGCCGTCGCCAATGTTCTCGACGAGCTGGCGGATCGCCTCCGGCTGGTCGCCGGCCGGCGGATACGGCTGGTACAACTGGAACGGCGAGCCCTCGAAAGTCACGAACTTCGACTCGTCGTGCGGGCTGGGGACTTGGCTCAGATCGGTCATGGCGGCGGGTAGGATGGCGGCGCAGGAAGTCGACAAAGTGACTCGCACGCCCTCAGCAAATAAGGGCGGCAGCGGCAATTGCAACCAATCGTCTAGTGTAGCGCGCGCCTTTGGCAATCGTTTGGACCGCGGGGCCGGCACATCTGTACCGGCCGTTGAAACGCTTTAGGCCCCTGTTACGCAAGGATTTTTCGGGCGATTAGAGCCTGTATTCGGTACAATCTGTCTTCGTGCGCGCCTCGTTGTACATCTGGCGCCGGGCGATCCGCCCCGGAGTCCACGCCGCACCGCCTGCAAGATCCCACCGAATTCCGAACCAACCGATCGAGACATCTCATGTCGCTTTTCTCCGCAGTCGAACTGGCCCCGCGTGACCCTATCCTGGGCCTGAATGAAGCTTTCAACGCCGATACCCGCAGCACCAAAGTGAATCTGGGCGTGGGCGTGTACTTCACCGACGAAGGGAAAATTCCGGTGCTGCGCGCCGTGCAGGAAGCCGAAAAGGCCCGCCTGGCCGCCGCTGCCCCGCGTGGCTACCTGCCGATCGAAGGCATTGCCGCCTACGACCAGGCCGTGCAGAAGCTGCTGTTCGGCGCTGAATCGCCCCTGATCACCGAAGGCCGTGTGGTCACCGCACAAGCCCTGGGCGGCACCGGCGCGCTGAAGATCGGCGCCGACTTCCTCAAGCGCCTGTACCCGAACGCCAAGGTCGCAATTTCCGACCCCAGCTGGGAAAACCATCGCGCGCTGTTCGAGTCGGCCGGCTTCGAAGTCGTCAACTACGCGTACTACGATGCCCCGTCGCACGGCCTGAACTTCGCCGGCATGATGGATTCGCTCAACAGCTACGCGCCGAACACGATCATCGTGCTGCACGCCTGCTGCCACAACCCGACCGGCGTGGACATGACCACCGAGCAGTGGAAGCAGGTCGTGGAAGTCATCAAGGCCAAAAACCTGATCCCGTTCCTCGACATGGCCTATCAAGGCTTTGCCGACGGCATCCAGCAGGACGGCCTGGCCGTGCGCCTGTTTGCTGAATCGGGCCTGTCGTTCTTCGTTTCCAGCTCGTTCTCGAAGTCGTTCTCGCTGTACGGCGAGCGCGTCGGCGCGCTGTCGATCGTGACGACGAGCAAGGACGAAGCCGCCCGCGTGCTGTCGCAAGTCAAGCGCGTGATCCGCACGAACTACTCCAACCCGCCGACGCACGGCGGCACGATCGTCGCCAGCGTGCTGACGAGCCCCGAGCTGCGCGCGATGTGGGAGCAGGAACTGGGCGAAATGCGCGATCGCATCAAGTCGATGCGCAACGCGCTGGTCGACAAGCTGGCCGCCAAGGGCGTGAAGACCGATTTCTCGTTCGTGAAGGCCCAGCGCGGCATGTTCTCGTACTCGGGCCTGACCTCCGCGCAAGTGGATCGCCTGCGCACCGAGCACGGCATCTACGCCGTGTCGACGGGCCGCATCTGCGTGGCCGCGCTGAACACGCATAACATCGACGCCGTGGTCAACGCCATCGCTGATGTTCTGTAAGGTGCTGTAGGCGTCACGCCTTAGGCGCAATTGCAAAAAGAAAAGCGGCTTCGGCCGCTTTTTTGCTGCATGGAGCTAGACTGACACGGGCGCATCATATAAGCCGCGTAACACTCTGTTATCAGGGTTTATGCTGCATCGCAGTAGCCTGCACTCAGGCGCATAATCGTTTGCGTCGCCCTCGCCACTAAAGACCGGTCCAGCCATGCTTTACCAGCTTCACGAATTCCAGCGCGCCCTGCTCAGCCCCATGACGGCCTGGGCCCAGGCGACTGCCAAGACCTTCACCAACCCCCTGAGTCCGCTGTCCCTGATGCCCGGCGCGCAACGCTACGCCGCGGGCTACGAGCTGCTATACCGCCTGGGCAAGGAGTACGAGAAGCCGGAATTCGGCATTCGCTCCGTCAAATCCAACGGGCGCGACATTCCCATCGTCGAACAGACCATCGTCGAGAAGCCGTTCTGCCGCCTGATCCGCTTCAAGCGCTACGCCGACGACGCCGAGACCATCACGCTGCTCAAGGACGAGCCCGTCGTGCTGGTGTGTGCGCCGCTGTCGGGCCACCACTCGACGCTGCTGCGTGACACCGTGCGCACGCTGCTGCAGGATCACAAGGTGTACGTGACCGATTGGATCGACGCTCGCATGGTGCCGACCGAAGAAGGTGCCTTCCACCTGTCGGACTACATCAACTACATCCGCGAGTTCATCAACCATATTGGCGCCGACAAGCTGCATGTGATCTCGGTGTGCCAGCCGACCGTGCCGGTGCTGGCTGCGATCTCGTTGATGGCCTCGGACGGCGAGAAGACGCCGCGCACCATGACCATGATGGGCGGTCCGATTGACGCGCGTAAGAGCCCGACCGCCGTGAACTCGCTGGCGACCAACAAGTCGCACAGCTGGTTCGAGACCAACGTGATCTACACGGTACCGGCCAACTATCCGGGCCACGGCCGCAAGGTGTATCCGGGCTTCCTGCAGCACGCCGGCTTCGTGGCGATGAATCCGGACCGCCACCTGTCGTCGCACTACGACTACTACCTGAACCTGATCGAAGGCGACAGGGAAGACGCGGAAGCCCACGTGCGCTTCTACGACGAGTACAACGCCGTGCTCGACATGGCCGCCGAGTACTACCTCGAGACCATCCGCGACGTTTTCCAGGAATTCCACCTGGCCAACGGCACGTGGGTAGTGGAAGGCAAGCCGGTGCGCCCGCAGGACATCAAGAGCACCGCGCTTTTCACCATCGAAGGCGAACTGGACGACATCTCCGGCAGCGGTCAGACCGAAGCCGCGCATGGCCTGTGCACCGGCATCCCGAATGCGCGCAAGCAGCACCTGACGGCGCCCAAGTGCGGCCACTACGGCATCTTCTCGGGTCGCCGCTGGCGCGAGCAGGTGTATCCGCAGTTGCGCGATTTCATCCGCCGCTACGACGAGAACGCACCGCGCATCAAGGCTGTTGCCTAAGTCTGAACGCCCCAACAAAAAAGCCTCGCGATTGCGAGGCTTTTTGTTGTGCGACGACGCTTCGGTCAATGCAGGGTCGATCAAACCCGGGGCCGGTCCAGATACGCCAGCAGCATCTTGATATGCAGTTGCGCGAACGCCTCGTGCTCGTCGGCCGAGGCAATGTCGCGCCCCACCACGGCGCTGATCGTGTAGCGGTTGGACAGCACGTAATAGCCCAGCGCCGAGATCGTCAGATACAGGCGCGGCACATCGACGTCGTCACGGAAGATGCCGGTCCGCTGGCCGCGCTCCACCACGCCACGCAGCACCTCGATGACCGGATTGACCAGCTCGCCCAAGTGCGGCGACGTCTTCAGATGCCGCGCCTCGTGCAGGTTTTCGCTGTTGAGCAGGCGGATGAACTCGGGATTCTCGTAATAGAAATCCCAGACGAAACGCGCGAGCTGGATGACCGCCTCGCGCGGGTCCGACGACTCGATCTGCACCTGCTCTTCCGCCTCCTTGAAGCGGAAATACATGTGCTCGAGCACGGTGAGGAAGAGCTTTTCCTTGCTGCCGTAGTAGTAATACAGCATGCGCTCGTTGGTCTCGGCACGGCGGGCGATGGCGTCGACACGGGCACCGGCAAAGCCGCCACGCGAAAACTCTTCGATGGCCGCAGCGAGGATGCGTCGGCGCGTGCCGGCGGGGTCGCGACGCGCGCGGGGTGCGGCAGATTCGCCATGAACATCGGCTTCGATGTCGGCGAGCGGCGCGGCTGGGTGAGACGGCATGGCACCTCGGTCCGTTTAGAACGCAAGAATTATGTCATAGGGTGAAGACATGCCCGCCGCACGCGATGTCAGGGCATGCACGCCTTGCGCAGGGGCCAAATCGGCGATAATGGCAGGCTATTCAAACGAGAAGTCCCATCGTGGTTTCCTTGGTCCCCGCATTGGTCACATCCTTGGCCGACCGGCTCGAAAACCTCCTGCCGCAAACGCAATGCACCAAGTGCGGCTACAACGGCTGCCGCCCCTACGCTGAAGCCATGGCCAACGGCGAGGCGCTGCCCAACCGCTGCCCGCCCGGCGGCGCGGAAGGCATTCGCCGGTTGTCCGACGCGCTCGGCCGCACGGGTGAACCGTCGCCGCTGGACCCTTCCAACGGCATCGAACAACCGCGCGCCGTCGCCGTCATCGACCCGGAACGCTGCATCGGTTGCACGCTGTGCATTCAGGCGTGCCCGGTCGACGCCATCGTGGGTGCGCCCAAGGCGATGCACACGGTGCTGGAAGACTGGTGCACTGGTTGCGACCTCTGCGTGCCACCCTGCCCCGTCGATTGCATCGACATGATCCCCGTGACCGGCGAACGCACGGGCTGGGATGCCTGGAGCCAGCAACAAGCCAATGTTGCGCGGGACCGCTACGGCTTCCGCAACGCACGCCTCAAGCGCGAGCAAGCCGAGAACGAAGCCCGCCTTGCCGCCAAGGCCGCGGCAAAACTCGCTGCCGTCAGCGCCGAACAACCGGCTGATGACGCCGAACTCGCCGCGCAGGCACGCAAAAAGGCAATCATCCAGGCCGCGATTGAACGGGCGCGCCAGAAGCAGGCCGAGATGGCCGCACGCGGGCAAGGTCCGCGCAACGTGACCGACGTGTCGGCGGATGTGCAGGCGCAGATTGACGAGGCTGAAGCCCGCCGCAAGCGCATCGCCAGCCAGATCGAACACGGCACCCAACCCGACGCAGACAAACCCTGAACCCTGCCCCGACGATGAATCCCGCCAAGCGCCACGCCATCTTCGAGACCCTGCGCGAGAGCAACCCAACGCCGACTACCGAACTGGAATACACCACACCGTTCGAGTTGTTGATTGCCGTGCTGCTCTCGGCGCAGGCGACCGACGTGGGCGTGAACAAGGCAACACGCAAGCTGTTTCCGGTGGCCAATACGCCGGCAAAGCTCTTGGCGCTGGGCGAGGAAGGCATCACGGAATACATCAAGACCATCGGGCTGTATCGCACCAAGTGCAAGCACATCCTGCAGACGTGCCGCATCCTGCTCGACCGGTACAGCGGTGAAGTGCCGCGTGACCGCGCCGCGCTGGAAGAGCTACCGGGCGTAGGCCGCAAGACAGCCAATGTAGTGATGAACACGGCATTCGGCGAGCCCACGATTGCGGTGGACACGCACATCTTTCGCGTGGCCAATCGCACCGGGTTGGCGCCGGGCAAGAACGTGCTGGAAGTCGAGCTGAAACTGCTGAAGGTGGTACCGGAGGCGTTTCGACAGGACGCGCACCACTGGCTGATCCTGCATGGGCGCTATGTGTGCAAGGCACGCAAGCCCGAGTGCTGGCATTGCGCCATCGAGCCGCTGTGCGAATTCAGGCCGAAGACGCCGGCACCGAAGGAATGAAAAACGGGGACCGCAGCTGCTGATGCGAGTCCCCGTTTCTTTGCGCGATCGATGGTGGATCAAACGATCTTGCACGCCTCTTCGAACGACAGGCGCGGGTTGCGCGGGTGCAGCTTCTCGGCGTCGCCGTAGCCGATGTTCATGATGAAGTTGACCTTCCACTGGCCATCGGGGAAGAACGTCTCGTTCACCTTGTCGGCATCGAAGCCGGCCATCGGGCCGCAATCCAGGCCCAGGGCACGCGCAGCGAGCACCAGATAGCCACCCTGCAGCGAGCCGTTCATCAGCGCTGCTGCATTGATCTTGGCCTGGTCGCCGGCGTACCACGAACGCGCATCGGTGTGCGGGAACAGCTTGGGCAGTTGCTCATGGAATTGCGTGTCGTACGCAACGATCACGGCCACGGGTGCCTGGCGGGTCTTTTCCTGATTGCCGGCCGACATACACGGAATCAAGCGCTCCTTGGCGGCCGCACTCTTGACGAACACGAAGCGGGCCGGCGTGCTGTTGGCGGCGGTCGGGCCGTACTTCACGGTGTCGTACAGCGTGTGCAGCAGTTCGTCGTCGACCGGCTTGTCCAGCCACACGTTGTGGGTACGGGCTGCGTGGAACAGTTGGTCCAGTACGGACGGTTCAAGCATCGGCATTGCAAGGTGCTCCGGAAAGAGTTGAGGAGCGCATTGTAATGCGCCGTATCCGCGCGCGCCCGACACCTACACGCCCCGGATGGGCATCCGGCACCGTCAGCGGTACGGATGCTTTATAAAAAATGGCATGCCTTGTTTGTATTTAATCCCATCTATTGCGACACGCCATTGCATTGGCATGGTCATTTTTACAGCCCATCGCGCGCGATGAAAAACAGCCCTTTACAACGGTTTGCTTACGAACTAATTTTTCGTTCGTCATTGCATTACCCGCAGGGTTGGACGTATCGGATGCGCCCCCGGTTTTAAGCCAGGGGCGCGGCTGCATTCATCCCGACGTTTTCGCACTGTCCTTGCCAGACTTTGCGCAAACACCCTGAGTGCTTGACCCCAACGCCGTTTCCATTTTTTGAAATCCGATCGGGTTTCAGGGGTTTCTTTTGCCCAATAAAAAGCGATTGCATTAATTTCCGCAAGCAAGGCGGGAAATCAGAATATTCGGTTCGCGTCGTAGATAAATTACAAAACGCAAATCGAATATGGAGCCCACTTAAAACTACACGTTTTAAGTGATGGCGTTCGTCACCCTGAAGAAGGCCATTATCGCCATGAAAAAATCCAGGTTATCGACCGGTGATTTTGCAGGATTGCCTCGCACCTTTGGTGCATCGTTTGCGGCAGCGGCGCTGTCCGCCGTGCTGCTGGCGGGTTGCGGCGGCGGAGACTCATCCGCCACGGCCAACCCCAGCGGCGTTGCCTCCAACGCCGGCAGCGCAACCACGCAGCCGGTGACGGCGGCCGTGCCGCCCGACCAGCCTTACGTAGACCCGAACGTCTACGGCACCGGGCCCAACGACGCCCTGCCCGCCGACCCTGGCGAGAGCGCGGCCATCACCCACCACACGGTGACGATCGGCGGCAAGAGCATCGCCTACACGGCCACCGCCGGCCACCTGACGACCATCGACCCGGTCACGTCCCAGTCCAACGCGACGATGTTCTACGTGGCGTACACGCAGGACAACCCGGACCCGTCGAAACCGCGCCCGGTGACGTTCTTCTATAACGGCGGCCCAGGGTCGTCGTCGGTGTTCCTGCTGCTGGGCTCGTTCGGGCCGAAGCGGCTTCAGTCATCGTTCCCGAACTTCACGCCGCCGGCGCCGTACAAGCTGCCCGATAACCCGGACAGCCTGCTCGACCGCTCCGACCTGGTGTTCATCAACCCGGTCGGCACAGGCTATTCAGCCGCCATTGCACCGGCCAAGAACAAGGACTTCTGGGGCACCGACCAGGACGCGCGCTCCATCGATCGCTTCATCCAGCGTTATCTGACCAAGAACTCGCGCTGGAACTCGCCCAAGTTCCTGTACGGCGAGTCGTATGGCACGGCGCGCAGTGCGGTGCTGTCGTGGGTGCTGCATGAAGACGGTATCGAGCTGAACGGGATCACGCTGCAATCGTCGATCCTCGACTACGCGAATGCACTCTCGGCCGTCGGCACCTTCCCCACGCTGGCCGCCGACGCGTTCTACTGGAAGAAGACGACGCTCAACCCGGCACCGACCGACCTCGACAGCTACATGACCCAGGCCCGCAACTACGCCGACAACACGCTCGCACCGCTTGCACAAGCACCGAGCGCCGCAGACGGCGGCTTCGTCAACGTGCGCCTGAACCTGAACCTGGCGACGGCACAGACGATGGGCTCGTACATCGGCACCGATCCGGTCTCGCTGATCCAGACGTTCGGCAACCCGGCAGCGCTGGGCAACGTTCCGTCGCAGAACAACAATCCGCCGTACACATTCTTCCTGACGCTGAACCCCGGCATCCAGATCGGCCAGTATGACGGCCGCGCCAACTACACTGGCCAGGGCATCGCGCCGTTCATCCTGCCGAACTCGGGCAGCAACGATCCGTCGATCTCGAACATCGGCGGCGCGTACACGGTGCTGTGGAACAGCTACCTGAACACCCAGCTCAAGTACACGTCGACCTCGTCGTTCGTGGACCTGAACGACGCCGTGTTCAACAACTGGGACTTCAGCCACATCGACCCGACGGGCGCCAACAAGGGCGGCGGCAACACGCTCTACACCGCCGGCGACCTGGCCTCGACGATGAGCCTGAACCCTGACCTGAAGGTGCTGCAGGCCAGCGGCTACTTCGACGCGGTCACGCCGTTCCACCAGACCGAATTGACGCTGGCGCAAATGCCGCTCGATCCGACGCTCAAGGCGAAGAACCTGACGATCAAGAATTACCCGTCGGGCCACATGATCTATCTGAACGATGCGTCGCGCACTGCGCTCAAGGGCGATCTGGCTTCGTTCTACGATGGCGTGATGGCCGATCGGCCGGCCTTGATGCGGGTGCAGAGCCTGCAACGCCTGCCAGGGGGGCCGAAGAAGTAATCGCTTCAAGGCAGAAAGCAAAACCGCCCAGTTCACGCTGGGCGGTTTTTGTTCGGAGTGACGTTCCGACTTCAGGCCATGTCATCCGCACCGTGACCGGCAGGTTTCGCATCTGCACGCGTGAGCCACAGCACGCCCGCCAGGATCAATGCGCCACCGGCCATCTGCATGGGTGCGATCGACTCGCCGAGCAGCATCGCGGCCAACATCACCGTCACGACCGGCTCCAGCGTAGACAGCATCGACGCCTGCGCCGCCCCCAGCTTCTGCAAGCCTGCAAAAAACGTGAGGATCGCCACCACCGTCGACACGCCTGCAATGGCCAGGGCCGCAGCCCAGCCGCCGAACGTGCCGGGCAGATGCGCAGGCGCGCCGACCAGCGCCATACCCGTGTACACCACGGCCGCAGCGGTACAGATGACGGTCGTACATGCCAGGGGATCCAGCCCGCGCGTGACCCGTGCGCCGACCGTGATGTAGATCGAGTAGATCACCGCGGACGCCACACCCAGCGCAATGCCGAACAGGCTGCCGCCGGCCAGGCCTGCACCGCCCACCGTCAGCCCCGCCCCTACCGAGCACAGCACCAGCGCGATGATCGCCGTGGTGGTCAGCCGCTCGCGCAGGAAAATCGCGGCCAGCACCGTCACGAACATCGGATACAGATACAGCAGCAGCGCCACCAGGCTAGCCGGCGCGTAGTTCAACGCCGTGAAGAACGCGAACGACTGTCCCGCGTAACCGATGCCGCCCATTGCCGCCAGCCCCGCCACGCGTGACCAGGGCGGTATGCCGATGCGACGAACACGCATCACCACCATCAACGCCCCGGCCGCGATCACAAAGCGCAGGATCAGTAGACCCACCACATTGGCGCCGCTCGCGTAGGCGTAGTGCGTGAAGATGGCCATCGCGCCGAATGATGCGGCGGACACGGCGATCAGCAGCACGCCAAGGAGCTTGTCAGCGGCGCGCGCAGCGAGGGAGGAATCGGTGGCTTGTCTCATGGCGTGCGCCGTTTTTTCTTGCGATCGGCGTCTGCGGGTGCGAGGCGCCATTGTAGCGTTGCCGTCGTCCGAGGCCGCCCGGCAGGCATCAAGGCGCGCCGGTACAATGGCGGAATCATGTTCAATCCCTCCCGCGACGAAGTCCGTCAATTCTTCTGCGGCGCGTGGCGCAAGCACCGCCAGGCAGAAATCCTCACGCCCCTCGAAGCCATGGCGCTCGACTGGATGCTGCAGCATCCCGAATACCACGACACGCTGGAAGCCGGCGAAGAAGCCCTCGCCCGCGACTACACGCCCGAGAGCGGCCAAAGCAACCCGTTCCTGCACCTGTCGATGCACCTGTCGATCAGCGAGCAGGTCTCGGTGGATCAGCCGCGCGGCATTCGCGCCGCGTATGAGGCACTGGCCCAGCGACTCGACTCTGCGCACGAGGCACAGCATCAGGTGATGGAATGCCTGGGCCAGATGCTGTGGACGGCGCAGCGCACCGGCCTGCCACCCGACGGCGAGGCCTACATCGAATGCGTGCGCAAGCGCGCAACTGCCCGCTGAATCTGACGCCACAAAAAAAACCGCTCCGAGGAGCGGTTTTTCTTTACCGGCGATACCGCATTACTTCTTGAGCACCAGCGAACCCGGCAGCGATTCGATGTACGCAGCAATATCCTTCAGCTCAGCCTGCGTGAACGGACGCGGCTTGCCGTCGGCACCGGTCGTGGCAGGGTTGCTGTTGACCTGGCCCGCCATGATGGCGTTGCTGCGGCCAACCAGCGGGTTGTTGCTGGTCTGATAGGCCAGCAGCGCGTGATAGATGTAGTCGCCGTGCTGACCAGCCAGCTTAGGATAATCCGGCGAGATCGGGGCGTTCAGGCCGGCACCATGGCAGGCCGCGCACGTGCCCTTCTCCACCAGTTGCTTGCCTTTTTCCAGATCAGCAGCCTGTGCCGACACGGCCGCAGCCAGCATCAACGCGCCCAGATTGAACGAGATTGCGAGCGAGATCTTCTTCATATTCTTCCTCGTCACTTCTGGGGGTTGTTTTGGGTAGCGGCCGTCTGCTGCGAGTAATACGCGGCGAGGTTGGCGATGTCCTGGTCCGTCAGCGACCCGGCGATGGCCCGCATGGTCGGGTGTTTGCGGTCACCCTTCTGGTACGCATGCAGCGCGCTTTCGATGTACTTGGCGTTCTGGCCGCCCAGATAGGGCACGCGATACACCTCGGGGAACGACGTCTTGTAGTCGGGGATGGCATGGCAACCGATGCACATGGCGACCTTGTTCTCGGCGGCGGCCGCATTGCCCTGAACGTCGGCGGCGGCGGCGTTGTTGGCTGCGGCGGACAGTGCGCCTAATGTGCCCAGTGCGGCCACCATGGTGAGGATCTTTTTCATCTCGTTCTTAAGCGTGGAGTTTCAGAATCCTGCTCGCCCTGCCGGCTTGGCTCGTGTCAGCCGGCTGTCTCGCTGGGCGCTTTCACCCGCCGTTGGCAAGAAGCCAGAAGACGGTCATTTGCGGTGCGTCAAACCGGCGCATTGTACCGCACCGATTTTTTGCCAGTCCAGTTAGGGCTCCCGTGACTTGACAGCAAGGAATGGCGCGGTGGGGTCGCGCTGCTGCCGCCCGGCGTCAAACACCCAAATCCTCTTATACTGGCCGTTTCCAAATCTTTTACCGCTCAGTAGGCTTGCACGATGAATACCACCACCTCGCCTGCCCCATCCGACCAGCGCACACGCTTCGAAGGCTCCGATCAGTACGTTGCCACAGATGACCTCAAGCTCGCCGTCAATGCCTCGATGACGCTGCAGCGCCCGCTGCTCATCAAGGGCGAGCCAGGCACGGGCAAGACCATGCTGGCCGAGGAAGTGGCCGCCGCGCTGGGCATGCCGCTGCTGCAGTGGCATGTGAAATCGACCACCAAGGCGCAGCAGGGCCTGTACGAATACGACGCCGTCTCGCGCCTGCGCGACTCGCAGCTGGGCGATGACAAGGTGCACGACATCCGCAACTACATCGTCAAGGGTGTGCTGTGGCAGGCCTTCGAGGCGGATGAACCTGTCGTGCTGCTGATCGATGAGATCGACAAGGCCGACATCGAATTCCCCAACGACCTGTTGCGCGAGTTGGATCGCATGGAGTTCTACGTGTACGAAACGCGCGAAACCATCCGCGCCAGGCACCGCCCCCTGGTGATCATCACGTCGAACAACGAGAAGGAATTGCCCGACGCGTTCCTGCGCCGCTGCTTCTTCCACTACATCAAGTTTCCGGATGCCGAGACCATGCAGGCGATCGTCGACGTCCACTACCCAGGCATCAAGCCGTCGCTGGTGAAGGCCGCGCTGGAGGCGTTCTACGAGATGCGCAACCTGCCGGGGCTGAAGAAGAAGCCTTCGACCTCTGAGCTGATCGACTGGCTCAAGCTGCTGCTGGCCGAAGACATTCCGCCGGAATCCCTGCGCAGCCAGGACAAGAACGCCGCGATTCCACCGCTGCATGGCGCGCTGCTCAAGAACGAGCAGGACGTGCACCTGTTCGAGCGCCTGGTTTTCATGAACCGCGCCAACCGCTGAGCAAGGCTGCACGATGTCGCGCCTGATCGAGCCCGTCATCCTGTCCGGCCAGCACGCCTGGCTGGAGCCGCTTGGCCCCGAGCACGAGGAGGAAGTCCGCGCGGCGGCCGCCGACGGCGAGCTGTGGAAGCTCTGGTACACCTCAGTGCCCACGCCGGAAAAGACCCGCGACTGGCTGGCCATTGCGCTGGACATGCGCGAGCGGCTGGGTGGCATGCCCTTCGTCGTTCGCGAGATGCACGAAGGCAGCCCCGGCAAGGTGATCGGCGCGACGCGCTTCTTCAACGTGGACGAGGCCAACCGGCGGTTGGAGATCGGCCATACGTGGTACGCAAAATCCGTCCAACGTACGGCCGTCAACACCGAATGCAAGCTGTTGCTCCTCACGCATGCATTCGAAACGCTGCGCTGCATTGCAGTGGAATTCCGCACGCACTGGATGAACCACCAGAGCCGCGCCGCCATTGCGCGTCTGGGCGCCAAGCAGGACGGCGTGCTGCGCAATCACCAACGCATGCCGGATGGCAGCTTCCGCGACACGGTGGTGTTTTCGATCATCGAATCGGAATGGCTGACTGTGAAACGCCATCTGCAATACAAGCTGGAGCGGCCCTCCATCTGAGGGCCGAAGGACACCATGCTGATCGACTTCTTTTTCACGCTGCGGCAGGCCAAGCTGCCGGTCTCGGTCAAGGAATACCTGACGCTGCTTGAAGGGCTCAAGCAGCAGGTCATCGCACCGTCGCTCGACGAGTTCTACTTCCTGGCGCGCATGACGCTGGTGAAGGACGAGAAGCATTTCGACAAGTTCGATCAGGCGTTCGGCGCTTACTTCAAGGGCGTGGAAGGCGCGGTCGACTGGCGCGCGGATATTCCGCTGGATTGGCTCACCAAGAAGCTGGAGCGCGAGCTTTCGCCGGAAGAGAAAGCCAAGATCGAGGCCATGGGCGGCCTCGACAAACTGATGGAGCGCCTGAAGGAACTGCTGAACGAGCAGCACGAGCGTCACGAAGGCGGCAACAAGTGGATCGGCACCGGTGGCACGTCGCCGTTCGGGCACGGCGGCTACAACCCGGAAGGCATCCGCATCGGCGGGCCATCGAAGGGCAACCGCACCGCGGTCAAGGTATGGGAAGCGCGCGCGTACAAGGATTACGACGACACCGTCGAACTCGGCACGCGCAACATCAAGGTGGCGCTGCGCCGCCTGCGCAAGTTCGCGCGCGATGGTGCGGACATCGAGCTGGACCTGGACGACACCATCCACTCCACCGCCGCCAACGCCGGCATGCTCGACATCAAGATGCGCCCCGAGCGGCACAACAACGTCAAGGTACTGATGCTGATGGACGTGGGCGGCTCGATGGACGATCACATCAAGCGCGTGGAGGAGCTTTTCTCTGCCGCCAAGACCGAGTTCAAGCACCTCGAGTATTACTACTTCCACAACTGCGTCTACGAATGGCTGTGGAAAAACAACCGGCGGCGCCATGCGGAGCGCTTCTCCACGTGGGACGTCATCCGCAAGTACCCGCCCGACTACAAGCTGATCTTCGTGGGCGATGCGACCATGAGCCCGTATGAAATCCTGCAGGCCGGCGGCTCGGTGGAATACAACAACGCCGAGGCCGGGGCCACGTGGCTCAAGCGACTGATCGAGCAGTTCCCGAAGTTCGTCTGGCTGAACCCCGAGCCGGAAGGCCTGTGGGAGTACCGCCAGTCCATCTCGGTCATCAACCAGATCGTGAAGACGCGGATGTATCCGGTGACGATTGCCGGGTTGGAATCGGCGATGCGGCTGCTGTCCAAGTAGCGGCCCTCGTTCGTGTTGCTCCGGGCGTGGATGCGGTGATTACCTGACGCGTAATCGACATCATCCACGCCGGCACCGAAGATGAAGCCATGCAGCGCGGTGCATGAATCCACGCGCTGAGCACGCTCCCCACCTCGAACGGAGAAACGCCATGACTGCCACCCAACTCGCCGCCAACGACACCCTCGCCGACACGCTGGTCGACCGCTACATCGCCGCGTGGAACGCCACGGATGCTGCCCAGCGCCGCAACCTCGTCGCGCAGACCTGGAGCGAAACCGCCACCTATGTCGACCCGCTGATGCAGGGCGCGGGCCATAACGGCATCGACGCGCTCATCGCCGGCGTGCAGGCCAAGTTTCCGGGTTTCCGCTTCGCACGTGACGGCCAGGCTGACGTGGTGCAGGACACGATCCGCTTTCGCTGGACCCTCGGCCCGGAAGGCCAGGCGCTGGTCAAGGGCACGGACTTCGTACGGATGGAAAACGGCCGCATGCAGGCAGTGACAGGTTTCATCGACCAGATGCCGGGCATGGGCGACGCGGCCTGAGCATGTGCTGCGAAAAAGAAAACGCCCCGCAATGCCGGGGCGTTTTGCATGGGCGCACGCGACACGCGGCGATCAGATGGCCAGCATGTCTTCCTGACCGGCGTTGGCACTTCGCAGCCCTTCCGCCCAACCCTTGGTCGGCAGCTTGAGCGAAGCCTGCAACGCTTCGGCACGCTCTTGCACGGCCTTCCAGCTCACCTGCAGCGGCGGCCCATTGAAAGCCAGCGCGATCACGTTGCCGTCGTGCACTTCGGGAAAGACCAGCACGCGATTGTCGAACGCGTCGCAGATACGCTCGATGTTGCGCGGGAAGCTGGTGTGGTCGCCAAACAGGTTGATCGTCATCACGCCCGGCAAGCGCAGCACCTGGCGGCAAGCCTTGTAGAACGCCGGCGTGTCCAGCACGGGGCCACGCGCGGTGGCGTCATACAGGTCGATCTGCAGTGCATCGACGGTACCGTGGTGGCTGGCGTCCATCACCCAGTCGTAGGCATCCTGTTCAAGCACGCTCAAGCGCGCATCGTCGAACGGCATGCCAAACATGCTGCGCGCCGCGACGATCACGGACGGGTTCAGCTCCACCGCCGTCACCTGCGCGGGCGCGAGCTGGCGATGACAGAACTTGGTCAACGCGGCAGCACCGAGACCGAGTTGCACGACGTGGAAATCCGGTCGCGCGGCCGGATCGAGAAACAGCAGCCACGCCATCATCTGCTGTGCGTATTCCAGTTCGATGGCATCGGGCTTTGACAGGCGCATGGCGCCCTGCACCCATTCGGTACCGAAGTGCAGATAGCGCACACCAGCCAGTTCAGAGAACGTGACGGGAGCAAAGCGCGGGGCCATGCGCTTCGGTTCGTCATCGTGGTCCAGGCGGTCTGCGCGCTTGGTACGGGCCGGACGGCGCGAGGCTACGGCCTCGATGGATTTACGTTTCAACAGCGTCATAAAGCGGATCAACGGGAAGAAGACTGAGCGGCTGCAGCGCGCTGCAGCCATTCGCGATTGTGGTCTTTGGCATAGCGCGTCCAGTGCTTGGCGTCGCGCAGTATCTCTTCAAACAGTGCCTGGGCGCGCTGCCTGTCGGCGTCGTTGTTCTGCGCAAGCAGCCATTCGCCGAAGAGGCACCGGGCTGCGGCATCGTTCGCGCAGGTCAGGGCTTGCTCGAATGCTTGACGCGTATTCGGCGCGTTCGTCGCGGCCAATGCGCGTGCATACAGCAATGTCGGCTCGGGCTGCTGGCGCGTCACGCGATGCGCTTCGAACAGTGTGTCGAGCGTGCCCTTGGCGAGTGCCGCATCGCCGGTGGCGAACTGCGCGCGAGCCAGGCCCAACAGCACAGCCGGGTCGCCTGCAAACGGGCCCGTGGCCGCCTGCTCGAAGTGCTGGCGTGCTTCCTTCGCGTCGCCCGCTTCCAGCAGCGCTTCACCCAGGCGCAGGCGGTGCTGCACGGTCGGCGCGCGGTCGAAATCGTTGCGCGCCTCGCGTACGGCCCGGTTCGGGTCGATCAGTTGTGTCACGGCGCGGCTGGCGACGCGGGCACCGCGCGAATGGCGCATCTCCGGAAGATAGATCGCGAAGAAATACACCACGCTGCCCAGCAACGGAAACGCAAAGAGGATGAACAGCCAGTACATGTTCTGGTTGTTGCGCACGACGTGCACGGCAAAGAACAGCGCGACGATGACGTGAAACCCGATTCCGAGAAACGGCATGTGAAGGCCCGATAGTGAAATGCACCGACGCCCCCCGCGTCGGCCACGGGCGCGATTGTGACAGATGCGCTGCGGCACAGGCGTGACCCGTTCATAACGTTTGCGCATCAAGCGTCCTAAAACCCGCATGTCATTGACCTTGACAGTCGATTAACCAACTAGTTAAATAAAGGCATGCCGACATCAGACGACACCCTTTCGACCGTGTTTGCCGCCCTGGCCGATCCCACCCGCCGCGCGATCCTCGCGCGCCTGGCGGAGGGTGAAGCCCCGGTGAGCGAACTTGCCCGCCCGTTCGACATGTCCGCCCCGGCCATTTCCAAGCACCTGCGCGTGCTGGCCGAGGCTGGGCTGATCGAGCGCGAAATCAACGCACGCTGGCGCATCTGCCATCTGCGCCCCGGCGCGCTGCGCGATGCGCATGGCTGGCTGGAGCGCTATCGCCTGCACTGGGAAGGCAACCTGGACCGTCTGGTGGCCTTTGTCGAGCAGACCCAAACCCCGCCCACCAAAGACTGACGCAAGCCTCCCGGAGACCACCATGGACCGCGCCGCCACATTCGAGCTGGAGATGACCCGCCACATCCGCGCGCCGCGCGAGCGGGTGTTCGATGCCTTTACCGATCGGACCGCATTGGCAGCGTGGCATTGCCCGCGCGGCATGGGTGTCACGGAAGCCACCGCAGATGCCCGCGTGGGTGGTCAATACCGCATCGTCATGGGCGGGCGCGACGGCGCTCGGCACATCGCCGCGGGGCAATACCAGGCGCTCGACCGCGCCGACTTTCTTGCCTACACGTGGTGGTGGGAGGCCGGCTCGCTGCCGCCAGAGCTGAAGACGCTGATTGAAGTCACGCTCACCGACAAGGACGGCGGCACGGACCTGCATATGCGCCACACCGGTTTCCCGGATGCGCTGGCCCGCGACGGCCACATGGGCGGCTGGCAATCGGTCTTCAACCGCCTGAATGACTATCTCGACCCCGAAGGCACAGCGGGCACCGTCACCGTCTACGGCAACCCGCGCAGCACCTATTGCAGAACGGTGCGCATGGCGCTCGCCGAAAAGGGGGTGCCCTACAAGCTCGAACCGCTCGCGCCACACACACCGGAGCTGATCGCACACAATCCGTTCGGCCGCGTGCCGGCATTCAGCGATGGCCCAATCGCGTTCTACGAAACGCGCGCCATCCTGGGCTACATCGACGAAGCCTTCGATGGCCCCAGCCTCCTGCCGCAATGGGGCGCCACCGCCCACGCACGCGGCGAGCAGTGGATCAGCCTGATCAACTGCCACGCCTACGACACGATGGCGCGTCGCTACGTGCTGCAGTACATCTTCCCCAAAGGGGCAGACGGACAACCCGACCGCAGCACCATCGACGCCGCCCTGCCGGAAATGGCCATGCAACTGCAGGTGCTCGACCAGGCGTACGGCGAGCGCGACTTCCTGGTCGGCAACACGCTGTCGATGGCCGACCTGTTCCTGGCGCCGATCGTGATGTATCTGGAGATGTTTCCAGAGAGCAAAGCGTTGCTGGAACGTTGCCCGAATATCCGCCGCGCCCAGGCCGTCATTCGCGAGCGGCCAAGCTACGCCGCCACGCTGCCGCAGCCCGGTTGATCGAACGCCATGAAAAACGCCGGCGCCTGTCGCCAGGCAGCCGGCGTTGTGTTTGGAGCGAGGCGCTTCTTAGGGGCGACCGAGAAAATCCAGCTTGCCGATCTCCACGCCGTTATGGCGCAGCAGCGCGTAAGCGGTGGTGATATGGAAGTACAGGTTCGGCAGCACGAAGCTACGCAGGTATTCGATGCCCGTGAACTGAAGTTCGCGCGTCGGGCTCTTGAGCGTGATCTGGCGATCTTCGCTGCCTGCAAACGCCGCGGGGTCGATGCTGTTGACGAACTCCAGCGTCTTGGCAATGCGCGCCTTCAGCTCTGGAATGGTCGTCTCCACATCCGGGTACGACGGCACCTCGTTGCCAGACAGACGCGCCGCTCCGCCCTTGGCCTGGTCACAGGCAATCTGCACCTGCCGCGGGAACGGATGCATGTCCGGCGCCAGACGCGCGGTCATCAGATTGGCTGGGTCGAATTTCTTCGCTTCTGCATGGGCAGCCGCCTTGTCGAGCAGGGCCGACAAGTTGCCCAGCATGCGGTTCACGGTCGGGACCAGAAACTCGTACATCGAAGGTGTGGTCATGGAAGTGATGTCCTTGGTATCCATCGTTGTGGCCGCCGGCAATCTTCTGCGCGATCCGCCGGCGCAGCGCTTTCTTGCGCAGGGCACAGTGTAGGCCAGCGATTCAGCCGCTGCATGGCGCACGCGCACGCCTCGTCATGAGGCATTTGGCACGAGATTAGTGCGACAGAACCTCCAGCCGTGTGCTGATCGACTGGCCCGGCGGCATCTCTCGCGTGGCATGGCTATTGCATGGGCAATGACAAGGCCAACGGCGGCCTTGATCCACCTTGGCACATCGCAAAGACACGCTCCGCAGGGGGCGTCCGGGGCAACGGCGCTCCGAGGCGATATGGCACGACCCGGACAACCGGTGCGTCGCCATCTCGCTTCGGAGCGCTTTTTTTTGGCCCGGCGCGGCTGCATCGGCGACACCACCAGCAAGGCATGACATGAACGCTTCCTCCACCCCGGCTTCTACGGCCGATGTGTCCGTCGAGACCATCGGCGAGCTGATCAACCTGTCCGGACGGCAACGCATGCTGTCGCAGCGGATCGTGCTGCAAATGGTGTTGGCCGCTCAGGGCCACACCGCCGCACTCGACATCGCACGGTCATGTCTGGCCACGTTCGCGGCGGCACACACCGATCTGGTCGCGGGCAATGCGCGCCTGCCCGGTCCGTTCTCGGAGGCATTGCGTCAGTTGTACTTCGGCAAGCTGCGCGGTGATGCGCGTGTGCGCGAGTTCATCGTTCTGGTCAAGACCGCCATCGATACCTTGTCGAGCGGCACGCGCCACCGAAACCCGTCGCTCGATGCGCTTGTGGAGCAGGCCACGCCTGTGCTGGAACTGCTGCAGACCATCACTCAGGCCTATCAGGAAGAAATGCACGTGTGCGAAGTCGCGCTGCGCAAGCGCCAGGCGGACATCGCCGCGCACCTCGGACGCATTTCGATGCAGGCCAACATCGTCGCCATGAACGCGCGTGTCTCGGCGGCACGGGCGGGGCCGTATGGGCGCGAGTTCTCGGTCATCACTACGGTGCTCGCGGACATCATCCAGGAGATGGACCAGTTGATCCGCAATGTCGTCGGAACGAACGACGCCGCCCAGTCCGGCGCCGGCACACGCCGGCCATCCACGCCGGTATCGCAAACGTTCGGGCACATGTCGCTGCGTTGATCATGAGACGGAGAACCGCTTGAAACCGTACCTGCACTTCATCCGCTTGCTTGTCTGCGCCGCCCTGCTGTCGGGGCTGATTGGAAGCGCCTGCGCGCAACCGCTGACGATCAACTCGGCCATCAACAAGGCCGGTCGCCAGCGCATGTTGTCGCAGCGCATGGCCAAGGCGTATTGCCAGATCGGCCTGGGCGTGGAGGTCGCGCGATCGAAGAAGATTCTTGAGCAATCCGTCGCGCTCTTTGACCGGCAACTCACGGAGCTGAAGGCATTCGCGCCCACGCCCGAGATCAAGGACACCTACGCCAAACTCGAGCAGACGTGGCTCGCCTACAGGCAGTTGCTTACAGGAGGCGATCCGAACATCGACAACGCAAAGAAGATCGCTCAAGCCAGCGAAGACGTGCTGAAGCTCGCGCAACAGGGCACGGTGCTGCTGGAGAAACATTCGGGTACGGCCACTGGCAAGCTGATCAACGTGGCAGGCCGCCAGCGGATGCTCTCGCAGCGGATTGCCAAGCTGAGCATGTTCCGCGCGTGGGACATCACCTCTGCGCAGATGACGCAGGATCTGGATTCAGCACTGAAGGAATTTACGGCCGCTCAGGCATTCCTCACGTCTGCGCCGCAGAACTCAGGGGCGATCAACAATGCGTTGCAACTGGCCAACACGCAGTGGCTGTTCTTTGCGGAAGCACTCAAGCAAACGGAAGGTACGCGTGCTGAACAGTTGAGAGACGTCGCCACAACCAGCGAGCGCATTCTTCAGGTGATGGATGACGTGACGGGCTTGTACGAAGGGCTGACCAAGTAGCAGGAAGCTACGACAACCACTCGCGCAGCGCTTGCCAGGCCACCAATTTCTGGGCATACGGCACGGCTGCATAGGCCGGACTGCTGGAAGGGAGTTTGAGGATGGTGTGGCGGTCGCCGATATCGCCCAGCGCCTTCACACCAATGCGCGCCGCTGTTCCGCCGTTAAAGGCAATGACCGCCAGTTCCGGCAATGAAGCAATCAGGCCAGCCAGGTCATTGCCGGCATGGTCCCGAATCTTGCTGTCGAGACTGCCTTCGCGCTTGGCTTCGGCCACCACATCCCACAGGCCGATGCGATGCGCGAGCAGCGCCTGCAAGCGCACGGTGTAATCCATGCCCGGCAAGTCCTGGCCGATCACCTCGCCGGCCAGGCGCCAGAACTGGTTGTGCTTGTAAGCGTAGTACTGCGATTGCGCAAGCGATGCTTCACCGGGCAGGCTGCCCAGGATCAGCACGCGCGTGTGCGCGTCGACCACGGGCGGAAAGCATCGCTTGAGCGTCACACCGTACGTCAGGCCAGCAGACGGTTCACGCGTTGCACGTAAGCCGCCGGGTCGGCCAAAGCGCCACCTTCGGCCAGCAGTGCCTGATCGAACAGCACGTGCAGGCGATCTTCAAACGCGGCGCGGTCGGCTTCGTTGCCGGTCACGGTTTCCAGCAGCGCGAGCTTGCGCACGAGCGGGTGGGTCGGATTCAGCTCCAGCACCGGCTTGCTCTCGGGCGCTTGTTGGCCGGCCTGCTTGAGCAAACGCGCCAGCGTGCCACTGATATCGCCATCATCGGCCACAAGGCAAGACGGCGAATCGGTCAGGCGATGCGTGATGCGCACGTCCTTGGCCTTGTCACCCAGCACCGCCTTGGCGCGCTCGACCAGCGCCTTGAACTCGCCCTCCACCTTGGCGTGCTCTGCCTTCTCGGCTTCGTCTTCCATGGCGCCCAGGTCGAGATCGCCTCGCGCGACGGATACCAGCTCCTTCTCTTCGAAGTCGTGCAGGAACGAGAGCATCCACTCGTCCACGCGATCGGTCAGCAGCAGCACTTCCACGCCCTTCTTGCGGAAGATTTCCAGATGCGGGCTTGACTTGGCGGCCGTCCAGTTTTCGGCGGTCACGTAGTAGATCTTGTCCTGGCCTTCCTTCATGCGGCCGATGTAATCAGCCAGCGAGACGGTCTGGGCGCTGTCTTCGTTGTGCGTGGAAGCAAAGCGCAGCAGCTTGGCAATGCGGTCCTTGTTGGCGTGGTCTTCACCGATGCCTTCCTTGAGCACCTGGCCGAAGTTCTGCCAGAACGTGGCGTACTTCTCCTTCTCGGCCGCGTCATCCGACTCGGCCATCGATTCGAGCATGCCGAGCACGCGCTTGGTCGAGCCCTCCCGGATGGCCTTCACGTCGCGGCTTTCCTGCAGGATTTCGCGCGAGACATTCAGCGGCAAGTCAGCCGAATCGATCACGCCCTTCACGAAGCGCTGGTAGGCCGGCAGCAGTTGCTCGGCATCGTCCATGATGAATACGCGCTTGACGTACAGCTTCAGGCCGCTGCGGCGCTCGCGGTCCCACAGGTCGAACGGCGCATTGGTCGGGATGTACAGCAGTTGCGTGTATTCGCTGCGGCCTTCCACGCGGTTGTGCGTCCAGGCGAGCGGCTTGCCGTTTTCGTGCGCGATGTGCTGGTAGAAGGCGATGTACTGATCATCGGTCACGTCAGCGCGCGGGCGTGCCCACAGTGCGCTGCCCTGGTTGATGGTTTCCCATTCGTCCTGGGCGACCATCGCTTTTTTCTCTTCGTCCCACGCTTCCTTGCGCATCTGGATCGGCAGGGAGATGTGGTCCGAATACTTCTGCACGACCGACTTGAGGCGCCAGGCAGAAAGGAAATCGTCCTCACCCTCGCGCAGGTGCAGCGTGATGGTGGAGCCGCGCTCGGCGCGTTCGATGGTGTCAACGGTGAATTCGCCGTCGCCGGTGCTTTCCCAGCGCACGCCTTCATTGGCGGCCACGCCGGCGCGGCGCGATTCCACCGTCACGCGGTCGGCCACGATGAACGCCGAGTAAAAGCCCACGCCAAACTGGCCGATGAGCGCAGCGTCCTTCTGCTGGTCGCCCGAAAGCTGGCTGAAGAACTCGCGCGTGCCTGAGCGGGCGATGGTGCCGAGGTTGCGGATGGCCTCGTCGCGGCTCATGCCGATACCGTTGTCGGCAATGGTGATGGTCCGCGCGGCAGCATCAAAGCCGATGCGGATGCCAAGCTCGCCACCGCCTTCCAGCAACGACGGATTGGCGATGCCCTCAAAGCGCAGCTTGTCCACTGCATCTGACGCATTGGAAACCAGCTCCCGGAGGAAGATTTCCTTGTTGCTGTACAGCGAGTGGATCATCAGATGCAGAAGCTGCTTCACTTCTGCCTGGAAAGCCATCTTCTCGTGCGGTGCGCTCATGGTGTGCGTAAAAAGTCTGGAAAGTGGAAAGAGAAGCGGGCTACACCTTGCGCGCGCGCCCGCATGAATTTGTGAGGCTAGATAAGGCGTGGCGCTCGGTTTTCAAGCCCCGCGATCGAGCTGCTCCGCCAGGAACCGGAGCAGGTCCGGGTCCGCGCTGGTAGCGATGTTGAAGCGCATCCACGTCGACGGCATCTGCGACGGCGAAAACAGGCTCCCCGGCGCAAACACATAGCCCTGTTCGTGCCCCGCGCGGGCAATGGCATTGGTGTCCTGGCCGGTATCCGCCCAGAGAAACATGCCCGCGCCCTGCTGCGCAAACAGCTTCAGGCCCATGCGTTCGAGGCTGCGCTGTACGCCGTCGCGGGCGCGGTCCAGACGGGCGCGTATGCGTTCGACGTGCTTGCGGTAGTGGCCTTCGGTAAGGATCTTGTAGAGCACGCGCTCGTTGATCTCGGGCGTGACCAGACCGGTCAGCAGTTTGCCGTCGACCAGGCTCTTGGCAAGCTCCGGGTGGCAGGCGATGAACCCCACACGGAGGTTGGCCGCGAGCGTCTTGGAGAAGCTGCTCAGGTAGATCACGCGGCGCAGTTGGTCCAGGCTCGCGAGCCGCGTGCCGGGGTGTCCGGGCGGGGCGAGATCGCCGTAGATATCGTCTTCGACGATCAGGAAACCGTACTGCTCAGCCAGCCGCAGCAACTGAAACGCCTTGGCGGCCGACAGCGAGGTGCCCGTCGGGTTATGCAAGATCGAGTTGATGATCAGCAGCTTGGGCCGGCGCACCTGCACCAGCCCTTCCAGAGCAACCAGATCCGGGCCCTCGGCGGTGTACGGCACGCCGATCACCTGCGCACCTTGCGCGGCAAAGCGTCCGAACATCAGGAACCACGCCGGATCGCCCACCAGCACCGTATCGCCGGGCTGCACGTACTGGCGCGCGATCAGGTCCAGCGACGAGGTGATGCCCGAGGTCATGACGATCTGGTCCGGCCGTGCGCCGATCTCCAGTTCCGCCAGCCGCGTCTGCAACTGCTGGCGCAGCGGCAAGAAGCCCTGGGGCGACCCCCACGCCAGAAACTGGTTGCCGTTCTGCCGGCCCAGCGTACGCAGCGCGTTGGCGATCAACTCGCCGTCGAGCCAGCCGTTGGGCAGAAAGCCGATGCCCGGCGCCTTGCGGGGCTCCGCAGAATGGAACATGTTGCGCAGCAACCAGGTCACGTCGATCTTGCGTGCGGCGCTGGGCGGCGGCGCGACCGGCTCCTCCGGCAGCGGCGTGTGGCGCTCCTTCACATAGAAGCCCGAGCCGCGGCGCGATTCCAGATACCCCTGGGCCACCAGCCGCTCGTACGCCTCAACCACGGTGAAGCGCGAAATGCTCTTCTCCTGCGCCAGTTGCCGGATCGACGGCATGCGCATGCCCGCGCGAAACACGCGCTCGTCAATGCGCATGCGCGCCCACTCGGTGAGCTGATCCACCAGCGTCATCTGCGCCGATGGAATCGGGTCGGGCAACTGCTCCGCCGCCGGGCGGGCGGCCGCGCGACGGGCATCCAGGCTGATGATGTGCGAGGTGGAATTCATGAGGGGTAGGCTGAAGCGCGCCGAAAACTGTACAGAAAGCGCCACGACAAAGTGTATAGGTACTGTACAGACGCAGTTCGGTAGGATCAAGGTCAGAATTCCGCCCCCAGCGCATCGGAGATCCCACATGCCAACGTTGAAACGCTTTGACGAAGACGCCTACCGCGTCACCTGCGACGCCACCGTCGTCGCCGTGCATCCGGAAGGCATTGAACTGGAAGCAACGGTGTTCTACGCACGCAGCGGCGGCCAGGCTGGCGACACGGGCACGCTTGTGCTGGGCGATGGGCAAACCATCGCGATTGCCGACACCGTCTACAGCCCCGATCGCCAAACTGTCCTGCATGTGCCTGCCGACAACGCGGACCTTACGCTGCTCGCGCCCGGCACGCCGGTCACGGCCGCCATCGACTGGGACCGCCGCCACCGCCTGATGCGGCTGCATACATGCCTGCACCTGCTGGGCTCGCTGATCCCCGTGCCGGTCACGGGCTGCGGCATCTCGCCGGACTCCGGCCGCATCGATTTCGACCTGCCCGAATCGACGCTCGACCGCGACACGCTCACCACGCAACTGAATGACCTCATCGGCCGCAACACGCCGGTGCGCATCGACCTGATCACGCCGGAAGAACTGGCCGCGCAGCCGGAACTCGTGCGCACCATCGGCGCGGCACCGCCGGCGGGCGCGTCGGCCATCCGCATCATCCACATCGACGGCATCGACCGCCAGCCGTGCGGCGGCACCCATGTGCGCGCCACCGGAGAAATCGGCCGCGTGGTCGTCACCAAGATCGAAAAGAAGAGCCGCCAGAACCGACGCGTGGCAGTGGCGTTTGCAGATTGAGCGGCCGCCATGACCAAGTCCGCCACCCTGCCCCTGGAACACATTGACCACGCTGAACGTCGCGGCCTGCTGCTCGGCTTCATCGGCGTGGCGATCTTCAGCCAGACGCTGCCGTTCACGCGCATGGCCGTGGCCGAACTCGATGCCACCTTCGTAGCGCTGGCGCGTGCGGTGCTGGCGAGTGTGCTGGCGCTCGGGCTGCTGGGGGCCACGGGTGCGTTCTCGGCCGGCAAGCGCCCGCGTGGCAATCAATGGTGGCAACTCGCAGTGACGGCGATGGGCGTGGTGGTGGGCTTTCCGCTGTTTTCCTCGCTGGCGATGCGCGATGTGCCGGCGGCCCATGGCGCCATCATCACCGGCTTGCTGCCGCTTGCGACCGCCATCTTTGCCGCCTGGTTCGGGCGCGAGCGGCCGTCCGCAGGGTTCTGGCTGTGCGCCGTGGTGGGCAGCGTGCTCGTTGTTTCATTTGCGCTGCTGCAAGGTGCGGGCGCCTTGCACCGTGCCGATTGGCTGCTGTTCGCCGCCATGGTGACCGGCGCCCTCGGCTATGCGACTGGCGGCAAGCTCGCGCGTGAGCTGGGCGGCATGCAGACGATCGCCTGGGCGCTGGTCGTCTCGCTGCCGGTGCTGCTACCCCTGGTGGGCGCGCTGGCGTGGCTGCCGTCGACACATCAGGCCGAAGCGTTGGCGCAGGCCTCGTCCCGCGCCTGGATCGGGCTGGCTTACGTGTCGGCCTTCTCCATGTTCATCGGCTTCCTGTTCTGGTACTCCGGCCTGGCCGCGGGCGGTGTTGCGCGGGTCGGCCAGATACAATTGCTGCAACCTTTCATGACGTTGATCGGCGGCTGGCTGCTGCTGGGCGAATCGCTCGACGCGCCTACCGTGCTGTTTGCGCTGGCTGTGATTGCCGTGGTCGGCATCGGCCGGCGAACGTCGGTGCGCCGATAGCAGCGTCGTTCCCTGTCTTGTTCACCGCATCTCACCAAGGAGTCTTCATGACCGCCTCGCACGACGTCCAGGCCAAGCTCAAGCAACTGGGCATCGAACTGCCCGCCGCCGGCGCCCCCGCCGCCGCCTACGTCATGGCCGCGCAGACCGGCAACCAGGTGTTTCTGTCGGGCCACATTGCCAAGAAAGACGGCAAGCCGTGGGTCGGCAAGCTGGGCGCCAACATGACCACCGAAGAGGGCAAGGCAGCGGCCCGCGCCATCGCCATCGACCTGCTGGCCACGCTGAACACGCATCTGGGCGGCGACCTGAACCGCGTCAGGCGCATCGTCAAAGTGATGAGCCTGGTGAACTCCACGCCGGAATTCACCGAGCAGCACCTGGTGACCAACGGCGCGTCCGAGTTGCTGGCCGAAGTGTTCGGCGATGCCGGCAAGCACGCCCGCAGCGCCTTCGGCGTCGCCCAGATTCCGCTCGGCGCCTGCGTTGAAATCGAACTGATCGCGGAAGTCGCTTAAGCGCCGCATCGACGCCGCCCCCACCCCTCCAAGTCGGGCGCGTTGCCTGCTATTCTCATCGTTTTGCCCACCCACGGCGCCTGCTCACGAGGTGGGCGCCGCAATACTAGGACCACACCATGGACCACACCGCCTGTACCTTCTCCAGCCGTGCTCAGAAACTGACCAGCTCGGCGATCCGGGAAATCCTCAAGATCACCGAACGTCCTGAGGTCATTTCGTTTGCCGGTGGCCTGCCCGCCCCGGTCACCTTCCCGGTCGAAGCAATTCAGGCGGCGTGCGCCCGCATGTTTGCAGACAATCCGCAGGCCTCGCTGCAGTACACCCCCACCGAGGGCCTGTCGGTACTGCGCGAGTGGATCGCCCAGCGTCATGGCACCACCGCCTCGCGCGTGCTGATCACCACGGGCTCGCAGCAGGGCCTCGACCTCCTGGGCAAGATCTTCATCGACCCGCAAAGCAAGGTGTTGGTCGAAACACCGACATATCTGGGCGCATTGCAGGCGTTCTCCCTGTTCGAGCCGGCCTACACGTCGGTGCCGACCGATGACAAGGGCCTGCTGCCCGACGCGCTCACGCCAGAGCTGGCTGCCGGCGCGCGCTTCTTCTACACGATCCCGAACTTCCAGAATCCGACCGGCCGCCGCCTGCCGCTGGACCGCCGCCAGGCCCTGGTGGCTCGCGCGAAGGCACTCGGCGTGCTGCTCGTGGAGGACGATCCGTACGGCGAGCTGAGCTACACCGGCGACGCCCTGCCGTCGCTGCGTTCGCTCAACCCGGACGGCGTGGTCTATATGGGCTCGTTCTCGAAGATCCTGGCACCGGGCATGCGCCTGGGCTACATCATCGCGCCCGAGCACATCCACTTCAAACTCGTGCAGGCCAAGCAGGCATCGGACCTGCACACGCCAAGCTTCACACAGCGCGTGGCGTACGAGGTGCTGAAGACCGGCCTGCTCGACACCCACATCCCGAGCATTCGCGACCTTTACGGCAAGCAATGCGAGGCGATGCTCGAATCGCTCACGCGCCACATGCCGCAAGGCGTGCACTGGAACCGCCCCGAAGGCGGCATGTTCATCTGGGTGGAAGTGCCGGAAGGCATCGACACGATGGCGCTGCTGGAAAAGGCCGTCGCGCGCAACGTGGCCTTCGTGCCGGGTGCGCCGTTCTATGCCAATGCGCCGCGTCGCAATACCCTGCGCCTGGCGTTCGTGACGGTGGCACCGGAGCGCATCGAGCAAGGCATTGCCGTGCTGGGCGAGTTGATCCGCACGGAAATCGCAGCGCTTACGCCCAAGGCCGCCTAAATTACATCATCGTTCAATCCAATCCATCCAAGAAAGGAGCTGCCGTCGATGCTGCGGATCTGGGGAAGACTCTCTTCGGTCAACGTTCAGAAAGTGGTCTGGTGCGCGCGCGAGCTGTCGCTGGACCATGAGCGCATCGACGTCGGGGGCGCCTTCGGCGGGGTCGACACGCCGGAATTCAAGGCGATGAACCCGAACGGGATGATCCCCGTCATCGAAGACGGCCTGAACGATTCCGGCGATACGCGCTTCGTGCTGTGGGAGTCCAACGCCATCGTGCGCTACCTGTCGGCACGCTACGGCCCGGGCAATCTTTACCCTCTCGAACTTCACGAACGCGCCGATGCCGACCGCTGGATGGATTGGCAGACCACGGCATACAGCCCCTCAATGGTGGATGCGTTCCTGCAGCTCGTGCGCACGCCGGAAGACCAGCGCGACGCCGCGCGCATTGAGCGGTCACGCCAGGCTGCCGAGCGCAGCACCGCCATTCTCGAAGCCGTGCTGGCCAAACAGCCGTACGTGGCCGGCCAGCGTTTCACCATGGCCGACATTGCCTGCGGCTGCGCCACGCACCGCTGGTTCGGCTTGCCGATTGAGCGCCCAGCGCGGCCGAACCTTGAGCGTTGGATGGCGGAGTTGCGCGATCGGCGGGCTGCGCGGGAAGTGTTGGCGTTGCCGGTCGTGTAGACCATCTCCTAAACCGATTGCGGTAGCATCACCAACCGCGCACGGCACCCTACGCCGGCGCGGTTTTTTGTTTTCACCGAGGGAAACCCGGATGCCATTGAACCGACCTTCCACCACCGTCGCCACGATCCTCTGGGGCGCGCTTTACCTGGTTGCCGCCATCGTGTCGCACCGGCTGAACGGGCCGGTCGACATGACGGGCTACATCTGGCTACCGGCGGGCGTGGCCATGGCTGCGTTCATGCTGCGGCCGTACCGCGAATGGCCGGGGCTGGGCGCAGCGTTTGCCGCGGCGCAACTGGCGCTGGCCGCCATTGAACACACCAACCCGGCTCACGCGATGCTCTTCGTGCTCGACGAGGCGGGTAGCGCGGCGCTGGCCGTGGCGCTGGTGCGGCTGGCGCGCGTGCCGCTCGAAGGGCTGTACTTCGTGCGCGCGATGCTGGTGGCGGGTGCGTTCAGTGCGCTGCTGGGGGCGCTGTTCGGGGCGGCATGGTTTGCATGGTCGCAAGGCGGCTCGTTCGGGCACGTGCTGCGCATCTGGGCGGCATCGGATTTCCTGGGCGTGCTGATCGTCACGCCGGTGCTGGCGGCATGGTCGCGCTTTCGCGCGTTCCGCTCAGGCGGCACGGACCGCACGGATTTCGTACTCGGCCTGGCAGCCGTCGTTGCGCTAGCGCTGTCGGCGTACATCATTTTCGATGGCAACAGTGATGCCAAATTTGGCGATGGAATCGGCTTTGCGCTGACCTACGTCCCGTTGTTCTTTGCCGTGGTGGTGGCCCTGCTGTGGGGCGGCCGCGGTGGCTCGATGGCGGTGCTGCTGCTTACGCTGGTGGCGCTTACGCAAACCGCCGAGGGCGACGGTCCCTTCGCGGTGCTGGATCATCACTATGGCCAGTCGCTGCTGGAGGCGCAGCTGTACCTGGGCATTGCCGCGCTGCTGGTGCTGCTGGTGAGCGCGCTCAAGACCACACGCGAACAACTGCACGAGCAAAGCGCGCAGTGGCAGAACCGCGTGGAATTGGCGTTGGCGGCGTCGGGCCAGCTCGTCTACACCATCGACCCGGCCAGCGGCCGCATCGACTGGGGCGGCGACGTGGCCATCGTGTTCGGACACGACCCCGCAAGCATGGCGTCGATCTCGACCGTACTGCAACTGGTGCATCCGGATGACCGCGACGCGCTGCGTGCGCGTTGGCTTGGGGCAGCCGCACTGGCAGACGAGGCCGCAACGCCTGCGCGCCGCCAGACGCTGCGCATCACCGCACGCGACGGCACGCTGCACACCGTGGTGGATACCGGTCGCCCGCTGACGGACGCCGTCGGCAACACGGCGCTCGTGGCCGGCACCTGGTCGGTCGAGACCGCACTGTGACCGCCTCGGCGTGCGGCGGCACGGCTGTGCTGCTGATCCATGGTCTAGGCGGCACGGCCTACGACCTGGGCGTACTGCAGAAAGCGCTGCGCAACGCCGGCGCCGTCACGCACGTGCCGACCTTGCCCGGGCACGGCACGCGCCCCGAAGACCTGATCGACATGCCGGCCGAAGCGTGGCTGGAAACACTCACGCAAACGTATGAGCAGCTCGTCGCCGAGCATGAAACCGTGCATATCGCGGGGATGTGCATGGGCGCATTGCTGGCGCTGGTGCTGGCGCACCGCGTGCGGCATGGCATTGCCCGCCCGCAAGACAGGCTGGCGCTGCTCGCCACACCCATCCATATCGACGGCTGGTCGACGCCGTGGTATCGGGATCTGCGCTACGCGGTGTATCGTATCCCGGGCATGGCTGCGCGCATGCGCGTGGAAGAAGACGAGCCGTTCGGCATCAAGAACCCGCTGTTGCGGCGGATCATCAAAGCGAAGCTCGCGCGCGGCGACAGCTTCCACTACCCGTGGGTACCGCTGGCGTGCATTCGGCAGGTGGATCGGCTCCGACGCTGGGCGCTGGCCGGCGCGCCCGACACGCTGTGCCGGACGCTGGTGATCCATTCTCGCGAGGACGAACTCACCAGCCTGCGCTCCGCCGAAACGCTGCAGGCCACCCTGCCCCACGTACGCAGCGTGGTGCTGGAAAACAGCTACCACATGATCTGCGTGGACAACGACCGCGATCAGGTCGCCGCAGAGGTCCTCGGCTTCTTCGGCTTTGAACCGGCAGCCAGGCGCAAGAGTTCGGCCACCGCGGAGTGATCGCGTCGATCAGACAGCCGGACCGACGCTTTCGTGCTCGTGCGCCGCGTCCAGCCTGCGCTGCCGCTCGCTGCCCTTGAACACACGCCGCACCACCACGAAGAACACCGGCACCAGAAACACCGCCAGCACCGTCGCCGTGACGATGCCGCCCAGCACGCCCGTGCCGATGGCGCGCTGGCTGGCCGATGCGGCACCGCTCGCAATCGCCAGCGGCACGACGCCGAACGCAAACGCCAGTGACGTCATCACGATCGGCCGGAAGCGCAAACGCGCGGCCTCCAGCGTGGCGTCAATCAGGCCCATGCCTTGTGCCACCAAGTCCTTGGCCACTTCGATGATGAGGATCGCGTTTTTGGCCGACAGGCCGATGGTGGCAATCAGCCCGACCTTGAAGTAGATGTCGTTGGGCAGGAAGCGCAGCGTCGCGCCCAGCAGCGCACCGAACACCCCCAGCGGCACCACCAGCATGACCACCAGCGGAATCGACCAGCTCTCGTACAGCGCCGCCAGGCAGAGGAACACCACCAGGATCGACAACGCAAACAGCGCCGGCGCCTGTGCACCCGACAGGCGCTCCTCGAACGACTGCCCCGTCCACTCGTAGCCGAAGCCTTCGGGCAGGCCGCGGGCGATCGACTCCATCGCCGCCATGGCCTCGCCGGAGCTGTGGCCGGCCGCGGGCGAGCCGGTGATCGTCATGGCCGGAAAGCCGTTGTAGCGATCCAGCTTGAGCGGCCCGACAATCCACTGGGTGGTGGTGAACGCGGAGAGCGGCACCATGCCACCAGCCGCGTTGCGCACATGCATGCGGCGGAGCTGCTCGACCGAGACGCGCTGCTTGCCGTCTGCCTGCACGATCACGCGGCGCACCTGGTTGCGATAGACGAAATCGCCCGCGTAATCGGAGCCGAACATCACGGCCAGCGTGCGGTTGATATCGTCGATCGACACGCCCATCGACAGTGCCTTCTTGCGGTCCACGTCGATCAGCACCTGCGGCGCATCGCCCTGGCCCGCGAAGGTGACTTCCGACAGTGCCGGATGCTTAGCGGCTTCGGCAAGCACGCGGTCGCGCGCCTGCGCGAGGCGCTCGTAGCCGGCGCCGCTGCGGTCCTGCAGACGCAGATCGAAGCCGGGCTTGCTGCCCAACTCCGGCAGCGCGGGCGAGTTCATCGCCATCACCATCGCGCCCTTGATCTTGCCGAACGCCGCGTTGGCGCGTTCGACCACGGCATCGACGTGTTGGTCGCCGCCCTTGCGTTGCTTCCAGTCCTTGAGCGTCAGGAACAGCATGGCCGCGTTCTGGCCGTTGCCGTACAGGCTGAAGCCCGTGATGGCCAGCGTGGATGCCACGGCCGGCTCCTGCGTCATGTAGTGCTGCTCGGCCTGGCGCACGACTTCCAGCGTCTGCGCCTGCGTGGCACCGGTCGGCAGCATGACGACGGTCATGAATTCGCCCGTGTCTTCTTCCGGCAGAAAGGCCGTCGGCAGTTGCGTGAACAGCAACACCACCACGCCGATGACCGCACCGTAGGCCACCAGTGCACGCCCCGTGCGGTTGAGCAGCTTGGCGACACCGCCCTGGTAGCGCGACGTCAACCGCGCAAAGCCCCGGTTGAATGCGCCGAAGAAGCCCTTGCGCTCGGCACCATGGCCAGCCTGTACCGGCTTGAGCAGGGTCGCACAAAGCGCCGGCGTCAACGTCAACGCCAAAAACGCCGAAAACACCATCGACACCGCCAGCGACAGCGAAAACTGCCGATAGATGTTGCCCACCGCGCCACCAAAGAACGCCATCGGCACGAACACCGCCGTCAGCACCAGCGAGATGCCCACGATGGCGCCACTGATCTGGCGCATCGCCTTGGCCGTCGCCTCGCGCGGCGAGAGCCCTTCTTCGTGCATCACGCGTTCGACGTTTTCCACCACCACGATGGCATCGTCGACGAGGATACCGATGGCGAGCACCAGGCCGAACAGCGTCAGCACGTTGATGGAGAAGCCCATCGGCAGCATCACCGCAAACGTACCCAGTAGCGCAATCGGCACCACCAGCGTCGGGATGAGTGTCGCGCGCAGGTTCTGCATGAACAGCATCATCACCAGGAACACCAGCACCACGGCTTCAAGCAGCGTCTTGACCACTTGCTCGATGGCAATGCCGACAAAGCGCGAGCTGTCGTACGCCACCTCGTAGCGCACCCCGGGCGGAAAATGCGCCTGCGCCTCGTCCAGCACCGCACGCACGCGCTTGGCCACGCCCACGGCGTTGGCGCCCGGCGCGAGCTTGATGCCGATGGTTGTGGCCGGCTTGCCGTTCATGCGCGAGAGGTAGAGGTAATCGCTGCCGCCCAGCTCCACGCGCGCCACATCGCGCAGCAGCACCATGCGGCCCTGTGCGTCCGCACGCAGCGGGATCTGGCCGAATGCGTCGGGCGTGGTGAGCCCGTCATCACCGGTGACGCTCGCGTTGATGGGCGCGCTGCCCGGCACCGCCCCGCTGCCGATCTCGCCCACGGTGATACGTGCGTTGTAGCGGCGCACGGCGTCGCTCAAGTCACCGGCAGTGAGGCCCAATGCGGTGAGCTTGTCGGCATCGGGCCAGATGCGCATGGCGTATTCCGCATCGAACAACTGAGCGGTGCCGACGCCCGGTACGCGACGCAACTGCGGGATCAGGTCCGACGAGGCGAGGTCGCCCAGGTCGATGCCGTCAAAGCGGCCGCGCTCGGCCGACAGCGACAGATACATCATGTAGTTCTCGGCCGCCTTCTCGATGCGGATGCCGTTGCGGCGCACAACCTCGGGCAGGCGCTCCTCGACGATCTTCAGCCGGTTCTGCACCTCCACCGCGGCAAGATCGGGGCTCGTGCCCTGCGTAAACGACAGGTTGATCGACACGTTGCCCGCCGCATCGGACGACGACGACATGTACAGCAGCCCCGGGGCGCCGTTCATCTCGCGCTCGATGATGGCGGTGACGGCGCTCTCCACCGTGCGCGCGGACGCGCCCGGGTAGTTGGCCGAGATGCTGACGTTGGGCGGCGCGATGTTCGGGTACTGCGCCACCGGCAGCTTGGGGAGCGCAAGCAGGCCTGCCAGGATGATGGCCAGCGCAATCACCCAGGCAAAGACCGGACGATCGATAAAGAAGCTTGCCATGGTCAGCCCTTCTTTGGCTTCGTGTCGGCGCGCGGTGCAGCAGGGACAGGCTGGATCGCCATACCCGCTTCCAGCGCCTGCATGCCTGGGATGGCAATACGCTCTCCACCGGACAGGCCGCTCGTCACCAGCCATTGATCGCCGGCCAACGTTTGCGCAGCCACCGGCAAAACGGCCAGCGTGTTGTCGGCCTGCACAACAAACACCGATGCGCCATGGCGATCGCGCTGCAACGCGCCCTTCGGAATCGTCACCGCGCCCTGCTGCACGGCGTGCGAGAGCTTCACGCGCACATACATGCCGGGCAGCAGCAGGCCATCGGGGTTGGGCAGCACGGCGCGCATCGAGACGTTATCGGTCGCACGGTCCACCGCCAGATCGGAGAACAACAGCCTGCCCGGGCGCTCGTACGCCACGCCATCGCTCAAGATGACTTGCACGCCGATATCCTGGCCACTCAACGCGGCGGCTTGGCCCTTCCTGAGCGCGCGTTGCAAGGCGAGCACCTCGGCTGCGGGCTGGGCAAAGTCGACGTAGATCGGGTCGATCTGTTCGACGGTGGTGAGCGGCGTGGCGGCGTCTTCCTTCACCAGCGCACCTTCGGTGACCTGCGCGCGGCGCGAGCGGCCTGCAATCGGGGCCGTGACGGTCGCGTAGCCCAGACGCAGTTGCGCGGTTTCCAGCGCAGCGCGGCTGGAGACCACGTCCGCCGCGGCCTGACGTTCGGCGGCTTGCGCTTCGGCATATTCCAGCTCGCTCACGGCGCGCGTGGCGGCCAGCCCCTTGTAGCGCAATGCCTTGTCGCGCGCGATGGAGAGCTGTGCCTGCGCACGCGCAAGCGCACCTTGTGCGGCGTCCGCCTGTGCCTTGAGCGGCGCCGGATCGATGCGGAACAGCACCTGGCCGGCCTTGACCACCTGGCCTTCTTCGTAGGCGCGCTTGAAGACGATGCCGTCGACGCGCGCTCGCACTTCCGCCGTGCGATACGGCTCCAGGCGGCCAGGCAGTTCGGTCACCAGCGGTGCATCGGAGCGTTGAGCAACGGCAAACTCGACCGGCGGCGGGCCGGCTGGCTTGGCGGCATCATCAGCGTGCTTGCTGCACGCTTGCAACACAGCCAATGCGCAAGCGCACAGCAACCACCGGGACGAACGGTAACGACGGGACAACACGGAGAACATCATGAGAAGGGGGCTGGGCGCGACCGCGCCCGAGGTCTTGACGAAGCGAAGCGGAAGGCTAGCACGCGCGTGCGCCGCGGGCTGACCGATTGATTTCCCAGTCTGATCAAGACCTTACGAAGAAAGCAATCGCCGCGCGTCCACGCCAATCTACGACCGCTTGATGCTGTTTCAGAAGACGCGGCCGAGCTGCAAGTACACGTTCCACACGCCCTGCGGCGCCACCGCAAAACCGAAGTACAGCGGCCCGATCGGGCTGTTGCCACCGACGAATACGCTGCCGCTCTTCAGATAAGGGCCCGTGCCAAAGTTGTTGCGCAACTGCCAGACGTTGCCGGCCTCCGCGCTGGCCCCGAACACCGGCGCCCGCAAGCCGAGCAGATCGTCGACGCGCAGGTCATACAGATAGGTCAGCCGGCCGTACAGCATGTACTGGCCGTTGAACTGATCCTGCGCATAGGCCGAAAGATGTTGGAAGCCGCCCAGGAAGAACCCCTCGTTGGCGCCATTGCCCGTGTTGCCGCCGTTGTCGCGCGTCGGGCTGTTGACGCCAAACAGGCCCGCCCCTTCCAACGCCACATTGAACGTGTGGCGGCCGTAGCTCGTCGCCCATAGGCCCTTGGCCTGCGCGGTGTTGAACTTCTTGTCGAGCGAGCCAAAACCTGCTTCCACGCTGCTGTAGAAGTAGTAGCCGCTGCGCGGGAACAGCGGATCATCCAACTGATCCAGCGTCAACTGGGCGCGAAAGGCGGGCTGCTTGGCACGCAGCGTCGGTAGATCGAGCGGCCCTTCGTCCGTCAACGCCAGATAGTTGAACGTCGCGCTTTTGCTCATGTAGTTCACCCCCAGCCGCAGTTCGCCCTTGCGGCCAAGCGGAATGCCAAGATCGACACCGGCACGCGCCGTCTCCATGGTCATGCTGTTGAACGGCTTGGCGTCCTTCGTAGGCGCCTCATCGTCAAAGTAGAGGTCGGAGCGCCGGCGCGAGTACTCGGCATACGGCGCCACGTAGAACCCACGCGCCTGCCACAGCGGCTGACGCAACTCGGTATGGATGCTCGCCCGATTACTGCCGAGCACGATGTCATTGCGCCACTCCAGCCCGCTCTGCGTGAGCCACGGATACCGGTGGCCGAGGTTGACGTTGAACGCGCCACGCCCATCGAAGTTGGTCGACATGCCCAGCCCGAACAGGAAGAACTGGTTGCCCCACGACTTTTCATGCGCGTCGATCTTGAGCGTATGCACGCCGTTCTCTTCCACCAGTTGCTGCGTGACGGTTTCGAAGTCGCCCGTGGTGGCCAGCGCCGACAGCTCGCGGTTGAGCGCTTCCGCGTCATACGCATCGCCTTCGCGTACCTTGATCAACTGGCGCACGCGCGCGGCCGGCACACGACCGCTCGTGGTCACATCGATGGCGTCAATGCGTGCGCCCGCCACCAGCATGCCTTGCGGCTCATGGGCAGCGCGGTACGCGGCATACGCCTGGGGCGACAGCGACAACGCCGCGAGCCGAGCCTCAACGCCCTGCGCGGCGCGCTCGCCCTGCCGCACGCCCTGCGGGCCCTTGGCGAAATCGGTGAACGAGAGGTCGGAGAGCTGCGGCTCGATCAGCACATCCTTGCCGCGCAGCAGGGCCTTTTGCGCACGCACGTTCTGACCCACCAGGATGGTGATCATCTGCTGCGTCACCGCCGCCGGCGAGGCCAGGTCTTCGGGCCGCTGCAAGTCCGACCCGATGTTGACGGCGATGATGATGTCCGCACCCATGTCGCGCGCGAGTTGCACTGGCAGATTGCTCACCAGGCCGCCATCCACCAGCGTGCGTCCGCCCACCTCGATGGGCGCGAACAGCCCCGGCACCGCCATGCTGGCCCGCATCGCCAGCGGCAGCGAGCCGTGGTCGAGAATCACCCCGTCGCCCGTGGCCAGATCGGTCGCCATGGCCTTGAACGGAATCGGCAGGCGCGAGAACTCGATGTTGTCGGGCCACTGGGCCGTCCAGTTCTTGAGCAGCGCGAGCAGGCGGTTGCCCTGCACCAGCCCGGCCGGCAGCTTGAGCTTGCCGTCGCCATACCCCGCGGACAGGCCGATCGGATACTGGAAATCATCCTCGCGCAGCGATTGCGGCAGCTTGGCGCGATCGTTGCGATCGAAGGCGATGTCGCTCAGGTCCACCTGCGAGAGCTTCTGCTCCAGCGCATCCGCACGCATACCGCTGGCGTACAGCCCGCCCACCACGGCGCCCATGCTGGTCGCGGCAATCACATCCACCGGAATGCGCATGCGCTCCAGCATCCTGAGCACACCAATATGGGCATAGCCGCGCGCCCCGCCGCCCGACAGCACCAGACCGATACGCGGTCGCGTCGATTCGGCATTCGCCGGCGTTTGCGCTGCCGCGGTCTGGCCATGCACGGCAGGCGACAACGTCGCCAGTGCCATCAACGCTGTCAGTACGGCGGTAGCCGATCGGGTGCCGCGGCGGCGAAACAGGAAGGCCGTCAGAAAAGCCATGAATGGAGGGCAAATTTGTGGAGTGGGCAGCGCTGCAGGCGCCATGATTCCACAACCCGGATTTACCCGGTGCAATTGCTTGCGCCGCGCCATACCACGCCCCGACGCCGATGAATACTTTTCAGGGTGAAAGTGACAGAATATTGCCCAGACCCGGACACGCTTGTTCCTACAATCCGCGTTTGCCCCTGCGAACAGGGGTCGACAGAAGACGTTCGCTGAAACGCCCAAACAGGAGGAGATCAAGATGTGGAATCAAGTCTATGACCCGCTCGGCAGTGCCGTGTGGTCGACCCTAGCGGCCGGGATACCGGTTGCGGTGCTGCTGTGTTCGCTGGCGTTCTTCCATATGCAGGCGCATCTGGCGGCGGGCCTGGCGCTGATTGTCGGGGTGGGCATCGCCTCGTTCGTCTTCGGCATGCCGACTGCAATGGCCGGCAAGGCAGCCGGTCTGGGCATCGTCTCCGGCCTCTTCCCGATCGGCTGGATCGTTCTCAACATCATCTTCCTGCATCGGCTCACCACCTTGAACGGGTCGTTCAAGGTCTTACAGAGTTCGATTTCCGGCATTACCGAAGACCGCCGCCTGCAACTGCTGCTGGTGGCGTTCAGCTTTGGTGCGTTCTTTGAAGGCGCAGCGGGCTTCGGCACGCCGGTGGCCGTCACGGGCGCCATCCTGATCGGCCTGGGCTTCTCCCCGTTGGCAGCCTCTGGCCTGGCGCTGATCGCCAACACGGCCCCGGTGGCCTACGGTGCGCTGGGCGCGCCGCTCATCGGGCTGGCTTCGGTCACGGGGCTGGACTTGCTGCAGCTCTCTGCCATGGTCGGCCGCCAGTTGCCGTTCTTCTCGGTGCTGGTGCCGTTCTGGCTGATCTGGGCGTTCGCGGGCTTCCGCGGCATGCTGCAGATCTGGCCCGCGATCCTGGTGGCGGGCGTGTCGTTTGCGATTCCGCAGTTCCTGGTGTCGAACTTCCACGGCCCCTGGCTGGTCGACGTGATTGCGGCATTGGTGTCGATGGGCACGCTCACGCTGTTCCTGAAGGTGTGGAAGCCCAAGACGATCTGGACCTCGACCGCCCTGCGCAACCGCGAAGACAACTCGCGCGTCGACCCCGAAGCCGCCGCCGAAGCCCGCGAAGCCACCACGGCCACCAACGGCAAGATCTCGCGCATGCAGGCGTGGCTGCCGTGGGTGATCCTGACCGTGTTCGTCTTCATCTGGGGCGTACCGCAGTTCAAGGCGTTCGCAGACGGCATCTGGGCCTACAAGTTCGCCATTCCGGGCCTCGACAAGATGGTGCTCAAGGGCCCGCCGGTGGTGCCCAAGGTGATTGCCGAAGGCGCGGTGTTCAACTTCAACGTCCTGTCGATGGCGGGTACGGGCATCCTGGTATCGGCCATCGTGGGCGGCCTGCTGATGGGCTACTCGCTGCCGCGCATGCTCAAGGAGTACTGGAACACCATCAAGCTCACCCGCTATTCGCTGCTGACCATCTGCGCGATGTTCGGCATCGGCTACCTGACGCGCTACTCCGGCCTCGACGCAACGCTGGGCCTGGCCTTCGCCCACACGGGCGTGCTGTATCCGCTGTTCGGCACGATGCTGGGCTGGCTGGGCGTGGCCCTCACCGGGTCGGATACGGCATCGAACGTGCTGTTCGGCGGCCTGCAGAAGACCACGGCCGAGCAGCTTGGCCTGTCGCCGATCCTCATGTCGGCAGCCAACAGCTCGGGCGGCGTGATGGGCAAGATGATCGATGCGCAGTCCATCGTGGTGGCCTCCACCGCCACCAAGTGGTACGGCCACGAAGGGGACATCCTGCGCTATGTGTTCTTCCACTCGCTCGCGCTGGCCTTCCTCGTGGGGTTGATGATCACGCTGCAGGCCTATGTGGAGCCGTTCACGCGGATGGTGGTGCACTAAGCCCCTGCTCCGGGACGAACAAGAAAGCCGCTCAATTGAGCGGCTTTTTTCATGGCCGGATGCCTCTCATGGTCCACCCGCTGCCCCCACCACCTCACGCTTGGTGCTCCGCGCCCCAACCGCTGAGTCAAGAGCCGCACGTGCCGAGCGCCGAGCACCGCACGTCGAGCGAAAAGCCTCACGCGTCGAGTTCTGCACTCCAATCGCCAAGCAAAAAACCTCGCACGCCGCGTTCCGAACTCCAATCGCCGGGCCAAAAGCCTCGCACGCCGCGTTCCGAACCCCAATCGCCGAGCCAAAAGCCTCGCACGCCGCGTTCCGAACCCCAATCGCCGAGTAAAGAGCCTCTCGCGTCGAGTAAAGAGCCCCAATCGCCGAGCTAAAAGCTCGGGACGTGGGGCCTTCGCTCGGGAAGCCCGGCCGGCAGCAAGGGCGCTTTCACGCGCGTATGATGGGTAGCTCTTCCGCGCACGTCCCGCCCTGGGGCGTCGGTCTCCTTTCCCCGACCCACCATGCTGCTGCGCCGCCTAGAAAAGCTCATCGATCCGTTCCGTCCGCTGCCCGACGCCCAGCCTCCGGCCAATGTCTGGCGCTTCTACGCCCACTTCCTGCGCGAAGTGCGCGGCGTCTTCGCAATCCTGCTGCTCGTGGGGTTGCTGGGCGCGCTGATCGAGGTCGCGCTGTTCGACTTCCTAGGCCGCATCGTCGACATGATCCAGGCGACACCCGGCGCGGCGTTCTTCGGCCGCCACCGTAACGAGCTGTTGTGGATGGCCTTTGTCGCGCTGATCGCCCGGCCGGTCATCTTCGGGCTGCACGACGTGCTCGTGCACCAGGTCATCAACCCGAGCCTGTCGAACCTGATCCGCTGGCAAAACCATCGTTACGTGCTCAAGCAGAGTCTGACGTTTTTCCAGAACGACTTTGCGGGCCGCATTGCCCAGCGCATCATGCAGACCGGCTTCTCGCTACGCGATTCAGCCGTGCAAGCGGTGGATGCACTCTGGCACGTTGTGATCTATGCGATCAGCGCGATGGTGCTGTTCGCCAAGGCCGACTGGTGGCTGGTGGTGCCGCTGGTGGCGTGGATCGGCTGCTACGTCGTGGCCCTGAGCTACTTCGTGCCGCGCGTGAAGGCACGCTCGGTCATCGCCACGGAATCGCGCTCCAAGCTGATGGGCCGCATTGTTGATGGCTACACCAACATCACCACGCTCAAGCTGTTCGCCCACACGCAGCACGAAGAGACCTACGCGCGCGATGCCATGGCCGAGCAGACGGACAAGACGCGCCTGTCCGGCCGCATGATCAGCGGCATGGATTTCACCATCACCGCCATGAACGGGCTGCTGATTGTCGGCACGACGGCGCTCGCGCTGTGGCTGTGGAGCCAGGGCCGCGTGAGCGCCGGCACCATCGCGCTGACCACGGGACTGGTGATCCGCATCAACAACATGTCGGGCTGGATCATGTGGGTGGTCAACGGCATCTTTGAAAACGTCGGGCAGGTGCAGGACGGCATGCAGACCATCGCACTGCCGCGTGCCGTGGTCGACCAGCCCGGCGCCAAGCCGCTGCGCGTCACCCAGGGGGAAGTGCGCTTCGAGCACGTGGAATTCCATTACGGTAAGGGCGGTGGCGTCATCGAAGGGCTGGACCTCGTGGTGCGCCCCGGTGAACGCATTGGCCTGGTCGGCCCATCGGGCGCGGGAAAATCGACGCTGGTCAATCTGCTGCTGCGGCTGTACGACGTGGAGCACGGCAGAATTCTGGTGGACGGCCAGGACATTGCTGCTGTCACGCAGGAGAGCCTGCGCGAGCAGATCGGCATGGTCACGCAGGATACGTCGCTGCTGCACCGCTCCATTCGCGACAACCTGCGCTACGGCAAGCCCGACAGCACCGAAGCGGAACTGATGGACGCCGTGCACCGCGCACGCGCTGACGAATTCATCCCGCAGCTGTCTGACGCGCAAGGACGCCGCGGCTTTGATGCGCTGGTGGGGGAGCGCGGCGTGAAGCTGTCAGGTGGTCAGCGCCAGCGCATTGCCATTGCGCGCGTGCTGCTCAAGGATGCGCCGATCCTGATCCTGGACGAAGCCACTTCGGCACTGGACTCGGAAGTCGAAGCGGCCATCCAGGAAAGCCTCGAAACCCTGATGCAGGGCAAGACCGTGATAGCGATCGCGCACCGGCTTTCGACGATTGCGCGCATGGACCGCCTGGTCGTGCTCGATGGCGGGCGCATCGTAGAGAGCGGCACGCACGCGGAGTTGCTGGCACACGGCGGCCTGTACGCCCGGCTGTGGGCGCACCAGACCGGCGGCTTCGTTGGGGTGGACTGAGCGTTACGACAGGCGCCGGCCCAGCGTCTCGGGCACCATCGCCAGGCCGATCAGCGAGACCAGCCCGCAGCCGATCACGTAGAAGGCCGGCGCGTTTGCGTCGCCCGTGAGCTGGATCAGCTCGGTCGAGAAGAACTGCGCAAAGCCGCCGAAGATGGCAATGGCAACGCAGTAGGCAATCGACAGCCCCGTGGCGCGCAGCCGCTGCGGCAGCACCTCGCTGACGAGCACCATCGACGCCGGCGAGGTCATCGACATCGGCACAGACAGACAACCGACGACAATCAGCAACCGGGCGAGCGACGGTTCTGCGTTGATCAGTGCGAAGGCCGGATAAATCATTGCCAGCAGTGCAACGCGCGACCACAGCACCACCTTGCGGCGCCCGACACGGTCTGCCAGCCGGCCCGCAAACGGTGACAGCACCACCTGCACCAACGCCGCGATGCACGCAGCCCAGATGCCCAGCGACAGCGGCATGTGCAGCACGCTCACGGCGTAGTTGCTGAGGTAGTAGACGATGATGTAGGTGGACGAGGCCACGCCGATCATCAGCAGAATGCCCGCCACCAGCGCACGGCGGTGTTCGCGCAGCGGCGGCAGCGTTGCGTCGGCTTCGCGTGTGCCCGCCGGCGCGGCGGTTTCCTCAAGACGGCGGCGGATGATCAGGCCGACCGGGATCACGAGAATGCCGATCACGAACGCGAGCCGCCAGCCCCACGACTCCAGCGCCGCCGGTGCCAGCAGATTGCTCAGCAGCAGGCCGACCAGCGCGCCAAACAGCGCTGCCAGCCCCTGGCTGAACGGTTGCCAGCTCGTATAGAAGCCACGCGAGCGCTCGTCGGCGTACTCAAGCAGCAGCGCAGTCGAAGCGCCCATCTCACCGCCGATGGCAAAGCCCTGCACGAGCCGCGCAAGCACGACGAGCACAGGCGCAACGATGCCGATCTGGGCGTAGGTGGGGGTGACGACGAAGATCAGAGACGACAGACCCATCAGCCACAGCGTGAGCGCCACGGCGGGCTTGCGCCCCACGCGGTCGGCGTACATGCCGATCAGCAGGCCGCCGAGCGGGCGCATCAGGAAACCGACACCGAACGTGGCGAAGGACATCAGCAACTGTCCGGTCGCGTTGCCGACAGGAAAGTACAGGCGGCCGATCAGCGTGGCGAAGAAGCTGTAGACCACAAAGTCATAGAACTCCAGACCGTTGCCGACGGTGATGGCGGCAATGGCGCGCGTGCGCGACAGCGGTTGCGCCTGCGCCGTCACAGGCGTACCGGCACGGCCGCCATACGACGGCGCGGAAGCGTTGTTGGACATGGGTTGTCTCCGGAACGTGTCGTGTTTTCAGGCCGGGTTTCGGGCTTATGCCCCGCGTGCCTCTTCCGCCAGAACGGCCGCCGCGTCAGGCTTCACGCGCAGATACCACGCTGCCGACATGAGCAGAACCCAGCCTGCGCCGACGTACAGCGCCACGCGGGTGTCTTCCATGTAGCCCAGCACGCCGATCACGAACAGCATGAAGGCGATGGCGAGTGCCGGCCCGACGGGCCACAGTGGCACCTTGAACTTGAGCGCACGCACCTCTTCTGCCGACAGACGGCGTCGCATGGCCACCTGCGAGAGCAAAATCATCAGCCATACCCACACGGTGGCAAACGTGGCGATCGACGCGATGATCACGAAGACGTTTTCCGGAATCAGATAGTTCAGCACCACGCCGCCCAGCAGCGCACCCGCCATGAACAGCACCGTCACCCAGGGCACGCCGTGGCGCGACGTGGCCGCAAAGATGCGGGGCGCCTGGCCCTGTTCGGCCATGCCGTACATCATCCGGCCCGCGCCGAAGATGTTGCTGTTGATGGCCGAGATGGCCGCCGAAATGACGATCAGGTTAAGGATCGCCGCCGCAGACTGGATACCCAGACCGGAGAAAATCTGCACGAACGGGCTGCCCTGGCCGTCGATGCCCGTCCACGGGAAGATCGCCATCAGCACGCACATGGTGAGCACGTAGAACAGCAGGATGCGCGCCGGCACGGCGTTGATTGCCTTCGGGATGACCTTGTCAGGGTTCTGCGCTTCACCGCCGGTGATGCCGATGATCTCCACGCCGCCGTACGCAAACATCACCACGGCAAACGACGCCACGAGGCCGCCCACGCCGTGCGGCAGGAACCCGCCGTGCGACCAGAGATTGCTCAGGCCCGACGCGTGCTCGCCGTTCATCTTCACGCCGAGGAACAGGATGACGGTGCCGCCGATGATCATGGCGCCGATCGCCACGATCTTGATCAGCGCGAGCCAGAATTCCATTTCGCCGAACACCTTGACGTTGCACAGGTTCAGGCCGCAGATGAACATAACGATGCCGAGCACCCAGATCCATTGCGGCACCTCGGGAAACCAGAAACCCATGTAGATGCCGAAGGCGGTCACGTCGGCCAGACAGACGATCACCATCTCGAGGATGTACGTCCAGCCCGTGAGAAAGCCGGCCAGTGGACCGAGGTTGTCGCGCGCATAACGCCCGAAAGAACCGGAAACCGGCTGGCGCACGGCCATCTCGCCAAGTGCGCGCATCACCATGTAGACGGCCGCACCGCCGATGATGTACGCGAGGATCACGGCCGGTCCGGCCAACTGGATGGCCGAAGCGGACCCGTAGAAAAGGCCCGTGCCGATGGCCGAACCAAGCGCGAGAAAGCGGATATGCCGCGCGCGGAGGTTGCGTTGAAGGTGTTCCAAACTGTCTCCTCTTTATATTTCGGCGAGGCTGCCCGCGCGGCCGGTCCGAGCTTGACGCATGGGTCGAGCGGACGCGAATCCATATACAGACAACATCACGTTTATATATATGTTGTTGTATATACATTATCAGTGGCATTGGGGTATTCCCGAGGGGGTAGCCCGCCCATGTCTGCTGCAAGCGCACAAAGAAAAAGGCGGACATTCGTCCGCCTTGGGTCCGGTGGCGGCGAATGCCGCCCGGCCGATGCGATCGCGGGTGCTACACCCAGCCCATGCCGCCCACCAATGCCCCCAGCCCCACCAGCACCAGCGGATGTACGCGGGTGAAGGTACAGGCCACGACCGTCGCCACGGTCAGCGCGATGGTGCTGAAGCTGCTGTCTGCGCCGCGCGCCAGCACCCAGCCGGTGGAGAACAACAGGCCGATCGTCAGCGGAGCAAGCCCGCGGCGCACCAGCGCAATCCAGCGCGCGTCGGGCTTGCGGTCCATGACGCGCGCGATGACGGCGGCGATCACGCAAGATGGCCCGCAGATGCCGACCAGCGAAGCGATCGCGCCGCCCAATCCTGCCGCCTGCCAGCCGAACAGCTCCACGAACAGCACGTTAGGCCCAGGTGCGGCCTGCGAGATGGCGTACATGGCGCTCAATTGTTCGCTCGTCATGTAGTGCCGCGTATCGACCAGGAAACGGTGCATGTCGGGCAGCGTCGAACTGGCCCCGCCAATGGCGAGAAACGACAGCACGAGAAAGTGCCAGAACAGGTCGAAAACCGTAGTGAGATAGCTCATCGCGTGGCCTTCCACTCCAGCACCAGCGCGAGGGGAATCAGTACGACCATGACCGGCAGCAGCGGCCACTGCAGCACGCCAATCGTCAGGAACACAGCCAACCCGATGCCGACGGCGCGCCAGGTGCGCGACTGCCCTTGCGCCAGCTTGACGGCGGTGGAGAGCACCAGCCCCGCCGCCACCGCCGCCATGCCCTTGAGCAGGTTCTGCACGACGCTTAACGCGCTGAAGTGGTCGTACAGCATGACGATCAGCAGGAGCAGCACGGCGGGCGTGAGCACGAGGCCGCTCATCGCAGCCGCCGCCCCGCGCACGCCGTGGTAACGGTAACCGAGCATGACCGACAGGTTGACGACGTTCGGGCCCGGCAACACCTGACCCAGGCTCAGCAGCTCGGCAAACTCCGTGTTGGAGAGCCAGCGGTTGCGATCGACAATGCCGGCGCGCGCAAATGGCAGCACGCCACCGAAACCCGACAGGCCCATCCGCGCAAACTCGGTGAAGAGCTTGCTGCAGGAGGGCATGTTTGCTGCGGCGTTGGTGTCAGGCTGGGCGCTCGGGTCGCTCATGGGTTCAGGCGGCGGCCGGTGCGGGCTTGGGCAACGAGAGCTTCGGGTCGCGCAGCTTGGGCTCCAGCGTCTTGCCCTTGCGTGCGCGCTTGCCTGCGTACGGCTCTTGCGCGCGGGTGGTCATGGTCTGTTCGACCGCCTTACCGCCGCGCGGGCCGGTACCCGAGAGCACGAAGCCCGCTGCACCGAAGGCCAGCGCCTGAAGCAGCGTTTCGTTCTTCTCCAGCTCCATCAGGATCACCCCACGGCCACCGCTGGCGAGCGTCTTCAACTCGCTGATCTGGAACAGCAGCACGCGGCCGCCTTCCGACAGACACGCCACGCCATAAGCGTCAGCCGGCACCGGCGCCGGCTTGTTGGGCTGGTCGCCCTCGTCCAGCGTCAGGAACGCCTTGCCGGCCTTCTGACGGCCGACCATGTCGCCCACCTTGGCCAGGAAGCCGTTGCCGCCGCGCGTGGAGATCACCAGGTTCTGTTCGGCATGGCCGGCGAACGTGTGGGCGATATGCGTGCCCGGCGCGAGTTCGATCAGTGTCGTCAACGGTACGCCGTCACCACGGCCGCCCGGCAGGTTAGCCACAGCGACGGAATAGACGCGACCCGTGCCCTTGTCGTCGCGCGTGCCGAAGATCAGCAGCGCATCGGTGGTACGGCATTCAAACGTGTCGTACAGCGTGTCGCCTGCCTTGAAGCCGAATTGCGTGGCGTCGTGTCCATGGCCTTGGCGCGTACGCACCCAGCCCTTCTGCGAGACGATCACCGTGACGGGTTCATCGACGACCTTCACTTCGGCAGCGGCACGGCGCTCTTCCTGGATGAACGTGCGGCGGTCGTCGCCGTACTGCTTCGCATCGGTCTCGATCTCCTTGATGATGCGACGGCGCATCATGGTCTCGGACTTCAGCAGCACGTCCAGCTCGCCCTGTTCTTCGCGCAGGTTCTTCAGCTCCTGCTCGATCTTGATGGCTTCCAGGCGTGCGAGTTGGCGCAGGCGGATTTCCAGGATGTCTTCCGCCTGGCGATCACTGAGGTTGAAGACCTGGATCAGTGCAGCCTTGGGGTCTTCGCTCTCGCGAATGATGCGGATCACGTCCTCAATGCGCAGCAGCACCAGCTGCCGGCCTTCGAGGATGTGAATGCGGTCTTCGACCTTGCCCAAACGATGGCGTGTACGGCGCGTGACCGTGGCAAAGCGGTAGGCGATCCACTCGCGCAGGATCTCGGCCAGACCCTTCTGGCGCGGCCGGCCATCCGTGCCGATCATCACCAGGTTGATGGCCGCGCCCGACTCCAGCGACGTATGCGCCAGCAGTGCGTTGGCAAATTCCTGCTGGTCGATGTTCTTGCTCTTGGGCTCGAACACGAGGCGCACCGGCGCGTCCTTGCCGGATTCGTCACGCACCGCATCGAGCAGCCCCAGCATGGTCTGCTTCATGGTGAGCTGATCCGGCGACAGCGACTTCTTGCCCGTGCGCACCTTCGGATTCGTCAGCTCTTCAATTTCTTCCAACACCTTCTGCGACGAGGTGTTGGGGGGCAGTTCATTGACGACGAGTTGCCACTGGCCGCGCGCAAGTTCTTCGATCTTCCAGCGCGCGCGCACCTTCAGACTGCCACGACCGCTCTCATACACCTGCGCAATATCCGCTGCCGACGAGATGATCTGCCCGCCGCCCGGAAAGTCCGGCCCTGGCATGTACTGCATGAGGTCGGTGCTGGTGAGCTTGTCGTCGCGGATAAGCGCCACGGTGGCATTCGCCACTTCGCGCAGGTTGTGCGACGGGATCTCCGTGGCCATGCCGACCGCAATGCCCGATGCGCCGTTGAGCAGCACGAACGGCAGGCGCGCCGGCAGCAGCTTCGGCTCGTCCATCGAGCCGTCGTAGTTCGGGATGAAATCGACCGTGCCCTGGTCCAGCTCTTCAAGCAGCAGACGCGAGATGGGTGTGAGGCGCGCTTCGGTGTAGCGCATCGCCGCCGCACCGTCGCCATCGCGCGAACCAAAGTTGCCCTGGCCGTCGATCAGCGGGTAACGCAACGAGAAGTCCTGCGCCAGGCGCACCAGCGCGTCGTAGGCGGATTGATCGCCGTGGGGGTGGTATTTACCCAGCACGTCGCCCACCACGCGCGCCGACTTGACCGGCTTGGCATCGGAGCGCAGCCCCATCTCGTGCATCGCAAACAGGATGCGGCGCTGCACCGGCTTCTGGCCATCGGCCACCTCGGGCAATGCGCGGCCCTTGACCACGCTGATGGCGTAGTCGAGGTAAGCGCGCTCGGCATAGGCGCCAAGCGTGAGCGCTTCGGCCGGCTCGCTGGGGTCGAAGAGGATGTCTTGTTGTTCCATGGAGGCTCAAGCGAAAGCGGCGCGCTTCAACGTTGCGGCGCCGCCGGGATCAATGTTGGGGTACGTTCGTGGCCAAGCCGGTGGCCGGGTCCAATACGAGTTCGATGCGTGCGGGCCGGCCCGTGCGGCCAGGCTTGCGCGTGGCGACGACGCCGTTGGCGCGCACGTTCATCAACCCGGGCACAGCGGCAACCGGGTTGTAGTAACGATAGAACTGCAGCACCGTCTTCACGTAGTTCTGCGTCTCGGCGTAGGGCGGAATGTCGTTGCCGTGCTTCTGCACCGCGCCTTCGCCGGCGTTGTAGGCGGCCAGCACGAGTTCCAGGTTGCCCGAGAACATGCGCAGCAGATCGCTGAGGTAACGCACGCCGGTGGTGATGTTGGTCTTAGGGTCGGCCAGCTTCTGTGCGGCTGTGCGGCGGGCGTCGCCGGTCACGCCGTAGCGCGCACCGGTGTCCGGAATCACCTGCATCAGCCCAATCGCCCCCTTGGGTGACACGGCCTGCGGGTTGAAGCCGGATTCGGCGGCAATCACGGCCTTCACCAGCGCGGGGTCGATACCGTGCTTGCTCGCGGCCTGGCGGATCAGCGGTTCCACCGTCGGCACGTTCGGATGCTGCAGCACCGCGCGCACGAGGCGCTGGCGCATGCCGCCGGCGTTGTCGAGTGCGTCGCGCTTGCTGGCATTCAGGTAGGCGTCGGCGTCGGGCAGCTCGGTCGCCGGCAGGGCGATGGCGCTGTCGTCCTTGTCATCGCCCTTGCTCGCCACCGCCGCGCCCTTCATGAAGAGCACGTAGCGATCGTCCAGACGTTCTGCAGCGAAGTGCGCGAGACCGTTTTCATCGATGTAGCCGTAGACGTCCGCGCGCGCCGGCGGGCTGGCCAACAGGGCCAGCGCCGTGAACGCGAATGCGAAACGTACGAAGAGCTTCATCGTTGTCGGTCAGCGATCAGATGTCGGCTTCGACTTCGTTGCCGCGCGCTTCCAGCCACGTGCGGCGTGCGCCGGCTTCGCCCTTGCCCATCAGCATGTTCATCATGTTGATGGTCTGGTCTTGGCCCAGCTCGCCCAGCGCCACGGGCAGCAGGCGGCGGGTGTCGGGGTTCATGGTGGTTTCCCAGAGCTGCTCGGCGCTCATTTCGCCCAGGCCCTTGAAGCGGGAGATCTGCCAGGCGCCTTCTTTCACGCCGTCCTTGCGCAGCTTGTCTTCAATCGCTTCGAGTTCACCGTCGTCCAGCGCGTAGAGCTTCTGCGCGGGCTTCTTGCCACGCGCCGGAGCATCGACACGATACAGCGGCGGCCGGGCCACGCATACGTTCCCGCGGTCGATCAGTTGCGGGAAGTGCTTGAAGAACAACGTGAGCAGCAAAACCTGGATGTGTGCGCCGTCCACGTCCGCATCGGACAAGATGCAGATCTTGCCGTAGCGCAGGCCGGAGAGGTCGACCGTATCGTTCGGGCCGTGCGGGTCCACGCCAATGGCGACGGCAATGTCATGCACTTCGTTGTTGGCGAACAGGCGGTCGCGCTCGGTCTCCCAGGTGTTCAGGACCTTGCCGCGCAACGGCAGGATGGCCTGGAATTCCTTGTCGCGGCCCATCTTGGCCGAGCCGCCGGCGGAGTCACCTTCCACCAGAAAGAGTTCGTTGCGGGTGACGTCGTCGGACTCGCAGTCGGTCAGCTTGCCGGGCAGCACGGCCACGCCGGAGCCCTTCTTCTTCTCGACCTTCTGCGCGGCACGTGTGCGCGCCTGCGCCTGCTTGATGACGAGTTCGGCCAGCTTCTTGCCATGCTCAACGTGCTGGTTCAGCCACAGCTCCAGCGCCGGACGGCTGAAGGTGGACACCAGCCGCACCGCATCGCGACTGTTCAGGCGCTCCTTGATCTGGCCCTGGAATTGCGGGTCGAGCACCTTGGCCGACAACACGAACGAGGCGCGCGCAAACACGTCTTCAGACATCAGCTTGACGCCCTTGGGCAGGAGCGCGTGCATCTCGACAAAGCTCTTCACGGCCTGGAACAGACCTTCGCGCAAGCCGGATTCGTGCGTGCCGCCAGCGGGTGTCGGGATCAGGTTGACGTACGACTCGCGCACCGGAGAGCCCTCTTCCGTCCAGGCCACCACCCACGAGGCGCCTTCGCCGAAGGCAAAGCCCTCTTCGCCGGGCTTGTCGGGATCGGCAAAGTGTTCGCCTTCAAACAGGGGGATCACCGGCTCCGCGCCGCTGCCCTGCGCAAGTGATTCGACCAGATAGCCGCGCAGGCCCTGGTCGTATTGCCATTCGAGCGTCTCGCCGGTTTTTTCCAGCGTGAGCGTGACCTTCACGCCCGGCAGCAGCACGGCCTTGCTGCGCAACAAGCGCTGCAGCTCGGCCTGCGGAATATTCTCGGAATCGAAATACTTGGCGTCCGGCCACGCGCGCACGCGTGTGCCGCTCTTCTTCTCGCCGCGTTCGGCCTTGCGGGTGGTCAGCGGCTCGATCACGTCGCCGCCGGAGAATGCGAGCGTCGACACATTGCCGTCACGCCACACCGTCACTTCCAGCCGCGTCGACAATGCGTTCGTGACCGACACGCCCACGCCGTGCAAGCCGCCGGAGAACGCGTATGCGCCACCGCGGCCCTTGTCGAACTTGCCGCCGGCATGCAGGCGCGTGTAGACGATCTCGACCACCGGCACGCCCTCTTCGGGGTGGATACCGACAGGAATGCCGCGCGCATCGTCTTCCACGCTCACGCTGCCGTCCTTGTGCAGCGTCACGGCAATCAGCTTGCCGTAGCCGCCCAACGCCTCGTCAGCGGAGTTGTCGATGACTTCCTGCACGATGTGCAGGGGATTGTCGGTGCGCGTGTACATGCCCGGCCGTTGCTTGACCGGTTCCAGGCCCTTGAGGACCTTGATCGACGATTCGCTGTATTGGGAGGTTTTGCTCATGGAAGGCGGAAAAACTGACCAGGCTTGGGTCTGTCCCCAAGCACCGGGAATGCAGCGCGCATTGTAAAGGAAGCCGTCCTCAACAATGCGGAGGGATTGTCAGCGTTGGAATGCGACCCGAAAACCACATTGGGTCGACAATCCGCTGACATATTGCAGAGCTACTGCGGCGTCACACCGTGCCGGCGCGCTTGCCTTCAAGGGCTTCCCAGCGCTCCAGTGCTTCCAGCAGCTCCAGTTCGATGGCTTCGTGGCGCTCGGCAAGCTTTTGCGCGCGCTCGGGGTCGCGGCCGTAGATCGTGCCGTCTTCCAGTTCACCGCCGACCTGCTTCTGCTCAGCCTCCAGCGCCTCGATGGTGGCGGGCAACGCGTCCAATTCGCGCTGCTCCTTGTAGCTGAGCTTGACGGTGGCGCGTTCGCGCGGCTTGGCCGCCTCGGGCTTCTTCTCTTCGACGGCAGGTTTGGCGGCTTGCGCCATCTGCGCGGCGCGCGCCGATTGCGTCTGCCAGTCCGAGAACCCGCCCACATATTCGCGCCAACGGCCCTCGCCCTCTGCCGCAATCACCGAGGTGACGACGTTGTCGACGAACGCGCGATCGTGCGAGACGAGGAATACGGTGCCGCTGTACTCCTGCAACAGCTCTTCCAGCAGCTCAAGCGTGTCGATGTCCAGGTCATTGGTCGGCTCGTCCAGCACCAGCACGTTGGCCGGACGGGCAAACAGACGCGCCAGCAGCAGCCGGTTACGCTCGCCGCCCGACAGCGAGGCCACCGGCGAGCGCGCCCGCTCGGGCGGGAAAAGGAAATCCCCCAGGTAGCTCATCACGTGCTTGCGCTGACCATTGACTTCGATCCAGTCGCTGCCCGGGCTGATGGTGTCGGCAAGCGAGCGGTTCAGGTCCAATTGCGCGCGCATCTGGTCGAAGTACGCGACCTGCAGGTTGGTGCCGTTGCGCACCGTGCCCGAATCAGGCGCCAGTTCGCCAAGGATCAACTTCAGCAGCGTGGTCTTGCCGACACCGTTGGCGCCGAGAATCCCAACCTTGTCGCCGCGCAGAATCGTGGCAGTAAAGTTGTCGACGACGGTCTTGTCGCCATAGCGCTTGGTCACGTCGATCAGTTCGGCGACGATCTTGCCGGAGCGATCGCCCTGCGAGACTTCCAGCTTGACGTTGCCCTGCACCTCGCGGCGCACCTGGCGCTCCACGCGCATCTGTTCCAGTCGCGCAACGCGGCCGACGCTGCGTGTGCGACGCGCTTCCACGCCCTTGCGGATCCACACTTCTTCCTGCGCGAGCAGCTTGTCGAAGCGGGCGTTTTCCAGCGCCTCGGCTTCCAGCTCCTGCGCTTTGCGCGTCAGATACGCCGTAAAGTTGCCTGGGTACGAACGCAGCTTGCCGCGATCGAGTTCGATAATGCGCGTCGCCACGCGGTCGAGGAACGCACGATCGTGCGTGATGAACAACACGCTGCCGCGGAAGGTCAGCAGCAAGTCTTCGAGCCAGCGGATGGAGTCGTAGTCGAGGTGGTTGGTCGGCTCGTCCAGCAGCAGGATATCGGGCGCGCCCACCAGCGCCTGCGCAAGCGCCACACGCTTGGTCAGGCCGCCCGACAGCGAACCGATGCGCGCTCCCGGCTGCAGGCCCAACTGGGCGATGGTCGTTTCCACACGTGTACGCAGTTGCCAGGCGTCTGCGGCTTCCAGTCGGGATTGCAAAGCCTGCAGCCTGTGCAGCGCGTCTTCATCGTGGGAATCGCCCATCGACGTGATCAGCGCTTCGTATTCGGCAAGCAGCCCGGCGGCGTGCGGCACGCCCATCGCCACGGCTTCGGCCACGGTCTGCTCGGGGTCGAACTCGGGCTCTTGCGGCACATAAGCCGAGGTCACGCCGCTCTGGCGGGCGATCAGGCCGTCATCCGGCGAGGTCGTTCCCGCCACGATCTTGAGCAACGACGACTTGCCGGTGCCATTGCGGCCGATCAGGCCAACGCGCTCGCCGGCCTCCAGCGAGAAATCGGTGTGGTCGAGCAGCGCCACGTGGCCGAACGCCAGTTGCGCATCGGTAATGGAAAACAGGGCCATGCTGGAGTGAAATGGGTGCGGGCCGCGTGCGGCCGGAAGGCGCGTATTGTAGTCGCCCCGCGCGACTCCCATCGGCGGCGTTGCGCTTGCACATGCCGGTGCTATAACGCTTGTGCCGCCGGACTCGCTTTTTCCGGCCGCGCCATCCATACCGTTACCAAAGGGGAACAACGATGCGCGGACTATTCGGGCTGTTGATCATCTTGATCGTGGCAGGCATTCCGGTGCGGCAGATCTTGCTGCGGACCGGCTTCTCACAGTGGTGGACCCTGCTTGTGCTGGTGCCGGTGGTGAACCTGGTGGCGCTGTGGATTTTCGCGTTCTCGAACTGGCCGCGGCAGTCTTCTCAGCCGGGCAACGTGCTGCCTAACCAGAACTAAAAGACGCGCGCACCAAAGAAAACGGCCCGCTTTCGGCGGGCCGGAAGAGTCTCTCCTCGATGCCTTGCGAACAAGACATGAACGGAGCATAGCGCCCCTCGTCCGTCTCGGGCAGTCGGGACAAACCCGGTAGGGAAAAACGCCTAACGCTAGGCCCGGTGCGGCTTCGCACCGCAGCAACGCATGCTGGGTCAAGCATGCACCGCGGGCAAGTCCGCTGCACCTGCCGGACGGCTGAGACGGTGCGTGGCGCACGCCGCGTGTGCGCCATGCACCACTGCAACGCACTCGCCACGCATCGGCTTTTAGAAGGCGGAATCCACGCTTGCAGCCTGCTTACAACACCAGAAAAGCACAGGCCTGCAGGTTGCAGCGCCGGGCCGTATCATGCGGCAGGCCCTCCGGCCACGAGCCGGGCATAACGATAAAGTGGGTCGCCGATTCTTTCCGGGGGATACAACCATGCCGTTCTTCACGCGCGCGCTGCCGGCTGCAGCGTTGCTCTTCGCTTCGCTGTTCAGTTTTGCGCCGGGCACTGTCCTGGCCTCCTCCACGCCGGTGCTTGACCGCATCCGCGACACCGGCACCGTCCGCGTCGCCTACCGCGAAAGCTCCGTGCCCTTTTCCTTCTACGACGCCGACAAAAAGCCCGTCGGCTACGCCATGGACCTCTGCCTGCGCGTGGTCGACAAGCTGCGCACCGACCTCAAGCGGCCCGACCTGAAAGTGCAGTATGTGATGGTCACGCCGTCGACGCGGATACCAGCCATCACTGAAGGCAAGGCCGACCTCGAATGCGGTTCGACCACCAACAACCGCGAACGCCGCGAAAAAGTGGCCTTCACGATCCCGCATTACATCGCGGGCATCCGCATGATCGTCAAGACCTCGTCGGGCATCCGCAAGTGGGACGACCTGCGCGGCAAGACCGTCGTCACGACCAAGGGCACCACCAGCGTGGCCGAACTGCGCAAGATGAACGACGTGCGCGTGCTGAACATGACGTTCCTCGAAGCCAAGGACCACGCCGAATCCTTCGCGATGGTCGAAGCCGGCAAGGCCGACGCCTTTGCGATGGATGATGTGCTGCTCTACGGCTTCCGCGCCAACACCAAGACCCCAAGCGACTACGCTGTCGTCGGCGACATGCTGACGGTCGAGCCCTACGCGATCATGCTGAGCAAGGACGACCCCGAGTTCAAGCGCCTCGTCGATCGCGCGATGACCAACATCATCCTCGACTACGACGCCGACAAGCTCTACAAGAAGTGGTTCCAGCAACCGATTCCGCCGCACAGCGCAAAGCTCGATATTCCGATGAGCTTCCTGCTGCGCGACTCGTTCAAGTACCCGAGCGACAAGGTGGCTGACTAAACGAAGCCGCACGCGGCATCAGCGCCGCCGTCATTGCACGGCGGCGTTTTACTTGGTGCCGTCAGCGCTGGGACGGCAGCATCGGCCTGTTCAGCAGGCGCGACAACACCGCTTCCGGCGAATGCGTGCGATCTGCAATGGCGGCCGGATCCAGGTAGAACGTCTGCTCCATCATCGCGCGGCCGCGCATCGCCGCGTGCAGCGCCTGGTCGCTGAAGACGACCCATGTAGCGCCAGGCGCAAACTCGAAAGTCTGCTGCGCCGCGCCGCGCTGATACGCCAGATCGGCCTTCGCAAGATCATGCAGCTGCAGCATGCGGTGGTCATACTCCGAGCGCCGGCGCTTGGTGATGTGAAGCTTGTGCATGAGCCACGACTGCCCTGGAAGCATCCCGCGCGTCTTGGGCACGAAACGCTGGGCGAAGTCGGCAAACGGCTCGCCGATGCGCCAGACGCGCGGGGCGTCCGGATCGACGTTGTGGAACACGCGCAAAAGGCGTTGGCCGTGCAGCGGGTTCGAAGGAAATGCGTCGACGTGCAGGCGCGTATCGTCCTTGCGCCAGCTCACCGGCCGCCCGGCAATCTCGGCCGGCCGCAGCGAGGTGCCGGCGCGTTTCAGGTGTGGCGCATAGTCGGGAAAAAGCGCCAGGACAAGGCGCTCCGCGGCATCAGCGTAACGGCGGATCAGCGCGGCAAGATCGTTCAGATCTGCGGGCGCCCCCACGGCGCCACGCACCGCGGTTTCGTTCGCACGCAGGTTGATGTTCTTCGTCTTACCGTCGGACCAGTGAGCGTCGAGAAAACGCTGCTCACGAGCATCGAGCGGAAAGTCGAGCTGCGAAAAATGCAATACATTGCCGCGCTCGAGTGCGGAGCGCATGGCAGCCGCCTCGTCGGGTGTCACCGCAGGCGCCCATTCGCGCACTGGCCAGGGCACAACCATATCGATGGCAGGCGGTACAACGATGCCTGGTTGCCCGGAACGCCCCTCGCGCACCGGCGGTTTAGCGGGCGCAAACCCTTGCATACTTCCCATGAACTTATCAATCGCTTACGCAAACAATCGCGAATGATAGTGCGCTCACCAACTCAGTGCATCGCCAGGAAACACAACGTAGCATGTCGTACGCAGTGTGCCGACAGAGCGTCGGGCGCTCGGAACGGATTCAGAGGAAGTGCTTGACCACCTGCTCTTCCAGGCCGACAAAGCGCACGAGCTGGCGTGAACCATCAGGAAACTGCTTGATGACGTGGCCGTCGGGGGTATCGGTGTGACGGAAATAGATCGGTCGATCGATCGTCCCGGCCCGATGCTTGGGGAGCAGGCTCTCCAGCGACGGCTCCACCGTCCACGGATCGTCCCGTTCTTCGGATGTCAGCATGTTGGTCGCCTAGGAGGTTTCTGGAATAGGTCATGAAGCATAACTTCCGTGAACAAACGTGGAAAGTTCGTAATACTTAAATCTGATTCTTTGACCGATCGTTCGTTCGCTTTAGCGTTTGCTTCATCCCAGGAGCCCCCGAACTGTGGGCGGCAACCTACAGAACCCATGGCGTCATCATCGTTTCATATGGCATCGGTAACCGCTGCCCATTCGGCCCTCCACCCCCGTGCCTCACTGGTCTTGGCCCTGCAAATTGCGTAGAATCGCGGCTCGCTCGGGCGGCCGTTCGCGTCACCCGGGGGTCGGTCACTCGCCGTAGCACAATGGATAGTGCACGCGCCTCCTAAGCGTGAGATACAGGTTCGATTCCTGTCGGCGGGACCAGCAGATACGACAAAGCCAGGCAACACGCCTGGCTTTTGTTTTCTTGCCCGCACAAAACAACGAGGCCCGCCACACGCGGGCGGGCCTATGGCTGCGGATGGCCCCGGGCCATCTAGGTCAACACCGGCAGCGCTTCGAGCACGAGCAGCCCGATCAACACCCCGATGATCGTCAGCAGCACGCGAATCCCTACTCGCGCACCTCGGATCACCAGTGGCGCAGACGCCAGTCCGATCACGCCCGCAACGCAAACGGCGAGCAACAGGTACAGGTTGGAGAAGGCCATCGGGAATTCCATCATCCGCCCCTTTCCGGCCGTTAGCATGGCCGGTATTTTTAGTATAGGCCGCGGGTTCAAGCCGGCAAGCGGCGCCGGCACCTACATCGGTGCCACTGGCATCTTTTGCGCACTGCAAAAATTTGTGCTATAGTCCGTGGCTTGGCTGCTTACTGCCGTATTTTTCGGTCCGCGGTAGGTCGATGTGCTGGTTCAAACCGGCGCGCATCGCCCGAATCCCCGCCCGTTGCATGCATGCGCAGCCGATTGCCATTGTGCTTGGCATCGTCTCCGATCTCCCGCGTGGATTCACATCACGCCGAAGGGACCGCCGCCCCACCTCGCTGACTTTTTCAGCTTGAGGCCGGCCCATTCCCCCGCCTGTCCGTTCTGCAGCCCGTCTGTCGAACCGGCCTTATCCGATTGGCGCCGACGCCCGTGATTAACCGGTCGCCGTATCCCATTTCCGTCGCCTGCATCCGTTGATGTAGCGGCGCGGCAGCCTTACTACCTATTCGACATGACGCAGCCTCAAGACGGCAGCGGCGCTATTGCGCACGCTGAAACCAGCAATACCAATACCGAAAATCTCATCGCCGAAGCCGCGACCCGTGCCAGCGCCTTTGCTGCGCTGGGCCTGGACGATCGCATCGTCCGCGCGCTGAGCGAAGTGAACTACACCACGCCCACGCCGGTGCAGGCGCAAGCCATTCCGGCCTGCCTGTCGGGCCGCGACCTGCTGGTCTCGAGCCAGACCGGTTCGGGCAAGACCGCCGCGTTCATCCTGCCGGCCATCCAGCGCATCAGCGAGCAGCCTGAGCCGCAGCGTCCGCGCATGGACGGCCCGCCGCAACGCATGAAGGGGCGCCGCCCCCGCCCGGCACCGGCCAAGCCGTCGCTGCTGGTGCTCACGCCCACGCGTGAACTTGCCCTGCAAGTGACCACCGCCACCGCACAATACGGCCGCCATCTGCGCCGTATCGTCTGCGCGAGCATCCTGGGCGGCATGCCCTACCCGAAGCAGCTCGACATGCTGGCACGCATGCCGGACATCATCATCGCCACGCCGGGCCGCCTGCTCGACCACATCGACTCGGGCCGCATCGACCTGTCGGCGCTCGACATGCTCGTCTTTGACGAAGCCGACCGCATGCTCGACATGGGCTTCTCGGATGACATCGACGCCATCGTCGGTGCCACGCCGGCCACGCGTCAGATGCTGATGTTCTCGGCCACCATGGACCGCCGCATCGAGCAACTGGCCGAGCGCATGATGCGCGAGCCGCAACGTATCGAAATCGCCGCCGCCAAAGTCGATCAGAGCAACATCGAAGAGCGCCTGCACTTCACCGACGACATGTCGCACAAGCAGCAACTGCTGGATCACCTGCTACGCGATGCGTCGCTCAAGCAAGCCATCGTCTTCACGGCGACCAAGCGTGATGCCGACTCACTGGCCGAGCGCCTGACCGAGCACGGCTTCTCCGCCGGCGCCTTGCATGGCGATATGCACCAAGGTGCGCGCAACCGTACGCTGACGGCATTGCGCCGCGGCCAATTGCGCGTGCTGGTGGCCACCGACGTGGCAGCCCGCGGCATCGACGTGCCGGACATCACGCACGTGGTCAACTTTGACCTGCCCAAGCAAGCCGAAGACTACGTGCACCGTATCGGCCGTACGGGCCGTGCCGGCCGCAGCGGTATCGCCATCAACCTGGTGAACCACAACGACACGTTCCAATGGCGCCGCATTGAGCGCTTCGTTGATCGCCGTATCGACGCATCCGTGGTGGAAGGCCTGGAGCCGAAGCGCTCGGCCAAGCCGCGTACCGGCGGCCCGCGTGCCGGCGGCGACCGTGGCGGCTACCGTGGGAACGGTGGCAATGGCGGCGGTTATCGCGGCCAACGCGAAGGCTACGGCGCACGCCAGGGTGGCAATGGCGGCAACAGCGAAGGTCGCGTCCAGCGCAGCTTCGGCGGCGACCGCGACGGCTTCGCCCCCCGCCGCGACGATCGCAACGGTAACAGCGGCGGCTACCAAGGTGGCCAACGCGAATGGAACCGCGACGACCGCGCCCCGCGTCAGTCGTACGGCCAAGGCGTGCAAAACCGTGGCGGCGAATGGCAACAGCGTCCCGCGCGTACGCCGGGCACGCAAGAAGCCAGCCGTGGCTACGGCAACAACAATGGCGGCAACGGCAACGGTGGCGGCTATGGCAATCGTGACGGCAACCGCGAGAGCTACGGCAACCGCGAAGGCGCCCCGCGTCGCTTTGGCGACAACAACGGCGGCAGCCGCTTCGGCGGCGGCGGCAACAGCGCGCAGCGTCGCAGCGACGGCAACCGCGACAGCTACGGTAGCAAGGGCCGTTCGCGCGACTTCGATCGTTGATTGATCACGGGCTATCCCCTCCGGATAGCCCCAGCAGACAGCCGATAAAAAAACCCCACGTCTAACGGCGTGGGGTTTTTTGTTTCCTCGGTAACGCCGGTTCATCGCAGCTCGCCTTGCCCGCCTTGTCCAAGCGGGCATATGAGTCGCTGTTTCCGAATGCCCATCGCCCGACGTGTTGTGTCAGTGCCTCGGCCAATAAAAACCCCCGCCGAAGCGAGGGTTGCGTGCGGTTGCGCCCATCAAAGCGCGCAGGTCCGGAAGCCGACAAAAACGTCATCGCGCTCTGGCAGCAGGAAGCCCCGGAAACGGGGATGACGCGCGCGCTGTGGCGTATGGGCGGCGGCGCCACGCACCGCCTGCATCGTCATGAAGTGAGGCGCCGACAGGCTCGCCACACGGCCGCGCGGCACACCCGGCACGAAATCCGGATACGGCTCGAACGGCGACGACGTCCACTCCCACACCTGCCCCCAATGGAAACCGGCACGGCCTTGCACCGCGGCCATCTCCCATTCGTCTTCGGTCGGTAAGCGGCGGCCGGCCCAGCGACACCACGCCTGGGCTTCGTACAGGCTCACATGGCGCACGGCTTCATCTCGGTTGATCGTACGCGCCTGACCGTAGCGCAGCGCCTGCCAAGTGCGCGTGGCGGGATCGCGCTGCCAACCCAGCGGCGCCGAGCGCTCCTGCATCATCAGCCACTCCATGCCAGCCGGCGACCACCACTGCGGATGGTCGTAACCACGGTCTTCGATGAACTCCAGGTATTGGCCGTTCGTGACCGGCTGCGCATCGATCTCGAACGCGGGCACATACGTGCGGTACGGCGGACACTCGTTGTCGAAGAAAAAACCATCGGCGTCGGGCCAGCCCATCTGGAAGCGGCCGCCGGGCAACGACAATGTCTGTGCAGCCGGTACGGCCACGGCGGCCAGCGGCGGTTGTCCGGCGGGTTGCAGGCCGAGCACCTGCAGCAAGCCGTGCAGATGTTCGGCGCACAGGTCTTCATGAAAGACTGCCCAGCGGAACGGCTCGAGCGCCGCATCGTCATCCGTGCCGAGCGTGGCGAGCTTGCGCAGCACGCGGTCGAGCACATCGTGCGCGTACTGCTTGATCGCCGCGATGCCGGGCAGCGTCAGTTCCCAGCATGCCTCCGGCGGCATGCGATCCATGTCGAAGAAGTTGTCGGCGCCATCGAGCGCGGCAGGCAGCGTGCCCTGCCAGAGCGCCAGGTCCCACTCGGTGCCGGCGCCGTCCTCGATGGTGTCGCTGCCGTTGCGACGCGGCTCGCGCAGGCACCAGAACTCGGCAAACCACGCGAGTTGGCCCAGCGTCCAGAGCGGGGGTGCGTGATGTTCCACGCGCTCAATCTGCCAGCCGCGCTGCGTATCGCCAAACGCGGACAACAACGCCAGCGTCCGATTGCGTGCGTCGACAAGGCTGTACGCGATGCCCTGGCGCGGCAGGCGGCGGCCGTCGGTCCAGTCGGGTAGCGATCCGATGAAGGTCGGATCGGGGAGCATGAAGAATTCAGCCATCGCGGCAAACCTCGGGCGGGAATCAGCCCATTATCGCACCGGCCTGCTTGGCGCTCTGCCGCCCCGCCTAGCGTCGCGTTCGCGCCTAACGGCCCACGCTTGCGTGGCAAACGGCAAAGTCGCTGCCGGCGTCGGTCCAGGCATGCAGGTCTTCGAAACCGGCATCGGCAAACATCGTATGCAGGCTCGGCAAGTCGTATTTGACGGAGTTCTCGGTATGCATGCGTTCGCCAGCGGCGAAGGCACGCGCCTGCTTGCCCCACCGCACCGTGACATCGCGGCGCGCTTCCAGATGCATCTCAACACGGTGCGCATCCGCGCGGTACAGCGCGACATGGCGCCAATCCCGGACGTCGAAATTCGCACCCAGGAGCCGATTCAGGTTGCGCAGCACGTTCAGGTTGAACGCTGCCGTCACACCCAGCGGATCATCGTAAGCAGCTTCGAGCCGGTGGCTATCTTTGATGAGGTCGATGCCGATCAGCACACTGTCACCAGGGGCAGAAGCTTCGTGCAGGCGCGAGAGAAATGCCCCCGCCTCTTGCGGCGTGAAATTGCCCAGGCTCGAACCGGGGTAGAACCACACACGGCGCCCATCGCCCACAGCATCGGGCAACACCAGCGGCGCGCACAGATCGGCGCCAATGCCGACCATCGGCAATTGCGGATGCTGACGCGCAAGCCCCCGGAGCGTATCGCGCAGGAAATCCGCCGAGATATCGATCGCCACATAGCGCGACGGTGCAAGCGTGCGGAACAGGCGTGCGGCCTTTTCGCAATTGCCGGCGCCCAGGTCGATCAACGTGGCGCCACGCCCGACGCGCATCGCGATCTCGGCCGCATGCAGGCTGAAGATCGCGGCTTCGGTGCGCGTCGGGTAGTACTCGGGCAGGTCGGTAATCGCTTCGAACAGACGTGAGCCCAGGGCATCGTAGAAGAACTTGGGGCTGATACTGGCCGCAGATGAGAGCAAGCCGGCTTCCGCCTCGGCACGCAGTGCGGCGTCGTCTTCCGTAAACAGCTGGTAAAAAGTCAGGCCCGCGCCAACGGCGTCGACCGTGGGCTGCGGCTGGGTCAGACGAGCCAGCGCGCGGCGGGCGTAGGCATCGGCGGACGGCTTGGTGGCCTGCATGGTGTCTCCCGTTGTGGGTGGAACGGCACGGTGCTGCATGTTCATGAGGGCCATTGGCAGCGAGAAATGTGCCATCGCGCCGATGCCATCGCCGCACGCCGGTGGCGCGCGGATGAAATTGCAGCGTAGACGCCGCTTTGTGACAGCGCCACCGTTCTTTCGCCGGAGACCGCCACAACGCGGCATCGCATCAATCGTAAAAATCACCCGCGCCACTGAAAAAATCGCACACACCGCGACACCATGCCGATGTTGCGTTTTTGCAGCGCACAATCCACGCGCTGCGATATAATGCGGACTTCCTCAAAGGGGAGTAGCTCGGGGGTTCTTCAGCCCCAGGCACGATCGTCATGACGAAGCGCACGCTTCCGGTCGTGCCGGCACCAGCAGGTTTCCAACCTGTTCGTGTCGAGCAAGACCTTTGCAACCGGATTCCATGGTCTGCAAAGCGTCTCGTCCCAGCACTCCATGCAGTCCGGTCAACCGATTTTTATTGTTGTTTGACTTGGAGCCGCCATGGAATGGTTATCTGACATCTTCACCATGCAGTTTGCTGCCGCGCTGGCATCGATCATCGTGATCGACCTCGTGCTTGCGGGCGATAACGCCATCCTTATCGCGCTGGCTGCGCGCAACCTGCCGCCCGAACTGCAGAAGAAAGCCATCATGTGGGGCGCCGCGGGCGCCATCATCGTGCGTGCGCTGATGACGCTGGCGGTGGTATGGCTGCTGAAGATTCCCGGCCTGATGCTCTTGGGCGGATTGGCACTGGTGTGGATTGCATGGAAGCTGCTGGCTGACGACGGCCAGGGCGGCGATGAACACGGCGCGGGCAGCACCACGCTGATGGGCGCCATGAAGACCATCATCATCGCCGATGCGGTGATGGGCATCGACAACGTGCTCGCCATTGCCGGCGCATCGCACGGCAGCTTCCTGCTGGTGGTGCTCGGCCTGTTGATCAGCGTGCCGGTGGTGGTGTGGGGGAGCGGCGTGGTACTGCGCCTGATCGAGCGGTTCCCGATCATCATCTACGGCGGCGCGGCGGTGCTGGCTTATACGGCCGCGCACATGATCGTGGCTGAACCCGTTCTCAAGCCGTTCTTTGCCGCACAGCCGCCGCTTAAGTGGGCGGTGTATGTGGCGGTGTTTCTGATCGTGCTGGGCGGTGGTTGGCTGGTGCAACGTCGCCGCCAACAACCCGCCTAAGCCAGGATCGGCTGACCGGCGAGCACGCGCGCCAGCTTGGCGCGATCAATATTGCCACCGGTCAGCGGCAGGCCGATGCGCCGGCCGGCAATCTGCTCCCGCTGCTGCCATGCACCCGCCAGGGCCGCGGCGGCGGCGCCCTCGGCTACGTTATGCGTGGTGGAGAAGTACAAGCGAATGGCCTCCGCCACTTCGTCATCCGTCACCGCAATGATCTCGTCGACCCCAGCGCGAATCACCTCAAGCGCCTTCGCATCCGGTGTGCGGCAGGCGAGCCCGTCGGCCAGCAGCGTCGACACCGGCGCCGACACCACGGTACCGCTTGCGAACGAGTGCTCGTAGCATCGGGCATGCGCCGACACAACGCCAACAATGCGTGTCGACAGCCCCAGCGCATCGCGCACCCGTACCGCCGCACAAACGCCCGAACCCATGCCGATCGGCACGTAGACCACGTCCAGCGGCGTGGTCTCCAGGAATTCCAGCCAGTAGCTCGCCACTCCCGCCACCAGATCTTCGTGATACGAGGGCACAAAGTGCAAGCCACGTTCAGCGGCCAGTTGATCGGCGGCCTCGCGGCTCGCCTGGAAGTCATCGCCCGCTTCAATCAGCTCGGCACCGAGTGCGCGCATGGCGGCGTTCTTCTCCACGCTATTGCCGTGCGGTACGACGATGGTGACGGCCATACCGTTCCGGCGCGCCGCCAATGCAATCGACTGACCATGATTGCCGCGTGTCGCTGCGATCACGCCGCGTACCTGCGGCTCACGTTGGCGCAAGGCATGCAGATAGGTCAGCCCACCCCGCACCTTGAACGCGCCCACCTCTGTGTGGTTCTCATGCTTCACCCACACCGCCGCGCCCATGGCTTGCGAGAGCAACGGCCAACAATACTGCGGAGTCTGCGGAATCACCGCATGGACGACGCAGGCCGCTGCGCGCAGACGGCGCAATTCGGAGGTACGGTCCAGCGTCGCGGGGGGTGCAATGGGTGACATGGTGTTTCTCCGGCAGACAGTTCGAAGCGATGGCGCCATCTTGCCAGCCCCGCCCTGCCTGGCAACATCGACAATTCCCCGCTTTGTCAGCCCAGCCGTGCCGCCCCTTCAACCGGGCCAGTTTCCGGACACTGCCGGTACAGTCGACGTCGCGCCGCTCACGTTACAATGCGGATCACTCGTTTTCCGACGCACTGCCTCTTCGCCCGCGCTCGCATGAAGCCTTATCTCGACCTGATGCGCCATGTCTACGCACATGGCACCGACAAAGCCGACCGCACCGGCACCGGCACGCGCTCCGTGTTCGGCCACCAGATGCGCTTCAACCTGCAGGACGGCTTTCCGCTGGTGACCACCAAGAAGGTCCACATCAAGTCCATCGTCTATGAGTTGCTGTGGTTCCTGCAGGGCTCGACCAACGTGCGGTGGCTGCAAGATAACGGCGTGACGATCTGGGACGAATGGGCCGACGCCGACGGCGAACTGGGTCCGGTCTACGGCTCGCAGTGGCGCTCGTGGCCGACGCCCAACGGCGAACACATCGACCAGATCGCCGAGCTGATCGCACAGATCAAGCGCAACCCCGATTCGCGCCGGCTGATTGTCTCCGCCTGGAACGTGGCCGACATCCCGCGCATGAAGCTGCCGCCCTGCCACGCGTTCTTCCAGTTCTACGTGGCCGACGGCAAGCTGTCGTGCCAGCTCTACCAGCGCAGCGCCGACATCTTCCTCGGCGTGCCGTTCAACATCGCCAGCTACGCGCTGCTCGTGCACATGGTTGCCCAGCAGACTGGCCTCGATGTGGGTGATTTTGTCTGGACCGGCGGCGATTGCCACCTCTATAGCAACCACTTCGAACAGGTCGAGACGCAACTCGCGCGCGAACCGCTGCCATTGCCTAAGCTGCACATCAAGCGCAAGCCCGAAAGCATCTTCGACTACCAGTACGAAGACTTTGAGATCGTCGGCTACCAGAGCCACGCTGCAATCAAAGCGCCGGTGGCCGTGTAACCGTATGACCATCCTGACGCTCATCGTCGCCCGCGCCCGCAACGGCGTGATTGGCCGCGACAACACCCTGCCCTGGCGCCTGCCCGAAGATCTCGCGCACTTCAAGCGCACCACCATGGGCGCGCCCATCGTGATGGGCCGCAAGACATACGACTCGATCGGCCGCCCGCTGCCTGGCAGGCGCAACATTGTCGTCACGCGCAATGCCAAGCTCGAACTGCCGGGCTGCGAAATCGCGCATTCGATGGAAGACGCACAGCGCCTGTGTGTAGGCGCCGAGCAGATCTTCCTGATCGGCGGCGCGCAACTGTATGCGGATGCCCTCCCGAGCGCGGACCGCCTGATCGTCACGGAGATTGACGCCGATTTCGAAGGCGATGCGCACTTCCCCACGCCCGACCCGAAGGTCTGGCACGAAGTCGCACGCGAGACGCACCACGCGGCAGCGCCCAACGATTTCGACTACGCGTTCGTTACATACGAACGTCCGCCATCGAACGAGCAGTAACCGGCAGCAGAGGCAATAAAAAACGCGCTCAGTTTCGAGCGCGTTTGTCATTTCGGCGTTGGGCGGCTTATTCGCCGGCAATCGTCATCTGTTCGATCAGGATCGAGCCGGTTTCCTTCGTACCACGTACGAGCGCATCCGCACCGATGGCAACGATCTGGCGAAACATCTCACCCAGGTTGCCGGCAATCGTGATCTCTTCCACCGGATACTGGATCACGCCGTTCTCTACCCAATAGCCCGACGCGCCGCGCGAGTAGTCGCCCGTGACGTAGTTCACGCCCTGGCCCATCAGTTCGGTTACCAGCAGCCCCGTGCCCATGCGGCGCAGCATGCCGGCAAAGTCGTCCTCGGGCGTGGTCTTGTCGGAGAACAGCCTCAGGTTGTGCGAGCCGCCTGCGTTGCCCGTGGTCTGCATGCCGAGCTTGCGCGCGGAATACGTCGACAGGAAGTAGCCCTCCACCACGCCGTTCTTCACCACATTGCGGCGCTGCGTGCGTACGCCCTCCTCGTCGAACGGCGCGCTGCCCATGCCGCTGAGGACGTGCGGGTCCTCGGCGATCTGCACGTGCGGCGCGAAGACTTCCTTGCCCAGCGTATCGAGCAGGAACGTCGACTTGCGGTACAACGCGCCCCCCGACACCGCCTGCACAAACGCGCCCAGCAAACCCGCAGCCAGCGGCGCCTCGAACAACACAGGGCACTTGCGCGTCGTCAGCCGGCGCGCGGACAAACGCGCCAGCGCGCGTTCCGCCGCGTACTTGCCGATCGCTTCGGGCGCGGCCAGATCGTCCGGCGAGCGCTTGGACGAATACCAATCGTCGCGCTGCATATGCGCCCCCGAGCCGGCGATCGGCGCGGCCGAAATGAAGTGACGCGAATACGGGTAGCCCGCCATGAAACCGCGCGACGTGGCCAGCACGAAGTGCGAATGCTGGGCCGAAATGCTCGAGCCATCGCTGTTGCGGATCTTCGGGCTCACGGCAAAGGCTGCGGCTTCCGCGGCGCGTGCGATCTCCACGGCGGCTTCCGCGTCGATCATCCATGGGTGATAGAGCTGCAGGTCTTGCGGGTGTTTCTCAAGCAGTTCTTCTTCTGCCAGGCCAGCGCAATCATCGTCGGCGGTAAAGCGCGCGATGTTGTAGGCGGCCTCGACGGTGAACCGCAAGGCTGCCGGCGAAAAGTCGGACGTGCTGGCGTTGCCGCGCTTCTTGCCCAGCATGACCGTCACGCCAACAATTTTGTCGCGGTTCTGCTCAATGGTCTCGATCTCGCCCTTTCGCACCGTGACCGACAGGCCCTGGCCTTCGGAGATTTCCGTCGCGGCATCGGAGGCGCCGAGCTCGCGTGCAATGCGCAGCACATCGGTGGCCATCTCCTCGAGTTGTTCGCGGCGGTAGGCAAACACGGGGTCGGTCTTGGAATCGAGCGTTTGAGACATAGGCAGTAGAGGGGAGAAACGGGTGCCGCGATTTTGCCAAAAGCGGGCGGAAACGCCCATCATAGCAAGATACAATGCGCGCCATGAGCCGAGCATCCCGACACAACCCCACGTATCTGCAACCCATCGTGCGCACCGACATCGGTGACGAGGACGATCCGGATACGCCCAAGAGCAAATCGCAGCGCAAGCGCGAGGTGAACGCCTTGCAGGATCTGGGCACCGCCCTGGAAGCGCTGCCCAAGGACAAACTCGCAAAGGTGCCGTTGCCCGAAAAGCTGGTCGACGCCCTGCGCGAAGCCAAACGCACCACCGCCCATGAAGGCAAGCGCCGCCAGATGCAGTACATCGGCAAGCTGATGCGCGCCCTGACCGACGAGGAAGTCGAAGCCATCCGCCGCGTGCTGGCCACCTTCGTTGGCGCCTCCAAGGCGGAAACCGCTCGCCTGCACGCCATCGAGCGTTGGCGCGATCGCCTGATCGCCAGCGACGACGCCGTCACGGAGTTCATTGCAGCGCACCCGGATTCCGACGTGCAAGCCCTGCGCACGCTGGTGCGCAATGCGCGCAAGGAAGCGCAGCTGGCCAAGCCACCCAAGTCGTCGCGCGAGCTGTTCCAGATGGTCAAGCAGGCCCTGGCCGGCGGTGACCGCGACGAAGGCGACGCCGATCAACCCGAAGCCGAAGACGACGAAGCATGACTGCCCCCGCCCCATCCGCCCCGATCGCCCGCCGCCACCCCGACGAGCTGATCATCGGCTTTGTGTCGATTTCGGACCGCGCCTCAGCGGGCACGTACCAGGATGAAGGGATTCCGGCACTGCGCGACTGGTTCGGCGCCGCGCTCTCGTCGCCGTGGCAAGCGGTGGAGCGGCTGATTCCGGACGACCAAGCGACGATTTCCGAAACACTGATCGACCTCGTCGACCATGCCGGCTGCGACCTGGTACTCACCACGGGCGGCACCGGCCCAACGCGCCGCGATGTGACGCCCGAGGCCACGCTGGCGATCGCCACCAAGGAAATGCCGGGTTTTGGCGAGCAGATGCGCCAGATCAGCCTGAACTTCGTGCCGACGGCGATTTTGTCGCGTCAGGTTGCAGTGATCCGCGAAACGCCGTCACGCGCCACGCTGATCATCAACCTGCCCGGTCAGCCGCGCGCCATCAAGGAAACGCTGGAAGGTTTGAAGGATGTGGAAGGCCGCGCCACGGTGTCGGGCATCTTTGCGGCCGTGCCTTACTGCATCGACCTGATCGGCGGCCCGTATGTCGACACGCACGACAGCGTGGTCAAGGCCTGGCGGCCCAAGCACGCTGTGCGCGCAAAACCGCTGCAGGTTTAATTATGGAGCGACCGAAGACGCCAGCGCTTCAGCGTCCGGCGTTTGCGGCACGTCGCGGATGAAGTGCTCGCGGTAGTAACGCAGCTCTTCGATCGATTCGATGATGTCTGCGAACGCCGTGTGCCGCTGGTGCTTCGTAAAGCCCTTGGCAATAGCCGGCTGCCAGCGCTTGCAGAGTTCCTTGAGCGTGGAAACGTCCAGGTTGCGGTAATGGAAGTACTCCTCCAGCTTGGGCATGTAGCGCGCCATGAAACGGCGGTCCTGGCAGATGGAGTTGCCGCACATCGGCGATTTGCTCTTCGGCACCCACTTCTTGAGGAATGCCAGCAGTTCGGCTTCCGCTTCCGCTTCCGTCGTGGTCGAGGCCTTGACCTTGTCGATCAGGCCCGAACGGCCGTGCGTGCCCTTGTTCCACGCGTCCATGCCGTCGAGCAGTTCGTCGGATTGATGGATCACCAGCACCGGGCCTTCAGCCAGAATGTTCAGCTCCGAATCCGTTACCACCACGGCCACTTCGATGATGCGATCGTTTTCGGGGCTCAGGCCAGTCATCTCCATGTCGAGCCAGACCAGATTGTTGTCGCTCTTGGCGGCAACGCGGCTGGGGGTGGACGAGGATGCGGCAGACGGGGAAACAGGGGTACTCACTGGGGTGCTCACTCAAGGGCCTTGAGAAAATGACTGAAGGCTATAATTTTCGCATATCTGATAGGTGTTTCCCCACATGCCCGCCTTTACTGCTGTCTTCCTGATCGCCCTTGTATTGATGTCCGCCACGCGCCTGTGGCTGGCCGCGCGGCAAGTCCGCCACGTGGCGCGTCACCGCGATGCTGTGCCTGCACAGTTTGCCGAGTCGATCACGCTGGACATGCACCGCAAGGCTGCCGACTACACCATCGCCCGCACCCGGCTGGCGATGCTCGAAGTACCGGTTCAGGCCGCCCTGCTGATCGCGCTGACGTTGCTCGGCGGGCTGAACTGGATCAACCAGGCATGGCTGGGCGTGTTTGGCCCCGGCTACGTGTATGGCGTGGCGCTTATCGCGTCGGTCATCGTCATCAGCAGCGTGATCGAGTTGCCGTTTTCGCTGTACGCGCAGTTTGTCGTCGAAGAGCGTTTCGGCTTCAACCGCATGACATTCAAGCTGTGGCTGGCCGACAACCTCAAAGGCCTGGCCATCGGCACCGTGCTGGGTCTGCCGCTGCTGCTGGCAGTGCTCTGGCTGATGGACAAGATGGGCGCGCACTGGTGGCTGTATACCTGGATCGTGTGGATGGCGTTCATGCTGTTTGTGCAGGCCATCTACCCGAACGTCATCGCACCGCTCTACAACAAGTTCACCCCACTGCAGGACGAGGAAATGCGCTCGCGCATCGAGAACCTGCTCAAGCGCTGCGGCTTCGCCAGCAAGGGCCTGTTCGTGATGGACGGCAGCCGCCGCAGTGCCCACGGCAACGCCTACTTCAGCGGCTTTGGTGCAACCAAGCGCATCGTCTTCTTCGACACGCTGCTCGCCCGCCTGAACCCATCTGAAATGGAAGCCGTGCTCGCACACGAGCTGGGCCATTTCAAGCGCCATCACATCACCAAGCGCATCGCCGTGACGTTCGTGCTGAGCCTCGGTGCACTGGCGCTGCTCGGCTGGCTCATGACGCGTACGTGGTTCTACCTGGGCCTGGGCGTCGCGCCGAACCTGTTCTCCGACAACCACGCGCTGGCGCTGATGCTGTTTTTCCTGGTGCTGCCGGTGTTCACGTTCTTCGTCTCGCCGCTGGCGAGCCTGTCGTCCCGCAAGGACGAGTATGAAGCGGATGCCTTTGCCGCAGAGCATGCCGACGCCAATCAACTCGTCTCGGCGCTGGTCAAGCTGTTCCAGGACAACGCATCGACGCTCACCCCGGACCCGGTCTACTCAACGTTCTACTATTCGCACCCGACTGCATCGCAGCGCGTGGAGCGCCTCGTACAGGCCCGCACAGCATGACGCGCGGCAAACCGGGCCGTGCTCATAAACAGACTGCAAGCGGCGAACACGGACTCGTCATCGCCGCGCACGGGCGCCATTACCTCGTAGAACGCGAAGGGGGCGGTTTCCTGCAATGCTTCCCGCGCGGCAAGCGCAGCGAGTGCGCCGTCGGCGATCGCGTGGTCTATGAAGCCACCGCCGTCGACCAGGGCGTTGTCGTGCGCGTGGACGAGCGCCGCAACCTGCTCCACCGCTCCGACCAGTTCAAATCGAAGGTGCTGGCCGCAAACCTGGATCAGGTCATCATCATGCTCGGTACCGAGCCGAGCTTTTCGGAAGACCTGCTCGGCCGCGCGCTCGTCGCGGCAGAGTCCCTCGGAATCACCCCGCTGATCCTGCTCAATAAGATCGACCTGACCGCACGGCTGGAGACGGCTCGCTCGCGCCTGGCGCTCTATCGGGAGTTGGGTTACACGATCGTGGAACTGACCGTGCATGGTGCGCCGGAGGCCGCGCACGCAGCGCTCGAGCCGCACGTGGCTGGGCGCGCATCGATCCTGATCGGGCAGTCGGGCATGGGCAAGTCGTCGCTGCTGAATCTGCTGATTCCGGGCGTGGAAGCGCAAACGCGCGAGATCTCCGAAAAACTCGATTCGGGCAAGCACACGACCACCTTCACGCGGCTCTATCACCTGCCCCCAGCATGGGGCCAGGGCGGCGTGCTGATCGACTCGCCGGGCTTCCAGGAATTTGGCCTGCATCACCTGAGCGAAGGCATGCTGGAACGCGCCTTCCCCGAATTCCGCCCGCGCCTGACCGAGTGCCGCTTTTATAACTGCCGGCACCTGCAAGAACCCGGCTGTGGCATTCTGGGTGCAATGGCCGAAGGCAAGATCGATCCACGCCGGCACCAGCTTTACGCGCAACTGCTGCACGAATCGGAGCAGCAGAAGCCTTGGTAACGGCTTCGTAAAACGCTCGGGGAGGCTGGGATGAAATTGCTGATCAGCAGTCCATCGCTCGGCATGGCCGCACACTGGCAGAACGTGCTGTCCGCCGCCGGCATTCGCACCGAGCTGCGCAACATCTACCTGAGCAGCGTAGCGGGGGACGTTCCGCCGCAGGACTGCGCGGCGCAAGTCTGGCTGGTCAACCCGGCGCAGGAAGCGCAGGCGCTAGCGCTGCTCGATCAGGCGCAGCATCCGCCGACCGGCCCGGCATGGCGTTGCATGCATTGCGGCGAGAGTCACGAGCCGCAGTTCGCCCAGTGCTGGCGCTGCGGCAAAGACCGCGAGAATGCGGCCTGATTGATCGTTCGGCGGCCAAGCGTCGTGCGTCAGCCTAGCCACACGGCAATCGACAGCATCGCCAGCAGCAGCATCCACAGCACGACCGCGCGCCACACCAGCCCTACCGCTGACTGCAGCGTGCGCACGTTCGGCTCCTGCCCCACTTCCATCGGATAGGCGCCATCCTCGTCGGCAATGCTATCCGCCGAATCGCGTTGCGGAATGGGCGTACCAAGACGCACGCCGAGCGCACCGCCACCCGCCGCCAGCAAGATGCCATTCACTTCGTTGTTCCACTTGGCAGCGCGGTTGCGCCAGGCGTACACGGCATCTTCGAAGTTGCCGACGATGGAGAAGCCGATGGCGGTCAGGCGCGCGGGGACGTAGTCAATGACAAAAAACGCCTGCCGGGCGAATAGACCCAGCGCGGGGCTGCGCTCCGTCGATGTATCACTCCAGTGTCGAGCCAGATACTCCGCGCCGCGGTACAGCACCACACCTGCGGGTCCGATCGGCACCAGGAACCAGAAGAACACGCCAAACACGTGACGATGCGCCGCCACGATCGCGCATTCGAGCGTATGGCGGACGATCTCATTGACCGGCATGTCGGTCGTGTCCTGTCCTGACCACTCGTTGAGCAGCAGGCGCGCAGTGACAACATCATCGCTGCGCAGCGCCTCGTGGATATCGGTGAAGTAGTGGCTGAACTGGCGGAAGCCAAGCGTCAGGTAGACCATCAGCACGTTCCACAGGAACGCCAGCCCGAGGCTGATCGACGACAGCAGGTAGTGCACCAGCGCCACGACCACCACGGCCGGCAGTGTGACCACGCACCACGCGAGCACAGCATCGCGACGATGGCCGGTGTCGAACCATTCTTCTGCCCGCGCAGCCAGAGCGCGCACGACGTCGTAGATCGGGTTGTCCCGGCTGAGCGCACGGAACTGTTCGAGAATCAGCGCGCAGAGTACGGAGAAAAAAGTCATTGGAGGGGCGTTGCGAAGGCGTGGATCGCGCCGTGAATGCGATGTGTAAGACGATAGCACACAGCGTGCGCGCAACAGCGCACCGGGGGCCCATATTCGCGCCGGCGCTACGCTGCCAGCAGGTGGTACAGGTTGCGCAGCATGCCCGCCGTCGCCCCCCAGATGAAGTGATGGCCGGAGTCAGGCGCTTGGTCAGATCGCCGATACGGCATCGCGTAGAAACGACGCACACGGTCTTCCCACCGCAGCTCGCGGACTTGATGGTTAGCCGGGTCCATCAAAAAGGCCAGCGGCACTTCAAACACCTCGGCCACTTCACTTGGGTCCGGCTGCAGCGTGAAATCGGGCACCAGCAAGCCGACAATCGGACTCACATGGAAACCCGTCCCGGTGATGTAGTCCGGCAGGCGACCGACCACCTCGATGTGATCCGCACTGATGCCGACCTCTTCCATCGTCTCGCGCAGTGCTGTGTCGACCATGTCCCGGTCAAATTCTTCACGCCCACCGCCGGGAAAGCTGACCTGGCCGGCATGTTGGCTAAGCGATGCATTGCGTTGCGTCAGCAGCACAGTCAGCCCCACCTCGCGCTGCACCAGCGGCACCAGCACCGCCGCCTCGCGCAGCTTGAGCGAAGCATCGATCAGGCGCGATTCATCTGTCTGTTCCGGCTGCCAGTCGGGTTGCGTCTGCAACCGTTCGCGCACGAATTCCGCCGTCAGCCGCGAGACCCCAAGTGCCGGCAATGATGCCTCGGTCGGCACCACCGGCAACTGCTCAGGATCGAACACGGGACGGCGCATCGGATGGAAATGAATGGGTTGTGGGTGGAAGACATACATGCGGTCAATCTTCCGCCGCAAAAGAGAAAAAAGGCACCCGAAGGTGCCTTTTCGCAACGCGCGCAGATTACTCCGCAGCGGCTTCCTTGCGCTTGAAGGTCAGCTTCTCCTTGATGCGAGCCGACTTGCCCGAGCGTTCGCGCAGGTAGTACAGCTTCGCACGGCGCACATCACCGCGACGCTTCACTTCGATGCTGGCAAGCAGCGGCGAGTACAGCTGGAACGTACGCTCCACGCCTTCGCCAGAAGAGATCTTGCGAACGATGAACGACGAGTTCAGGCCACGATTGCGCTTGGCAATCACGACGCCTTCATACGCCTGCACACGCTTGCGGGTGCCTTCAACGACGTTCACGTTGACGATCACGGTGTCGCCAGGGGCGAACGGGGGGATCGTCTTGTTGGCCGTCAGACGCTTGATTTCTTCCTGCTCGATTTGCTCGATGAGATTCATCTTTTTCTCCTTGACCATCATGCCGGCGTTTTGCCCGGTCGGTTGACCGCGGCCCCGGTAGAGGATGGGAACTTCACTTGGCCGAGCCTTCCTGTGTGGAAGCCTCTGACCCCTTTGCCGTTATCGCCGCGGCAGCGAGGAACACCTCATCGCCACGGGACAACAAACCCTGTTCGCGCGCCGCCTCGATCAGATCGGGCCGCTTGCGCATCGTGTTCAACAGCGCCTGCTGGCGGCGCCACTTCTCGATCTCGGCATGGTGACCGCCCAACAGCACATCGGGCACACGCACACCTTCGTACTCTTCCGGCCGCGTGTAATGCGGGCAGTCGAGCAAGCCGTTGACGAAACTGTCTTGCACCGCCGATTGCGCATCGCCCAGCACGCCGGGCAGCTGCCGCACTACGGCGTCGATGATCGCCATCGCTGCAATCTCACCGCCGGAGAGGACGAAATCGCCAAGGCTGATTTCCTCATCCACGCGACGGTCGACCAAACGTTGATCAATCGCTTCGTAGCGTCCGCAGAGCAACGTGAGCGCCGGCAACTGCGCCAACTCCATCACCCGCTTGTGCGTGAGCGGCTTGCCTTGCGGCGACAGCAACACCACATGCGAAGCCGCCGGCGCTTGCGCTTCATGAATCGCATCCAGCGCGGCTTCCAGCGGCTTGGCCAACATCACCATGCCGGGACCACCGCCATAAGGGCGATCGTCCACGGTGCGGTAGTTGTCCGTCGTGAAATCGCGCGGGTTCCAGGTGCGCAACGTGTACACCTGCTGTTTGGCTGCGCGGCTGGTGATACCCCAGTCCGTCAGCGCCCGGAACATGTCCGGAAACAGCGAGACGACGTCGAACTGCATCGCCGAATTCTCCGGCCGCATGTTCAGTAATCCAGACCCCAGTCGACGACGATGCGCTTGCCTGCGACATCCACCGACTTCACGTAAACCTCGACAAACGGCACAAGCCGCTCGACCTCGCCTTCACCAACGATACGCAGGATTTGATGCGCACCGTTATCAATCAAGCCGCTCACCGTGCCGAGCGTTTCCTGTTGCTCGTTGACGACCGTAGCGCCGATCAGATCGACCCAGTAAAACTCGTCATCGTCCGGCTCGGGAAAATCGGCCCGGCTGACCCACACGGCGTAGCCGCGCAGTGCCTCGGCGACATTGCGATCGGGCGCGGCAGGCGAGCCCGCCACCACCGTGCCGCTATGCTCGCGCGACGTACCGACGGGAAACACCCGCCAGTCCGCCGACGTTGCCAGCGCACCAACAGGGGGCTTGAGCCACCAGGTGCGGGCATTCAGCAGCGCGTCGGCATCGCCGTGCAACTGGACCTTGATCCAGCCGCGAATACCGTAGGCACCGCCCACATAACCCACCTCGATGAGATCGTCGGGGAGGGTCGGGTTGGTACCCGAGCCCGGGCGCATGGCTTGCAGCCGCTCGGCAACCTTTTGCGAGATTGCCTGCGTTGCAGCAGCCACAGGACCGGGCCGTGTCGATCCGGCGCGCGTCACGGCAGGAAGTGCTCGGACGGCACCGTCGATCGACGCATGCTAAAACTTAAGCAGCAGCCTTCTTGGCGCCCTGCTTCACCAGACGGGCAACCGTCGGCGACAGTTGCGCGCCCACGCCTTCCCAGTAGGTCAGGCGGTCTTGCACGATGCGCAGACCTTCTTCGCCTTCACCGGCGAGCGGGTTGTAGAAACCGACGCGCTCGATGAAACGGCCATCACGGCGGTTACGCGAGTCGGTCGCAACGATATTGAAGAACGGGCGCTTCTTGGAGCCACCGCGGGCCAGACGGATCACGACCATGGATCTTTTCCTTGAAAAACTGGGTATGCGTACAGAGAAACACGCAAGTATAGCGCAATTTCTCCGGCCAAACAAACACTTAGGCTGGGCGAAAGTGTACGCCCTGTGGGGCGCGTGGCAACGGCGGTACGCAAAAGCCACCATTGTGCTCGCGGCTTGGCTTAGCGCGGTGCCCGCAGCGCTCGGCAAGCTGCCGATCGAGTCACTTCGTGTACCGCCGGGCTTCCGTGTCGAAGTACTGACCGAGGCGATGCCGGCCGCACGTGAAATGGCGCTCTCCCCGGCCGGTATTCTTTATGTGGGCAGCCGCGCGGGCAAGGTCTACGCGATGTCGTTGCAGACGTCGAATGCACCTGTCCATGTGGTGGCGTCCGGGCTGCAACTACCCGTCGGCGTGACGTGGCGTGATGGCAACCTTTATGTATCGGCGGTCTCGCGCGTGGTGAGGCTCAACGGCATTGATGAGCGGCTCGCCAATCCGCCCGCGCCGGTCGTCGTCAATGACAAGCTGCCGACGGAAACGCATCACGGCTGGAAATTCATCGCGTTCGGGCCGGACGGCAAACTGTATGTGCCGGTAGGCGCACCCTGCAATATCTGCCGCCCCGATGAAAACCGGTACGCCAACGTCATGCGCATGAACGCCGACGGCAGCGGCCTGGAACTCGTAGCGCGCGGCATCCGCAACACGGTCGGCTTCGACTGGCACCCAACCACTCACGAATTATGGTTCACCGACAACGGCCGTGACCTGATGGGTGACGACGTGCCCGACGACGAGTTGAACCGCATCACCAAGCCCAATTCGCACTTCGGCTACCCGTTCTGCCACGCCGGCAACGTTCAGGACCCCGAATTCGGCGCCGGGCATCCGTGCAGCAACTACGTGCCGCCCGTCGCCAAGCTTGGAGCGCACGTGGCGGCGCTCGGCATGCGTTTCTATACAGGCGGCAACTTTCCGGCGGAGTATCGGAACAACATTTTCATCGCTGAGCACGGCTCCTGGAACCGATCGTCAAAAGTCGGCTACCGCGTCATGCGCATCGTATTGGACGACGCCGGCAATGTGACGAAGCAGGAACCGTTCGTTCAGGGCTGGCTGCAAGGCGAGCAGGCATGGGGCCGGCCAGCCGATGTAATCGTGGCACCTGACGGCAGCCTGCTGGTGTCCGACGACTTGGCCGGCGCTGTGTATCGCATCCGCTACACCGGAAAATGACCTCGGCGTCGCCCACCGCCGTGGCAATGCGTGCACGAAACATCTCGTTACACGGGTAACGTTCGGACAGTGGATGCCTGCTGAGTGAAGCCTTACATTGACAAGCATGAACACGCGCTGCCGATCTCTCTTGCACACGTCAGAAGCACGCGGCGCGTGGCGCTTTCGAATCCTTGCCCGACAGGAGATAGCCATGCCGATCCGCGCATTGCTTCGCACCTTGGCGGCAGGCGTTCTGATCGTCGCCTCTGCGGGCGCTGTGGCTGCCAACGCATCGGCGCGTCAAGCCGCCGTCGCCTTTGCAGAATCCACCATGCCCTCTTGGACGCAAGCGGCACAGACCATGCCGCAGGACCGTCCGTTGGTGGCGCAATTCTTTGCCGACACCCGCAGCGAGCAGGCAGCCCGCATCCGCGCACAGATGGAACGCATGGAAGCGCGCGCCCGGGCCGATGATCGCCTCAACGGCCGGGTTCAATCCCGGGACGGCGGCCGCGGCGACTGGCAGCAACAAGAACGCATGCGCCAGGAACGCGGCAACGGCGATCAAGGCAACTGGCGCGGCTCGCGCCGAGGCTAAAACGCATACGCTGCCGCATTTCACATCCCGGAACTTGCCCCGGGGCACCTGAGTCGTATTAGATGGCACGGGCACACGTTTGGCGTGCCCCAGCCATCACACCCATGACAACGACAACAGGTGCTTCAATGCCATCCCATCTTCACCGCCATGTGCGGCTTATCCTCGGCCTGATCTGGACCACGGCCTTCATGCTGATACTCGCTCACCTGCTCTACGGCGAAGTCAGCCTGCGCCAACAGGCGCCTCGACTGTTGCAAGACCTTACGGTTTCGACGAGCGTGCCGTCGCTGCGTCCGATTCCGATTTAGTGACCCCGCTACTCCTGCCGCAAACGCTTCGCAGCGCTGCGCGCGTCCTGCCGAACCGACGGCCCCGTCCTCCCATTGCTGATGCGTCTTTACGACGCGCTCCCGGTGCCGCCATTGGGCTGCGTCGCGGTTGATCTTGGGCGTAGAATGCGCGGCGCTGTGTTGTCTTGCCGTGTGTTCATCGCCCGCTATGCCTACGACCGCTCTCCAGAAAAAATCCAAGCTGCTGACCGTACTGCTCGCCTTCCTGTTCGGGAGCGTGGGCGCGCATCGCTTCTATCTCAAGGGCGGACGTGACTTCTGGGCGTGGTCCCAGGTGTTTGCCATGTTGCTTGGCGTGGTTGGCGTGGCGCTGCTGTGGTCGACGCAGCGCGCGAGCGTCCCAGGCTGGGTCTGCGCGATGATCGGCGGGTCTTCCGTGCTGGCGGGTTATCTGTCGGCGCTCGTCTACGGCCTGCGTCCCGACGAAAAATGGGACGCGCAATTCAATGCCGACGGCGTGCCCACACACTCGGGCTGGCCCGTCGTACTGCTGAGCGTCCTCACGCTCATGATCGGCACCGGCCTGCTGATGGCCGGCCTCGCCATCACCTTCCAGACGTATTTCGAAACGCAGGTGCAGGCAGCGAAAGAGCTGTCGCAGTAGTCAAAACAAACTGCCCTGGCGCTCGTCGACCGGCTTTCCTGGTTTGACGGCGCGCGGGGGCGGTCTGAACTGCGAGGTGTCGAGCACCAGTTCGTTGTAGCGGTGGTAGTTGAAGCCGAGCTTGTCGGCGGCCTTGTAGAAGCGCTGCCGCAATAAGTCCGCCCAAATGCCGGTGCCGCGCATGCGGGTGGCGAAATCCGCCTTGTAGTCCTGTCCGCCGTGCAGATCGCGGATGCGGTTCATCACGCGTTGCGCGCGGTCGGGAAAATGTGCCTTGAGCCAATCCTGGAACACCGCGTTCAGCTCGTTCGGCAAACGCAGCACGATGTAGCTTGCGTACGTGGCCCCCGCCTCATGTGCGGCTTCCAGAATCTGCTCCATGTGGTCGTCGGTGATGAAGGGGATCATCGGCGCGACGCTTACCCCCACCGGAATGCCCGCCTCGGCCAGGGTGCGAATCGTGCGCAGGCGGCGCGATGGCGTGGCGGCGCGAGGTTCGAGCTTGCGCGCCAGATCGGCATCGAGCGTGGTGATTGTGACGGCGGCGACGACCAGATTCTTCGCAGCCATCGGGGCGAGCAGATCGATGTCGCGCTCGATCAATGTCGACTTGGTGATGAGCCCGACCGGGTGATCGCAATCGTGCAGCACCTGCAGCACGTCGCGCGTGATGCGCAACTCGCGCTCGACCGGTTGATACGCATCGGTGTTCACGCCCAGCGCAATCGCCTCGCAGCGGTAGCTGGGCTTGGCCAGCGTTTCGCGCAACACCTCGGCGGCATTGGTCTTGGCGAACAGCTTGGTCTCGAAATCCAGGCCCGGCGACAGCTCCAGGTACGCATGCGTCGGCCGCGCAAAGCAATACACACAACCATGCTCACAGCCGCGATACGGATTGAGCGACACCCCAAACGGAATATCCGGCGACTGGTTATGACTCAGGATCGAGCGCGCACGCTCGATGGAGACGCTGGTCTCGATGCGCGGCGGCGCGTCTTCCGAATCCAGTTGCCCGAGGAGTGGCTGCCAGCCGTCATCGACGCGCGTACGTTCGTCGCGTTCGAAGCGGCCTTGCAGATTGGAAGTGGCGCCGCGCCCCTTGCGAGGGACGTGGCGATCGGACATATCAGACACAGCAGAACAGAATGGATGCGCGGGCTGGCTGATCGTATCGCATCCGCTCCGGCTGCGCTGCGGGTGACGCGGGCTACGCCTCGGGATCGAGCTTCACGTCCCAGAGCGATTTGCCGTCGAGGTCGTGCAGCGACACGTGCATCGTGCGCGTGGCCGGGTCGATCTTGGCGCGGCCGTAGTACTGTTGCAGCGCCGCCGGCGACTGATTCTGCGGATTGTCCTTGGGAATGCTGAGGTAGCGCACGTCCGGTCCAAAGGTCTGGTCCACTTCGTTCGGCCCGAACGTGCCCGCGTTGATGGGCCCACCGACGAATTCCCAGAACGGTTTGAACTCCGTGAACCTGGCGCGCGACGGGTGGTAGTAAGTGGCCTGCGCGTAGTGCACGTCAGCCGTCACCCACACGACGTTCTGGATGTTCTCCTGCTTGATGAAGCCCAGGATTTCAGCCAGTTCCAGTTCGCGGCCCGACGGCGCACCGTCATCCGCATTGGCCCACGCTTCGTAGGTGCCCTTGGGCACATCCGGATTCAGATCGGGCACCACCAGCGAGATCGGCATATCGCTTGCAATCACCTTCCACGTCGCCTTCGACTGCTTGAGCGATTGCTTGAGCCACGCCGTCTGCGCCGGGCCAAGGAAGGCTGAATCGGCATCCAGCCTGGTCTGGCGGTTCGGCGAATTGCGCCCGCGATAGCTGCGCTCGTCCAGCATGAACACGTCGAGCAGCGGGCCGTACTGGAACGCGCGATAGATCTGCTCGGGGTCGATCGGGTTGAAGCGGAACGGGTTGTACTCGAACATCGCCTGCTTTGCGCGGGTGGCCAACAGCGATGCGCTCCGTTCCTGATAGCGCTTCTCTTCCGGGCCGATCTGCTGGCCGGGGTACCAGTTGTTGCGCACTTCGTGGTCGTCCCACTGCACGAGGAACGGCACTTCGGCCGAGAACGCGCGCTTGTTTTTGTCGAGCTGGTTGTAGGCGAAGGCACCGCGGTAATCATCGAGCGTTTGTGCAACGTGCGACTTGGCCTCGGTGACGAGATTGGTCCACATCGAGCGGTCGGGCAGTTTCACCTCGGCTTGGATCGGGCCGTCGGCATAGATCTGGTCGCCCGAGTGGATGAAGAAGTCTGGCGATTCGCGGCGCATCGCCTCGTACAGGCGATAGCCGCCGAAGCGCTCGTTGATGCCCCAGCCCTGGCCGGCCTCGTCGCCGGAGAAGACAAAGCAGATCGGGCGGTTGGCCTGCACGGGTGCCGTGCGAAAGCGGCCGATCACGGGCTCGCTGAAGGCCTTGTCGTGCACGAGGTCCTGGAAGCGCACGCGGTAGAACACGTCGGCGCCAGCGGCCAGGCCGGTCAGGTCAACGCGGGCTGTCAGGCCGCTGCTTTCGAGAGCCGCCGGACCAACGCGACGCGCAACATGCTTGAAGGCGGCATCCGTCGAGTATTCGACGATCATGCGTGCGGGACGATCGGTGCGGCTCCAGACGATGGCGCTGTCGTGCGTGATATCACCACTCATCACGCCCCCAGGCACTTGCGGGCGCAGGCGCTCGGACGTCACTGCAGCCGGTGCGACGCCCTGGGCCAGCACGTCGCCAATACGCGAACCGAGCAGCGCGGCACCGCTGACGGAAACGAGACTCTTGATCAGCGTGCGGCGAGTCGGCTTGAAGATCGGCTGGTCGGACATGCAGGCTCCGGTGTCGGTGATGAAGGTGCCGCCCAGCGTAAGGCGTTTCCGTGACAACGCTACGTCACCGGCCCTCTTCCGTCACATCAATGGCGAGCGTCTCCTTGATCTCCTCCATCACGATGTAACTCTTGGACTGCACTGCGCCGGGGAGCTGCAGCAGGATGTCGCCCAGCAAGCGCCGGTATTCGCTCATCTCTCGAATGCGCGCCTTGATGAGGTAGTCGAAATCACCCGAGACGAGGTGGCACTCCAGGACCTCTGGGATGCGCAGCACTTCGCGGCGGAACTGCTCGAACATGTTGCCCGATTTGCTGCCCAGGCTGATCTCTACAAACACCAGCAGCGAAGCGCCCAGCATGGCGGGGTTGAGGCGCGCGTAGTAGCCGAGGATGAAGTTCTCGCGCTCCAGGCGTTTGACGCGCTCGATGCACGGCGTGATGGTCAGACCGACAGCCTCGGACAGTTCCTTCATCGACAGGCGCCCGTCCTTTTGCAGCAGATCGAGAATGCGCCGATCGAGCTTATCGAGGGCCCGGACGGGCTTGCGCTGGGTTCGCATGGTCGAAAACGCCTCAAAATCGAAATTGTTTCTGTTTCCGATAAATATACAGAAACAATTACTAGTATTGTGCGAATACGATAGCGACATCTATCGCAAATGCATCTCCGGGGAGTATCACCATGCGCGTGCTCGTTCTTGGCAGCGGCGTGATTGGCGTGACCAGCGCCTATTACCTGGCCCGCGCGGGCCATGAAGTCACCGTCGTCGACCGCGAAGCCGGTCCGGCGCTGGAGACGAGCTTTGCCAATGCTGGCCAGATTTCCCCGGGCTACGCCTCGCCGTGGGCCGCACCGGGCGTGCCGCTCAAGGCCATCAAGTGGATGTTCCAGCAGCACGCGCCGCTGACGATCCGCCCCGACGGCACCCTCTTCCAGCTCAAGTGGATGTGGCAGATGCTGCGCAACTGCGACGCCGCCAGCTATGCGCAAAACAAGGAGCGTATGGTCCGCCTGGCCGAGTACAGCCGTGACTGCATCCGCGACCTGCGCGCCGACACCGGCATCGCCTACGAAGGCCGCCAGCAAGGCACGCTGCAAATCTTCCGCACCCAGCAACAGCTCGATGGCGCCGCGAACGATATCGCCGTGCTCGAGCGCGCTGGCGTGCCCTACGAACTGCTTTCGCGCGAAGACCTCGTGCGCAGTGAACCGGGCCTGGCCTCGACCCGCCACAAGCTGGCCGGTGGCTTGCGCCTACCCAATGACGAAACGGGCGATTGCCAGCTCTTCACCACGCACCTGGCCGCGATGGTCGAAAAGCTCGGCGTGCGCTTCCGTTTCAACAGCACGATCAACAGCCTCATCTTCAAGAACGATGCAGTGCGCGGTGCGCTGGTCGACGGCCAGCCGATCGACGCCGATCTCGTGGTCGTGGCACTGGGCAGCTACAGCACGCCATTCCTGAAGAATCTGGTGAACGTGCCGGTGTATCCGCTCAAGGGTTTCTCGATTACCGTACCGATGACGGACGCGACCAAGAGCCCTGTCTCCACCATCCTGGACGAGACCTACAAAGTGGCTGTGACGCGCTTTGACGACCGCATCCGCGTGGGTGGCATGGCGCAGATCGTCGGCTACGACAAGCGGCTGGACCCGGGCAAGCGCAAAACGCTGGAGTTTGTGGTCAACGATCTGTTCCCGGGTGCCGGGGATGTGTCGCGCGCCTCGTTCTGGACCGGCCTGCGCCCGATGACGCCGGACGGCACGCCCATCGTCGGCCAGACGCCCGTTCGCGGCCTGTGGCTGAATACCGGCCACGGCACGCTGGGTTGGACCATGGCATGCGGCTCGGGCAAGCTGCTGTCGGATCTGGTGTCGGGCCGCTCGCCTGCCATCCGCTCGGATGACCTTTCGGTATATCGCTACCTGGGCGGCACGCCGATGCCGGCAACCAAGCCTGCGCTGGCCTGATCGCCTACGCTGCATGCAATGAAAAGGGAGGCCGAGGCCTCCCTTTTTTGTTCCGCTGATGCCGCCTTAGAACTGCGCCTCCGGCACCGCACCGATCGTCTCGCCGCCCGTCAGGACCGACTGCGCGATACCCGGTGCCTGTGTGAGCAACACGTCTGCAAACACGCGTGCCGTGGCGATCTTCGCGCCGTAGAAGTTCGGGTCTTCGCTCTCGCGGTCGAGCGCCACCAGCAGCGCACGCGCCATCTGCCAGCCCGACAGCACGATGCCGCACAGTCGCAGATACGGCACGCTGCCCGCGAACACGGCGTTCGGCTGCGCCTTGGTCTGCGCCACCACAAAGCGCACCACCGATTCCAGCGCCTCGCGGCCGGCGGCCAGGCGCGCCCGCATCGCATCGCAATGCGCACCGCCCTTGGCGGCCAGTGCCGCTTCCACCTTGGCGATTTCCGCGCAGATGCCCAAGGCCACCGCACCACCGTCACGCACCGTCTTGCGGCCGATGAGATCGTTGGCCTGGATGGCCGTGGTGCCTTCGTAAATCGGCAGGATGCGCGCATCACGATAGAACTGCGCGGCGCCCGTCTCTTCGATAAAGCCCATGCCGCCGTGCACCTGCACGCCCAGGCTCGTCACGTCGATCGACATCTCGGTGCTCCAGCCCTTCACGATCGGCACCAGGAATTCGTACAGCGCTTCGTTCTGCTTGCGTGTGGCGTCATCGGCAGCGTGATGGCCGGCATCGCACGCTGCGGCGGCCACGTAAGCCAGGGCGCGCGCGCCCTCGGTCATGGCCCGCATCGTCAGCAGCATGCGCTTGACGTCCGGGTGGTGAATGATGGGCACAGCCTTGGCAGCAGAGCCATCCACCGGGCGGCTCTGCACGCGTTCACGTGCATAGGCCACAGCCTTCTGGTACGCACGCTCCGACACGCCAATGCCCTGCATGCCCACCGCATAACGGGCCGCGTTCATCATGATGAACATGTATTCCAGGCCGCGATTTTCTTCGCCGACCAGCGTACCGATCGCGCCACCGTTATCGCCAAATTGCAGCACGGCCGTCGGGCTCGCCTTGATGCCCAGCTTGTGTTCGATCGACACGCAATGCGCATCGTTGCGCGCGCCCAGCGAGCCGTCTTCATTGACCATGAACTTCGGCACCACGAACAGCGAAATCCCCTTCACACCTTCGGGCGCGCCAGGCGTACGCGCCAGCACGAGGTGGACGATGTTCTCGGCCATGTCGTGCTCGCCCCAGGTGATGAAGATTTTGGTGCCGAAGATCTTGAACGTGCCGTCGCCCACCGGCTCGGCACGCGTGCGCACGAGTGCCAGGTCGGAACCGGCCTGCGGCTCGGTCAGGTTCATCGTGCCCGTCCACTCCCCCGAGATAAGCTTGGGCACGAAGCGCTGCTTCTGCTCTTCGGTGCCGGCCGTCAGCAATGCCTCGATGGCGCCATCCGTGAGCAGCGGACACAGCGCGAACGACAGGTTGGCCGCGTTCAGCATCTCGATACACGCCGTGGCGATCAACTTGGGCAGGCCCTGACCGCCGTATTCCAGCGGGTGCTGCACGCCCTGCCAACCGCCCTGGCCGAACTGGGCGAACGCCTCTTTGAAACCCGCGGTGGCTGTGACAACGCCGTCCTTCCAACTGCTCGGATTGCGGTCGCCTTCCACATTGAGCGGCGCAACAACTTCACCGGTAAAACGCGCGCTTTCTTCCAGCACGGCCTGCGCCGTGTCGGCGGTGGCATCTTCAAAGCCAGGCAGCTTGGCGACGTTGTCCAGGCCAGCCAACTCGTTCATCACGAACAGCATGTCCTTGACAGGGGCTTGATAGGTCATGTCTCTCTCCAACTCTTGTTAAGCGCGATCAGGACAGTGCCTCATTGAGCAGATGACGCACTCTCCTGATGGCGCTCGCGTATAAAAAAGCCGTTTCCAAACAGGTCGGAAACGGCTTTGCGTCGGGCGGTGCTGCGCGCTTCAACTTGATGCGCGCAGCGCGTTGCGATCAGCCCAGTGCGGTCACCAGCTCCGGCACCACGGTGTTCAGGTCGCCCACGAGGCCGTAATCGGCCACCTGGAAGATCGGCGCTTCCGGATCCTTGTTGATCGCGACGATCACCTTGGAGTCCTTCATGCCGGCCAGGTGCTGGATCGCGCCCGAGATACCCACGGCGATGTACAGCTGCGGCGCGACGATCTTGCCCGTCTGGCCAACCTGGTAGTCGTTCGGCACGAAGCCAGCGTCCACTGCGGCGCGCGAAGCACCCAGCGCGGCACCCAGCTTGTCGGCCAGCGGTGTCAGCACCTTGGTGTAGTTCTCGCCCGAGCCCACGCCACGGCCACCGGAGACGATGATCTTGGCGGCGGTCAGTTCCGGGCGGTCGCTCTTCGTCACTTCGCGCGAGACGAATTGCGAGATGCCGGCGTCGGCCACTGCGCTCAGGTTCTCGGTTGCAGCGGAGCCACCGGTGGCGGCAGCCGGGTCGAATGCCGTGCCGCGCACGGTGATCACCTTCACCTTGTCGGCCGATTGCACGGTGGCAATCGCGTTGCCGGCGTAGATCGGACGTTCGAAGGTGTCGGGGCTGTCGACCTTGGTGATGTCGGACAGTTGGGCCACGTCCAGCTTGGCGGCAACACGCGGCAGGATGTTCTTGCCGTAGGCGGTGGCAGGCGCCAGGATGTGGCTGTAGTTGCCGGCAATGGCCAGCGCCTGCTCGGCAACGTTCTCGGCCAGGCCATCGGCAAACTGGGGCGCGTCGGCCACCAGCACCTTGGTCACGCCGGCGATCTGCGCAGCGGCCTGTGCAGCGGCGCCGCAGCCAGCGCCGGCCACCAGCACGTGGACGTCACCGCCGCATTGGGCGGCTGCCGCCACGGTGTTCAGCGTCGCGGCCTTGATGGATTGATTGTCGTGTTCAGCAATAACGAGTGCAGTCATGTTTGTTCTCCCCGCGCTCAGATAACTTTGGCTTCGGTCTTCAGCTTGGACACCAGCGTGGCCACATCGGGCACCATCACGCCGGCGCTGCGCTTGGCAGGCTCGACCACCTTCAGCGTCTTCAGGCGCGGTGCAACATCCACGCCCAGGTCTTCCGGCTTGACCGTGTCGAGCTGCTTCTTCTTCGCCTTCATGATGTTCGGCAGCGTCACGTAGCGCGGCTCGTTCAGGCGCAAGTCGGTCGTGACCACGGCCGGCAGCTTGACCGACAGGGTTTCCAGGCCGCCGTCCACTTCACGCGTGACCGAAGCCTTGCCGTCGGCAATCTGCACCTTCGAGGCAAACGTGGCTTGCGGCAGGCCTGCCAGCGCAGCCAGCATCTGGCCGGTCTGGTTGGCGTCGTCGTCAATCGCCTGCTTGCCCAGGATGATCAGTTGCGGCTGTTCCTTGTCGACCAGCGCCTTGAGCAGCTTGGCGACAGCCAGCGGCTGCAGCTCTTCGGCTGTCTCGACCAGGATGCCGCGGTCGGCGCCGATGGCCATGGCGGTGCGCAGGGTTTCCTGGCACTGCGCCACGCCGCACGACACGGCGATCACTTCAGTCGCGACGCCCGCTTCTTTCAGGCGAACCGCCTCTTCCACGGCGATCTCGTCGAACGGGTTCATGCTCATCTTGACGTTGGCCAGATCGACACCGCTGCCGTCCGTCTTCACGCGAACCTTCACGTTGTAATCGATCACGCGCTTGACTGCGACCAGGACTTTCATGCGCTCACTCCACTAATTGATAAGACGATTTTGCAAAACGCCGGCCATTATAAGGGGGGCCGGTCGCTCGCGTAATTTTTCCGAACGGTCGTGCTATTTTAACCGCGAAAATTTGCCGGACGCCAGTCAAACGTCCGGCAATCTGTTTGGTAGAACCCTCTACCGGATCACCGAAGGATCACAAAGTGGTTACCAAGCCACAATCACGGCGTCTTTGTACTTCGCCTTAACGAAGGACTTCACGACGTCGGAATGATACGCCTTCACAAGCTTGGCAACCCAGGGTTGATCCTTGTCGGCAGCGCGGATGGCAATCACGTTGGCGTACGGGCCCTTCGGGCTTTCGATGGCGATGCCGTCCTTGGTCGGGTCCAGGTTGGCCTTTTCAGCGTAGTTGCCGTTGATGGCGGCCGCATCCAGATCATCCAGCGAGCGCGGCAGTTGTGCGGCATCCAACTCGACGAACTTCAGCTTCTTCGGGTTCTCGGCCACATCGCGGGGCGAGGCCTTGAAACCGGCGTTCGGCTTGAGCTTGATCACGCCTTGCGATTGCAGCAGCAGGAGCGCGCGGCCGCCGTTGGTGGGGTCATTCGGCAGCCCGAAGCGCGCGCCGTCCTTCAACTCCTTCAGCGACTTGATCTTCTTCGAGTAGATACCCATCGGGAAGGTGATGGTCTGGCCGACGCTCACGAACTTGTAGCCGCGCGTGGCAATCTGGTCGTCCAGATACGGCTGGTGCTGATAGCTGTTGGCATCCAGATCACCGGCAGCCAGGGCGGCGTTCGGCTGGATGTAATCATTGAACTCGACGATCTGGAGCTTCAGGCCTTCCTTCTCGGCAACCTTCTTCACCTCTTCCATGATCTCGGCATGGGGGCCGGCGGTCACGCCGATCTTGATCGGCTTGCTCTGCGCCAGGGCGCTGCCCGCGACCAGTGCCAATGCGGCACCAAGGCTCGCGGACCATTGCAGCAGTTGACGACGATTCATTGTGTTTCCTCGTTTTGTCTGTCGATTGAGTGATTAACGGTGGCTCAGGCGGCGCACGAGCCAATCGCCCGTCGATTGCACCGCCTGCACAAAGACGATCAGGATGACGACAACCGCCAGCATGATGTCCGATTCATAGCGCTGATAGCCGTAGCGGATCCCCAGGTCGCCCAGGCCGCCGCCGCCGATGGTACCGGCCATGGCCGAGTAACCGACAAGACTAACGAAGGTGATCGTCAGGCCAGCGAGGATGCCGGGCATTGCCTCGGGCAGCAGCACCTTGTAGACGAGTTGGCCGGTCGTCGCCCCCATCGATTGCGCGGCTTCGATCAGGCCGCGGTCCACTTCGCGCAATGCAGTCTCGACCAGGCGTGCGACAAAGGGAATCGCGGCAATCGTCAGCGGCACGATGGCCGCGGCGGTGCCAATGGACGAGCCTGCCAGCAAGCGTGTGAACGGAATCACCGCGACCAACAGGATGATGAACGGCACCGAGCGCACGGCATTGACGACAAGGCCTGCCACGCGGTTAAACACCGGGGCCGACAGCACGCCGCCCGTGGTCGTCAGATACAGCAGCACGCCCAGCGGCACGCCAAACAGCGCACCAATGCCTCCGGACACGCCCACCATGGCGAGCGTTTCCCAGAAGGCCGGCAGGAACAGATCGGTCAGGTCAGACCACATGATTGATCTCCTCGACCACCACGCCTTGCTCGCGCAGGAAGTTCATCGCATTGTTGATGTCAGCGGCCTCGCCCGACGCCAGGATCGCCAGCGAGCCGAAGGCCTGGCCCTGAATCTCATCGATATGGCCGTGCAGGATGTTGAAGTCGAGCCCGTAGTTGCGGATCGCCTGCGCGAGCACCGGCTGGTCCACGCCTGCGCCGGTAAAGGCCAGGCGGAACAGGTGGTCACGGCCACCCTGCTCGCGTGCTGTGAGGCGGCTTTCCACGCGTGCGAGCACGGAGGGCGGCAACTCCTGCGAGATCACCTCACCGATGAGCGCGCGCGTCACGTCATGCTCGGGCTTCAGGAACACGTCGATCACGCGGCCAAGTTCCACCACGCGGCCGGCGTCGAGCACTGCCACGCGGTCGCACACCTGCTTGATGACTTCCATCTGGTGCGTGATCAGCACGATGGTCAGACCCAGTTCGCGGTTGATCTTGCGCAGCAGGTCGAGAATCGAACGCGTCGTCTCCGGGTCCAGCGCGGAGGTCGCCTCGTCGGAAAGCAGCACATCCGGCTGGCTTGCCAGCGCGCGGGCGATGCCAACGCGCTGCTTCTGGCCACCGGAAATCTGCGCGGGATAGCGGTCCTTGTGTGCCGTAAGGCCAACGAGGTCCAGCAACGGCAGCACGATCTCCCGAATGCGTTCGCGCGGGGTGCCGGCCAGCTCGAGCGGCAGCGCCACGTTGTCGTACACGGTGCGCGACGACAGCAAATTGAAGTGCTGGAAGATCATGCCGATCTTGCGGCGCGCCTGGCGCAGCCCGTCGGCATTGAGTGCGGTGAGTTCCTGCCCCGCCACGGTGACGGTGCCGGAGGTCGGCCGGTTCAGCAGATTGATGACGCGGACCAGCGTGCTCTTGCCCGCCCCGCTGCGGCCGATGATGCCGAAAATCTCGCCTCGGTTGATGGCCAGATCGACGTCGCGCAGCGCGTGGACGTCATGGCCGCCCGCGCCCCGAAAGTGCTGCGATATCCCCTTGAGTTCGATCATGCGTACATACAAAAACGGCAACCGCCCTGTGTCCAGGCCGTTGCCGTCTCTTTTTTGTTTGAATGAGGCGTTAGTGTAAGGCAGGCCCTACATGCGAGGAACGATTCTTTAACGATGTCTTTATTACTTTTTCGAATGTCATCGACGATTCGTCATCGTCAATCGCTTAAAGCTCGGCAAGCGCCTTGATGTGCGCAACCACGCTGCGGCCTAGCGCGCTGAGGTTGTAACCGCCCTCCAGGCAACTGACGATGCGGCCCTTGGCATGCGTGCGCGCCACCTGCATGAGTTGCTGCGTGATCCAGGCGTAGTCCGCCTCGACCAGGCCCATCTGGCCCAGATCATCTTCGCGGTGCGCATCGAAGCCAGCGGAGATGAACAGCATCTCGGGCTGGAACGCCTCCAGCCGCGGCAGCCAGATCGTTTCCACCACCTCACGCACGGTCAGGCCATTGGTGTACGCCGGCAGCGGAATGTTCACCATGTTGGCCGCGACCGCCTCGGTACCTGAATACGGATAGAACGGGTGCTGGAAGATGCTGCACATCATCACGCGCGGTTCATCGCGGAAGGCCGCTTCGGTACCGTTGCCATGGTGCACGTCAAAGTCGACGATCGCCACGCGCTGCAAGCCGTGATGGTCAAGCGCATGACGTGCGGCCACGGCCACGTTGTTGAAGAAGCAGAAGCCCATCGCGCGGCCCGGCTCCGCATGGTGGCCCGGTGGGCGCACGCTGCAGAAGGCGTTCTCCAGCTCGCCGGCGATGACCTTGTCGGTGGCGTCCACCGCTGCACCTGCGGCAAGCACCGCGGCCATATAGGTGTGCGGGTTCATCGAGGTGTCGGGATCGATCGGCATATAGCCGGCAATCGGCACGCTGGCCACCAGCTCGCGTATGTATTCGGCGCGATGCACGCGGCACAGCTGCGTCTCGGTGGCAGGCGGCGCCTCGCAGGGAACGAGCAGGTCGTCGATGCGGCTGGCGATGAGCTGGTCTTCGATCGCGCGCAGGCGGTCCGGACATTCGGGATGGTGTGGTCCCATCTCGTGCCGGAGGAATTCGGGATGCGTGTAGAGGCCGGTCGCCATGTTGTTGTGATCCGGTGTGCTTCAGTGTCTCCAGCCGTTACGTTAGCACGGCTGTGCAACAACGCCGCGCCCTGAGGCGATCCAACAGACGCATCCGCTACAATGCCCCGATCCCGTATGAAGCCTGCCCATGAGCCAATCGCCTTCTTCCCGTCGTCCCGTATTGCGCGCCCTGGTGGCTGGCGCAGCGCTCTCCGCGCTCTCTTTCCCCGCGCTGTCGCTGGCTGCCAAGAAGGCCGGCAAGTCGCCCAAGCGCCGCGTTGCGGTGCATGAAGAAGAGATCGACCCCGACCGTTATCGCAACAATCCGCAAACGCAGGCCTTCATCGGCATGCTGGTCGCGCAATACAACTTTGACCGCACGTCGCTCGATACGCTGTTTGCAGGCACGGCCTATTCCGCCACGGTGGCGCGCCTGATCCTGCCGCCCGCCACGCCCGCGCGTCGCAGCTGGACCGCCTATCGCGGCCGCTTCATCGAGCCGATCCGCATTGGTGCCGGCGTACGGTTCTGGCAGCAATACGGCGACACGCTGCGCCGGGCCGAAAACGAATTCGGCGTGCCGGCCGACGTGATCGTCGGCATCCTGGGCGTCGAGACCATCTACGGCCGCGACATGGGCAACTTCCGCGTGATGGACGCGCTGTCCACGCTGGCCTTCGACTACCCCGACACGCCCAACCGCGAAGACCGCAGCACGATGTTCCGCAACCAGCTCAAGGACTTCCTGCTCTGGTGCCGTGACACCGGCACGGACGCGTTCTCGGTCCTGGGCTCTTACGCAGGCGCAGTCGGCATTCCGCAATTCATGCCGACCAGCATCCGGGAATACGCCATCGATTACGACCGCGACGGCCATATCGACCTGCGCAACAGCGCGGTGGATGCCATCGGCAGCGTCGCGCGCTTCCTGCAGATGCACGGCTGGGAGCCGAAGCGCCCCGTGATGTGGAACATTGCCGGCGATGCCGACAGTCAGGGCATTGCAGCAGCGGCCGCAGACGGCCAGCCGTATCCCGGCATGACGCTGTCCAGGCTCACACGCGCTGGCCTGGCGCTGTCACCAGGCGTCGATGCCGCTCGCGAGCAAGAGACCGAAGTGCTGATGATCGATCTGCCCACGCCTGGCCAGCCGACCGAATACCGCGTCGGCCTGCGCAACTTCTACGTGCTCACGCGCTACAACCGCAGCTTCTTCTACGCGGCCGCGGTGTACGAGTTAGGCCAGGCGGTACGGCAGGCGATGCAGGGTTGATCCACCGCCCACGCAAACAAAAAGCGCAGCCGAAGCTGCGCTTTTTTCATGGCGATGCGGCGTGCCGTCAGGCGGGGAAGACGCCCGTTGACAGGTAACGATCGCCTCGGTCGCACACCACGAACACGATCGTCGCGTTCTCAACCTCCTCGGCGACACGCAGCGCCACGCACAACGCGCCGGCCGCGGAGATACCGCAGAAGATGCCTTCTTCACGAGCCATGCGACGTGCCATGTGCTCGGCGTCGGACTGGCTCACCGGCTCGGTGCGATCGATGTACTTCGGATCGTAGATCTTTGGCATGTACGCTTCAGGCCACTTGCGGATCCCCGGAATGCGTGAGCCTTCTTCCGGCTGTGCGCCAACAATCTGGATGTCAGCGTTCTTCTCTTTCAGGAAGCGCGAGACGCCGGTAATCGTGCCCGTCGTGCCCATCGCCGAGACGAAATGGGTGATGCGGCCTTCGGTGTCGCGCCACAGTTCGGGGCCGGTGGTCTCGTAGTGCGCGAGCGGGTTGTCCGGGTTGGCGAATTGATCGAGGATGACGCCCTTGCCTTCCTTCTCCATCGCGTCGGCCAGGTCGCGTGCGTATTCCATGCCGCCCTTGACCGGCGTGAGGATGATCTCCGCGCCGTAGGCGGCCATGCTCTGGCGGCGTTCCACCGACAGGTCTTCCGGCATGATCAGCACCATCTTGTAGCCGCGCACGGCGGCGGCCATGGCAAGGGCAATGCCGGTGTTGCCCGACGTGGATTCGATGAGCGTGTCGCCCGGCTTGATGCGGCCACGCGCTTCGGCGTGTTTGATCATGGACAGCGCGGGGCGATCCTTGACCGAGCCGGCCGGGTTATTGCCCTCGAGCTTGCCGAGGATCACATTGCCGCGGCGCGCGTTGCCTTCGCCGGGAATGTGCTGGAGCTGAACCAGCGGCGTGTTGCCGATGGTGTCTTCGATGGTGAGATAGGCCATGATGCGTGGGGGACGGGAATCAAGGCATTGTAATGCAGCCCAAATCCCTCCCCCGCACATGGCGAAACGCCCCGCTCTGGGCGGGGCGTTGTCGGCAGGATGACTGAAGCGCTTACTTCTTCTTGGCTTCCTTGCCGACCTTCTTGGCCGCTGCAACCGGCGCCGGTGCCGGTGCACCGAACGTCAGCCCGTCGTTCTCCAGCTTGGCGAGCGTCTTGTCGCCGATGCCGGACACTCGCGCCTTGAAGTCGGCGGCATCCTTGTACGGCCCGTTCTTGGTCCGCTCTTCAATGATCGACTTGGAACGCTTGGGGCCGATGCCGGACAGCGTTTCCAGCGCAGCGTGATCTGCGGTATTCACGTCTACCGCCGCCCACGAGACCGACAGCATCGACAGCGACATCAACGCAGTGGCCAACAGCTTCTTCAACATGTGCTTCTCCTGGGTGTAGGGAATAAAAAACCGCCACGTGAGGTGGCGGTTTCGACACATCTTAAAGAGCGTCCTGGCGATGCCGCAGCGCACGGACAAAAAGTCACACGCTGTCTGATTGTTGGGGCGTTGTGCGATCAGGCCGGCTGCTTCAACAGCCACTGACAGTAACGCTCCACGCCTTCCTGCACCGTCAGGAATGGCGCCGTGTAGCCCGCCGCGCGCAGGCGCGACTGATCCGCCTGCGTGAAGCACTGGTACTTGCCACGCAACGCATCTGGAAACTTGACGTACTCAATCAGGCCTTCCTGTGCCAGCTCTTCGGTGGAAAGCGCCGGCTTGCCTTCCGCTGCGCGCAACGTGTTCACGACTGTCGTGGCGATGTCGTTGAACGGCTGTGCACGGCCCGTGCCGAGATTGAAGATGCCCGACTTGTCCGGATTGTCGAAGAAGAACAGGTTGACCTTCACCACATCTTCCACCGACACGAAATCGCGCATTTGGCCGCCTTGCGGGTAGCCGTTGTACTCGCCGAACAGCTTGACAGTCCCTTCCGCGCGGAACTGATTGAAATTGTGGAACGCCACCGACGCCATGCGCCCCTTGTGCTGCTCGCGCGGGCCGTAGACGTTGAAGTAGCGAAAGCCGACGATCTGCGACAACGCGGTCGGCATGACACGGCGCACGACCTGGTCGAACAGCAGCTTGGAGTAACCGTACACGTTCAGCGGCCGCTCGAACTCGGGCTCTTCACGGAAGGTTTCCGACGCGCCGTATGTCGCCGCCGACGAGGCGTAGAGGAACTGCACACCCTGATCGAGGCACGCGCGCATCACCGCCAGCGAGTAGCGGTAGTTGTTGTCCATCATGTAGCGGCCATCGGTCTCCATGGTGTCGGAGCAGGCGCCTTCGTGGAAGATCGCGCGGACCTTGCCAAACTCGCCGCGCGCAAAGCGGTCGACAAAATCGGCCTTGTCCAGGTAGTCGCTGATCTGGCAGTCGACGATGTTCTTGAACTTGTCGGCCCGCGTGAGGTTGTCGACGGCGATGATGTCGGTCTCGCCGCGCTCGTTCAGGCCCTTGACGATGTTGGCGCCGATAAAGCCAGCCGCGCCGGTGACGATAATGGTCATGATCCGTTGATCAGGTGATCAGTTGAAGAGTTCTGCGTGGGTGACGACAGCCGTGCCCAGCTTGCCGACCACGATGCCGCCTGCGCGATTCGCGTACTGCACGGCTTCCTTGATGTTGGCGCCCGCGCCCAGCAGCGTGGCCAGCGTGGCGATCACGGTGTCGCCCGCGCCCGAGACGTCGAACACCTCGCGCGCCTGCGCCGATACGTGCAGCACCTCATGCTCGGTGTAGAGCGTCATGCCCTCTTCCGAGCGCGTGAGCAGCAGCGCTTCGAGCTGCAGCTCCCGGCGCAGATTCTGTGCACGGATGGTCAGGTCCTGCTCCGACTTCCACGAGCCGACCACCTGCCGCATTTCAGCGCGGTTGGGCGTGATCATGGTCGCGCCCTTGTAGCGCGAATAGTCGTCGCCCTTCGGGTCGACCAGAACGCGGCGGCCTGCCTGGCGCGACGCCTCGATCATCTTGCCGACGTGCGTGAGACCGCCCTTGCCATAGTCCGACAGCACCACCACGTCGTGCTGTGGCACCAGCGTGCCGAAACGGTCGAGCACCGACATCAGCACTTCGTGCGTGGGTGCGTTCTCAAAATCGACGCGAATCAACTGTTGCTGACGTGCCAGCACGCGCAGCTTGATCGTCGTGTTGACCGCGGGATCGCGATGCAGGTGACCGGTAACGTGGCTCTCGCCGAGCAGCGTTTCGATGCTGCGGCCCGGCTCATCGTCGCCAATCACACCGAGCATGGCTGCCTGCGCACCAAGCGCCGCCACGTTGCGCGCCACGTTTGCGGCACCACCAAGACGTTCATCCTGGCGCTTGATCTGCACGACCGGTACCGGCGCTTCCGGCGAAATCCGATCGACGTCTCCAAACCAGTAGCGGTCGAGCATCATGTCGCCGACCACGAGAATGCGGGCGGCGTGGATCTGTTCGGGAGCGAGCGTGGTCATGGGTCGGGGCGTCGGCAGCGGCCGTCGGGTCTCTGTGATTACGATTGGGTGGAGCGCCCGATGGCCTGGTATTCAAATCCCGCATCGCGCATGGCTTGCGGCTCGAACAGGTTGCGGCCGTCGAACACCATCGGCGTCTTCAACAGTGCCTTCACGGCGTTGAAGTCCGGGCTGCGGAATGCCTTCCACTCGGTCACGATGACCAGCGCGTCGGCATTCTTGAGCGCGTCCATCTGACCGGCGCAGAACGTCACACGTTCCAGTTGTTCGGCAGAAAGATCGAGCGCCAGTGCATGGCGGGCCTCTTCCATCGCAACCGGGTCATACACTTGCACGCGCGCGCCACGCGCCAGCAGCGCGGCAATCAGGATGCGGCTGGGTGCTTCGCGCATGTCATCGGTGTTCGGCTTGAAAGCCAGACCCCAGATGGCGAACGTGCGGCCGGTCAGGTCAGCGCCCATGCGGTCTTCGATCTTGCTGACCAGCACTTCCTTCTGCTTGTCGTTGACGGCTTCAACGGCTTCCAGCACGTGCAGCGTCTGACCATACTCCTGCGCCGTGCGCACCAGCGCCTGCACGTCCTTCGGGAAGCACGAACCGCCGTAGCCGGTGCCGGCATAGAGGAAGCTGTAGCCGATACGCGGGTCGGAGCCGATGCCCAGGCGAACGAGTTCGATATCCGCGCCCACCTTGTCGGCCAGATTGGCCATCTCGTTCATGAACGAGATGCGCGTGGCCAGCATCGAATTGGCGGCGTACTTGGTGAACTCGGCGGAGCGCACGTCCATGTAGAACGTGCGTTCGTGGTTGCGGTTGAACGGCGCGTAAAGCGTGCGCATGATCGCCTTGGCGCGCAGGCCATCGGTATCGCCATACGTCCCGAGCACGATGCGGTCCGGGCGCATGAAGTCGTCCACCGCGGCGCCTTCTTTCAGGAACTCGGGGTTCGACACCACCGAGAAGCCGATGTCCGACTTGCCGCGCGTTGCCAACACTTCGCGCACGGCAGCGCGCACTTTGTCGCCCGTTCCGACCGGCACCGTCGATTTGTCAACGATCACCTTGAAGCTCGTCATGTGCTGGGCGATGTTGCGGGCGGCCGCCAGCACGTACTTCAGGTCGGCCGAACCGTCTTCATCGGGCGGCGTTCCCACTGCGATGAACTGCACGTCACCGTGCGCCACGCTGGCAGCCACGTCGGTCGAAAACTGGATGCGGCCGGCTGCGCGGTTACGCTCGATCAGCTCCTTCAGGCCCGGTTCGTAGATGGGCACGCCGCCGGCGTTGAGCAGGTCGATCTTCTTCTGGTCGACGTCGAGGCAGAACACATCGTTGCCCAGCTCCGCCAGACACGCGCCGGTGACCAGACCGACATAACCGCTACCGATGATGGTGATTTTCATACGAACACTTAAAGATTAAAAAAGCGCCAGCGCGGCCGCTACGAACACACCGCGCCGGACTGAATTACATGCTGGCACCGCCGCTGCCGCCGAGCGTCTCGGTACGGCGCGGTGCATACGTTTCCCAGCGGTTGCAGCCGGGGCATTGCCAATAGAAGAGACGCGCGCGGAAACCGCACTCCTGGCAGGTATAGCGCGCCAGGTTGCGCGTACGACTTTGCAGCAGATCGCGAATGGCGCCGAGATCCTGCGCGCGCTGGATGTCGGCATTGCTGCCCGCTTCAACCGGATCCGCCAGCGCACTCTCGGCGATATCGGCCGTCGCGGGCGCTTCATGGCCAACCGCCTCGGACGCGCGCGACGCTTCGGCTTCCACCAGCCGCGTCAACGCCATCAACGAGGGCTGACGGCGGATCTGGTCGCGCATCAACGCCACGGCATCGTCGATACCGTGTACGTCCAATTCATATTGGTAGACCGTATCGAGCAGTTCGGGGCCCAGGCGCGCATCCATCTTGGAGCGCAGCCAGGCGAGACCCTCAGCGGCACGGCCAAGCTGCGTGTACGCCTTCATCAGCCGCTCAGCCACCAACGGTAAGAACGCCGTGTTTTGCTCTTCGATACTGCGCCAACGCTTGATGGCGCCTTCGACATCGCCTTGCCCTTGCGCCACATCGCCCAACTGGATGGTGGCACGCACGTTCTTGGGGTTTTCCTGCAGGGCGCGCTCCAGCCATTCGACGGCGGTCGGCACGTCCTTACGCTGCAGCGCTTCCTGCGCGACCTCGCAGCAGAACTGCGCGATCTGCACGGCGTAATCCTTGCCTTGCAGCGTCTGCAACTCACGCGCCGCGTCAATGGCCTTGCGCCATTCCTTCTCGACTTCGTACAACTCGAGCAGCACGCGCTTGGCCGGCTCAGCAAATGTGCCTTCCATCAACATGCGCAGGGATTCCTCAGCGCGATCCAGCAGGCCCGCGCGCAGGAAATCCTGCCCCAGTTCAAACAGCGCGTGAGCGCGCTCATTGGCGGGCAGATCGGGGCGGTTGACGAGGTTTTGGTGAACGCGGATGGCGCGCTCGGTTTCGCCGCGCCGGCGGAACAGGCTGCCGAGTGCAAAGTGCAGCTCGGTGGTCTCCGGGTCCAGCCGCGCAACTTCAATGAAGGCGTCAATGGCCTTATCCGGCTGCTCGTTGAGCAGGAAATTCAGCCCCTTGAAATACGAGCGCGGCAGCGACGATTGTTCGGTGCGTAACTGGCGGGCATCGAGCCGAGCGGCCACCCAGCCCAAGCCAAACACCAGGGGGATGGCCAACAGCCACCAGAGATCAAAATCCATGCGTCAGACCTTGGGGCCGGGAACGTGATAAGGAGAATCGGCGACAACGGGGGGCGGCGCCTCGGTCACCTCTTCGGCCTTTTTCATGCGACCGATCTGGCGACGCAGGCGGCTTGCCGTAAAGCGATGCCGTATCACGCGCGGCGCCATCGCCAGCATGGCCAGCAAGATGCCGGCGACAAAGAACGCCAAGGCGATCAGGATCAACGGTGCATGCCAGACCACGCCAAACGGGAGCACGAGCGAGACTTCCGCCGTGTTATGCAGTGCGAGCACGAAGAGCACCACAAACAACACGATGCGGATGACCCAGACGAGAAATTTCATGCGGATTCGGAAACGGGCGGCGGTGCAGCAGCCGGAGGCGGCACGATTGCCGGGTTGTGCCGCATTGTAGCGGATTCATATGGCGGCCAGCCACGCCAGGCTTGGCGGCAGACAAGCATTGCCGGAATAAAAAACGCCCCGGCAAGCGGGGCGTTCCTGAAACTACCAAGTGCTACCTAGGCTCAGCGCGACATGGCCAGCGGCACCGCCGTATCTACCGGAAAACCGGCAGTCTGACGCGTGCCGTCAACTTGTCGCGCAGCCTTTACAGCCGCGAGCGACACGGCAGGCTCGCCCTCCGAAGAAGGCTCGCCCTGCCGCTCCAGGCTGCGGTCAACCCGTTCGCGCAACTCCTTGCCCGCCTTGAAGTGCGGCACCCGCTTCTCGGGTACCAGCACCTTCTCGCCAGACTTGGGATTGCGACCGACACGCGGCGGACGACGATTCAGACCAAAACTCCCGAATCCGCGGATCTCGATGCGGTGACCGTCCGCCAGGGCGTCGGACATCGCATCCAGGATCGTCTTGACCGCAATGTCCGCATCACGCAGCAGCAGCTGCGGAAAGCGGGCGGCCAGCTTTTCCACGAGTTCGGACTTGGTCATGGGCATCTTGCGCGCGTCCTCGTCGTTCTTTAGGGTCGACCCGGTGGATGCTTACTGGTTGGTTTCGTTCAGCTTGGCCTTCAGCAGCGCGCCAAGGTTCGTGGTACCAGCTGCGCCGGTATCCGCCGAGAACTTCTGCATCGCTTCCTGTTGGTCTGCGCTGTCCTTCGCCTTGATGGAGACGTTGATGTTGCGCGACTTGCGATCGATGTTGACGATCATCGCGGTCATCGTTTCGCCTTCCTTCAGCACGTTGCGGGCATCTTCCACGCGGTCGCTCGAGATTTCCGAGGCACGCAGGTAGCCTTCCACGTCGTCAGCCAGCTGCACCACGGCGCCCTTCGGATCAACGGCCTTGATCGTGACCGGCACGATCGAACCCTTGTCGTTGGTCGAGATGAAGTTGTTGAACGGGTCGCCCGACAGTTGCTTGATACCCAGCGAGATGCGTTCCTTGTCGACGTCGATGGCCAGCACAACGGCTTCCACTTCGTCGCCCTTCTTGTACTTGCGAACGGCTTCTTCGCCAGTCTCTTGCCACGACAGGTCCGACAGGTGCACCAGGCCGTCGATGCCGCCCGGCAGACCGATGAACACGCCGAAGTCGGTGATCGACTTGATCTGGCCAGCCAGCTTGTCGCCCTTCTTCTGGTTGCGCGCGAAATCGTCCCACGGGTTGGCCTTGCACTGCTTCATGCCCAGGCTGATACGACGCTTGTCTTCGTCGATATCCAGAACCATGACTTCCACTTCGTCGCCCAGCTGGACAACCTTCGACGGGGCCACGTTCTTATTGGTCCAGTCCATTTCCGACACGTGGACCAGGCCTTCGATACCGGCTTCGATTTCGACAAACGCGCCGTAGTCGGTCAGGTTGGTCACCTTGCCGAACAGGCGGGTGCCTTGCGGGTAGCGGCGCGAGATGCCGACCCACGGATCTTCGCCCAGCTGCTTGACGCCCAGCGAGACGCGGTTCTTCTCTTGGTCGAACTTGAGGATCTTGGCGGTGATCTCTTGGCCAACCGACAGCACTTCGCTCGGGTGACGCACACGACGCCATGCCAGGTCGGTGATGTGCAGCAGGCCATCGATGCCGCCCAGATCCACGAACGCGCCGTAGTCGGTGATGTTCTTGACGATACCGTTGACGATCGCGCCTTCCTTGAGCGTTTCCATCAGCTTCTGACGCTCTTCGCCCAGCGTGGCTTCAACCACGGCACGGCGCGACAGCACAACGTTGTTGCGCTTGCGGTCCAGCTTGATGACCTTGAATTCGAGGGTCTTGCCTTCGTACGGCGTGGTGTCCTTGATCGGACGCACGTCGACGAGCGAACCCGGGAGGAATGCACGAATACCGTTGACCATGACGGTCAGGCCGCCCTTGACCTTGCCGGTCACGGTACCGGAGATGATCTCGCCGGATTCCAGTGCCTTCTCAAGGTTCAGCCACGAAGCCAGGCGCTTGGCCTTGTCGCGCGACAGGATGGTGTCGCCGTAGCCGTTTTCCAGTGCGTCGATTGCGACCGAAACGTAGTCGCCGACTTGCACTTCCAGCTCGCCCTGGTCGTTCAGGAATTCTTCGACCGGAACAAATGCTTCAGACTTCAGGCCCGCGTTCACAACGACGAAGTTGTGGTCGATACGCACAACTTCCGCAGAGATCACTTCGCCAGCCTTCATATTGGACTTGGCGATCGACTCTTCGAACAGGGCGGCAAAAGATTCGTTAGTTTGGGACATAAAAAATAGGCATCCGCAGAACATGCCTCGCATTGCTTTCGCACGGAATGGGCGAAGACACGCATGCGGGGTTATGAGTTGAACAACCGCCGGCAGCGACATGCCACCAGCACCGATCGAACCAGTCCAGCCGGGTCAGTTCGCCTTGTTGGCGCCCTGCACCTGCCGGTACCAGTCCAGTACCTGCGCAACCACTTCATCGACCGTCATGTCAGACGAATCCAGTTGCCGCGCATCTTGCGCCGGACGCAGCGGCGCGACACTGCGGGTACGATCCCGCAAATCGCGCGCTTCCAAGTCCTGCGAAAGACTTTCCACTGTAGCAGAAAATCCCTTTGCAATCAATTGTTTATAGCGCCTCTCAGCACGTGCCTGCACGCTGGCCGTGAGGAACACTTTGAGCACCGCTTCGGGGAAAACGACCGTGCCCATGTCGCGGCCGTCGGCCACCAGGCCGGGCGCCTCCAGGAACGCACGCTGGCGTGCATGCAACGCCTCACGCACGGCGCCATGCACGGCAATGGCCGAAGCTTGGTTGCCAACCGACTCATGGCGCAGCGCCAAGCTCACATCTTCGCCCCTTAGCCAGATGTGATCTGCCTTGAAGCGCACATCCAGTTCGCTAGCGACGCGCACGAGGCTCTCAACGTCGTGGTCGTCGATGTTCTCGCGCATGCTGGCGAGAGCCACCAACCGGTAAAGCGATCCGCTATCCAGCAGGTGAAAACCGAGCAGATCAGCGACCTGGTGAGCGACCGTGCCCTTGCCGGATGCGGTCGGGCCGTCGATGGTGATGACCGGGTACGGCGTGGAAGCAGCGGTGTCGGACATGATGAAATGCGGGCGGTTAATTGCGTTTCAGACGGTAATGCCGCCGAACGCCGTGAAATATTCCGGGAACGTCTTGGCGACGCAGCGCGGGTCGTTGATGCGCACCGGCACCGGGCCGAACGCGGCCAGCGAGAAAGCCATTGCCATGCGATGGTCATCGTAGGTGTCGATACCGCCGGCCGGCGCGGTCCATTGCGACGGGGGGGTCACGCGGATGTAGTCGGCCCCTTCCTCCACCTCGGCGCCGAGCTTGCGTAGTTCGGTGGCCATGGCGCTCAGGCGGTCGGTTTCCTTGACGCGCCAGCTTGCGATGTTGGTAAGCGTGGTGGTGCCGTCGGCAAACAGCGCGGCCACAGCCAGCGTCATGGCCGCATCCGGAATGTGGTTGCAATCCAACTCGACGGCGTGCAGCTTGCCATCGTCGCGCTCGACACCGCGCACCTCGATCCAATTGCCGCCGGCCATGACGTTGGCGCCCATGCGGTTCAGCGCGTCGGCAAAGCGGACATCGCCCTGGATGCTGGACATGCCGACACCTTCCACGCGCACCGGCCCGCCGCCGAGCGCGCCTGCGGCGAGGAAGTACGACGCGGATGAAGCATCGCCTTCCACAAAGATCTCGCCCGGCGCCTTGTAAGCTGCCCCGGTCGGCACGATGAACGACGCCCAGCCATCACGCGCAACCTGCACGCCAAAGCGCGCCATCAGGTTCAGCGTGATCTCAACATAAGGCTTGGAAATCAGCTCGCCGACCACTTCGATGGTGACATTGCCGGCTGACCCGACCAGCGGCAGCGCCATCAGCAATGCCGTCAGGAACTGGCTCGACACATCGCCGCGCACGCGGATCGGCGCATCGATCTTGACCGGCGCGGCGTGGATCGCCAGCGGCGGATAGCCTTCGTTGCCCGTGTAGTCGATGCGCGCGCCAACTTGGCGCAGACCGTCGACCAAATCGCCAATCGGCCGCTCGTGCATGCGCGGCACGCCGTGCAGCGTGTACTCGCCGCCTTGCAGCGCCAGCGCGGCCGTCAACGGGCGGATGGCTGTGCCAGCATTGCCCATGAACAGATCGGCCGACTTGTTCGGGAAGCGGCCGGCGGTGCCGGTGACACGGTACGCGTTGTCGCCCAGGCCTTCGACCGGGACGCCCAGCTTGCCGAGCGCATCGAGCATAACGCGCGTGTCGTCAGAGTCGAGCAGGTCGCGCACCACGGTTTCGCCCTGCGCGAGGGCCGCCAGCAACAGCACACGGTTGGAGATGCTCTTCGAGCCCGGCAGCTTGATGGTGCCGCGCGCCGTCTTCAGCGGACCGACGTCGAGATGTTCCATGAATCCAGTGAGTTCAAAACAAACGTTATTCGGATTGCGCGCCAGTGCCATTTCCCGGCACCGCGCGTTGTGGCCACGCCAGACGCGCTTCGCTGGCACGGCGGAACACGCGCTCGAGCGAGGCGCCGTCGCGCTCGGCAATCATCGTCTTCAGACGGCCGATCACGGCTTCGTAGGTTGTGAGTTCACGCAGCAGCGCTTCGCGATTCGACAAGCAGATGTCACGCCACATCTCGGGCGACGATGCGGCGATGCGCGTGAAATCGCGGAAGCCGCCGCCGGCAAAATCGAGTTTGAGCGCGCCGTCTTCGGCATTGATGATCTGCGCGACCAGCGCGTACGACAGCACGTGCGGCAGGTGGCTAACGGCGGCGAACACGGCGTCGTGCTGCACGGCCGACATGATGTGGCAATACGCGCCCGCCGCTTCCCACATGGCCTGCACACGCGCGACGTCGCTGCGGCGGTTCTCTTGCAAGGGGCAAAGCACGGTCTTTTTGCCAACGTAAAGATCGGCCAGTGCAGCCTCCACGCCGTTCAGCTCACGGCCGGCAATCGGATGCGCCGGCACGAACTGGCTGACCTGATCGCCCAGCGCCGTCTTGGCAGCCATGATGACGTCGGACTTGGTGCTGCCAGCATCCGTGACGATGGTGTCCGGGCCCAGATGCGGCTGCATGGCGAGCAGCAACGGCAGCGTCTGCGCGACAGGTGCGCACAGCACGACCATGTCGGCGCCACGCACCGCCTCTTCCATCGGCAGCGCTTCGTCGATCACGCCGAGCCGGATCGCCGTTTCAAGCGACGCAGCCGATCGACCGACGCCCACGATATGCCCAACCACACCCGCGCGACGCAACCCCAGCGCCAGCGAGCCGCCAATCAGGCCGACGCCAACAATCACCAACCGGGAACTGGAAAAAGAAGAGGCCACAACACCGCCCTGCCAGAAAAAAAGCAAAGCGGCATTGTAGCCCGATGTGCGCGGCGCCCGATGCCTGATACGGGGCGCCGCGGCGGTTGCGGCAGAAGCTACGCGGCGGCTCTTTCCTGCGCCAGCGCCACTTCCAGTGCATCGATGAACGTGGCGTTCTCTTCCGGCAAGCCGATGCTGATACGCAGCCATTGCGGCAGGCCGTAATTGCCGACTGGACGCACGATCACACCTTGCTTGAGCAGCGCAACGTTCACGCGCGCACCGGCGTCGATGTCGTCACCCACGCGCACCAACACGAAATTGCCCGATGACGGTACGTATCGCAAGCCCAGCCGCTCGAACGCGTCCGTCAGCTGCACGTAGCCGGCGGCGTTCAGTTCGGCCGATTGACGCAGGAATTCCGCATCATCGAGCGCCGCCACGGCAGCCGCCTGGGCCAGGCTGTTCACGTTGAACGGCTGGCGGATGCGGTTGAGCAGATCGGTCAACTGCGCCTGCGCAATGCCGTAACCCACGCGCAAGCCAGCCAGCCCGTACGCCTTGGAGAACGTGCGCGAGACAAGCAGGTTCGGATACTGGCGCACCCACGCGGTAGAGTCGTACTGCTGATCGGGCTTGAGGAACTCGTTGTATGCCTCGTCCAGGACGACCACGACAGTCGGCGGCACCTTGGCCAGGAACGCCGCAATCTCATCGGCTGACAGGAACGTGCCGGTCGGGTTGTTCGGATTGGCGATGTAGACCAGACGCGTGTCCGGCGTAATTGCGGCGGCCATCGCGTCGAGGTCATGGCCGTAATCACGGGCCGGTACCTCGATGGCACGCGCGCCAACCTCCTGCGCCGCCAGCGCATACACGGCAAACGAGTGCTGCGCGTAGATCACGGCTTGCCCCGGCGACACCAGCGAGCGAGCTGCCAGTTCGAGGATGTCATTGCTGCCGTTGCCGAGCGTGATCCAGGCTTCCGGCACGCCAAACTTGGCATGCAGCGCGGCTTTCAAGCTGAAGCCGTTGGCATCCGGATAGCGCGCCAGATCGTCAATGGCGGCGGCCATCGCGTTCTTGGCTGACTGCGGCATGCCAAGCGGGTTTTCATTGGACGCCAGTTTGACGATGTGCGCGGCGTCCAGACCGAACTCGCGAGCCACTTCGGAAATCGGCTTGCCGGCCACATAAGGGGCGATGGCGCGGACATACTCGGGGCCGAACTGCAAAGACATGGGGTGCTCCTCTGTTATCGACGCCCTGCCCGTGCAGAGCGCCTTGAATTCCTCGGGAGCGTGGCTAACCGCTGCGAGCGGCCTGAACTTGGACCCCAACCTTGTCACATGCAGTGGAACCGTACGTGAGTACGGCGAGCATCGCAGGCCCAAGATCGGGCCGCGCAATACATTTGCGACGTCCCCGTCAATGTGCCGAGGGATAGGACCCCAACACTTTGAAATACGCCGCGTCGTGACGCAGCTTTTCCAGCGCGCGCGCTACCTGCGGGTCGCGCTGATGGCCTTCCACATCGACGTAGAAGTAGTATTCCCACGCGCCGCTGCGCGCCGGACGCGACTCGAAGCGGCACATCGACACACCGTTCTCTGCCAACGGTGCCAGCAACTTGTAGACCGCGCCGGCCTCGTTCGGCACCGACAGGATCAACGACGTCTGATCGCGCCCGCTCGGCTCCGTCTCATAGTTGCCGATCACGACGAAGCGCGTACGGTTGTGCGGATCGTCTTCCACATTGGCACGCACCACGTGCAGGCCATAGCGATTGGCCGCCTGCACGCTTGCCAGTGCCGCAACGGTTTCGTCCTCGCCGGCCATGCGCGCGGCCTCGGCGTTGCTCGACACCGCTTCGCGCGGCAGATTCGGATAGTTCGTGTTCAACCACCGTTGGCACTGCGCCAGCGCCTGCGCGTGCGCACGCACCACCTTCACCTGCGACATGTCGCCCGTCTTGTGCAGCAAGTTGTGATGCACCCGCAGCGCAATCTCGCCGCTGATCTTCAGCGACGTCTGCAAGAACAGATCGAGCGTGCGCGACACCACGCCTTCCGTCGAATTTTCGACCGGCACTACGCCGCAATCGACCGTGCCGGACTCCGCCGCACGAAACACCTCGTCGATGCTCGGGCACGGCATCGGCTGGATCTCGTGGCCAAAATGCGCGATCACCGCCTGCTCCGAGAACGTGCCCGCCGGGCCGAGGTAGCCGATGCGCAGCGCCTGCTCCAAACCGCGGCAGGCGGACATCACCTCGCGCCAGATGGCGGCGATGCTCTCATCGTGCAGGGGCCCTTGATTGCCCGACTGCATCTTGCGGATGACCTGCAGCTCGCGGTCCGGCCGGAATGCCGGTGACGAATAGCGCTTCTTCACTTCGCCCACTTCCTGCGCCACCCTGGCGCGGTCGGAGAGCAGCGTAAGCAGCTGGTTGTCGATGGCGTCGATCTGCGTGCGCAAGGGCGCAAGCTCCGCCGCCAATGCGGCGTCCTTGTTTTGCTTCGTATCGTCTGACTGACTGGTCATTGTAGGAATCCGGTTCGGCAACGGATTGCAAATTGCCGCGCGAAGCGGGCGCTTCGCGCAATGTTCTGCCGTGATTGAGTGTCAGGCTCAGGCAGACACTCTTTCAAACTCACGCATGAAGTCGACCAGCGCCTCTACGCCTTCCAGCGGCATCGCGTTGTAGATGCTCGCCCGCATGCCGCCCACGGACTTGTGGCCCTTGAGCTGCACCAACCCGCGCTCGCGCGCCTGCGTGAGGAACGCCTCGTTGCGGGATTCATCGTTAAGGAAGAACGGCACGTTCATGCGCGACCGGCACGTCGGATGGATTTCGTTGCGGTAGAAGCTACTGGTGTCGATAAAGTCGTACAGCATCTTCGACTTGATGATGTTGCGCGTCTCCAGCGCCTCAACCCCGCCCTGACGCTTGATCCACTGGAACACGAGCCCCGCGATGTAGATGGCGTAAGTGGGCGGCGTGTTGTACATCGAGCCGTTCTCGGCCACGAGACGCCAGTTGAATGCCGACGGGCACAACGGGTGCGCATGGCCCAGAAGGTCCTTGCGCACGATGGCAATCGTCAGGCCGGCAGGGCCGATGTTTTTCTGCGCGCCGCCGTACAGAACCTGATAGCCGTTCCAGTCGATCGGCCGCGAAAGAATGTGGCTCGACACGTCAGACACCACCACACGCCCGTGCGCCTGACCAACGTCGGGCGTCTCCTGATACTCAACGCCAACAATGGTTTCGTTCGTGCACAGGTGCACGTAAGCCGCGTCTGAAGATAGCTTCCAGCTCGATACATCTGGAATCTTGTGGAAACGCTCGGCCTCGCTGGTGGCGGCGATGTTCACCTCGCCGTACTTGCGCGCTTCCTGCTGTGACTTGACGGACCATGTGCCGGTGACGACGTAGTCCGCTTTCGGTGCGTCCGCCGAGAGCCGACGCATCAGGTTCAGCGGCACGATGGCGTTCTCGGCGATGGCGCCGCCTTGCAGGAAGAGGATTTCGTAGTTGTCCGGCACGGCCAGCAACTGCCGCAAATCGGCGAACGCCGCTGCCAGGATGCTTTCAAATTCGCGGCCGCGATGGCTCATTTCCATCACGCTCATGCCACTGCCGTGCCAGGAGACCATCTCCTCTTTCGCCTGTTCCAGCACTTCGACTGGCAACACTGCCGGACCTGCCGAAAAGTTGTACACGCGCGCCTGGCTGGTTTGAAGGGCTCGATCCGCTTGGTTCATGGGGCGAAGGGCAAAAGAAAAATGGCTGTCTGGGCGCAAACCCAAACAGCCATTATCTACCAACTGGCAGCGCGGCGGGGATTGCGCCCCGATCGTCCGCCTATGCCGGTCAATTACTTCGAAGCAGCAGCAACTTCCTTGTCAGCCATGTCGCGCATCTTCTTGCCGACTTGCGGGCCGTACTTCTGCATCACGTTGCCCCACACTTCCTGCATGGCCTTGCCCTGATTGGCCATGAACTTCTGGCCGCTCGGCGTCTTCAGGAACGCGGTCAGGTCCTTGATTTCCTGGGCCGAGTAGTACTTGCCCAGCGAGTCATAGTGCGCTTGCAGAGCGTCCTTGCGGAAGGCTTCCGTGTCGAAGTCCTTGCCGGCGCCGTCGGTCATGCGCTGCACAGCGCCGTTCTTCTTCAGCTTGTCGACAGCAGCTTGCTTCTGCTTGTCGTTCAGAGTCTTGTTCTCGACCAGTGCCTGCTCCAGCACCAGCGGGGCTTCCTGCTTCGCGCCGTTGGCCAACACTTCACCCTGACCCTTGATGGCTGCATCGACGTTCATCGTCGTCAGCAGCTCCTTGATGGCAGCCGTCTTGTCGGCGTCGCCAGCCTGCGCGAACGCAAACAGCGGAGCGAAACCGGCCACCACGATCAGATGTTTGAGTTTGAGACTCTTGTGCATTGTTGCTCCCTTGAGATAAGCGTTGCGTTTAGGCCGGGCGTGTGACGCAAAAGTTCCAAGCCCTTGCCGCGCACAGGTCCGGCATCATGACAGAACTGCGCCTAACGGCAAGCAAAAGATGTTTCTAATTATGTCTCGCTACTGTCATCCAGCTGCGCATCGGCGTCCGGCGCTGCATCCGCCGCGTCAGCGCCTTCGACACCATCCGCACCTTCCGCGTCGGACTCCATCACACGTTGCAGCCCGGACAGCTTATTGCCCTCACCCACCGAGATGAGGGTGACGCCCTGCGTGGCACGACCCATTTCACGGATCTCGTCCACACGCGTGCGGATCAGCACGCCGCCCGTGGTGATCAGCATGATCTCGTCCTCCGGCGCCACCAGCGCGGCGGCCACCACCTTGCCGTTACGCTCAGTGGTCTGGATGGCGATCATGCCCTTCGTGCCACGGCCATGTCGGGTGTATTCCGAGATCGGCGTGCGCTTACCGTAGCCGTTCTCGGTGGCGGTCAGCACGCTACCGGCGCGCGACTGGGCACCTTCGCCTTCGGTTTCGGCCGGCGCCACCAGCATGGCGATCACCTGCTGGCTTTCTTCCAGGTTCATCCCGCGAACGCCGCGCGCCTGACGACCCATCGGGCGCACGTCGTTTTCATCGAAGCGGACTGCCTTGCCGGCATCAGAGAACAGCATCACGTCATGCTGACCATCGGTAATGTCTGCGCCGATCAGGAAATCACCCTCGTCCAGATCCACCGCGATGATGCCGGCCTTGCGCGGGTTCGAGAATTCCGTCAGCGCCGTCTTCTTGACCGTCCCCTTGGAGGTGGCCATGAACACGAAGTGCTGCTCATCGAACTGCTTCACCGGCAGGATCACGTTGATCTTCTCGCCCGGTGAGAGCGGGAACATGTTGACGATCGGACGACCGCGCGAGTTGCGGCTGCCCTGCGGCACTTCCCACACCTTCAGCCAGTACAGACGGCCACGGTTCGAGAAACAGAGGATGTAATCGTGCGTGTTGGCGACAAATAGCGTGTCGATCCAGTCGTCTTCCTTCGTCGCGGCAGCTTGCTTGCCGCGGCCGCCACGCTTCTGCGCCCGGTATTCGGAAATCGGCTGACTCTTCATATAGCCGCTGTGGGACAGCGTCACCACCAGATCTTGCGGCGTAATGAGATCTTCTGTATCCAACTCGGTCGCATTGTGCTCGATTTGCGAGCGCCGCTCATCGCCGAATTCCGCGCGGATGGCGGTAAGTTCCTCGACGATGATGGCGGTAATGCGTTCCGGCCGCGCCAGAATGTCCAGCAGATCAGCGATCTGGGCCATCACTTCGCGGTATTCCTGGACGATCTTGTCCTGCTCCAGTCCGGTGAGGCGCTGCAGGCGCATCTGCAGGATTTCCTGCGCCTGCGTGTCCGACAGCTTGTACAGGCCATCGGCCTGCATACCGAACGCGGGCGACAGCCCTTCCGGACGATACGCAGCACCGCCGCCAGAGGTGTCGCTCTCTGCGCGAACGAGCATATCGCGCACTAGGCCCGAATCCCAGCTGCGGTTCATCAGTTCAGCCTTGGCGACCGGCGGGGTCGGCGCAGCCTTGATGATTGCAATGAACTCGTCGATGTTGGCAAGCGCAACAGCCAGACCTTCGAGGATGTGACCGCGCTCGCGCGCCTTGCGCAGATCAAATACGGTGCGCCGCGTCACCACCTCGCGGCGGTGCAGCAGGAAACACTCCAGCATCTGGCGCAAGTTCAGCAGGCGCGGCTGGCCGTCGACCAGGGCGACCATGTTCATGCCGAACGTGTCCTGCAACTGCGTATTCTTATAGAGGTTGTTGAGCACAACCTCCGGCACTTCGCCGCGCTTGAGTTCGATCACCACGCGCATGCCGGACTTGTCCGACTCGTCGCGAATGTCGGAAATGCCCTCGATGCGCTTTTCGGTGACCAGCTCGGCGATACGTTCGAGCAGCGTGCGCTTGTTAACTTGATAGGGCAGCTCGTCAACGATGATCGCCTGGCGCTGGCCGCGGTCGATATCCTCGAAATGCGTCTTGGCGCGCATCACCACGCGGCCGCGGCCGGTGCGATAGCCCTCACGCACACCCGAAATGCCGTAGATGATGCCCGCCGTCGGGAAATCCGGCGCCGGGATCAACTCGATCAGCTCATCGACCGTCGCTTCCGGGTTGCGCAGCAAATGCAGGCAACCATCCACGACTTCGTTCAGGTTGTGCGGCGGAATGTTCGTCGCCATGCCCACCGCAATCCCGGACGAACCGTTGATCAGCAAATTGGGAATGCGCGCAGGCAGAACGGACGGTTCAGTTTCAGAACCGTCGTAGTTCGGCTCGAAATTGACCGTTTCCTTGTCGAGGTCGGCCAGCAATTCGTGGGCGATCTTCGACAGGCGGATTTCGGTGTAACGCATTGCCGCGGCGTTGTCGCCGTCGACCGAACCGAAGTTGCCCTGGCCATCAACCAGCATGTAGCGCAGCGAGAAGTTCTGCGCCATCCGCACGATGGTGTCGTATACAGCAGTGTCGCCGTGGGGGTGGTACTTACCAATCACATCCCCGACGATACGGGCGGACTTCTTATAGGGGCGATTCCAGTCGTTGTTCAGCTCGTGCATCGAGTACAACGCACGGCGATGCACCGGCTTGAGACCATCCCGCACATCAGGAAGGGCGCGGCCCACGATTACGCTCATGGCGTACGCGAGGTACGAGCTGCGCATTTCTTCTTCGAGCGATACCGGGAGTGTCTCTTTGGCGAATTGATCCATTGGGCGAACGGTGGGAGGTCCTTAGTGAGCACAGGGATGCGCACTACAGGACGCTGCGGTTGCGCGAATAACAGAACATTTTACCATGTCGCAAGCCCCCTCCCCTCATACGCGCGAGCGACGCATCGTCAACCCCAGGCACGTTCCCTGCGAGCGAGGGCAAAACCGGCGACCCAATCCCCATAAGGGTTTGCGAGCCATTTCCTGCCTTGTTGCGTACACACCACAAGGCCGTGGTGCCCCGTTCGAATCGCTTATATTTGCTTTTTAGGAGTGCGTGCTTGTGGCACAATCCCCCAGCGAAGAGGCAGACATTGTTCGAAGTGGAGCCTTCACCACACCGAGAATGTTATACTCCGAAGAATGTATGACTTGTTTTCGTCCCATCTGCTCGCAGTCTTCTGCGGTGATCTCATCCTGAGAGGAGAAATATGAAAAAATTTGCCAAGCTCGCGTTCGCTGCAGCTGCGGTAGCCATGGCTGCGTCCGCTTACGCTCAGTCGGTGCCCTACGAAAAGAAGGCCGTCAACGACAACTGGGGTAACGGCACGAGCGAGTGGGTCTGGAAGAACGGCACGAACGAACTGTGCTGGCGCAATGGCTTCTGGACGCCGGCAACCGCCAACGCTCAGTGCGACGGCGCTCTGGCTCCGGCTGCTGCTCCGACGGCTGCTCCGGCCGCTCCGGCCGCTCCGGTTGTGTCGAGCGAAAAGGTTACGTTCGCTGCTGACACCCTGTTCGATTTCGACAAGGCTGTGCTGAAGCCGGAAGGCAAGGCTAAGCTGGACGACCTGGTCTCGAAGCTGAATGGCATCAACCTGGAAGTCGTGATCGCCGTTGGCCACACCGACTCGTTCGGTTCGGACAAGTACAACGACCGCCTGTCGGTCCGTCGTGCTGAAGCCGTCAAGGGCTACCTGGTCAGCAAGGGCATCGAAGCCAACCGTGTTTACACGGAAGGCAAGGGCAAGCGCCAGCTGAAGGTTGATCCGAAGTCGTGCAAGGGCGCTCGCAAGGCACAAATCGCCTGCCAGCAACCGAACCGTCGTGTGGACGTCGAAGTGGTCGGCACCCGCAAGGCTCAGTAATTCGGTTCACACCGGAAAAAAGCCCAGCTTTGGCTGGGCTTTTTTTCGTCTATACATCAGCAGATGCCCGCCACGGGTCTGCTGCTGAAATGGGCACTAAAAAAGCGATGGCGCCAAATGCGCCATCGCTTTTTCCGTTTGGGCCCCCGAAGGCCCTTCGGCGAAGTCGCCCTTCTTATTGGTAGGAAGGCGTCGCCTGATCGTTGGCAACCATTGCGCGATCGCCCACGCGCAGATTGTTCGGGTTTCGCTGCGTGACAGTCGCGACGCGGCCATCGTCCAGACGTACGGTGATGCGGTACACGGTCTGGCCGCCCGCGCCGGCACGCTGCTCGACTTGGTTGCCTGCATAGGCACCGAGTGCTGCGCCGCCAATGGTCGCAACGGTGTTACCCGTACCGCCGCCGACTTGGTGACCCAGAATACCGCCGGCCACGCCACCGATAATCGTGCCCAAAATGCCCGGGCTATTGGCCGGAGCTTGCATGGGTTGGATCGATTCGACACGGCCATAGAGGGCGCCCGTTTGCTGCGGCTGCCCGCCATAAGCGGGTTGCTGGCCATAGGCAGGCGGCTGTTGAGCGTATCCACCGTTATAGCCACCGCCGTAACCCGGCGCTGCGCAGCCCGCCAGCACCGTCAGGCCCGCAACACCCAGTCCCATCAGAATTTGTTTGGATTTCATTGATCTCTCCTTGAGCGAAGGTGACAGTTGGAGGATTTGCATGCGCATTTGTTCACCTCTGTTTCAATGTGAAACCTTTTTCAGACCCCGTGATTTGGTCGGGGCGACGCTTTTTGGTACATTTCCTCACCTAGCCGATATGCCCTGGCGCAGCGCAACATGACGACCACTCACGCGAACGCCGATCCCGGCGAACTCGAAAAATTCAGCGAACTCGCCCACCGTTGGTGGGACCCGAACAGCGAGTTCAAACCCCTGCACGAAATCAACCCATTGCGTCTTGACTGGATTCAGTCGATCGCACCGCTGGCCGGCAAACGGGTGTTGGACGTCGGCTGCGGCGGCGGCATCCTTTCAGAGAGCATGGCGCGTGCCGGGGCCAACGTCAAAGGCATCGACCTGTCACGCAAAGCACTGCGCGTCGCCGATCTGCATAGCCTGGAGGCCGGTGTTACCGTCGATTACGAGGAGATCGCAGCAGAAGCGCTTGCCGCACGCGAGCCGGGCAGTTTCGATGTCGTCACTTGCATGGAAATGCTTGAACATGTGCCCGATCCGGCATCCGTTGTGCGCGCTTGCGCGACGCTGGTAAAGCCAGGCGGTCATGTATTTTTCTCAACCATCCATCGCAACGCCAAAGCGTATCTACTGGCGGTCATTGGCGCGGAATACGTGATGAACATGCTGCCGCGCGGCACGCACGACTACGCCAAGTTCATTCGTCCCTCGGAGCTGAGCGCGTTCGTACGTGGGGCCGGGCTCCAGGCTCAAGAGATGCGCGGGCTGGAATACAACCCGATCACCGGCCGCTACGCCCTGACGCACGACACGAGCGTCAACTATTTGATGGCCACACGCCGTCCGGCCGAGGCATGACCGTGCGCCAGTTTCCCGATCCGCTGGGCGCAGTGCTGTTCGACCTGGATGGCACGCTCGCGGACACTGCCCCCGATCTGGCCGCCGCAGCCAACAAGGTGCGCACCGACCGCGGGCTCGAACCGGTGGACTATGAAGCGCTACGCCCAGTGGCCTCGCATGGTGCCCGCGGGCTGATTGGCGTGGCCTTCGGCGTTGGACCGGGGGATGCGGAATTCGAATCGCTACGGCTGGCGTTCCTTGCCAACTACGAGGCGGAAATCTGCGTGCGTACGCAGTTGTTTCCGGGCATGGCTGACGTGCTGGTCGAACTGGGCCGCGCCGGCATCCCCTGGGGAATCGTCACCAACAAGTCGGGCCGGCTGACGGTGCCGCTGGTCGCACAGTTGCAGTTTCCGGTGCCACCGGCCTGCGTCGTTGCTGGCGACACCACACCGCACGCCAAACCCCATCCTGCCCCGCTGCTGCATGCGGCCGAATCCATCGGCGTCGCCGCACGGCAGATTGTCTACGTGGGCGATGACCTGCGCGACATCGAAGCCGGCCGCGCTGCCGGTATGCCTACCATTGCAGCCAGTTACGGCTATTGTGGTAATGGGCCGTCGCCGGCGGAATGGCGCGCCGATGCGTTGATTGCCAGCGCGGCCGAGCTGATTCCGCTGCTGCTCGAATCGCAACGCGCTTGAGCACGACGCCCCGGTGAATGCCCGGGCGCCGCACCTTCAGGACCGCCGCCTCCCATGCGGGACGTGGCGGTCGACCGACTGACGAAGTAGGCCACGCCGTGGCCGGATCGACACCAGCATGAGCAACTCCCCCGATTCGCACCCTGACCTGCAATCGAATACCAACGGCTGGCGCGCACGGCTCGATCGCGTGCGCGGTACGGCCGGCTGGCAACGCGCGGCGCAGGTCGGTACGTCGCGGCGGACCAAGCGCATCGGGATCGGCGTGCTGATTTTTCTGGTGGTGTTCGGGCTGCTGGGTGCCTTCGGCGGCCCGCCGTTGCTGCACTATCTGGCGCAAACGCAGCTCAGCAAGCTGCTCGAACGGCCGGTTTCGGTCAGCAAGATCAGCATCAACCCATACACGCTTCGGCTTGATGTTGACCAACTCCACATTGCCGAGCGCGACGGCAAGACATCATTCGTCGATATCGGCCATCTGCATGTGAACGCGTCGTGGAGTTCGGTCTTCCGCCGCGCGCCCGTCATTGAAGAGCTCAGCATCGACGCGCCACACGTGCGTATTGTGCGCACCGCCGAACAGCGCTTCAACTTCTCCGACATCGTCGACAAGCTGACCCAACCGGACAACCCGCCCAAGCCCAAGTCGAACGAGCCGGCGCGTTTCGTCTTCGCCAATCTGCAGTTGACCAACGGCGCGATCGACTTTGTCGACCAGCCGCTCGGCGAGCAGCACAAGGTGGACGGTTTGCAGATCGGCGTGCCTTTCCTGGCGAGCCTGCCGGCCGCCGTGGACATCTTCGTGCAGCCGCTGCTGGCCGCGCGCATTGACGGTGCGCCGCTGCATTTCGCGGGCAAGACAAAGCCGTTTGCCGATTCGCTTGAGTCGAACCTCAACGTCAAGGTCGACGGTCTGGATCTGCCACGCTACCTAGGCTACGTACCCGGCCCGCTGCCGGTGCGGGTGCCGCGAGGCAAGCTGACGACCGACCTGACGATCGACTTCCAGAAACCGAAGAGCAGCTCACCGGCGCTGCGCGTGCGCGGTACTGCCGGCCTCGACAACCTGGAAGTGGTTGACACCAAGAATGCGCCACTGGTGGCCGCCAAACAGGTGCGCGCAACGCTGAGCGACGTGCGCCCGCTCGACAACGTATTCCATCTCGATGCGCTCACGCTCGATGGCGTGCGCGTCGATGCCACGCGCGGTGCCGACGGAGCGATCAACTTTGCACAACTTGGTGGCAAGCCCGCGCCTGCCGAAGCGAAGCCAGCCACACCCCAGCCAGCGCCGACCGCCAAGCCGAAACCGTTGGATGTGGTGGTCACCAAGCTGCAACTGGCGAGCAGCACGGTCCACTGGCGTGACGCGACCACGCAGCCGGCTGCAGAACTGACGCTGGAAGACCTCCACGGCGACATTGGCGTGCGCACCTTGGGCGGCCCAACCACGCTCGATGTGGGCGCCAAGCTGGCGCAAGGCGGCACGCTCAACGTCAAAGGGAACACGTCGCTGGAAAAGAACACTGGCGAGCTGGAACTGAAGCTGGATGACGTAAAGCTGCTGGGTGCCGGCCCCTACCTGCGTCAAGCCGGCGCACCGCAATTGCAGAACGGCGCGCTGTCGGCCGACGGCAAGATTGCGTTGGACTTCGGACCGGACAAGTTCAACGTGCGCGCGGAGCCGCTGACCGCAAGCCTGGCCGACCTGTCGCTGGGGGCCGCCACGGGCAAGGACACCCCACTGCGTGCCAAGCTGTTGCGTGCGGATGTGAAGAGCTTCGACCTGGCCGCCCGGACCCTCGCGCTGAACGAAGTGCGCGCCGATGGCCTGCAGATCGACGCGCTGCGCAAGAAGGACGGTACAACCACGTTGACGCTGCTGGACAGAGAACAAACGGCGGCGGGCAAATCGGCGGCGCCGGCCAAGTCCAGCGCAAAGTCGACCGCACCGGCCGAAAAACCCTGGGCTGTGACCGTGCAAACGCTGAGGCTGGACAACAGCGCTGTCGGCTTTGAAGACCAATCGAACTCGCGACCGGTCAAGGTGCGTGTCGAGCCGCTGAACGTGGTCGTGCAGAACGCCTCGACCGATCTCGGTAAGCCCGTCAACGTGCAGATTGGCGCGGGGCTGGGTGCCAAGGGCAAGCTCGACGTGCACGGCGAGGTGGTGCCGCAGCCGCTGAAGGCCGACCTGCGCGTGAACTCGCAGAATCTGTCGCTGGCGGGCTTCGACCCGTATCTGGACAAGTCGCTGAACGCGGCGATTACGAGTGCACTGCTATCGATGGACGGACGCCTCGTGTTCAACCAGGGCAAGGCACTTACGGTCAGCTATCAGGGCAACGCAACGCTGGGCAATGTGCGCCTGCAGGACCGCGTCAGTTCCGATGACTTCCTGCGCTGGCGCTCGCTCGCCCTCAACCGCATCCAGGCCAACTTCGACGGCACCACGCCGCGCGTGCGGGTGGGTGCAGTGGCGCTATCGACGTTCTACGCGCGGGTCATCATCAACCCGAATGGGCGCCTGAACCTGCAGGACATCCGCGTGCAGCCGACCGAGGAGCGCCGATCGCTTACGCAAAGCGATCCCGCATCATCGGCATCGGCCGCTGCAGCTTCCGCCCCGGCAGCCGCGCCCGTGGTAGCTTCGGCTCCGATTGCGGCGCCTGCATCGGCCGTAACCGTAACGGCCACCGGACCCACACCCAAGGCCGGCGGCACAGACCTGCGCGTCGACGCCATCACGCTGCAGGACGGCAACATCCGCTTCACCGATAACTTCGTCAAGCCAAACTACACCGCCAACCTGACCGCCATCGGTGGCACGATCGGCACGATCAGCACAGCCGCCGGCCAGACACCGGCCGACGTGACGCTGCGCGGCAGTGTCGACGGCACCGCACCGGTGGACATCCACGGCAAAGTCAACCCGCTCGCACCCACGGCCTTTGTGGATCTAACGGCCAAGGCCAACGGCGTGGAACTGACCAACCTCACGCCCTACTCCGCCAAATACGCTGGGTACCCGATCACCAAGGGCAAGCTGACGATGGACCTGCACTACCTGCTCGACCAAGGCAAGTTGACCGCCGACAACCACATCTTCATCGACCAGCTCACCTTCGGTGACCGCGTAGAAAGCAAGGACGCCACCAATTTGCCCGTGCGGCTGGCGGTGGCGCTGCTGAAAAATTCGCGCGGAGAGATCGACGTGCGCGTGCCGGTGTCCGGCTCGCTCGATGACCCGCAGTTCAGCATCGGCGGCGTCATCCTCCGTGCATTCGTCAACCTCATCGCACGCGCAGTGACGGCCCCATTCTCGTTGCTGGCCAGCGCATTCGGCGGCAGCGGCGGCGAAGAACTCGGCTACATTGAGTTCGATCCGGGCACATCGAACATCAGCCCGGCGACGGAGGCCAAACTCGATAAGCTCGCCACTGCGCTCAAGGACCGGCCGGCACTGAAGGTCGACATCGTCGGCCGCGTCGATCCGGAATTCGACCGCGACGGCTTGCGCCGCGAAGTGGTGAACCGTCAGATTCGTGAACAGAAGCTCAAGGACGCAGGGGACGCTGCTGAGGCAGACACCACCGTCAAGCCGGAAGAGGAGAACAAGTACCTTGAACGCGCGTACAAGGCCGCCAAGTTCCCGAAACCGCGCAACGTGATCGGGCTCGCCAAATCGTTGCCACCCGACGAGATGCGCAAGCTGATGGAGACCAACGTACAAGTGACGGATTCGGACCTGCGCGAGCTGGCCCAGCGCCGCGCCAACGCCGTGCATGTGGCGCTGGCCGAACGCGTGGAACCTGGACGTCTCTTCGTGGTGGCGCCCAAGCTCGATGCCGCGGGCATCAAGGACAAAGGTAAGACGACGCGGGTTGATTTCGCGCTGAAGTGACCCATCTGTGGGATAATTCTCTTCTTCTCTGGGGCCGACCTGGTTTCGACGTGGGTTGCGAAGCAGCGGAGGGCATACCGAGGACCCGTCACCTCGTTAATCAATGGGAATGCAATAACTGCTAACGACGAACGTTACGCACTGGCAGCCTAAGGGCCGCCGTCCTCGCACTGGCTCGCTGACGGGCTAGGGTCGAAAGACTAGCGAGGTCATCTACGTCAGATAAGCCTTGGGAGTGTCACGGGCCCGAGGACGAAAACCTAGTGACTCGCCGTCGTAGAGCGTGTTCGTCCGCGATGCGGCGGTTAAATCAAATGACAGAACTAAGTATGTAGAACTCTCTGTGGAGGGCTTGCGGACGCGGGTTCGATTCCCGCCGGCTCCACCAAAACACCGCAGTACCAAAGATTACGAAAGACAATCTAAGCTGTTGATTTGACGGGCCTTCGGGCCCGTTTTTCATTGGTGCTCCGGTGTCGCCGCCCTCCGCTGATCGTCTCTGAAAATCCACGTGGAGCAAGGTGTCAGACTGCTCACCATGCGGGCGCTTCGCCCGCACTGCCTTATACCCGCGCCGGGTCAACTACTTGTAATACAGCTCGACCGCGACAGCGCCGTTGAACGGCCCCACCACAGGCTGCTTGCGCCAGACAAGCTGCGCGTCGAGATTGATGGAGGCCGGTGTTGAGCCGCTCATGTCCGTCAGCTTGAACCAGTCGTTGAAGGCCAGCTTTTCCTGAGTCCCTGAACGCAGGATCGAGATCCCAACGGAATCGTTTTTCTGCGGAACCAGCAAGCCGTTCACGACCGTGCCGGCCGTGGGCGTGAAGCGCGCGTTGACCGTGTATGGCGTCGTGCATGCGCGTTGCAGGTTCAGGTTGACGCTCTTGCTCGCAGCCACCGAACCCACCGTCGCACGCAATCCATACACCTCCCCGAAATCGACCGTTCCCGGCGTCACCGTGAGCTGGGGCGAGCACGGTACAAAACGCACCTTGTCCAGCCCTGTCAGCACATAGTTGAGGTTGTTGGTCGCCGGGATATTCAATTTCCAGACGCCATCCAACTGGAACACGTTATACGTCGTTCGAGTCGTGGCTTGTCCCGATGCCGGCGTCGGGCCGTACTTTTCCACGAATACGGAAAACATCAGCGAGAATCGCGCTCTATTCCACCCGTGGCAGTCTAACCAAGTACATCCTTCATGCGAGTGATGCCCGGTGCTGACCTTGCCGCTCGACTGCGTAATTGTTGTTCCTTGATAGCGGATACCCACACGAATGCCGGTTCCGACATCTACGTTCAAAGGATTGAGATAGAAATAGATGGTCTCCGCCCCCCACGCCTGGTCGTCAGCGCAAAGAACGTTGACGATTCTGGGCTTGGATTCCCAAATGATCGTTCCGTCGGGTGCATCTGCCGGCACGGCAAGTTCGGTGCCGAGCGCCTCGGTAATGATGGCGTTGCTATTAGCGGCCCAACAACTCACCGCAAAACTCGTGGCCGGCAGCCACGCGAGCAACATCACCAGGAGTGAGAGCACTCTCGAAATACTCATTTTGGTTTTCATGATTCAAGCTGGAATTTATGGAAGATCGACTTCGTGCGGAACCTGCAGCCCGACGTCGTTGATCTCGACGAATCGCATGCGCAGCGGTCCGACGGTATGCGTTACGGTTGCGTCGAATACCTGGGTCGCCCCGGGTTCGAGCAGCAGATAGTCGGAAATGGCGCGATGCCCGCCCTGCCATTGCAGATCCAGATCGATCAACGACACATGGAACGGGCTGGCGTTGGTCACTTCAATTTGGTCGCGCTTGGTCTGCCAACGCAGTGCGGCAACGGCATCCGACACGCTGCCGCTCAGGGCGTTGGGTCGATAGAACAGCTTCAGTCTTTGCTTGATCGCGAACTGAACCGTGTTTTGTTGGGTAGGCTTGACCGGAATGCCCATGATGTTCAGGAACATCATTGATTCGCGGTCCGACGGCATCCCCTGGCCCGCATAGAAAATGCGTACATCGCTGCTGCGATCCGGCTCGACCTTGAATAACGGCTCCGCGATCGCGAACGGAATGGCCGGGTCGTCCTCGTTCTGCGCATTGGTAATCCAGCTCTGCACAAGCACGGGCTGGTTGTCCAGATTGGTCACTGGCACGATGACGCTCTTGCTGGCTTCGTGATAAATCACCCGGGTTCCGGTAATGGTCAACGCGGCATTCGCCGGAATCACCAGGAAGGGCTGCAGCGCGGCGACGAGAATGACCGCACGACGCGTAATCCCTCGCAGTGCTGCACGAACGCCGGACCATTCGGTGCGCTGAAACCGCTCGGCCGCAGCCCACCGCGGTCTACTCCGAACTGCGACGGCATCGTGCCGTCCGTGATTTGCATTCGACTGATTCAATTTGATCTCCACTCCATGTGTGCACGCGCACACCGTTGCCGATGGCTCGCTCCCCAGGGTTGGACGCCCATCACGTGTGCATGCGAGACAAGTCCCATGGAGCTGGCAGACGGAGCAACTGCCCAGCAGGCGGAACTCATCGACAGCGGACGACCTGCCGCGCGTAATACACACCGGCTTTCGCTAAGGGCAAAGCGTATGGCGCACGACACTGCCCTTCCGCCCATTTCACGCGCAGCTCGCCCTGGTCTTCCTTGAGCAAGACGAGCGCGTTGCCAGTGCGATCGACAATCCCGAGCGATCGCCCGGACCCGGCATCCTCCACGACTGCGCCGAAAGGAACCGGTTCCCCCGCTTCCCGGGTGAGCGTGAACTGCGCGCGGCGCCCACTTTGCGCCTTGAATACCGCCTCTACGATGGCACCGCGACGCGGCACCACCTGCTTGACGGTGTCGTCCAATTCCACGTCTGCGCCCAAGTTATGCGTGTCGGGGCGTAGAGAGCTCAAGCGGTACGGTTGTGCGTAAGTCACGACCGCGTAGCCGTTGCGGCCGACCTGGGTGCCGCCGTCGGTGCGGACAGTCGCGCCCTTGAGCCCTTCCATCTTCATCAATGCGAAGGTGTCGCCCACGGTACGGCTCAAGTTGACTCCGCCGCCATGAACCACCACGGCGCCCGTCGCGCCCACGCTGGCCGATTGGTAATCGCGTCCGACATTGACATTGGCGGAGAGCTGGCCTGCATCGGCGTCGTGGGCGATGCTTGCACCGCCCGTCGCGCCACGCCCACGGCTGGTATAGCCGGCTTGCATGGCGTACGACGTGTTGTCGCTGACATAGCCGCTCAGGCCGCTCTGGATGTTGGTGCCGCCATTGCTGTCATTGCTCACGTTGGTGTAAGCCCGCGGCGAGCGCATCTTGCCGCCCAGCGGGATCGACATCGTGAGCATGACCTGCGTATTCGCCCCGTTTCCGCCAAAGCGCGAGTCGCTTGTCCGGCTCAGGCTCAGGTTGTAGCTGAGCTGTTTCCAGGTGTTGCCGTAACCGACGCTGATGCTGCGGTTGGAGCCCGGCTGATTCCAATAGGTCTGCTGACTGAGGTTCAGGTAGGCGCTGCCGTACTTGCGGTCGGGGCCACCCAAATCCTGGCTGGTCGTCAAGTCGATGCGTGATCGGCTGCGACCGGATTGAAAACCCGCAGCGTTACCCAGATCGTTGACGTGATCGTTGAAGGTGCGGTAACCGGAGGTTGAGTAGCGATAGGCCGCCAGCGTGAAGTTGGTGTTGGTGCGCGTGAAGGTCTTGGCATACAAGATGCGGACACTCTGCCCGGTATCGCGCTTACCCTGCGCTCGGCTGCTCGATTGGGTCAGGTCCACCGACAGCGCGCCGATGGGCGTATTCGTACCCACACCCACGTTGACGGCCTGGAAGTCCGGCGAGGCCTGAAGGCCACCGGCCAGTGTGCTGTTGTCGGTAAGGCCGTAGACGAGCGAACCGCTGACCAGATTGGGCGACGGGCCTTCGCCACCGTTGTACTTGCCAGCCGCAAAGTTGTACTTCAAACGCCCCTTGCGCAGCATCAGCGGCAGGCTTGAGAAAGCCTGATGCGTGATGTGTACGCTGCCGTCCGCCTCGATCACGGCGATTTCAAGGTCGCCGTTGGAGCCCGACGGAAAAATGTCGGTCAGTTGAAACGGGCCGGGTGGCACGTTGGCGCGATAGAGCACGTAGCCGCTCTGGCGCACTTCCACCACCGCGTTGGTGGCGGCCTGACCGCGCACGACCGGTGCGTAGCCACGCTCGCTGTCCGGCAGCATGGCGTCATCGGAGCCCACTTGTACGCCGCGAAACCGAACGCTATCGAACAGCGTGGCGTCGGAATATTGTTCTCCCAGCGTCAACTGGCCTTTGATGGCGTCAATGTCGCGCTGCACCAGCGTGCGGTTACTCTGGAAGCGGGTCTCGCCGCCATTGCTTCCGGTGAGCGCCGACTCATTGCGCAGGCGCCAACGCCCGATGTTCACCCCGTTCTGCAGACCCAGGTAATAGCTGCTGCTGTCGTTGCCGAAGCGACCGTGGCCGTAGTTGCCGCTGAACTGGTAGTTGACGTAGCCGGCGGTGACACCTTCGTCCCACAAATCAGGATCGACATAGCCCCGTGCGGACTGCGACAGAAACGCCTGCGGAATGCTGAGGTTGAGACGCAATCGGCCAGCGTCGAAATCAACCGACGCCTGGTTCATCAACTGCGGCAAATCCAGACACGCTTGGCTATTGATATCCAGCGCAGGCGTGACAGCACTCAGGTTGACGCCAAAGTCCTGCAACATCTGCGCGGTCAGGCAGGGGCGCACCTTACCTTTGCCGGCATGTTGGTGAAAGTCAATGTCACGGCGGCCAACAAGGTTGCCATTGACCTGGACCTCCACGCGATACGTGCCGGGCGGCACGCTGCTGCCGGAAGAGAGCACGGCGCTCAAATCGGCTGGACGGCCTTGGTCATGCAGAAAGTTGGTGTTGAATGCGAGCAGCTCGGGATCGATCTGCGCGACGAGTGTTTCCCCCTCTGCCGCACGCGCGCCATTCGATATTGCCAAACACAATGCCAAATACAGCGGGTTTGCGCTGGGGCGTGCAGCAGGCGCTGGTCCGCGGATCTTTCTGCTGAACGATTTGGTGGTCTGGCGTTTAGACATCGAAATGCTCGCTTTGGGCTCTGAGAATCCGAGGTGTCACATAGGCAAGCTCCGCTACGAATGGGTGCGGGCTGGACCGATCGGGCCGATCGGTGGGGTCAATTGCCGCCAGCTACCGGGCTGGACGACTGGCTGCCGTGCAGGGTGACGCGGTAGCTTTCGCGGCCGCCGTAGTCGTTGATGACCTCGTAGCGCAGCTCCGGCGCCGCCGTGTGGCCGACGGGCTGCTTGACGGGCACCGTGAACGTGGACCCGGGCGCGATCATCTTGGCGTCGATAACGGCCTCAGCCATGGTGCCGGCGTGGAGCTGGGCATCCACCACGGTCACGTGATATGGACTCGGGTTGGTCAGACGCAGCATCGCTTTGCCAGCGTCTTGGTTCAGTTGCCATTGCAGGCTGAGAGGCGCCTTGAGCGGGTCACCGCCGAGCCCGGCCGGCCGGTAGAACACCTTGATGCGTTGGCGCACGGCTAGTTGCAGAACGTTGTCGTTGCTGGCTGCCTGAGGAATCTCCTGAACGTTCAGCCAGAAGGCCGACTCGCGCTCGACGGGCATGCCCACGCCTTCGTACAGCACGCGCAGCAGTTGCTGCTGATTGGCGCCAATCTTGGCTAACGGGGGCGTAATGGCAAACGGCAGTTGTACGTTGGCAGCATCATCGAGCGGGTCCAACCAGGATTGAATCAACGCATCAGCGCCATCGTTACTGACGACCACGGAGCTCTCTTTGTTCTTGCCATCAAAGATCACCCTTGTCGTACTCAAGGAGATCGTGGCGTGACTCGCGGACGCAGCCAACGCGCACGCCAACGCCGCGCCAGCGACGCATCGTTTTGCTTTCATATCCGGAATGGCCTGCGAAGAGGAAGGAGGCAGCGGGCGCAGCACGCTGCCAGTTGAAGCCAGCCGCATTGGCTGGCGCTTGCTTTACTCGTAGCTCAGCGTGAACGGCAGGCTGGCGTTGGCAATACCCGGCTTGATCTTGGTCGGATCAGCGGCGACATACGCGGCGGCAAAGCGCACATTGATGGCGCCACCCGTTGCCGGCACGTCGGTCTGCGCGAGCAGATCGCCGCTGCCCAGATCGAATGCGTTCATGTTCGAGCCTGAACCTTCATACACGGCAATCCCGACGCCTTGTGCAAAGCCCGCGGACGTGTTGCCGTTATTCACACGCAGCGTCTTCTTGTCTGCGCTCAGCTCAGCGGCCTTGCCTGCGAACTTCATGCTGACCTTGGCACCGACCTTGCACACCACGTCGAAGTTGGCCGAGCCGGAACCATTCGTCAGACGCTTGGGTGCCGCAACCGTGCCGATATCGTCAGCGGCGATGTTGCCCATGTTCACGTTGATGGTCCCGGCATCACCCGTGATGGACGAAACTTTGCAGGTATCGTTCAGGACCGCGCCTTGGAAGTTGATGACGCCTGCCACCGAAGTGGGCGGCGTTTGGGCCATTGCGACGGAGGACAGCACAGACATGGCGGCGCCCGCCACGAACAATTTCGCTTTCATTGACTTACCCTTTGATTGAGACCGCAGCAGGAAAATGCCGGGACTTGGTCGAGAACAAATGCCTATCGAAGAAGGCAGGCGCAAGTATTCCAACCGAGGGTGCCGCGCTATATCGGACTGGTCTGAAAAGCGCGTGAAATGGGTGCATTTCTTGGAGTGACGCGCCTGGGTGGGACGCGCGGGAGGCTCCCGATATCGCTTGGGACGCAGTGACCGAAGCGGGTGGCAGGTTCAGCCGGAAGCGTTACAGCGGCAAGGGTTGAGCACGATGCGGCACCGCTCGTCGCCCGTTACATGAACGGTCCGACAACGGGAGCACGCATGCCGTGCTGAATGCAAGATCTCTGGCCCAACAGAAACGGCGCAGGGCGACAGCGCTGCCGTGAGCGCCGAGCCCGCGACGACGAACCGAAGCTCAGGCTTTAACGTTGGGCGCCGCTCACGCGGCACCGCTTCCGCCCGCAGCCGCGTTGGGCTGGTTCAAAGACTGCAGCTCTGCAAACAGTGCGTCAGTGCCAGGTTGTGCACCGCCAGTTGTCGCCGAAAGCCGGCGTTCGATCTCGGCGGCCACGTCGCGCGTGCGTGTATGCCCGACCACCGCGGCGGCGCCTGCAATCCGGTGTGCGGCGTGACGGGCCAGTCCGACATCGTGATCACGCAGAGCCACCCGGAGCGTCTCCATATCGACCTGCAAGGTGTCGCGGTAGATGGCCTCCAACCCGGCCGCGGGCAAGTCGTGCTCCGCCGGCGCAGGACCCGACGCATCGTTGGCGTGCCCGCACCACAGCTCGATCATCTCGCGCAATGCGGCAAGGCGCAGCGGCTTGGACAGGATCCCGTCCATGCCACTGTCAAAGCATCGGATACGATGCGCGTCGTCTGTCGCAGCGGAAATGGCGACGATCGGGGTGCGTGGGGCCGCGCGCTGCCGCTCGATCTCACGCATGCGCTGGGCGACGGCGTATCCGTCAATGCCGGGCAGGTTGCAGTCGAGCAGCACCATGTCGAACACCGTCGCCCCGAACATGTCGAGCGCGGCCTCACCGGTCCCGGCGACGGCCGACCTGCACGCCAGTGCGTCAAGCTGATGCTGGATGGCGTGCTGCACGGCCTCGTGATCATCGACGACCAGCACGAGCGGACCTTCCTGTGCCTCCGGCAACGGCACGTGGGCCTTCGGCTTGTGCTCGCGTGCCGGTGCTGCACCCGTCTCCAACGGTGCCGGCTGCGATGCCCGCTGGGACGCCCCATTCGCCTGCGGCTCGCGGGTGGGCAGCATGACGGTGAACACGGTGCCGATCTCGGGGCTGCTGCTGACCGTGATCACGCCTTTCATCAGGTCGACCAGTTCGCGGCAGATCGCCAGGCCAAGTCCGCTTCCACTCGCGCCGCGGTTGCCAGGGCTTTCCACTCGCGCGTACGGTTCGAAGATGTTGCGCTGGCGCTCGGGCGGAATGCCCATGCCCGTGTCTCTGATTTCGAGCACCAGCGTGCCGGCGCCAGCAGGCTTTCCTGGCAGGTAGTCAACGCGCAAGACCACCTTACCGGCATCCGTGAACTTGATCGCATTCACCAACAGATTCAGAACGATCTGCCGCACGCGTGTGGCGTCGATGTCCGCAGTGAAGCCGGGCGGGCACGCCATGTCCAGCGACAACGCCAGATTCTTTTCGTCCGATCGCCAACGGACCATGTCGAGCGTCTGTTGGGCCCACAGTCCGATCGCGGTTGGCCGGGGCGCCAGTTCGACACTGCGGGATTCGAGGCGTGAGTATTCAAGAACATCGTCGAGCAGGGCCAACAGGGTCTCGGAGGCTGAGATCGCTGCATCGGCGCGACTGGCCTGCTGCCCCGTCAACTGCGAGCGTTGCAGCAACTCCAGCGACGAGAGGATCGTGTGCATGGGCGTGCGGATTTCGTGGCTGATGAACGCCAGGAACATCGCCTTATCGCGCTCGCTGCGGACGGCGGCTAGGCGCGCGCGCCAAAGCACGTACGCCAGCATCGCGAAGGCGAGCACCACACCCGCAACCAGGGCGACCTGTCGCCAGCGGTAATGCAAGATCGAGGCAAGCGACGGCGCGCCATAGTCGGTCGTTTCCTGCCATCGATGCCGGATGGCATCGGTGTTCGACGCCGAAATGGCTGTCAGCGATTTATCGAGGATCGACGCGAGCACGGCATTGTCCTCGCGCGTCACCATCGCCAGGGCATAAGGACGGTCCCAAATGCTGCCCGAGACGAAGAGCCGGTCCTTGAACCTGCGCTGCAGTTGCGGAAGGATCGACGCATCCGTGCCGAGCGCTGCATCGGCTTCGTCGTCGGCGACCGCCTCCAGCGCATCGGATTCCTCTTGAAACGTCAGCAACGTCAACGGCACACCGCTGGAGCGGATTGCGAGTTCAAGGCCGCCGCCGCCTTTGACCGCCACCCGCTTGCCGCCCAACTGCGCGAAACCGGCAAACAGGTTTTCACGCTTGGCCGTGACGATGGCGATGGTCCCGACGTAGTACGGCGGCGTCGCGAGAAAGCCTTCGCGGCCTGGTGCCGCTTCCTCGTCCTTGCTCCAGTCGGGCAACATGTCGACCGCGCCGGACTTCAACGCTGCGATCGACCCTTTCCAGCATGCGCCGTCGACATATTCGAAGCGCAGGCCGCTCAACTCGGAAACCGCGTCGAGAAAGGACGGGACAATCCCAGCCACCTTGCCAGCGTCGACAAACTCGAACGGACGCCAGTGCGCGTCGACGCAGGTACGGACCACCGGATGCGCTGCGATCCACGCATGCTCCTCGGGCGTGAACACCGGGGTTGGGGCCGCATGGCTGCCCCCCGACGTCATACAGAGCAATACGCCCAGGATCAGCGTGCGCACCGTCGCAGCTAGATTGTTCACATCTCCCCCACTCGCCATATCGGAATCGGCTGCACCGGCGGCTCGCCCGCGCGGTGTTGCCGATCATGTCAGTGGGTAAGCTTAATTCAGGTCCGTAACCGAAGGGAGCACAGCACAACGAGCGCCAGCGTTCGGAGGTCAACACCCAACGGTTCGTCGACATGGCTCAAGCGGCTGTGCGCCGCACGACAAGCACCAGCGCACCGGCTGCCAATCCAGCCAGATGCGCGGCGGCAAGCGGTGGGGCCCCAAGCCACGCCGCAGCATCTGCATTGCCGTCGCCCATCCAGGGCCACAGCGCTCGCACTGCGAGCGCTGCCAGCACCACGGCAGCGGCCGGCTCCTTCGACGCGCGTGGCAGCAGCGCAACCACTGCCAGCCCGTAGAGGATGCCGGAGAACCCCGCGTAGTGCTGCAAACCCGGCATGGTGAAAAACAGCACGAGCCCGATCAGCGTCCCGAGCGCCAAGCAGCAGCGCCCCACACGGACGGCGGCTGGCAGGATGGTCGCCAGCATGGCCAGACCGCCAAGGTTGAGCAGGCAGTGCGCCCAGCCGAAATGGATGAATTGGCCCGAGACCAGCCGCCACACCTGCCCGGACGCAATGGAGGCGCGCTCATAGCGCAGCGCATCGAGCACGGTGGCACCACCCGCCTGCAGTGCGAGCATGAGCACGGCAGCCACCAGGCAACCCGGATGCACCGCCAAGCACGATCGTCCCGCAGGCCGACGCAGTCCCGGAATGCTCAACCGCGCCACGAGCGACGCCGCGCCAAGAGGGCGACCCCTGGGACGAGCACGAACCAGATCAGCGGATCCACTGCTCCGGCCCCCGACCCCCCTGCGCTGACGGCGCCACCGCCAGCGGCCGCATCGCTCTCCGGGCTCGTTCCGCCGTCGGCCGCTGGCGCATTGAGCGCGAGGTCCACGAGCACCGGATCGTGATCCGACGAACGATACGCATCCGGCGCGTAGAACGTCTGTTGCTGCTCGGCGCTCTTGTAGGCGAACGAGTATTCCAGCGCAACGGGCTCGTCGGCATTGATGTGCCACTCGTGCACGGCGCGCACGCGCTCGGCCAAGCCGGCGGTGGCGAGGGCATGGTCGATATAGCCGGACTCGCCGCCGTAGACATAGCTGTACGCGTCCTTGCCGATGAACTTGGCGACCATGTCGGCATAACCCTTGTCGGCAAACCTCAGGATCGGGTCTTCCTTGGCATAGCTGTTGAGATCGCCGATCAGCAGCTTGCCCACATCCGGAACGCCGGTCGGCTCGGTTGCCAGCCAGTCCGCGATCAGCCTGGCGGCGCGCACGCGCGTGGGGTTCCAGCAGCTCTGTCCATCGCCCTGGTCGGCGTCGTTGCCGGTGGCGCCCGTGCAGCCCTTGGATTTGAGGTGATTCACCACCACGGTGAAGTTGTGCGCGCCACCCACGCGGCGGAAGCTGCGCGCCAGCGGCTGGCGGTTCCTGTCGTCGATGGCCAGCGTCGCCGGCACGCCGACGGGCTGCACGGTGCGGCTGTTGTAGACAATCGCCACGGTGATCGCGTCACTGCCCAGCCTGGGTACGCCAGGATCCACATAGCGCCAATCTGCGCCCAGCCGGTCTGTCAAGCGGCGGATGGCGCTGAGATCGCCGTAACCGTCGTTCTCGATCTCCATCAGGCCCAACACATCGGCATCGAGGGCGCGGATCGCAGCAACGATCTTGGCTTCCTGCCGCTCGAATTCAGCCAGTGTCTTTGCACCCCGGTTGTTCGGATCGTCGAAGCCAGCACCCTTCCCGTCACCGTTGAAGTAATTCAGCACGTTGAACGAAGCCACGCGCACGTCCGCCTGCGCGTGGCGCACGGGCGCCCCTGCACGCGGATTGGCGGCGGTGTTGAAAACCGGCGCAGCCGCCCCGGGCACCGGCTGCAGGCGCCAGGCGTTGTAGCGCTTCTCCAGCACGCCCTGCACACCGCTCACCGTATAGCCGGCACGCACAGGGTTGGTCGCAGACAGGCCCGGCACCGGGTAGCGCACGATGCCGGGATTCTGCTGGTTGGAGCCATCGTCGAGCACGAGGCGGTTCAGCGCATTTGCCGCGGCCTGGGCCGCCGCGCCATTTGCCGGCAGGGCGACATTGGTCGGCAGCGGCAGGCGCCCATTGCTGAGCAGGATGCTTCCGTAGCGTCCAAGTTCGTACGTTTCGCTCACGGTCAGCGTCTGCGGCAGGCGCACGAGCATCCCCTCGTACGCCGACAGTGCCCGGGCATCCGCCACGGGGAGTGTCACGTCGACCGGTGTCACACTGTTGCCGCTGTTGCAGCTTGCCATGCCGTTGGTGGCGAGCGTCAACTGCGTCTGGCCATACTTTTCCTCGACCTTGCCGACGAGGTGAACCAGATCGCCCGCGCGTGCGGTAACCCCGGGCGCGTAGATGAACAGACCTTCCGACACGCCGGGCACCTTGCGGCGCTGACCATCGGGCTGCTGCACAAAGAAGCCGCTGAAGCCGGTGGCGCCGCTGTAGTCGGCAGTCACGATCGCTTCGACCTCGACGTTCTGGCCGGCCAGGGGCGACGTCGCCGCGGCACCCTGGACGTCAGCAAGGTGCGTTGCCGGTGCACCGCACAGCGCGGCCACAGACGGTGGCGTGGCAGCGCCCTGCCCGTTGTACAGACCCAAATCGGAAAAGTCGTCGACGCTGAACGCATCCCATTGCACGGACGGATCGAAGGCAGCGGTGACGTCCGTATCGCCCTGCTTCACCGTGCCTTTGCGGCGCAGCGTGTGGTCCTTGGTGCCGGCGCTGGCCGTACCCCAAAAGCCGGACGGCGGTTGATAGCCGACCTGGCCAATGCGGTCGACAACGACGCCGGAGCGCGTCAGCGTGAGCGCGTCGTCGCCGTTGAAGGAGAACGCAGCGGTCTGGTTGACACGGGTGCCGAGCGCGCTGGCCAGTGTGCTGTGGGCCATCACATGCACGGAGCCCGGCGCCAGCTTGCCCGAGAGCGGAAACAACGCCGTGGGCGTACTGCCGCCATTGTTGTACTGCGCGATCTTGTAGACCGACAGATCGGCCTCGACACCATCTGGGTTGTAGATCTCGATGGCCTTGTTGTTCGAGCTGCCTTCTATGTACTCGCTGATGAGGAGTTCGGCATGGGCAGGCAACGCCATGAACAGCACGGCGGGAAGGAGGAAGTGCAGACGCATGGGGACCGCGGGATGGGGGGATGGAATGGTTTCGGCATACCTCCAACAACGCCGATGACGCACGCATGGCGCGCAGTCACCGGTCGTTCAGCATTCTGTAAGCCGCCCCTTCCCGGCAGCCTGCACGCACCAAAAATTGAAAAACCCGCGACGCTCTCGCAGTCGCGGGTTGTTCAGGCAGCGGTTCGATGCCTTAGTTGCCGATCGTCACATTGAAGACGAGTCCGTCCGGCCTCACCAGGTAGTAGCCGCCGTCCACACCGACCCAGTGATAGCCACGCGGCGGCGGCGAGAGACGGTGTTCGCGCCAGTTGTCGATGACGTACTGGCGATCGCGGTATTCGGGCGGAATGCGCTCACCCCGGTTCCACCGATGGGCCCACGCGCGATCGCCACGGCGATCCATGTCGGCGCGATCACCACGACGTTCCCTATCGGCACGATCGCCACGACGGTCCATGTCGGCATGATCGCCTCGGCGGTCCCTGTCGACACGTTCGTCGTGGCGGTCGCGGTCCCAGCGTTGATCGCGGTCTTGCGCATGGCCGGCCAGCGGTGCGAGCGCGGATACGGCCAGCATCAATACCATCAGGAATTTGGTTTTTTGCATGGTTTGCTCCCTTGAAGCGTCCGGACAAGCCGGACCCTGTATCCACTCTAGGCCGCAGACCGGCGCGAGGCTGTGACGAACCGCGTTAAGGATGTAACAGGTGATGTTTTGTGCGCTGTGCACCGCGTGCGCTATCCAATCGTGGCGCGTGGGCTCCACAGCCTCCATAGCAATTGACCGGCACCCTTCACGTCCTTCCGTTCCCCCCACGGCCACGGTCGGAGGACCAATACAGAATTGCTGAAATTTGTGCTTTTCTGTACCTGTTGAGCGATCGGCGACCGGTGCTAGCCTGCAAACTCTTCGTCCTTGCCGCAGACTGCGATTCCACCATGCCTACCCTCGCCAACCTGCTCACCTTTGCCCTGGTTGCACTCGGCATGGTGCTCACGCCGGGCCCGAACATGATCTATCTGATCTCTCGTTCGATCTGCCAGGGCCGGAATGCCGGGCTGGTGTCGCTGGCGGGTATCGCCACGGGCTTCGTCTTCTACATGCTGTGTGCCGCATTCGGCATCACCGCCTTGCTGATGGCTGTGCCGTTTGCCTACGATGCACTGCGCTTCGGCGGCGCGATCTATCTGCTGTATCTCGCCTGGCAGGCGGTGCGCCCTGGGGGCCGCGCGCCGTTCCAGGTGCGCGAACTGCCGATGGACGGCCCGCGCAAGCTCTACACGATGGGCTTGCTAACCAGCCTGCTCAATCCGAAAGTCGCGGTGCTCTACCTGTCGCTGCTGCCGCAGTTCATCGAGCCGGCGCACGGCAGCGTGCTGGTGCAGTCGGTCTGCCTGGGGCTCACGCAGATCTGCGTAAGCGTGACCGTCAATTCGATGATCGCCGCCACGGCGGGCAGCATCGCGGCGTTCCTCTCGCGCAAGCCGAGCTGGCTGTCGGTTCAGCGCTATCTGATGGGCACCGTGCTGACCAGCCTGGCGCTGCGCATGGCGATGGAAGCCCGCAAATAAGGCACCAGCCCGCGGCACCGCCAAATGACAACGGGGCGATCCGGCCAAACCGGATCGCCCCGCTTGCATTGAACGCACGGCCCGATCAGCGGCGGCGCATGTAGAACGTGAAGACCTTGTCGTGCTCGCTGTGCTCCAGCAGCTCATTGCCCGTCTGCTTGGCGAATGCCTGGAAGTCCCGCGTGGCGCCAGGGTCGGTGGCAAGAATCTTGAGCACGTCGCCGCTTTGCATGTCGGCAAGCGCCTTCTTGGTGCGCAGGATGGGCAGCGGGCAATTCAGGCCGCGCGCGTCGATTTCCTTCTGAAACTCCATGTCTTCCTCAGTGGTACGGGCAAGCGGCGCAGTGCCGCTCGCATCAGTCATTCCGGGATTGTAACGAGCCGCGTGGGCTGCCATTGGCGCGGCGGCGGCTCGGCCGGTTCGCCGGTGCGGATGTCGATGTAGCTGACGGGCAGCCCGCGCGCAGTCAGGAAATCGGCGACGGCATAACCGGTGCCGGCCGTCCAGGGTCGGACTTTCTCAAACGGCTTCAGGCGGTATTCAACCAACTCTTCCGACAGCGCGATCTCGCCATCGGCCACGACGTGGTACGCGATGATCAGTTCGTTCTTGCGGATGAACTCGTACACGCCGATCAACGAGATCGATTGGGCGTCGAGGTTCGTCTCTTCCTTCAGCTCGCGGGCGATGCCCGCTTCGGGCGTCTCGTCGCGTTCCAGAAAACCGGTGACGAGGGCAAACATGCCCTCAGGCCACAACGCATTGCGCGCCAGGAACATCTGCCCGCGATACTCCACGACCGCCGCCAGGACCGGCAGCGGGTTGTTCCAGTGGACGAAGCCGCAGTCCTGTGTTGGGCACGCGGTGCGCAGGCGGCCGGCGTTGTGCTGCTCGACGAGCGGCGTGGCGCATTGGGGGCAGAAACGGTAGTCGAAGCTCATGGTGGAGAGATGCGTTAGACAGCTTGTTCACAGGCCGCGCGGATGTCGGCAGCGAAGGCTTCCACCGTCTCGGGCTGCACGTCCCACGAGCACATCAGGCGGCAGCCGCCGGCACCAATGAACGTGTAGAAGCGCCAGCCGCGTGCGCGCAGTGCCTCGATGGCGGGCAAAGGCAGCTCGGCGAACACGGCGTTCGATTCGGTCGGGAACATGATGCGCACGCCCGGAACATCGGCAATGCGCGCATGCAGAAGCTGCGCCATCGCATTGCCGTGACGCGCGTTGCGCAGCCACACATCGTTCTCGAGCAAACCCAGCCACGGTGCCGAGATGAAGCGCATCTTCGATGCCAACTGCCCCGCTTGCTTGACGCGATACGCAAAATCTTCAGCCAGGCGGCGATCGAAGAAGACCACGGCCTCGCCGACCGGCAGTCCGTTCTTCGTGCCGCCGAAGCACAGCACGTCCACGCCGGCGCGCCACGTAATCTCGGACGGATGCACGCCGAGCGACGCCACCGCATTGGCGAAACGCGCGCCGTCCATGTGCACGCGCAACTGGCGACGCTTGGCAATCGCGGCAATCGCGCGGACTTCGTCCACCGTGTAGACCGTGCCGACTTCCGTCGACTGCGTCAGCGAAACGACCTTCGGTTTCGGGTAGTGGATATCGGAGCGCCGCGTGACGAGCGCTTCGACCGCGTCGGGGGTGAGCTTGCCGTTCTCGCCCTTGGCGGTCAGCAGCTTGGAGCCGTTGGAGAAAAACTCGGGGCCGCCGCATTCGTCCGTCTCGATGTGCGCCAGCTCGTGACAGATCACGGAGTGATACGACTGGCACAGCGACGACAGCGCCAGCGAATTGGCCGCCGTGCCGTTGAAGACGAAGAAGACTTCGCAGTCGGTCTCGAACAGGTCGCGGATGCGGTCGCACACGCGCTGCGTCCACGAATCATCGCCATAGGCCGGCTCGTGGCCGCTGCCATTGGCCTCCAGGAAGTACTTCAGGGACTCCGGGCAAAAGCCCGCGTAGTTGTCTGAGGCGAAATGCTGCATGGGCTGCATGACGGGCCGCCAAATGGGAGTGGAAGACGGGTTACTTCTGCTCGGACCACAGCACGCCGCCGGTGGCCCAGTTTTGGCGCTTGATGTCCGTGATGATGATGTCGACGGCGCCCGGCGCGCAGCCCAGCGATTCACAGGTGACGCGTGTCACTTCTTCGACGAGCTTCCTCTTCTGCTCAACGCTGCGGCCCTCGAACATCTCGATATGGAAAGTCGGCATGGTGTCTCCGGTTTGGTGAGTCGCTTCGACAGTCGCGCCAGTTGCGTCAGTCGCGATAGGAAGCATCGATTTTATCTAGTTTGCGCAACAGCGCCGGCCACTCGATCACGCCTTCGATGGCCCCGCCGTCTTCAAGCTGTTCTGCCGCGCGGTCTGCCACGTGCGGTGCGGGCGAGACGACCTCGCCGCCGGCGAGCGCCTGGACCTGGATTTCGCATGCCTTGATGAGCGTGGCCATCAGCACGTGCGCCTCGGCCACGGTACGGCCAATGGTGAGCGTGCCGTGATTGCGCAGCAGCATGGCGAAATGGTTGCCGAGCGACGCAGTGAGACGCGCGCCCTCTTCCGGCGTAAAGGCAAGGCCTTCGTAATCGTGATACGCGATGCGCTGGTGAAACCGGAGCGCATGCTGGGACAGCGGCAGCAGCCCACGCTTCTGCGCCGATACGGCAATGCCCGCCGTGTTATGCAGATGGATCACGCACTGCGCGTCGGGCCGGGCGGCGTGCACAGCAGCGTGCAATGCAAAACCCGTCACGTTGACGGACGGACGCGCAGACGCATCGGGCCAATCGCCGACCAGCTGGCCACGGCCATTGATCTTGACCAGGTTGGAAGCGGTGATCTCGTCGAATGCGAGACCGAACGCGTTGATCAGGAAGTGATCGGGCTCGCCCGGCACCGTGGCCGACAGGTGGGTGTAGACCAGATCGTCCCAACCGTTGAGCGCGGCCAGGCGATACGCGGCAGCAAGGTCGACGCGCACCGCGCGCTCGGCTTGGCTGATCTCGCCGCCGGGCACGACAGCATCGGGGCGCAGGGCAAAAGACATGGGGCTCCTCCAATGGAGGAGGCATTCTAGAACGGGTGCGCCAACCGCGTTGTGCGCGCCTTTACATGCCGCGCATCACGCACGCGCCGGCGACGCCCGCCTGACAGCAACGAACGTGGCCACGCCCACCACCAGCGACGCCGCTGCCACGGCCAGCGACGCATTGAAACCGCCCGTGGCCGCAAAGAGCCGGTTCGCCAGCGGCGGCCCGATGATCTGGCCGATGCCGTAGGCGGCCGTCATGAGTCCCATCAGGCGCGGTGCGGCATGCGGCCAGAGCCGGCGCGCCTCGCGCATGGCGAACAGCGTGATCGCCGTGAACGGCAGGCCGAGCAGCGTGCTCGAAAGCGCCAGCCCCGCTACCGTGGGCCACACGATGCTGATGGCCACGGCAACCGCTTGCATTGCATACGCCGCAGCCAGTAGCGAGCGGTTGTCGCGCGCCAGGCTGATCCGGGTCGAAAGGAAGGCGCCAAGGGCCACACCCACACCGAACATCGGCCAGAACAGGTCAGGCCAGACAGAACCCGCCGGCAACACCTTGCGCGCGATCACGGGTAGGAATGTGGCGGTGATGATGTAGCCGAAGCCGGCCAGGCCGTAGGCGAGCGTGAGCGCACTGGTGGGCGCATCGAGCCCGGGTGCCGTGCCGGACGCGGCGGGCGCCGCAGCGGCATGCGCACGCGCTTCAGGCCGGATGGTCGACCACACCACCGCAGAGAGCAGCGCCGACAGCACGCCAAACGCAATCCATGCCGACGTTGCGTGCCAACCCAGCGCCACCATGCCGCTGGCCGCCAGGCCCGGAATGGCAATGCCCAGGCCGGGCCCGCAGAAGATGATGCCGCCAAGCGCCGCGTGCCCAAGCTCCGTCAGCCGGTGCAAGCACCAGCCCGCGGTGAAGACGAACACCAGCGCGCTGGCCATGCCGGCCGCAAAACGCAGAAGAAGCCACGCAGGCTGCCCTTGGAGCATGCCCATTCCTGCGGTCAGCAGCACCGTCGCAATCAGGCCGGTGCGAATGAGCCGTGCCGCGTCGCCGCGCACCGCCATGCAGGCCAGCGCGCCCACGAAATAGCCCAGGTAGTTGCCGGTGGCCAGCCAACTGCCCTGGGCCAGCGTCAGGCTGCCGTCGTGAAGCATCATCGGCAAGATCGGCGTAAAGGCGAAGCGGCCGATGCCCATGGCCACGGACAGCGCCACCATGCCCGCAATCGCGACGCGCCAGGCGGCAGCCCGCTGGGAATGCGCGGCGGACAAGGCAGAGGTAGACGACAGCGTGTGCTCCATGGAAGGGCCCGGATGAGGAAATCGGCACTTCATCGTACGCAGGGCCGTTCATCCTGAAAAATGAATTATATTGAACGAACCCATTAGCGTTTGAGATACATCATGAATCTTTCCTCGCTCGAGATCTTCCGGACGGTCGTGCGGGAAGGCGGGGTCACGCGAGCCGCCCAGCAGTTGAATCGCGTGCAGTCGAATGTGACGACACGCATCCGCCAGCTCGAGACCTCACTCGGCGTGCAACTGTTCGTGCGCGAGAGCAAGCGCATGGTGCTCACGCCTGCGGGGCAGACCTTGCTGGCCTACGCCGACGACATCCTCCGCCTGGCCGCCGAGGCGCGCCAGGCCGTGCAGCCGCGCGAGCCGCATGGGCGCCTGCGCATCGCCTCGATGGAAAGCACGGCGGCCAGCCGCCTGCCAGCGCTCCTGGCCACGCTGCATCAGCGCTGGCCGCGCGTGCAGCTCGAGCTGGTGACGATGACCACGCGCCAGTCCATTCAGGCGCTGTCGAACTTTGAAGTCGATTGCGCGTTCGTTGCCGAAACGGCGTGCCTGGCGAACACCCGCGCCGCAATGACGACGCTGCCGGCCTTTGCCGAAGAACTGGTGCTGATTGCTCACCGCGCCCATCCGCCCATCCGCCGCGCCGCGGACGTGCAGACCGCCGGCATGCTCGCGTTCGAACCCGGCTGCGCGTATCGGCAATTGATCGAAGACTGGTTTGCCGAAGACGGCGTGGTGCCGTCCCGGGTGCTGGAGCTTGGGTCGTACCACGCCATCATTGCTTGCGCGGCGGCCGGCATTGGCGTAGCGCTGGTGCCGCGCTCGGTGCTGGAGCTGTACACGAACGCGCCGGAAATCAGCATCCACGCGCTCGGCAAGCCGGGCCGCGTCGACACGCTGCTTGCCTGGCACCGTGATATGGCGGGCCCCGCCCTGCAAGCGCTGGTGCAGGTGCTGAACGAGCCGCACGCAGCGACGAGCATGAACGCAAGCGAGGCCATTGCTGCCTAAACTGAAAGCGGGTGTCGGGACCGTGCCGCCGGTCTGATCGGGCAAAGCGCGGCGCTCACGGACGGAGGCGCAGATGCGACCGTCGTTGCGGATACGGCATTGGATGGGATGGTTGGCAGCGGCCCTCGCCGCGGTCTGGACCAGCCTTGCCGTGGCAGCCGCGCCGGTCGTGGTGTTGCCGGTCACCGGAGCCATCGGGCCGGCCAGCGCAGCCTATGTGATCCGGGGCCTGCAAGAGGCGCGCGATCGCGGTGCGCAGCTCGTTGTGCTGCAAATGGATACGCCCGGCGGCCTTGATGCGTCGATGCGGCAGATCATCCAGGCCATCCTTGCGTCGCCGGTGCCCGTGGCGGGCTACGTGGCGCCCGGCGGCGCACGGGCAGCGAGCGCGGGCACATACATTCTCTATGCGTGTCACGTTGCGGCGATGGCACCGGCCACCAATCTGGGCGCCGCCTCGCCCGTGGCGATCGGCATGGGTGGCCACGCTCCCGGCACCGGCGACGGCGCCAAGCCGGCCAGCGCGCCGGCCGCCCCTTCCAGCAATGAAGACACCCTGGCCCGCAAGCAGATGCACGACGCGGCGGCGTACATCCGCGGCCTGGCGCAGCTGCGCGGCCGCAACGCAGAATGGGCAGAGCGCGCCGTGCGCGAGGCCGTGAGCCTCGACGCGCCTGAGGCCGCCAGCCAGCACGTGATCGACGTTGTTGCGGCAAACCTTCCGGATCTGCTCAAGCAAGTCGACGGTCGTGCGGTACACACCTCCGCCGGCGTGGTCACGCTGCATACCGCCGAGGCAACGACCGTGACACTGGAGCCGGACTGGCGCAACCACTTCCTCGGCGTCATTACCGACCCGAGCCTGGCGCTGTTGCTGCTGACGGTGGGCGTGTATGCGCTGATCTTCGAGTTCTCGACGCCGGGCATGGTCGTGCCCGGCATCCTCGGCGCAATGTGCATCGTGGTGGCGCTCTACGGGCTGCAGATGCTGCCGATCAACTATGCGGGGCTCGCGCTGATCGCCCTGGGGCTGGGCTGCATGGTGGCCGAGGCGTTCCTACCGACGTTCGGCGCGCTGGGCGTCGGCGGCATCGTTGCGTTCGTGCTGGGCGCAGTCATGTTGATCGATACGCAGACGCCGGGCTTTGGCGTGCCGCTTCCGCTCATTATCGGACTGGCCTTCGTGAGCCTGACCGTGGTTCTTGCGCTCTCAAGCCTGGCAGTGCGTGCACGACGGCGCCCGGTCGTGACCGGCGGCGATACGCTCATCGGCATGACGGGTGAAGTGCTGGACGTCGACACCCCGGATGCAGATGCCGACAGCGACGGCTGGGCGCGCATCCACGGCGAGCGCTGGCGCGTGCGCTGCGAGGGCGGCATTGCCCGTGGCGACCACGTGCGCGTCATCGCCCGCCATGGATTGACGCTGCTGGTTGAGCCGGTGGCACCCGCCGCCGCGTCCTCTTGAGGAGAAGCAACATGGTCTACGGATTCTTCAGCGCAGGCGGCCTGATTTTCCTGGCCGTACTGCTCGTCATCTCGTCATTCCGCGTGCTGCGCGAATACGAGCGCGGTGTGGTGTTCATGCTGGGCCGCTTCTGGCGCGTGAAGGGCCCGGGGCTGGTGCTGCTGGTACCCGCGGTGCAGCAGATGGTGCGCGTGGACCTGCGCACCGTGGTGATGGATGTTCCGCCGCAGGACGTGATCTCGCGCGACAACGTATCGGTCAAGGTCAATGCGGTCGTGTATTTCCGCGTGGTCGACCCGGAACGCGCCATCATCCACGTCGCCAATTTCCTGGAAGCCACGAGCCAGCTTGCGCAGACCACGCTGCGTGCCATCCTGGGCAAGCACGAGCTGGACGAAATGCTGGCCGAGCGCGAGAAGCTCAACCTGGACATCCAGAAGGTGCTCGACATCCAGACCGACCCCTGGGGCATCAAGATCGCGAACGTGGAGATCAAGCACGTCGACCTGAACGAATCGATGATCCGCGCCATTGCCCGCCAGGCCGAGGCCGAGCGCGAACGCCGTGCGAAGGTCATCCATGCAGAAGGCGAACTGCAGGCGTCGGAAAAGCTGCTGGAAGCAGCACGCATGCTGGCCCAGCAGCCCGAGGCCATCCAGCTGCGCTATCTGCAGACGCTCACGCAGATCGCCGGCGACAAAAGCTCGACGATTGTCTTTCCGCTGCCGATGGAAATGCTGGGCGCGGTGAAGAAAGCCGCCGGCGGCTGACACGCATCACAAATCGATCTTCATGCCGAGCTTGAAGAGCCGCGGCGCGCCCATCGACAGACGGTTGTTGCCGGCACCCGCCCAGTAGCGCTTGTCGGTCAGGTTGTCCACATTGAATTGCAGCGTGGCGCGCTTGCCCGAGATGCGCGTCACGTAGCGCACGCCTGCACTGAAGAGCGTCGTGCCGCCCAGCTCTGCCTGGTTGGCATCGTTCACCGGACGCGGGCCCAGATAGTAGGCGCCTGCGTTGAGTGAGACAGAACGCAGCATCGGCAATGTGTATTCGGCAAAGAGGCTGGCGGTGCTGCGCGGGGTGTTCTCCGGCGTTTTCCCGTCGAGGCCGTTGCCGACGCCGCGGAACTTCGCGTCCGTCCAGCCGGCGGAAGCCAGCAGCGACAGGGCCTTCGTCACGCGCCCCTGCGCTGTCAGCTCAATACCGCGAATGCGTTCGCGGCCGTCCTGGACGAATATGTTGGCGTCGTTCGTGTAGCTTGCGGCGCGGTCGATGTCGTAGACGGCAGCGGCCAGTTGCGTACCGGCAGGCGTTTCATAACGTACGCCCACTTCCTTCTGCTCGGAGAGCGCCGGCGGCATCGCCACGTTGGCATTGGCGGCCGTGTTGGGCGCGCGCGCACCGGCCTCCAGCCCCTGCGCATACGACGCATACGCAGACAGCGCGGGCGTGAACTTGTAGATGACCGCACCCAGCGGGGTCGTCTTGCTGGCCTCGTAGCGGTTGGGCGCCTGCTCGCTGGTGTAGCGCGTATAGCGCAGGCCGGCGATCACTTGCCAGTGCTGCGACAGCGTCATGCGGTCCAGCGCGTAGACGCCCGTATCCACGGCACGCTGCTCGGCCGTAAAGCCGGTGCCCGCAGTCGGCAACCAGCCAAGGTCGACCGGGTTGTACAGGTTCTGCGTACCCGAAAAGCGGTCCGAGTACACAGCCGCCTGACGCATGTCGGAACGCGCGACGCCGAAGGTCAGGTCATGCGTGATCCACCCTGTCTTCTCGGTACCGGAGAAGTCCGCCCGCACGTGACTGGTGTTCCAGCGGCCGCTCTGGCGCTGGCCAGAGAGCGTGCCCGCACCTGTCACCGCGTTGGTCAGGCGAAATTCGGAGAATGCCCGCGTGCGAGCCGTCTCCGACGTGCCGCCCTCCACTGTCAGCAGCCAGGTATCGGCGAGCGCGTAATCGGCACGCAGCAACGCGTTGGTGTTGTTGCCGTCAAAATCGGCCCAGCCTGGCGCAATGCGTTTGCTCGGGTCGGGCATGGTCGGCAATGTGATGACGCCGTTCTTGGCGGGGGGCAGCGTCACCACCGATTGCTCGGTGATGACCTTGCGCGAGTATTCCAGGTCAGCCTTCAGGCTCAAGCGGCTGTTGACCTTCCAGTCGAAGGCCACCGCGGCAAGCTGCCGCGTGCCGTCAATGCCGCTGGTTGGCGACTGCAGCGAGCCGCCCGCCGCGTTGAAGCGGATGCCGTACTGATTGTCTTCACCAAAGCGGCGTCCCACGTCGAGCGTGCTGACCACGGTGCCGTTGCTGTCGAACTGCATGCCCAGCGCAGTGACCGGCGTGTTGCCCGCCCGCTTGGTGACGAGGTTCACCACACCCCCTGGCGTGGTGTAGCCGTAATACAGCGCCGACACGCCCTTGAGCACCTCCACGCGTTCCTTGTCTTCAAGCGGGATCGCCGTGAGCGCCGGAATCGGCATCGAGCCGTTGAAGCGGAAATTGGTGCGGTTCTCCAGCGTCACGCCGCGGATGGCGAGGTTGTCGAACGTCTCGCCTGAAAGCTGCTGGCGCGTCACACCGGCCGTATTGCGCAGCGCGTCGTACAGCGAGGTGTCCTGCTGCGCATCAAGCGCCTCACGCGTGACCACGTTCACGGTGGCAGGGATGTCGCGCAGCGACATGCCGCGAAACGCGCCGACCTGCGCCGTGCTGGCAGCAAAGCCGCGCTGGCTGCCTGCCGTGACGGTCGTTTCGTTCAGGTCGACTGTGGCGGCACCTGCGGCGGGCAGGCTGTCTTCGGCATGCGCCAATGTGAAAACGGCAGGAGGAACGGCGGCGAGCGCGCAAGACAATGCGCGGGCCGCCGCACTGGCCACAAGATGGCGGGTCATCGCAGATAGTGGATCGATCAGGATTGGCGAAACCGGACGCGCTGCAACGCAGTCATGCGCTGGGGGATGAAAAAACGCGCCGCAAAACATCACGCGGCGCGTCGATCCGTTGGCTGGCAGGTGAAAACCCGCTGGCTCGCCCGGTAGGAGCGATGGTCAGCGGTCGGGCATTCGCCTTTTGCCGGCCATCAAATGAGAATGATTCGCATTATACAGATTGAAATGTGATGTCAGCAACGGTTAATTGGCCGGCACCCCCTGCTTCCACTGCGGCCAGTGCTGCACGATGTCGTCCAGCAACGGCTTGGCCGCATTGACGAGGTTGTGCGTGGCCGGCACGAAGCCACCCTGCTGCGCGTAGTTGATGAGCCCGTCGGATGCGCTCTGCCCGTCATACGGGCGGTCGAAGTCGGACCCGGCGCGCAGCAATGCCACGCGACTGAAGTCGACCTTGCCGGCCCGGGCGCCGCGCGTCAGCACCTCCAGCGTGGCGTTGTCCTCCTGTGCCGTGGTGCAGTAGGTGCCCTTGTTGTCGGTCATCGTCTTCACCCAGTCGCGCGCGCGTTGGCCCAGGTTGCGGCCGGCCCACCATGTATCGGCCGAAGCCACATCGCACTGGATGACGGCGGGTGGCTGATTGGCCGGCGCATACGCGTAGTTTTTGCGGAAAGCGATGGCCTCGGGGCTGTCTTCCAGCGTCGTCGATTTCGACAGCGTGTAGGCGCGCTGCAGCAGCGTCTCGTTGAGCTGAAAGACTTCGGTGCGGTAGTCCATCGGCGGTTTCTCGCCCGGCCCCTTGGTGCCAATGCCGAAGTAGCCGTAAGGCCAGCCGGCCGGCATCTCGCGCGCATCAATCTCGTGCGAGAGGCCGTAATCGACCGCGTACCGCGCCCACGCCGCCGAGCCCACCGTCCCCTGCCCCGGATCGATGCCCGCAATGCCGGCAATCACAAAGTAGGTGTGCGAGAGGTCCAGCTTGCTGCGGTAGAGCAGCGCGGAAATCGTCGACGCAGCATTGGCGTAGCCCATGCCCGTGGTGACCTGGCAGATGCCGTCGTAGTTGCACAGCATGTTGGGCGCGTCGGGCGACAGGCCGGAAATGTAGACCTTCTCTTTCAGGTCGTAGCGGTCGATGAAGGGCTGGGCTTCTCCCTGGAACATGTTGATGACGATGACCTTGACGCCATCAAACGCGCAACTGTTCAAGGTCAGCGCTGCGGCACCTACGGCGCAGAGCTTGGCGATCGTACGCAAACGAGGCATGGGCATCTTGAGTCGGGAATCGATCATGGCGAGGGCACTCCGCGTTTCCACACGCTCCAGCGCGTGACGATCTCGTTGACCAGCGGACCGCCCGCCAGGTAGAGGTTGTTGAGCGACGGCACGAACCCGCCCGAGTTGCTATTGACCAGCGAGTCATACGGCGTCTGCCCCGGATACGGCCGATCGAAGTTCGATGCAGTGCGCAGCACAGCCACACGCTGCAGGTCGAGCAGGCCCGCCTTCGAACCGCGTGTGAGCGCCTCGAACGTGGCGTTGTCTTCCTGCTGCGTGGTGCAGTAGGTGCCCTGCCCGTCCGTCAGCAGCTTGACCCACGCGGCCTCGCGCTCACCCAGCTTGGCGCCGTGCCAGTACGTGTTGCCCGCAGCGGTGTCGCATTGCACGACAGAGGGCGGCTGGTTGGCCGGTGCGCTCGGGTAGTTGGCGCGATAGGCCCGTGCGGTGGCGTTGTCGTCCAGCACCGCGCCCTTGGAAAGCGCCAGCGCCTTCTGCAGCAGCGCCTCGTTCACGCGGAAGACTTCGGTCTTGTAGTCCAGCGGCGGCTTCTGCCCCGGGCCCTGCGTGTTGATGCCGATGAAGCCGTTGGGCCAGTTGGCGGGCACCTCGCGCGCATCGATCTCCCATGCGATGTCGCTGTCGACCAGGAAGCGCGCCCACGCAGCGCTGCCAAGCGTGCCTTGCGACGGATCGATCCCGGCAATGCCAGCCACGAGGAAGTACGTCCGCTGCAGATCGAACTTGCCGCTGTAGATCAGCGCCGACACCGACGACGCGGCATTCGCCTTGCCCATGCCGGTGGTGAGCTGGCAGACGTCACTGGCGTTGCAATGCACGTTCGGGTAGTCGATCGACAGGCCCGGCACCGGCACGTCCTGCGTGAGCCCGAGCTTGTCGATCCACGGCTGCGCCTCGGGCGCGAACATGCTGATGATCAGCACCTTGACCTTACGCGCGTGCGACTCCGGCGCGAGTTGCGCAACCGGTTGTGTCGATGCACCAATGCCGGCCGCCAGCAACGCGCCAACCGCGACGGCACGCGCCAATCGTTTGCCTTTGCGCCCGAGCAGCCGATGCGGCGGCTGCGGTGGCGGGGCGTCGACCTTGTCAGATAGGACGCTCATGGTTCTCCTCGGATTTTGGGGATAGGGATGGGATCAACCCGCGCTGTGGGGAAACAGCGCGCGCCATCGATGCAAATTGCCTGCCAGGCGGCACACAATCCGCACTCAATCTGTCACGTTCCCGGGTATAGGCGATGGCGCGGCCTGTCTCCAGCCAGGACACGCTGGCGCAACTTATCTACCCCATATAGACAAGCACACACACCGGTGCGCATCGTGCGCCAAAGCCGTCATCCCTAGCGTTCCGAATCGGTCGAGTCTTCACCCTTGAGGTCGTCAGCAAACTTCCGCATGAGGCGCACCAGATCCTTCACGTCCTGCTCATTCCATTGGGCGAAGATAGCGTGGCCGATCTTCGCCCGCGCCTTGTCCACGCGGTCCGTCATGGCCTTGCCGCTCTTGGTGACGACGGCTTCCCGAACACGACGGTCGGCCGCGCTTTCCTGACGGCAAACCAAACCCTGGCTTTCCAGCTTGGCCACCTGCCGGCTGACCGTGGTGTAGTCGCGCCCCACACGGTCGGCCAATTCGACCACCCCGATAGGACCGAGCCGCTCCACCAAAACCAGCAACGGAAACAACGCCCGGTCGAGCGATATGCCAGCCGCCCGAACCATGGCTTCGTCGCGCTGAGGCCGGTTCATGACACCCACGATCTCAAGCAAGGCCCCATGAAGCTCGCGGAGCTCAGCGTCAATATGTGTATTTTGCACTTTTTTTATTGACATCCATTTCTCCCGTTTTCTAATATGTGCATATTACACATATATGGACAGTCATGAAAGTGCGGTTTGCAGTCGATGTGCTGATCTGCGGGGCGGGAGCATCGGGCCTGACCTTGGCGATCGAGTTGGCGCGAAGAGGGATTTCCTTTCGCTTGATTGAGAAGATGCGTGATCCGTTTCATGGGTCACGTGGCAAGGGCATCCAGCCCCGGACGCAGGAGATTTTTGAGGATCTCGGCGTCCTGGACCGCATCGCTGCGGCCGGTGGCGCCTACCCACCGCAGCGGCGATATCTAAGCGATGGCAGCTACACCGACTCGCTTGTCATAGAGCATCAGGCGCCAACGCCTGCTGAGCCCTATCAACTTCCGCTGATGGTGCCCCAATTCCTGACCGAAAGCGTGCTGCGCGAGCGTCTGGCCGAGCTTGGCTATCGGCCCGAGTTCGGCCACGAACTGACCGGTTTTGAGCAGGACACAGCGGGTGTGACGGCGCGGATTGTTAGTCAGGCTGGAGAAGAATCGTTTCGGGTGCGTTGGCTGGTAGGCGCCGACGGCGGCCGCAGCTTCGTGCGCCGCGCACTCGATATCGGATTTCCGGGCAAGACACTGGGCGTCCGCGCCGTTGTGGCAGATGTCGTGTTGACGGGCCTTTCGCGAGATGCCTGGCACCGCTTCAACGAAGGGGACTTGCAACGCCAGATTGCACTCTGTCCGCTCGCCGGCACCAGCCTGTTCCAGATACAAGGCCCGATTCCGTTGGATGGTGACATCGACCTGTCTGCGCAAGGCCTGACGACCATGGTGGGGAAACGCACCGGCCACCATGACATCCACGTTCAATCGGTGTCGTGGTCGTCGGCGTACGTCATGAATGCTCGGCTCGCCGAGCGTTACCGCGTCGGCCGTGTGTTCCTGGCTGGAGATGCGGCCCACACTCACCCGCCGACTGGCGGCCAGGGCCTCAATACCAGCGTACAGGATGCATACAACCTGGGCTGGAAGCTCGCCGCTGTCGCCCATGGAGCACCCGAAACATTGCTCGATAGCTATGAGGAGGAGCGCCGGCCGATCGCTGCCGCAATGCTGGGCCTGGCGACCAAGTTGCTCGATGCAGCCAAGCGGGGTGACATGCGCCGCGACCGCGAGGTGCACCAACTTGATATCGGTTACGCCGGCACCTCACTCGCGCTCGAACCACGCCGACGTGTTGCCGGCTTGTCGGCCGGCGACCGCGCCCCCGACGCGCCAATCCGGGGCGCGGGAGGCCAGCCAACACGGTTGTTCGACTTGTTCCGAGGAACGCACTGGACGTTGCTCGGTTACGGGGTCGAGCGCGACGTGGTGCCGCCGCGTCCGGGCCTGCATATCCATCGCTTCGGTTCGCGCGGCGACCTGCTCGATGATGGAGGCCATTTTCATGATGCCTACTCCCCCGCCGTGGGCGATTGGGTGTTGGTGCGCCCCGATGGCTACATCGGTGCCATCGCCGCAACTGACGACAGCGAAGTGCTGGAAGACTACCTCACGCTGGTAGGACTCGCCCCCATCCATGCCTGCAGCTAACGCGATTTCCCAACGCACCTGGGCAACGCCTTTGGCCTGATGCCGGATACACGCCCTCCCGGACGATTTCACTTATGAACACGAAAGATCAATTGCAGTGGGCCGGCTTTCAAGCCGCGAATCGCTTTCGCCGCGCCATCCGTAAATTTGACGCGACTCGGATTCCCGAAGAGGACATCTCCGCGTTGCTTGCTGAAGTCGCGTTCGCGCCCTCAAGCGGGAACCTCCAACCCTATGAGTTGCACTGGATTCGAGACGCTTCCTTAAAAGACAGCGTTGCGTTGGCGTGCAACGGACAGCAAGCAGCGGCATCGGCGCAGGACATCATTGTTGTTGTCGCGAGCCCCGCGCTCGCAAAACGCAATGCAAGGGCGCAACTCGCGCATGTTGACGCCTCTTCGACGCTGGAACAGCGCTCCAAGGCGTATCACCGCAAGCAAATTGGGAAGTTTCAGAAGATCCTCGCTGTGGGGTCATCCGCCGCGTGGTCACCGCTTCTGTCTCTCGCGGCATGGATTCGACCCAGTTTGTCTCTGCTTCCGGTGGGTCACATCGGCAGTCGGCATTGGGCGGCACGCAACGCGATCTTCGCGGCCCACACCCTCATGCTCGCTGCCGCCGCGAAAGGGATCGACTCTTGCCCGATGGAGGGCTTTTCTGCCTCAAAGATCATCAGAATCCTGGATCTCCCGCGCGGGTCCGTGATCCCTCTCGTGATTGCGCTCGGCTATCGTGCCGACGACGCAAGGATCGAAGAACGTTGGCGCCGCTCGATGACAGACGTGGTGGTCGCGCACTAGACGCATTGGGGCACTTGTCTACAACGCCCTAAAAACAAAACGGCGCGCGCCCCGTTACCGGGAACGCGCGCCGTTCAGCGCATCAGGCTCAGTTTGTTGACGCTGAGCGTTACATCAGACCTTCTGCTGCACCCACGCGGCCACACCGGCCAGCGCCTGCGGCAGGTTGTCCGGCTCCGTGCCGCCGGCTTGTGCCATGTCGGGGCGGCCACCGCCCTTGCCGCCGACCTGCTGGGCGACAAAGTTGACCAGCTCGCCTGCCTTGACCTTGGCCGTGGCGTCAGCCGTCACGCCGGCGATCAGCGCCACCTTGCCGTCGCTCACGCTACCCAGCACGATGGCGGCGGTCTGCAGCTTGTCCTTGAGCTTGTCCATGGTCTCGCGCAGCGTCTTGGCATCGGCGCCATCCAGCTTGGCGGCCAGCACCTTGATGCCGGCAACGTCCACGGCCTGGCTCACCAGTTCGTCGCCCTGGCTCGCGGCCAGCTTCGACTTCAGGCGCTCCAGTTCCTTCTCCAGCGTCTTGACTTGGTCCTGCACCTGGCCGATACGCTGCGTCAGTTCCGAGGGCTGTGCACGCAGTGCGGCAGCCGCTTCGTTGATGCGGGTGTCGAGCGTCTGCAGGTAATGCAGCACGTTGTCGCCGGTAATGGCTTCCACGCGGCGGATCCCCGCTGCCACACCCGATTCGGCCACGATCTTGAACAGACCGATATCACCGGTGCGCGCCACGTGGGTTCCACCGCACAATTCTTTCGACGTGCCGATCGACAACACGCGTACTTCGTCGCCGTACTTCTCGCCGAAGAGGGCCATCGCACCGTTCTTGACCGCATCGTCAAAGCCCATGATCTGAGCGGCAGTCGGGGCGTTGGCGAAAATCTCAGCGTTGACGCGCGCTTCCACTTCGCGGATCTGCAGCGGCGTCATCGGCGCGTTGTGCGAGAAGTCGAAGCGGGTCTTGTCGGCATCGACGAGCGAACCCTTCTGCTGCACGTGGCTGCCGAGCACTTCGCGCAGGGCCTTGTGCATCAGGTGGGTGGCCGAGTGGTTGCGCATGGTGCGTGCGCGACGCACAGCGTCCACTTCCGCCGCCACGGCATCGCCGACCTTCAGCACGCCGGTGCGCAGCGTGCCGTGGTGGCCGAACACTTCCGGCTGCACCTTGAGCGTGTCGGCCACGTCAAACCAGACGGTGGCGGCCTTGAGCGTGCCCTGGTCGCCGACCTGGCCGCCCGATTCCGCATAAAACGGAGTGTGGTCCAGCACCACTACGCCGGTCTGGCCCGGGTGCATTTCCTGCACCGATGCACCGTCTACAAACAGCGCCGTCACACGGGCGGTTTCGCGCACGAGCTGGTCGTAGCCGTGGAACGTGGTCTTGTCGCCGGTGTAGTCGAGCGTGCCGGCGGCCAGCTTGAACTTGCCCGCCGCGCGTGCCTGCTCGCGCTGGCGGTTCATGGCGGCGTCAAAGGCCGCTTCGTCGACGATCACGTCGTTCTCGCGGCAGACGTCTTGCGTGAGGTCCAGCGGGAAACCGTAGGTGTCGTGCAGCTTGAACGCCAACTCGCCGTCGAGCATCTTGGCACCCGAGGTCTTCAGCTCACCCAGCGCCGCGTCGAGGATCGACATGCCGTGCTCGATGGTCTCGAAGAAGCGCGCTTCTTCCGTGCGCAGCACGTCGACCACTCGGTCGCGCGCCTCGCGCAGTTCCGGATAGGCTTCGCCCATCTGCGCGACGAGGTCGTCCACCAGCTTGTGGAAGAACGCGGCGCGGCAGCCCAGCTTGTAGCCGTGGCGGATGGCGCGGCGGATGATCCGGCGCAGCACGTAGCCGCGGCCTTCGTTGCCCGGGATGACGCCGTCAACGATCAGGAACGAGCACGCGCGAATGTGGTCGGCAATCACGCGCAGTGAGTTGTTGGCCAGATCCTTGGTGTTGGTCTCGCGCGCGGCGGCGGCAATCAGCGCCTGGAACAGGTCGATCTCGTAGTTGCTGTGCACGTGCTGCAGGATCGCAGCCAGACGCTCCATGCCCATGCCGGTGTCGACGCACGGTGCGGGCAGCGGGGTCAGCGTGTATTCGCCGGTCGCCGGATCGAGCTGGCGATCGAACTGCATGAACACGTTGTTCCAGATTTCGATGTAGCGGTCGCCGTCGGCTTCCGGCGAGCCCGGGGGGCCGCCCCACACGTCCGGGCCGTGGTCGTAGAAGATTTCCGAGCAAGGACCGCACGGGCCGGTCTCGGCCATCTGCCAGAAGTTGTCGGAGGCGTACGGCGCGCCCTTGTTGTCGCCGATACGCACGACGCGCTCGGGCGGCAGGCCGATGACCTTGGTCCAGATGTCGTAGGCCTCGTCGTCGGTCTGGTAGACCGTGGCCCACAGCTTGTCGGCCGGCAGCTTGTATTCCTGCGTCAGCAGCTCCCACGCCCACACGAGCGCGTCGCGCTTGAAATAGTCGCCGAACGACCAGTTGCCGAGCATTTCGAAGAACGTGTGGTGACGCGCGGTGTAGCCGACGTTTTCCAGATCATTGTGCTTGCCGCCGGCGCGCAGGCAGCGCTGCACGGAAGCCGCGCGCACGTACGGGCGCTTGTCGGTACCGAGGAAGACGTCCTTGAACTGCACCATGCCGGAGTTGGTGAACAGCAGCGTCGGGTCGTTGCCCGGCACCAGCGGCGAGGAGCGCACCACGGTGTGGCCCTTCGTCTCGAAGAACGTCAGGAATTTTTGGCGGATATCGGAGGCTTTCATGTCGCGGGGTGCCGGAGTCAGCATTGCGCCTTGGAGCATGCCGCTCCTGAGCGCCTTGGATTAGTGCAAACCGTTGATTATACGGGGTTCGCGCCCGGGTCGCGTCCATTCTGCGCCGCATTTTCCCCGGTAGGCCGCATGGGGCTGGGGCCCCGCCGGGGCGTGGTGTAGAGTGCACCCGTTCCAATCGTGTCGATTCGTCAATCCATGGGCGCCCTGAGCCATCTCCGTGTTCTCGACCTGACCCGCGTGCTTGCCGGCCCCTGGTGCGCGCAGAACCTTGCCGATTTCGGCGCCGACGTCATCAAGGTGGAGCGCCCGGGCGCCGGCGACGACACGCGCACATGGGGTCCGCCCTGGCTGAAGGATGATGCCGGCCAGGACACCGCCGAAGCGGCCTACTACCTCGCAGCCAACCGCAACAAGCGGTCGATCACCGTCGACATCAGCACGCCCGAAGGCCAGGACATCGTCCGCCAGCTCGCCGCACACGCCGATGTGGTGCTCGAGAACTACAAGGTCGGCCAGCTCCGGAAATACGGGCTCGATTACGAATCGCTCAGGGCCGTCAAGCCGGACCTCGTCTATTGCTCCATCACGGGCTTCGGCCAGACCGGCCCGTACGCCGCGCGCGCTGGTTATGACTTCATCGTGCAGGGCATGGGCGGCTTCATGAGCCTGACCGGCGAACGCGACGATCTGCCCGGCGGCGGCCCGCAAAAGGCGGGCGTGGCCATCTCGGATTTGATGACGGGCATGTACGCCACTGTGGCCGTGCTTGCCGCGGTCGCGCATCGGGACCGCACCGGGGAGGGCCAGTACATCGACATGGCATTGCTCGACGTGCAAGTCGCCATGCTGGCCAACATGAACACCAACTACCTGGCCAGCGGCCAGGCACCCAAGCGCTGGGGCAACGCGCACCCGAACATCGTGCCCTATCAGACGTTCCAGGCGGCCAATGGCTGGATCATTGTGGCGGTCGGCAATGACGGCCAATTTCGTCGCTTTGTCGACGCCGGCGGCATGCCCGCGCTGGCCGACGACCCGCGCTTTGCCACCAACCCGCAGCGCGTGGCCAACCGCGACGTGCTGGTGCCGATCCTGGCCGAGATGGTCAAGCGCTTCGGCAAAGGCGAATGGATCGACAAGCTCGAAGCCGCCGGCGTGCCGTGCGGCCCGATCAACTCGCTGGACGAGGTGTTCGACAACGAGCAGGTGCAGGCGCGTGGCTTGCGCGTGGACCTTCCTCACCCGAGCGCCGGCACCGTCAAGCTGGTCGGCAGCCCAGTCAAGATGAGCGCCACGCCGACTACGGCCGTGAGCCACCCGCCGCTGCTGGGCGAACACACCGAAACCGTGCTGCGCGACGTACTGAACCTGAACCCGGACCAGATCGAAACGCTGCGCGCACGCGGCGTGATCTGAACCCGAGCACACTCCACGCCAACCATTCCCCCACCCTTAGAGGTCAACATGTGGCTCGACGCGTTGCTGGCTTATCTGCATTACATCTCGATCTTCACGCTGATCGTCTTCCTCACTGCCGAGGCCGTGGTGCTGCGCCCCGACATGACGCCCGAGATCCGCAAACGCCTGGCACGCTATGACGCCGTGTTTGGCATTGCCGCGCTCGCGGTGCTGATAACGGGGTTGCTGCGCGTGCTCTACGGCGCCAAGGGCTACGCGTTCTACGTCCACAACCCGGTGTTCCACGTCAAGGTTGGCCTGTTCATCCTGATCGGGCTGATATCGATCATTCCGACTGTCACGATCCTGCGCTGGAAGAAGCAAGGCAAGACGCTGCCCGACTTTGTGCCCACGCCATCGGAGATCGCCAAGACGCGCCGCTGGGTCATGATCGAGTCGCACCTGATCATCTTCATTCCGCTGGCGGCCGTACTGATGGCGCGCGGTATCGGCATGTAATTGCACGGGGCCGAGCCACCGCGTTGTGCGGCCCCGAATTTTCTACGGGGCCGCGCTAGGGACAAACCCTGAATCGTTTGCCCAGGCGCCGCGCCGGGCCATGGCAAGGGCCGCCCTCCCCCTCCGCAAGGTGCTTGAAAGCCGGTCTGCTTAGCGTGCAAACTTGGTCGCCGTCCAAGGCACAAGGCGGCCTGCCACACCCGGCGCAGCACGCCACCCCGAGGAGACCAGACTTGCAGAACGATCCACAAGGTCGTCCGATGATCCGCAGTCATCAGGACTTTGCATCCGGCATCATGTTCATCGTCGCAGGCGCGGCGTTTGCCATTCTGGCGCGCAGCTACCGCATGGGTACGGCCGGCAGCATGGGCCCGGGCTACTTCCCGTTCTGGCTGGGCGTCGTGCTTGTGCTGCTGGGCGTGGTGGTGGTTGTGCAATCGCTGTCGCGCAAGGGCGTGGCCGATCGCATTCCGCGCTGGGACGTCAAGACACTGCTGTGGATTCTCGGCTCGGTGGTGCTGTTCGGGTTGCTGCTGCAACCGCTTGGACTGGTGCTCTCGCTCGTGGTGCTCGTGCTGGTTTCCAGCATGGCGAGCCACGAGTTCACGCTCAAGGGCGCGGTCGGCACCGCCGTCGTGATGGTGGTGATGAGCCTCGCGGCCTTCGTCTATGGGCTCAAGCTGCAGTTCCCGGTATGGCCCGCCTTCATCGGCAATTGAGCGCGACGCGGACGACACCATGGACCTCTTTGCCAATCTCGCGCTCGGCTTCTCCACCGCGCTCTCCCTGCAGAACCTGATCTACGCGTTCATCGGCTGCGTGCTCGGTACGCTGATCGGCGTGCTGCCGGGCCTTGGCCCCATCGCCACGATTGCGATGCTGCTGCCGGCCACGTATGCCCTGCCGCCGGTCGCCGCGCTCATCATGCTGGCCGGCATCTACTATGGCGCGCAGTACGGCGGCTCCACCACGGCCATCCTCGTCAATCTGCCGGGCGAATCGTCGTCGGTGGTGACCACCATCGATGGCTACCAGATGGCACGGCGCGGGCGCGCGGGCGTGGCGCTGGCCACCGCGGGCCTGGGCTCGTTCTTCGCAGGCTGCGTGGCCACACTGGTGCTGGCGGCATTTGCCACGCCGCTGTCGGAATTCGCGTTCAACTTCGGGCCGGCGGAGTATTTCTCGCTGATGGTGCTGGGCCTGATCGGCGCGGTGGTGCTGGCTTCGGGCTCGCTCATCAAGGCGATTGCGATGATCGTGCTGGGCCTGCTGCTCGGCCTGGTCGGTACCGACGTGAACTCGGGCACCGCGCGTTATTCGTTCGACGTGCCGGAGCTGGCCGACGGGCTGAACTTTGTGTCGGTGGCGATGGGCGTGTTCGGCTTTGCCGAGATCATCGCCAACCTCGAACAGAAGGAGCACCGCGAAACTTTTGTCGAGCACGTGCGCAACCTCTGGCCCAGCCGCGAAGACTTCAAGCGCATGATCCCGGCCGTGCTGCGCGGCACGGCGCTCGGCTCGCTGCTGGGCATCCTGCCGGGCGGCGGCGCGACGCTGGCGTCGTTTGCGTCGTACTCGCTGGAGAAGAAGACCTCGAAGTATTCGAGCGAGTTCGGCAAGGGCGCCATCGAGGGCGTAGCCGGCCCCGAATCGGCCAACAACGCGGCCGCGCAGACGTCCTTCATTCCGCTGCTCACGCTGGGCATCCCCCCCAACGCAGTGATGGCCCTGATGGTGGGCGCGATGACCATCCACAACATCCAGCCCGGCCCGCAGGTGATGACCAGCAACCCCGCGCTGTTCTGGGGCCTGATCGCCTCGATGTGGATCGGCAACCTGATGCTGATCGTGCTGAACCTGCCGATGATCGGCGTGTGGGTGCGCCTGTTGAAGGTGCCGTACCGCTTCCTGTATCCGGCCATCCTGGTGTTCTGCTGCATCGGCGTGTATTCGGTGTCGAACACGACGTTCGATATTTTCCAGACGGCGCTCTTCGGATTGATCGGCTACATGTTCGTCAAGCTGCGCTGTGAACCGGCCCCCATGCTGCTCGGCTTCGTGCTGGGGCCAATGATGGAAGAGAACTTCCGCCGCGCACTGCTGCTCTCGCGCGGGGATTTCTCCACGTTCGTCACACGGCCGCTGTCGCTGGGGCTGCTGATTGCGGCGGGCATCCTGGTCTTGCTGGTGGCGCTGCCCGCCATCAACAGAAAACGCGAGGAAGCGTTTCAAGAAGAATAGGAACAGCGGCGTGCTGCATCGCACCCTAAGAAACCGGAGGCCCGCCCTCCGGTTTCTATTTGCGCACGCGGCGACGCAGCATTAGAGCCAGACCTCCACTTCAGTTGACGTTGGACGCGGCGCTTCGGATAACGGAGGGCGATCGGCCCACAGAGGCCGACCACTTATCCAATGTCCAGGAGACAACCGAATGTCACAGACTTCCCTGCTTCGCGCTGCGCGCGACTTCCTGCGCACGCAAGCGGCAGCCGCCGTCTTGGCCACATCCGCCGCCCTCACTTTGGGGGCCGCCGCGCCGGCACAGGCCGCCAGCGCCTATGCCGCCACCCGGTATCCGATCGTGCTGGTCCATGGCCTGTCGGGCACCAGCAAGTTCCTCGGCGTGGTCGATTACTGGTACCAGATCCCCGAAGACCTGCGCGCCAATGGCGCCAATGTCTACGTGGCCGACGTGTCCGCCTTCAACGATGAAACCGTGCGCGGGGAACAGCTCGTCAGCCAGATCCGCAGCGTGCTGGCCACAACGGGCGCCACAAAGGTCAACCTCATTGGCCACAGCCAGGGTGGGCTGACGTCGCGCTATGCGGCCGCCGTGGTGCCGAACCTCGTAGCATCCGTCACCACCATCGGCACGCCCCACAAGGGGTCGGAGTTTGCGGACTTTGTGGAATCGACGCCGGCCCCTTTCCAAGCGCTCGTGAACCTCGGCGCCGACATATTCGGGTCAGTGCTCGGCTGGTTCAACGGCAACAGCAATCCGCAGAATGGTTTTGCGGCGTTGCATATCCTGTCGACCTCGGGCGCAGCCGATTTCAATCAGGCGTTCCCGAGCGCGGGCCTGGCCAGCGGTTGCAACACCGGCAACGCCACCGACGTGCGCAACGGCAACGTGCAAAAGCTGTATTCGTGGACGGGCCGCTCCACCGCCACCAACCTCCTCGACCTGTTTGATCCGGTGCTGGTCTTCAGCGGCGGTGTCATGCAGGCGCGTGGCTCGGGGACGAACGATGGGCTCGTCTCGGTGTGCAGCGCCAAGTTCGGGCAGGTCTTGTCGACGGATTACGCGTGGAATCACCTGGATGAGGTCAACCAGTTGCTTGGCCTGATCGGCTGGGGTGCCGCAGACCCGGTTGCGGTGATCCGCACGCAAGCCAACCGGCTGAAGACGGCAGGTCTCTGACCCCCTCACCATCCAACGCATTCGCCACGATGAAGCCCCAATCGCCATCGATACAACCCATGTCGTTTGTTGTCGCCGTGCTGGTGGCGGTGTCGGTCGCGGGCGGGGTCTACTGGTGGCACACGGCGGACGCGCCCGAATCGCCTGCGGCATCGCAGCCGCAGGCGCCCAAGGGCGCATTCATCGGCAGTGTCGGGGGCGAACCGTCGACGACGGTTGCGCCCGCACCCGAGCTGGCCGACACGCAGGCGCCGGACGGCCTGCATGTCGATACGCACGGCCACCTCATCGTCGAAGCCGACAACCGCGCGGTATTCGACTACTTCCTCGACGTGCCCGCCTCGCTGCCCGAAGCGCAGCGTGTGTCGATGGCCCAAGCACATCTGCGCGCCAAGCTGGTCACGCCGGCGCTGGCGGAGGCGCAATCGCTGCTGCAGCGCTACCTCGCCTATCGCAAAGCCGCGGCAGCAAGCGGCACCGCGGCCCGCAACAAGCCGAGCCTCGAACAAGTCCGGCAGCGCCCCGAGATGATCGCCGCGCTGCGCCAGCAGTTGAGCGACCGCACCGCGCTGCGCCGCCAATACCTGGGCACGGACGTCGCCCAGGCCTGGTACGGCGATGACGATGCGATGGACACCGCCGCACTCGATCGTCTGGCCGTGATGGCCGACCCGTCGCTCACGCCGGAGCAGCGCGCCGCCAGGATCGCCGCCATCGATGCCAGCCTGCCGCCCTCGGTGCAGCAAGCGCGCCGCAACGCCTCCGCCCCGCTCAAGCTCGCCAACGATATGGAAACGTGGACAAGGCAAGGCATGAGCGAAGCCGAGATGCGCCAGCGCCTGTCCGCCCGAGGTGTGGACAGCCTGGTGGCCGACCGCCTGATCCAGGGCAACCGCGAAGAAGCCGACTGGCGCAGCCGCTACGACACCTACACCCACGAACGCGATCGCATCAACGCCTTTGCCGGCCTGTCGGATGCCGATCGCGCAGCGCAAATCGCGCAACTACGCCAGCAGACATTCACCGCCTCGAATGAGCTGTTGCGCGCTCAGGCGCTCGACGCTCTGGCCCAGCGCAAATAGCGTCCGGCCGGGCGGGCGACTGCGCGAGCGCCGGGCACGGTAAAATCACGGGATTGCCGAATCACGCACTCCCATGAGCCAAGACAACGCCACCGGGGCGGCCGCCCCCACGTCCAACTTCCTGCGCCAGATCATTGACGGCGACCTCGCGCAAGGCACCTACGCCAATCGCAAGGACACCGCCGGCCAGCCGATTCCGCCGGTCGTCACGCGCTTCCCGCCGGAGCCCAACGGCTACCTGCACATTGGCCACGCCAAGAGCATCTGGGTGAACTTCGGCATGGCCCGCGACTACAACGGCCGCTGCCACCTGCGCTTTGACGACACCAATCCCGTCAAGGAAGACACCGAATACGTCGATTCCATCATCGACGCCGTGCACTGGCTTGGCTATTCGTGGAGTGACGCCGGGGGCGAGCACCTCTACTACGCCAGCGACTACTTCGAGCAGCTCTACGGCTTTGCCGAAGTGCTGATCCAGCGCGGCGTGGCCTACGTCGACAGCCAGAGCGCCGAGCAGATCGCCGCCAACCGGGGCGATTTCACCAGGCCGGGCACGCCGTCGCCGTTCCGTGATCGTTCGGTGGACGAAAACCTTGCGCTGTTCCGCGACATGCGCGCTGGCAAGTACAAGGATGGCGAACTGGTGCTGCGCGCCAAGATCGACATGGCCGCGCCCAACATCGTGATGCGCGATCCGGTGCTGTATCGCATCCGCCATGCCCATCACCATCGCACCGGCGACGCATGGTGCATCTACCCGATGTACGACTTCACGCATTGCATTTCCGATGCGCTGGAGAACATCACCCATTCGCTGTGCACGCTGGAGTTCGAGAACAACCGCCCGCTGTACGACTGGGTGCTCGATCACCTGCGCGACGCCGGCGTGCTGCCCGCGCCGTTGCCCCATCAATACGAATTCGCGCGCCTGCACCTGACGTACGCCATCACCAGCAAGCGCAAGCTGCTGCAACTCGTGACGGAAAAGCGCGTCGACGGCTGGGATGACCCGCGCATGCCGACGCTTGTTGGCATCCGACGCCGCGGCTATACGCCGGAGTCGGTCCAGCTCTTCTGCGAACGCGTTGGCGTGTCGAAGGCCGATAGCTGGATCGACATGAGCATCCTGGAAGGCGCCGTGCGCGACGACCTCGATGCGCGTGCGCCCCGCTCGGTGGCGGTGCTGGACCCGGTCAAGCTTGTGCTCGACAACGTGCCGGCCGATTTCAACGAGCCTTGCTCCGCACCCGTGCACCCGAAGCAGCCCGAACTCGGCCGCCGCGAATTCCCGCTCACGCGTGAGCTGTGGATCGAGCGCGAGGACTTTACCGAGACGCCGCCCAAGGGCTACTTCCGGCTGTTCCCGGGCAACAAGGTGCGTCTGCGCTACGGCTATGTGATCGAATGCACCGGGTGCGACAAGGATGCCGCCGGCAACATCACCGCCGTGCACGCCAACATCATTCCGGACACGAAGAGTGGCACGCCGGGTGCTGACAGCGTGAAGGTGAAGGGCAACATCCACTGGGTGAGCGCCGCACACGCGCTGGAGGCTGAAGTGCGCCTGTACGACCGCCTGTTCAGCGACCCGCAGCCGGACTCGGGCGACAAGAACTTCCTGGACGCGCTCAACCCCGACTCCAAGAAGATCGTCACGGCCTACCTGGAACCCACGCTGGCAACGGCCAAGGCGGAAGACCGCTTCCAGTTCGAGCGCCATGGCTACTTCGTGGCTGACCGCATCGACTCGCAACCGGGCAAGCCCGTGTTCAACCGCGTGGTCGGCCTGAAGGACAGCTGGGGCAAGTAAGCACAGGCCCATGCGCGCCATGGGCCTCTGAGATCGGAGGCATCATGCGTGCATGGATCGTACTGCTGGCGGGGTTGCTCACCACCCCCGCCCTTGCTGCGTCATTTGCGCCAGACCTGACCCACACATCGGTCTACTTTGGCACGTCGCATTTCGATCGCAGCACGATGCGCGGTCGCTTCGACAAGATCGACGGCGCCATCAACTTCGATGAAGCCACCAACCAAGGCGGCTTCGATTTCACCGTCGATGCTGCCTCCATCAACACGGGCCTGCGGGTGCTGGACGGTGTGCTGAAATCCGAGCAGTTTCTCGACGCCGCGCAGTTTCCGGTCATCCGCCTGCGCAGCGACCGCTTTGTCGTGGAAGGCGGCAAGCTTGCCGCCATCGAGGCCAAGCTGACGCTGCACGGCGTGACACAGCCTGTGCGGCTGGAGGTTCGCCGCTTCAGTTGCGGCGACGAGAAGATGCCCGGCAGCACGCGCCACGTCTGCGGTGGTGATTTCCACCTCGCCATCGCCCGCAGCGCCTTCGGCATGACGCGTTTCCTGCCCGAGGTAGGCGACCGCGTCGACCTCGACCTCAGCGTGGAAGCCACGCCTCAATAAACACCGCAATCCACTTATGCCCAATATCGATTTCGCACTGACCACCGAATACATCGAGCTGCACAAGCTGCTCAAGCTCACCGGCGTGGTCGACAGCGGCGGCGCCGGCAAGGCGGTTGTCGCCGAGGGCGCAGTCACGGTCGACGGCCAGCCAGAGTTGCGCAAGACGGCCAAGATTCGCGCGGGCCAGGTGGTCATGCTCGGGGATGTGCGCATTGCCGTGCAGGGTGTCGACTAGCACCGCAGGTGTTTGAAAACGCACCTTGTGCTACGGTGCGGCACCTTCACTACCATCCACATCCAGGAGACTGACCATGCCGATCGCCCTCTGGTGCGTTCTGGTGGCAGCGGTGTTGCCGATCGTGTGCGTCGGCATCGCCAAGGCCAAAGGCCCGCGGTACGACAACCGCAACCCGCGCGCGTGGCTCGCACAGCAAACCGGCGTAGCGGGCCGTGCCGCAGCCGCACAGCAGAACCACTTTGAAGCGTTTCCGTTCTTTGCGGTGGCTGTGCTGGTGGCCATCCTGGGCGGCGGCGTGATCGACCGCATCAACCTGCTGGCCATTGCGTTCATCGTGGTGCGCGTGCTGTACACGGTGTGCTATCTCGCCAACTGGGCACCGCTGCGTTCGCTGATGTGGTTTGCAGGCTTCGCCCTGTGCGTTGCGCTGTTCGTCCAACCCGCCTTCGCGCACTGAGCATCCGCTCTGCCATAAAAAACGGCGCCCAGGTGGCGCCGTTTTCGTTGGGCCATGCGGATTACGTCGATGCATCCGGCGGCACCGCCGGCGCGCGGAACAACCGCCAGGCCATCCCGCCCAGCACCGCCACCGCAGCCAACAGTGCGCCCCACAGCACCCACTGGCGCCTGCGGCCGCCCGGCGGCTCTGCCGTGAGCGCGTCGGCAGGCGAATCGCTCATCGCGCCAAGCTGTGCCTGCGCGATGGCGGGCGAGGCACCCGCCAGCAAGTCTGCGCGTGCGATCGGATTGCCGCGCGCCACTTCCGCCACCGCCAGCGAGAACGGCACATTACCGCGCGCCGCATACGTGACCGTAGCCGGACGCCAGCCAATCGCCAGTTGCGGCGCACCGGCTCCCAGGCCACCACCGCGCGTGTCGACCTGCAGACGCCAGTAGCGCTCTCCTGTGGCGGGCACGCCGATGGCCGCGTTTTCCTGCTCGCCCTTCCCGTCTGCCCCAGCCAGCCTGAACAGGCGCGCAGAGGTTACCGGCCGCCAGGGTGCCTGGGCATCGGCACGCGCATACAGCGTCGCCTGCGCGATGGTGTTGGCTTGCGGCAAATGGATCTTCACGCGCTCGACCGGGAACACGCCGCCGGTATCGAACTGGTAATCGCCGGCCGCGGGCGTCTGCACTGGAGCCAGCCCAGAGCGCCACTGAATGGCGCTATCCGCCAGCGCAACCGGCGCACCGGCGGCCAGCTCTGCACGCACGGCATCCGGCGCAGGCGGTTTGCCTTGCCACGTCAGGCGCAGGTATTTCGCACGCAGCCCAGTGAACTCGATGCGATCCTGCACCAGCGTACTGCCCTGATTGGACAGGCGGAACAGCGTAGCCTGGGCGACCGGGCTCCAGTGCTGCAAGTCATCGCTGGCCTGCACGCTCACACCGCTCTGGAATTCCGCGGCCGGGAGCGCGACGACCAGCGCGGTCACCGTGTCACGAAGCTGGCTGAGGTCGACCACCCACGCGCGGATCGACGCTTGCGACAACTGAGCGCCCGTTGCACGCAGCACGCCATCGGTACCGAGCACGACACCGGCGGCACCAGGCTTCTGCGCATCGTCGACGGGGGTGGCGAACCAGTGCACGTCTTGCAGCGTGCGTGCCTGCGGCACCGGATCGTGCGGGATGTCGATGGTGAACGGCACGGGCTCGCCGTCGCCATTGAGGATGCGCAGGTCGGCCAGGTTGGCCTCGTGCGCATGGGCATAGACGTCTTCGCTGAGTGTGACGGCGTAGTAAGGGGCGCCGGGCGTGCCGGTCAACGCAAAGCGTTCGGCCCAGGCCGGCGCAGACAACAGCGACGCCGCAGCCATCGCAAGAGCAACCTTCTTCACAGAACCTCCCCGGTTTCAGCTTCGGCGCTGGTTTTGGGCTTCGGCGGTAGCGGCGACAGATAGCCGATCAACAACAGCAGCACGCCAATACCGATAAACGACACGATGCGCTCGACACCCGTGACGCGTGACAGATCAAACAGGAACAGCTTGACCACTGTCACGCCCAGCAGCGCCCCGCCGGTGAACCACAACGCGCGGCTGGCGCGCCGCGTGGCAAACACCATCACCGCCAATGCCAGCAGCGTCCAGAACATCGACAGCGATGCCTGCACCAGCATTGAGGCGCCAAGATCGTCCAGCGTGTACGGGACATGCGCCCAATGGTGCAGCGTGCGCAGCAGCACCGCGTTGGCCCAGATGAAGAGCGTCGCGCCGACGGCGTAGCCGATCACCATCGGTTCGGACACGAGCTTCTGCAACGCCACGCGGCGCATCCACAGCGCAATGGCGAGGAAGACGAGCAGTTGCGCCACGTCCAGCGGATTGAGAATCGGCAGGTAGAACAGCGGGGCGGCATTGCCGTCGCTGGCGGCGCTGGCCAGGCTCCACAGCCACAGCAGGGCAGCCAGGGGCGCAGCGCCCCAGAGCAGGTAGGCGCGCTCGAAGCGGGCGATCGGCCAGCGGATGCGCCAGCCTGCGCCCGCCAGCAGGGCAAGCAACGCGCCGTAGGCATAGGCCCAGGCGGCGAAGCTCCACGTGCCCTCGGGCACGTAGGCATCGAGGCGCCAATAGCCTTCCGTCGCGAGTACGCAGCAGATCAGCCAGAACAGCACGGTATGCAGCGGCGCGAGGATGGCGTCTTTCACGTCGCGTTCCTGGCGGCGCAGCAGCACGAAGGCCAGCACCACGGCCGCCATCCACACCAGCCCGCCCCAGCCGGCCAGCGGCGACGGCACCCAGTGTTCGATCGCGGCCAGCGAAATCAACGCGAGCACCGGCGACAACGCCAGCGCGGGCCACTCAGCCAGTGCCCAATCGAGCTTGCGGCGCAGGCCGTGTGCCGCCCACGCCGTCAGCACGGCGAAGGCGGCATACAGCGGAATGTCGGGCCGGTCGACTGTCTTGCTGGCGAAGCGCCAGGCCCAGCGGTCGATCTCGTTGCTGCCGCTGCCGAGCCCCCACAGCAAGCCCCACACCGACGCGACGATGCCGAGCACCGGCGCTGCCTTCAGCCACGCACGGGCATCCGCCTTGCCATGCAGGCGCCAGCCGCTGAAGACACCCGCCAGCGCAATCAACAACCCACCGATATAGCGGCTGTTGAGCACGGCCCAGCCGCTCTGCGGGGCCCAATCGAATACGGCATCCAAGGCGAAGGCAGCGCCTGCCGCGAGTTGCAGAAGCAGGCCCGCCGCCAGCGCCAGCCGACGCTGCTGGCGCACGCCCAGCCACACCACGGCGGCGCCTTCCAGCGCCCACACCGCACTGGTGGTGCGCCCGTCGAAGGCCAGCGGAATCGCCAGCGTGATGAAGATCACACCCAGCGCGAGCATCGTCTCGTACAGCAGGCCGAGGTTCGCACGCCTGGGCGCCAGCCAGCCCGCAATCGCCAGATAGAACGCGGCCAGCGCGGTGGCGCTCCACGCCATCGCAAACGGAATGTGGTGCACCAGCCCGGCCTGCAACCCCATCGCCACCAACGGCGTGCCGAACACCAGCGTGCCGTCAACGTAGTTCGTCAGGCTGATATGACGGCGCAGCGCGGTCAGCAGCGCAATGCCCACATACATCAGGAAGAAGAGGATCAGGAACGGTTCGGTGCTCGCCAACAACGTAGGCTGATAGCGCAGCACGCCCCACGCCGTGGCAATGCCGAACGTAAAGACGAAGCCCAGCAGATTCAGCGCCCGCCACGCCCGGAACCACGCAATGGCGAAGATGCCCGCGTTGAGCAGCGCGTAATAGCTGAACAGCGCCACGTGGCTGCCCTGCCCGGTCGAGATCAAAATCGGTGCCAGGAAGCCGCCCGCACTGCCAGTAAAGGCCAGCGCCGGCGCGTTCTGCTTGACGGCCAAGCCGGCGGCCAGTGCGCAGATCAGCACCAGCAGCGCAAACGCCATCCCCGGGCTGAGCAGCGGCACCACGCGCGTGGCTGCAAACACCGTCAGATACAGCACGCCGACCCCGCCGCCCTGCAACACGAGCGCATAGCCAGGACGCTTTTCGCGCAGGCGCCAGCCGATACCCAGCAGCACAATCGCCCCGACCGCCACACCCGCCAGCCGGAATTCGATCGGCAGCATGCTGTTGTCGGCCGCGTACTTGAGCAGGAACGCCACGCCGAAGAACAGGATCAGGATGCCGACCCGCACCACGCTGTTGCCGCCCAGCAGCCAGTCGCGGGCGGCGCCTACGGCGCGCTCGACCCAATCGGGCTCGTGCGGCGCCAAGACCGGCACGGGTTGGGGAACAGGTTGAAGAATGGGCTGCGAAACCGCCACCTGCGGCGCCAGCACAGGCACGACGGGCGCCTCCACGGGCGGCACCGCCTCGGCCACGGCCGAGGGCAGCTCAATGGCAGCGGCCTCCACGTTGGCCGGCGCTGCAAACGTTCCACCTTGGATTTCGGCAATCTGCCGACGCAGGAGCGAAACCTCGTGCTCGAGCCGCGCAACGCGCTCCTGCAGCGTGGCTGGCGGTGGCGACACGGTAGCCTGTGCGGGCGCATGGCCCTCCGCGGTGCCCGGCGCATCCGGCGCATCCGGTGGATTGGCCCACTGCGCGCTGGCCCGCTTGTCCATGTACAAGATCAGCGATGCCAGTCCCAGACCGATCAACGCCCCAAAGAACGCCCCGACGACGCCCCCCGACAGGCCGCCCAGCAGCAAACCCACGATTCCGAATATCCAACGCATCGTTCTGATTGTCCTGGTTTGGATAGGAAAAGCATGCGCCGACTGGCGCACGCACCGCTCGTATACCGCAAACAGCCGCCGTTGGGAATGCGCCCGGCCAATGCCGTCAGCTTCATCGGCCCGTGCGACAATGCGCGCTTTGCCAAAAACGGCCCATCCGCCGACCACCCGCATGGCCCTGAAATCCACGATCTACAAGGTCGATCTGCAGATCGCCGATATGGATCGCCACTACTACGCCAACCACGCGCTGACCGTCGCCCGCCACCCCAGCGAGAACGACGAACGCATGATGGTGCGCGTGCTCGCTTTCGCGCGCCACGCCAGCGAAACGCTTGCCTTCACGCGTGGCCTGTCCGAGCCCGACGAGCCGGAACTCTGGCAGCGCGATCTGACCGACGCCATCGAGCTGTGGATCGACCTCGGCAACCCCGACGACACCCGCATCCGCAAAGCCAGCAACCGCGCAGAGCAGGTCGCCATCTATACGTATAGCGGCAACGCCAGCCGCGTGTGGTGGCAGCAAACCGAGACCAAGGTCACGCGCTTTGCCAACGTGTCGGTGTATGAAGTCGCAGCGGAGACCGTCGCCGCACTGGCTGCCATGGTGGAACGCACCATACGTCTGCAGGTCACCATCCAGGACGGCGACATCTGGATCGCCAACGACGCGGACAACGTCCACGTCCAACTCGAAACGCTCAAGGCCGCGAACGCCACCTGAGCCCTTTCCCCTTATCATCCACGCCACTCCACGAGGCTCATCATGACCATCGAAACCACTGCAAGCGGCCTGCAATACGAAGATGTCGTCGTCGGCGACGGCGCTGAAGCCACGGCCGGCAAATACGTCACCGTGCACTACACCGGCTGGCTCTATGAAAACGGCCAGGCCGGCAAGAAGTTCGACTCCAGCAAAGACCGCAACGACCCCTTTGCCTTCCACCTGGGCGGCGGCATGGTCATCAAGGGCTGGGACGAAGGTGTGCAAGGCATGAAGGTGGGTGGCACGCGCAAGCTGATCATCCCGGCGGACCTGGGCTACGGCGCACGCGGCGCAGGCGGCGTGATCCCCCCGAACGCAACGTTGCTTTTTGAGGTCGATCTGCTCGAAGTCTGATCCTGCGCTAGAATCCGCCCCGGGGTGGGATGGGTCTCACGCTGGATAGCAAGCCCCCACCCCCCGCGGGGTGGGCGACTGGTCAATAGTTAGGCTTTCAAACCCCT